>CAYILR010000010.1:0-101830 GCA_964364175.1 uncultured Bacteriovoracaceae bacterium
TTTTAGGTGCACCGCTTCAGCCACTGCTCGCATAATCAGGCTGAACAGTTACTAAAATTTTTTAGTTCCAGTTCTAGTATTTTCATACGCAACGATTTTATTACTGCTAAATCCGCATAGGCATAATCACGTAGGTTTGATTTTTACGCCCTTCTCCTTGTAAAATCCCTGGGCTCATTCGATCTTTCACAAAGAGTTCAATTTTACTACAGTCACTCACAGCCAGATAGTCCATGAGGTATTTTGAGTTGAATGCTATATCCATTTCTGGCCCCAGATATTCTGCCTCCACTTCCTCCTTAGCATCTCCCATTTCAGGATTACTGGAAGAAATTTGAATCACCCCGCGCTGGATTAAAAAACGAATAGCTCTGCTTTTTTCATTTGCTAGGTGACTCACACGCCTAATAGCAGAAAACAAAATAGATTGATCGACTTGTACTTTATTTTCAAAAGTTTTTGGAATCACTTGCCTATAGTCAGGGTATTCTCCGTCTATTAAGCGAATCAATAGTGAGATCGCTTTACTCTTACAAAAAATGTACTGCCGATCTAAAGACATCTCGATTTGCTCTTCTGAGGTATCTAGAATTTTTCTGAGTTCTTGCAAACCCTTTCTAGGAATAATTACCCCTCTTTTGAGTTGAGGAGATTTTAAGAAAACCTCTTCATCTACTATTGAAAGCCGATGACCATCTGTTGCGGTCATTCTAAAAATACTATTTTCAAGAGGTTCGAAAAATACACCATTGAGGTGATACCGAGTACTGTCGTTCGAAACCGCAAAGCTAGTTTTATCAATCATCCTTTTCATGGATTCGCTTCGAACTAAAAAATACTCCCTTCCTTCAAACGAGGGGAGTGCGGGGTAATCTTCTCCAGGTAAACCCACAATGTTTACTTTGTATTTCCCCGAGGTGACTTCAATCCAGTGATTGTCTTTCCTAGAAACACAAACTTCTTTTTCAGAAATATCTTTAATAATATCTGAAAAATATTTTGCTGGAACAGTCACCTCACCAGAAGAAGAGTTTTGTATTTCACATGAAATTTTCATTCCCACTTCTAAGTTAGTTGAGATTACAAAAAGTTGTTGGTCAGAAACTCTCAAGAGAAAATTAGAAAGAATAGGCACTGTGTTTTTCTTCTCTATGACAGAAAGGGTATTTTGAAGGGCTTGGTTCAATTCAGACGTTTGAATGGTAAATTTCATACTTATCTATCCCTACCAAAAGAAACAGATAGGTAAATAGAAAACTAGTAGTACTAGTAGGGAATGTGGATAAGTGGATAAGAGATTTAAGTAAAAGAAATGATTCAAATAATAGGCATTAAAAAATGTGAATAACCAGTGTGCTTAGAAAGTTTAAAGATAGTGCTTAACTTGAGCACGCAGGACAAAAGGCAGGAAACACAAGGATATGCACAACATATTCACAAGTAAAAGTGGATAACATTCAAAATCAGACTTATATAATCAGGTTATAAAAGGCAAAATGACCAAAACTAGTCTTAAATTGTGAGTTATCCCCAAAACCCACTCAGTAAGGTCGACTACTTGATTTCTTAGAAAGAGAGAAGTCTTGTGGATATGTTGATACCTTTATTTAATACCCTGAAATAACTAATAAAATTAGATTTTAAAAAATGTGGATATGTGAATAACTATGTGGATAACGTGTGGATAACTTAAATGTATCCACACCTATTCACAGAGAATTCACAAGGTTATCCACAAAAAACAGTATAACCGATAAAACCTATAAGCTATTTTGAATTTCTTCGATTTTAGCGAGAACAGAAGGGTCTTTTTCAATGAGGCGTTCAATTTTTTTGCAAGCGTGAAGAACAGTACTGTGGTCTTTACCTCCGAACATTGAGCCAATTTCCTTAAAACCTAATCGAGAGTACTTACGGCAAAGGTACATTGAAACATGTCTAGGGATTGAAAATTTTGTAGCTCGGATGTCAGATTTTAAGTCCTGCACCTTGATATTGAAGTGCTTTGCGACGGTATTTTGAATGGCTTCAACCGTATGATGAGAGGACTCCTCTGGTACTAGAATTCTGAGTTCCTGCTTTGCCATTTCTAAAGAGATCTCAGTTCCCAGGAAAGAGGCATTGGCTTTAAGTTTTATTACGATGCTTTCCAGTTCCCGAACGTTAGACTTGATGTAGGTGGCCATGTATGTCGCTACTTCGTCAGGGAGGAAAATATCCTCTCTTTCTGACTTAGCCTTGAGGATAGCTATTCGTGTTTCAATTTCAGGAGCGTTAATATTCGAGATCAATCCCCAAGCGAAACGGGTTTGAATGCGTTCCTCAAGCTCCTCAATTTCTTTCGGCGGACGGTCACTCGTCAAAACAATTTGTCTCTTGGTGTTGTAGAACTCATTGAATGTGTGAAAAAGCTCCTCTTGGGTTCCTTCTTTTCCAGAGAGAAACTGAACGTCGTCCAAGAGCAGGGCATCAACCGAGTTTCTGTACTTGTCTCGAAACTGAGCCATTTTCTTTTTTTGAATGGAATCCACTAACTCATTCAAAAACTGTTCAGCGGAAAGATAAACGACTCTTGCCTGGGGAGTGACCTGAAGTATTTTGTTCCCAATAGCGTGAAGCAAGTGGGTTTTTCCAAGCCCAGGAGGACTATAAATAAAAACGGGATTGTATAAGGAGCCGGGCCGCTCAGCGATAGCTAAGGAGGAGGCGTGTGCAAATTGATTACTCGCTCCCACAATAAAATTTTCAAAAGTATACCGGGGATTAATGCAATGGTCATGATGGGTGCGAAAACCCATATTCAAGGTGACATTTTTTACTAGGCCCGGATGTGAATCTTTGGCCGAAGAGTCATCAGTAGTGTAGGGATTGGTGGTTTCAGAGCTGCTGGGTGTGGTCGTAAAATTGATATTTTCAGGATCCACCACTAAATTTAAAGTACAAGGCGCCCCTAAAACCTGTGTAAAAGACTCCTCGATGACAGGAAGGAGAGTCTTTTTCACTATTTGTGATATAAAATCGTTCATTGCCCTAAAAGTGACTATAAAACCGCCATTTTCAGCACCGGATACACTTTGGAATGTAATTTGAGGAAGCCAGGTTTTTAGAGCAGAAGAGACTGCTTTTGTTTCAAGGATTCGGTAGGCGGATTGCCAAATTTCGGGCCAATGACTGGTTTGCAGCTCTTCTGAAATACGCATAGATGTGTTTCGGGCTTAGCATGGGGATGTGTCCTTGACAATGCGTACAGCATCAGGTTAAGAAGGCCCCTCATTATGAAAAGGACTTATCAACCTAGCCGTACAAAAAGACGCCGCACGCACGGTTTTCGTGCTCGGATGGAAACTGCCACTGGCCGAAATGTTTTGAAACGCCGACGAGCTAAAGGCCGTAAGCGTCTGACCGTTTCCGTTGCTGCGAAGTAACCATTGAACTCAAAACGTCTTTCCATGGAATCATTGGGTTATCCGCGTCGGTTACACCACCGCGCAGATTTCTTGGCGTTTTTTCGTGGAAGCAAGCAGCAAACCCTGTCTTTTGGCAGGGTTTTTCATATTCCCAATTCCTTGGGGCACTTTCGTTTAGGCATCACACTTAAAGTCAAAGCGAGTTCCGTTCAAAGAAATAAAATTAAACGAGCGATTCGTGAATCCATGCGGCAGTCCGCTGCAAAACTAGGATCGCGAGATTATAATGTGGTGATTCACTCACAACAGAAAGCAAAAGACCCTTTGTTTTATCGAGAGCTTTTTTCAGAAATCAGAAAAACTTTTCAATGAGAAAATTGGTTTTTCTTTTCTATCGAGGAATTTTTTCTCCCTTTTTACATCTGATGTCGGGTCCGGGAATGGGTTGCCGATTTAACCCCACGTGCAGTCAATATGCCGAAAAAGCGATTGAAGAATGGGGTTGGAAAAAAGGAAGTTGGATGGCGTTAAAAAGGTTGTCACAGTGCCATCCTTGGGGCAAAGCGTAGGAAAGGATTTCCGGAGCTTCCGTCGGTGCATCAGCACCGTCCCGGAGCGTGACGCGTAGGGAAGGTCGGGAAGAAAGCATGAAATTAAATAATCAAAAGCAGCTGATTTTTTTTGGTTTAGTTCTTGCTGGAGTTTTAGGTTGGCAAAAACTTTACTTAGAACCTAGAGCAAAACAACAAGCTGCTTTGGAGCAAGCTGGAACTGCTGCGGTAAACCAAACGCTTGCCCCGGCGATTGAGGCGAAACCAGTACAATCACAGGCCTTAGATTTGCAGCTGGGTCAGGCTTCGGTAGGAAGCGGTGCTCAGTTTTTTTCGGGCTGGAAGCTCAATGGATACAAGAAAAAAAATCTGAATCAGGTCGATTTGGCATCGGTAACAGAACTAGAGCAACCCGGAGGATTACAGCTCAGCTTTGATTCCCCTGAGTTAGCTTATTTGAGTGGAGCCGCTGGCGAACTCAGTGGGTCACATTGGAAATATGAAGATTCAAATATTTTGCTCACGCGCGAATTTCAATCGAGCGCAAATCAGCCTTATGTAAATGTTGTCATCCGAGCACAGTTCAAAAAACAAACACCTAAGCATGTTTTTGTTTGGATGCAGGGAAAAATTAACCCTGACACGGAAACTGGTGAAGATCGTGCAATTGTATATTATTCGCAAAAAGAAGCCTCACAAATAGCACTAAAAGAATTACCTAAACTCACAGAGGCAGCGGCACCTGTGAAGTGGGTAGGGCTGACTGGAAGGTATTTTCTATTTTCTTGGATGAACGAAACCAAGAGCGAACCTTCTTTGAACACAGACCCATGGGCACTCGTTCAACCCATGGGAGCGGACCAAGCCCGCGTCAGCATGGTCTATCCAATTCATGGCAACAGTATTGAAATTAAGGGGAAGGCCCTCTTTGTTCCCAAAGAACTGACCTTGTTGCGTTCGATTGATCCAACTTTGGACCATACTGTGGACTTTGGATTTTTCACTATTTTTGCATACCCTTTGTTGAAATTTTTGAAATGGTTGTTTTCGTTTACTGGTAACTATGGGGTAGCGATCATTTTGCTAACGCTAGCTCTCAAAATTGTCACCTATCCTCTGACTTATAAATCAGTCAAAGCGATGAAGCAGATGTCCAAAATTCAGCCACAGCTAGAAAAGCTTAAAGAAAAATACAAGGACGACAAAGAGACACTCAACAAAGAAATGTTGGGGATGATGAAAAATCAGGGCTACAACCCGATGGCGGGATGTCTTCCTGTTTTGGCTCAGATCCCTGTGTTTTTTGCTCTCAACCGCGTGCTTTATGTGGCGATCGAACTTTATCAGGCGCCGTTTGCTTTTTGGGTGCATGACTTGTCAGCCAAAGATCCTTATTATGTGACGCCGGTTTTGCTTTCGGTGATCATGTTTATTCAGCAAAAAATGATGCCCAACACGGCAACCGATCCGATGCAGGCGAAGATGATTCAGTTTATGCCGTTGATTTTCGGTATTTTCATGCTGACGCTTCCTTCGGGTTTGACTCTTTATATGTTGGTCAACGCTCTGGCAGGGATTGCTCAGCAATTTATCCTGAACAGAAAATTTGATACCGGACAGGTTGCTCCGATTGTTGCCAAGGCAAGATAGATCCCAGTATTTTTCTGAGGACACGATTGCCGCGATTTGCACGGCAGTGGGTGGAGCGGTTTCGGTCATTCGAATCAGCGGTCCGGATTCACTCGCGGTTTTCAAAAAAGTTTCTGTTCAATCTCTAGAATCAGAACCACGTAAACTCATCAAAACGATGCTGACTAACCCAGCGTCTCATGCAGTTTTGGACGAAGTTCTGGCTGTGTATTTTCCAAAAGGAAGCAGCTTTACGGGTGAGGAAGTGGTTGAGCTGCAAGGGCACGGGGGAGCCTTTGGAAGCGCGCGCACTTTGGAGTGCGTTTTAAATCTGGGTGTCAGACAGGCTTTGCCAGGTGAGTTCAGTTTTCGTGCAGTCAGAAATGGAAAAATGAGTTTGACCCAGGCAGAAGCTGTAGCGGAGCTGATTCAAGCTTCCAATGACCAAGCAGTCGAATTGGCTTTGGATAAACTTCAGGGACTTCAGCATGAGCAAATGATGGTGCTCTCGACGGAGATCAAAAATCTCACCGCTAGAAGTGAGCTAGGAATTGATTTTTCGGATCAAGACGTCGAGGAGCTCAGTCTTCCGCAGCTTAAAAAAGGGGCAGCTTTGGTTTTGAAAAAGATTGAGGAAATCAAATCGACCTATCGAAGAGGCAAGAGCATCCAAGAAGGAATTCGAATTGCTTTTTTTGGTTTGCCCAATGCAGGTAAATCTAGCTTGTTTAATGCTTTGATTGGGGAAGATCGATCCATCGTGACGCAAATCCCGGGCACTACTCGAGATATTGTTCACGAAGTACTGACGTTGCGAAGTGCTGCGGGTAAAAGCATCACGCTTCGATTGGAAGACACCGCGGGTTTGCGGAAGACTCATGATCTGGTCGAAAAAATGGGAATGGATAGAACCTTGAGAGCAGCCAAAGAAGCGGATTTGGTTTTTGTGATGGCGGATGCATCACAAGCCGAGCAAATCGAGGAGCTCAGTACTTATTGGGAACAATCAGCCGTAGTTCAAAAGCGCGCGATTGGGATTCTCCACAAAGTGGACCTGTTGGATTTAAAAAAACAAAAAGAGATGACAGAAATACTGAAAGAGAAGTTCGGTATTTCGAGTTGGATTTCGGTTTCTTCTCTCAAGCTCACAGGAGTTAATGAGCTTGTTGACGTGGTGTTTGAGCGATGTGAGGAAGAAACAAGACGTAAACCCAAAGAAATCCTGATTACTAGGCTAGATCACCTCCAAGCACTCCAAGCCGCCGAACAAGACCTGGCCCGCGCCACACAAGCAACCGAAGAGGATCTTTTTGCAGCAGACATCCGACAAACGCTCCACTCTTTGGAACCAATCCTAGGAAAAACCAGTACTGACGATATCTTAGGGAAAATTTTCTCAGAATTTTGTATAGGTAAGTAATAGAGAACAAACCGAGGGAAATTTATGATCTACGGATGGCCAGAAACCAGTGAAGAAAAGAAAATGCTCATGGAGCAGATTCGAACCTTAGCCCAAAAGGAGATCGCTCCTAAAGCAAAGCATCACGACGAGAGTGGAGAGTTTCCGACTGACAACGTTAAAAAACTAGCTGAGATGGGCCTCATGGGGATGATGGTTCCCGAAGAGTGGGGCGGCGCTGGGATGGACGTTGTTTCTTATGCCATGGTGATGGAAGAAGTCTCGGCTGCTTGTGCATCGACTGGCGTGATCATGTCGGTCAACAACTCGCTGGTTTGTTATCCTTTGATGGCTTTCGGCTCGGATCATATTAAAGAGAAATATTTAAAGCCACTGGCTCAAGGACAAAAGCTCGGATGTTTTGCGCTTTCTGAGCCTAGCGCAGGATCTGATCCCGGAGGATTGAAAGTTACAGCTAAAAAAGTCGATGGGGGTTATCGCCTCCGTGGGACCAAGAACTGGATCACCAACGGTAAAGAAGCCGACTATGCTGTCGTGTTTGCAACCATTGATCCTGCTGCCAAACAAAAGGGGATTTGCGCATTTGTTGTCGATACCAAGGCAGAAGGTTTTGCAGTCGCTAAACTGGAAGACAAACTCGGGATCAATGCGTCTTCGACCGCGCAGCTCTTCTTTGATGACGTTTTTGTGCCGAGTGAGTGCTTGATCGGCCAAGAAGGACAAGGACTCAAGATTGCCCTTTCAACTCTAGATGGTGGACGGATCGGGATTGCTTCGCAAGCGCTAGGGATTGCGCGATGCGCTTTGGATGCTTCCAAGAAGTTTGCGTTGGAGCGTGAGCAGTTTGGTGCTCCGATTGCCAAGCTCCAGGCGATTCAGTTTCACATTGCTGATATGGCGACTCGTCTTCAGGCTGCGCGTTTGCTGACTTGGAACGCAGCTCGTATGAAAGACCTGGGCCAGAAGTATACGAAGGAAGCAGCGATGGCGAAGCTCTCGGCATCCGAATCCGCGATGTGGATTGCGACCAAGGCGATCCAGGTTCACGGTGGATACGGTTATACCAAGGAATACGTGGTCGAGAGAAACTTCCGGGATGCCAAAATCACCGAGATTTATGAAGGAACTTCAGAAATTCAGCGTATTGTGATTGCAGCCCAGGAGCTGTGGGCATAAAACTAGCCCTGTATGTCAGATATTAGCAAGAAGCGCCAAGAGTGGGAGAAACGACGCGAGGCCATCGAAAAGAAGGTTCCTCCGCGTTCTGCACGGTTTACGACTTGGAGCGATCTCGAAGTTCCGCTTCTCAGCACGCCGGATGATCTCGAAAAAGAAGGCTTTGATTATTTGAGAGATGTTGGGTTTCCGGGTGAGTATCCATTTACTCGCGGGGTTCAGCACAATATGTATCGCGGCAAGGCCTGGACCATGCGCCAGTTTGCTGGATTTTCAACGCCCGAAGAAACCAATAAGCGATTCAAGCTATTGCTCGAAAAAGGACAGACTGGTTTGTCGACAGCTTTCGATATGCCAACCCTCATGGGCTACGATGCAGATAGTCCGCGTGGAAAAGGCGAAGTTGGGAAGTGCGGAGTAGCTGTTTCGTCTCTTGAGGACATGGAGCGACTCTACGAAGGAATTCCGCTCGGGGACATCACGACTTCGATGACGATCAATGGTCCTGCGATTGTGATTCTTGCCATGTATTTTGCGGTGGCGGAGAAACAAGGTGTACCCAAAGAGAAAGTCAAAGGGACCCTTCAGAATGATATTTTGAAGGAATATATTGCGCAGAAGGAATGGATTGTTCCCGTAAAGCCAGCAGTGGGATTCGTTACGGATACCATCGAATATTGCACCAAAAATTATCCCAACTGGAACACGGTCAGCATCAGTGGGTACCATATTCGGGAAGCAGGAGCGACAGCGGTTCAAGAGTTAGCATTTACGCTAGCGGATGGATTGGCCTACGTCGACGATGCTTTAAAACGGGGTATGAAGGTGGATGATTTTGCGCCTAGGCTTTCGTTTTTCTTTGATGTTCATAATGATTTTTTTGAGGAGATTGCCAAATTTCGAGCCGCGCGCAGAATGTGGGCGAAGTTCATGCGCGAGAGATACCATGCGCAGAACCCCAAATCTTGGATGCTTAGAACGCACGCGCAGACGGCAGGCGTTTCTCTAACAGCTCAACAACCCTATAATAATATTGTGCGAGTTGCGCTTCAGGGGATGGCCGCAATCATGGGTGGAACTAATTCACTTCATACCAACAGCATGGATGAAACCTTGGCGCTGCCGACTGACGAAGCGGTTTTGATTGCGCTAAGAACTCAGCAAATCATCGCTGAAGAAACCGGAGTCACTAACGTCGTCGATCCTTTTGGCGGCTCGTATTTCATGGAGTCTCTCACTAACAAAGTGGAAAAAGAGGCCATGGGGTACATCCGCAAAATTGATGAAATGGGTGGGATGGTAGCGGCAGTTGAAAAAGGCTATCCGCAGGCTGAGATTGCAAACAGCGCGTACCATTTTCAGAAGCTTTTTGAGGCAAAACAAAAAACCATGGTTGGTGTCAATAAGTACCAGATGGTTGAACCTAAACGTACGATTGAAACTCTGTACATCGATCGCAGTATTGAAGAAAGCCAGGTTCAAAAACTGCATGCGCTCAAAAGAAAGCGCTCTGCTCAAGCTCATGCGCAGGCGATGCGAAATGTGAAAGAGGCTGCTCAGTCCGGAAAAAATCTGTGTGAGCCGGTTATTGCTGCAGTGAAAGCACACGCAACTCTGCAAGAAATTTGCGATACGTTCCGCGATGTTTTTGGGGCATATACGGAAACAGGGAGCTTCTGAGTATCTATTCTGTAATCTATTCTAAAAAGTGTCAAAAAATAGACTAATGTAGTGAAATTATTTGATTTTATTTATTCTACAATCTATTCTTAAAGTGTGCCTAAAAAGTTCAATAATGAGGAATTAGTTTTCAAAATCCGTCTGTTGCTAAAACAAAAGGCAGGGATTTCAGCTAAAGCCATTTGTCACGAGCTACTCATTAGCCAAGCCACCTTTTCGCGCTTGATGACGAAGATACCAGATGTCTTGAAAATTGGCAGGGCGCGCAGTCTCCAGTATGCATTACGACGAAAAATCGCTGATGTAGGCGAAGTAGTTCCGCTCTACGAAATTCAAAAAGATGGAAAAGAAACTCTTTTAGCTAAATTGCATGCGGTCTATCCTCGCGGTTTTTATTTGGAGGGTGTTGCTAATTCTGCGCAAAGTAAAATTTATGGGGATTTGCCCTTCTTTTTGGATGACCTTAGGCCCTCTGGTTTTTTAGGTCGACTGATCCCTCGTGCTCATCCTGAACTTGGACTCCCTCATGATATTCGGAGTTGGACAGCAGACCATAGCCTCAACTATTTGGTTCGTTTGGGCTGGAATGAAGTGGGAAATTTCATATTAGGAAATCAGGCGTTTATTCTCCACCAAAAACAAAACCGCCTAAAGCAACAGGATGTATCGGCATCGGAATATCCAAAATTAGCTCAAGAAATTTTATTGAAAGGAAACGCAGGATCATCAGCAGAGGGAGAACAACCCAAGTTTTTTGTTCCAGAGAGGGGTTTGTTTGTAAAGTTTTCGCCAGCCGTGCGAGATAATTTAAGCCAAAGAGTGGCTGATTTGCTTGTGAGTGAGCATTTGGTTCATGAAACACTCAATGAGTTTGGGATGAACGCAATATCGTCCAAAATTGTTCAAGAAAACAATCAGATTTTTTTAGAAATGGAAAGATTTGATCGAGAGGGTAAAGGTCGACGAGGTATTATTTCTTTGCGTGCCATGAATGCAGAGTTTGTGGGAAAACCAGGGAGATGGAGCGAGGTTTGCGAGGCATTGGTTGGTTTAAGAATTATTTCGCAAGAAATCCATGCGAAAACAATGCGTGTTGAGCTTTTTGGCCAAATGATTGCCAATACAGATATGCATGAGGGCAATTTGTCTTTTTACTTTGAAAACTTAAAGTGCGGAGATCTAGCCCCTGTGTATGACATGCTTCCGATGCACTATGCACCCCAACAAAATCAGCTGATTGAGCGCGAATGGGAGTGGCCACTCCCCCTGCCGGAACAAAAAGAGGATTGGATATGGGCTCATCAAGCTGCACTTGTATTTTGGGGCAAAATTAGGATGGAAAACAGAATCAGCAAAGAGTTCAGAGAAATTGCGGCACAAAATTATAAAAAGGGAAAAGCGCTAGAGATATAATCATGTTTTCTGGCTTGCGACTCCAAGGCGCAGAAGTTAGAAGGAAATGGATGGATTCTAATCGAAAAATTCGAGTACTGGTGGCGAAGCCTGGGTTGGATGGTCATGACCGAGGCGCTAAAGTCATTGCACGTGCGCTTCGAGATGCGGGATTCGAAGTCATCTACACAGGACTCCACCAAACCCCTGAGATGGTTGTGAATGCTGCGATTGACGAGGACGTTCACGTGGTGGGTTTGAGCATTCTTTCCGGAGCTCACAATGTTTTGGTTCCCGAGATTATGGCAGGGATTAAAAAAGCAGGACTCAAGGATGCGCTTTTTTTGGTGGGTGGAATTATTCCTGACGAAGACATTGTTGAGTTGAAAAAAATTGGGGTTCACATGGTTTTTACTCCAGGCGCAAGTCTCCAAGAAGTCGTCGATTATATTCAAAAACATGCTCCAAAACGCTAGTGTTCAGAGGAGTCTAAAAGTCCTTGGGTGGATTTTGGGTGCAGTCTTATCCGCCCTCTTGATTCGAAATACGGTGTCTCAAGGCCAGGACTTCGAAGTGTATTGGAGAGCCGCGCAGTCCATGTTTGTGGGTGAAAATCCATACGATCTCGCAAAATACGGAGCGATGGTTCACAAATACCCTCCCTGGAGCACAATGTTGTTTTTGCCTCTGGGGATTTTGAGTATGGCAACGGCCAAGGTTGTTTGGGCGTTGCTGCAACTAGGATCTTTGTATGCGCTTTGTTTTTGGGTTTACTCGCGCGCTCGGGTTCGGTTGGGAATTGTTTTTGGAGTGGCCCTGGCGTTTTGGGGTATTTGGGCGGTTCATTTTTTGGATGCTCAGGTGAGCTTGATTGTTTTGGCGCTGAGTTTGTTTTTGCTTTCTAGCGAGTCTGTTGTTGCGCAGGCGTTGAGTGGATATTTTCTCAGCTTTAAGGTCTTTCCGTTATTGGCGCTGGCATCTGTGTTTCAGTTCAAAAAAACGACTACTTGGCTCTTGTGTTGGGTGGGAGTTGCTGGGGTCAGCGCGATTCCTCTTTTGTATTATTATCATGGGAATGTGGCTCAGATTTTAGAAATGATTCCCCAATGGATGGTGGCTGCTGATTCGGGAGATCAGCTTTTTGGTTTGGAAAAAACTTTGGGGAGAGACAACCAGGGATTGCCAGCTTTACTGATCAAGACTTTGGGTTTGACCAAGATTGTGGCGGCACTCATTGCCGCATTCGCTGCGACTTGCCTTCAGTTGTTTTTGCAAAAAAAAGCAAAGTTACAAACCCACGAAAAAATAGCGATGTGGTTGTCCTGGACGACTGTGATTCATCCTTTGGCTTGGTTTCATAGTTTTGTGTATGTGTTTCCTTTGGCTTGTTTAGTGAGCGAAAAAGCTTGGGTTTTGCAAAAAAAATGGACTTGGTTTGCAGCAATTTTATCGATTGCGGCGGTGGTTGCGATCACGCAAAAAACACTCGGTGCCGTAGGCGAATACCTGGAATTTTTTTCAATCAAGGCGTTCGGAGTGATTGCACTAAACGTAGTGTTTACTCGCTTGAGTATGAAAGCAACCCTCGATCGGGCGGGCGAACGGGTTTGATGAGAACCCTAGCGGCTGTTTACGGAGGATCTACGTTGCTTTTTTGCCATTAAAATTTTATATACCGTCCAGCTATAAATTTTGGACAAAGCTGAATCATGGATAATAACTGGGACATCATTGTAATTGGCGGGGGACACGCGGGCTGCGAAGCCGCGGTTGCGTCTGCCAAGATGGGTTTGCGTACGGCTATGATTACGCAGCTACCTGAGAAGATCGGGTTTATGTCTTGTAATCCAGCGATGGGTGGATTGGCTAAAGGTCAATTGATCAAAGAAATTGATGCTTTGGGTGGGATCATGGGCATCAATACTGACAAAACTGCGATCCAGTATCGTCGGTTGAACTCGAGTAAGGGTCCAGCGGTCAGATCCTCTCGGGCTCAGTGTGACAAGCTGACTTATGCCCGTTCGATGCTGAGTTATTTGAAAGAGGAAGTTCTGGGTCTCAGTATTCTTCGTGGTGAGGTGGAAGATATTCTCACGGAGAATTCTAGAGTGACGGGCGTTCGTCTGAAAAGTGGGGAAACGCTCAGCACTCGAGCTGCTGTTGTGACTTCGGGTACATTTCTCAGAGCGCTGATGTATACGGGATTTGAAAAAACTGAGGGGGGTCGAGTAGGTGATCCTTCGGCGAGAGGGTTGAGTATAGCGCTGGAGCGTATGGGGTTTCGACTTCGACGACTGAAGACCGGTACACCACCTAGATTACATAGAAAATCGATTGATTTCAGTAAGTTAGAACTTCAGCCGGGGGATCTTAAGCCTGTTCCTTTTTCGTTTTATTTCAGGCCAGAGCGGTTTCCGGTGATGCCTCAGGTGCCTTGTTATATTACCTACACCAACGACCAAACCCATGAAATCATTGAACAAAACTTCGATCGCTCGCCTATGTTTACTGGAATGATCCAAGGAGTTGGTCCCAGATACTGTCCTTCGATCGAAGATAAGGTCAAAAGATTTCGTGACAAGGATCGACACCAAATCTTCTTAGAACCCGAGGGGTTAGATGTGGATGAGATTTATGTCAACGGCATCTCGACTAGCCTTCCAGTGGACGTTCAGGAGAAATTTGTCCATAGTATCCATGGGTTAGAGGCTGCTGAGTTTGTGCGACATGGGTATGCGGTGGAATATGATGCTGTCGATGCGCGTCAATTGCAGGCAACCTTGCAAGCTAAGGATATTCAAGGGCTTTTTTTGGCGGGTCAGGTCAACGGAACTTCGGGATACGAGGAAGCTGGAGCTCAGGGATTGATTGCTGGAATTAATGCAGCACTTTTTTGCCAGGAAAAAGCTCCATTTACGTTGGCTCGAGACGAGGGTTATATTGGAGTTTTGATTGATGATCTCGTACTCAAGGGTTCTGATGAACCCTACCGTATGTTTACATCTCGCGCCGAATATCGACTTTTGTTGAGAGAAGACAATGCTGATATCCGCCTGACAGAAAAGGGAAGGCAGCTGGGTTTGATTGATGATTCTGCGTACGATATTTTTCAAACTAAGATGAATGCGATTTCTACATTGAAGGAAGAGATCAAGAGTTTTTCTGTATTTCCAACCCCCGAATCTCGGCGTTGGTTTACGGACCGTGAGATGCACGCCATTCAGGACAAAATTTCAGGGGAGTTTTTGCTGAAAAGACCTGAAATTGGCTGGACTGAGTTGAATAGTTTGGGGTTGGACGCTGACCAAAGATATTCTGAGGATGTTTTGGAGCAAGTTGAAATTCAAACGAAGTACGAGGGATACATCAAACGTGATGTGGAGCTTTTGCAGGGTTTGAAGAAGCAAGAGGGAGTTAAAATTCCTTTCACTCTTGATTTTGATGAAATTTCAGGTCTTTCGACGGAAGTTCGCATGAAATTGAAGGAAGTTCGCCCGGAAACACTGGGGCAAGCGAGCAGAATTCAGGGAGTTACGCCAGCTGCAGTAGCAGGACTCATGATTTACTTGAAGTCGATGGAAGCTAGACAAAAAAGCGCAAAGAATTCTGGGTAGCCATGAGCACACAGCCGCGATTGAATGAATTATTGGTAGAGAGTATTCAGGGGCAGGGAGCGGATGAAAAAATTCAGCGACTGTTGAAATTTCGTGAGCTAGTTCTTGCTGGAAATCAGGTTCAAAATCTTACCCGGATTGTTTCTGAGGAGGATTTTTTCTTCGGACACATCTTGGATTGCCTAAAAATTCAAGAATTGGGCTGGATTCAGGAGCAAAACATCGATTTAGGCACAGGGATGGGGGTTCCAGGGCTGATTTGTGCGATTCTCGAGCCCACTTCGCGTTGGATTTTAGTGGATTCTGAAAAAAAGAAGGCAGCATTTGTTGCTGAGGCAACAGAGCAGCTGGGGTTAGGTCAGCGGGTTGAGGTGTTTTCTGATCGAATTGAGTCTTTGAGTCACGCCAAATTAAAAAGCAGCGTGATTTTTTCGCGTGCAGTGGGGAAAGTAGACAAGATTTACGGCTGGATCGAGAAATGTTCTACGTGGAACAGTCTTGTTTTATTCAAGGGGCCCAATTGGCAAGAAGAGTGGAAAGAATTTCAAAGCCATAAATTTAAGAGCCCGCTTAGGATTCAAGATCGCATTGAGTACTCAGCGCAGGAAAAAAACCGAGTATTAGTTCGACTGACGCGTACTCAGTGATGTTCCACGTGGAACTTTTCTAAAAAACAAAAAATACTCTTGTACGTCTGAATATTCGTGGTTACTCTGTAGTTGTCTTGAAAATTTTGAAGGTGCAATACCCACACAACCACGAAAAGAAGGGCGATTCCGCAGATTTTTGCGAGAATCGCCCCTTATTTCTCAGCTGAAAAGAAAGAAGATATGGGAAAGGTCATTGCTCTTACCAACCAAAAAGGCGGAGTCGGAAAAACAACAACAACAGTGAATTTAGCGGCGTCGCTCGCTGTTGCTGAAAGAAAAGTTCTGGTGATCGACTTTGATCCTCAAGGGAACGCGTCCTCTGCGTTAGGTGTAAGTCGAGAGTCGCTTGTAGGGAAGCCCACGATTTATCACGGGCTGATTGGACAAAATCCAATTTCAGAAACGATTCTTCCTACTGAAATGGATTGCTTGTCTGTATCTCCAGCAAACAGTGATCTGACGGGTGCAGAAATTGAATTAGTTTCGGCTTTTGCTCGTGAGCAAAAATTAAAATCTGCCTTGGCTGAAATTAAGCAGAAATACGATTACATTTTAATTGATTGCCCACCTTCGTTGGGGCTTTTGACCGTAAATGCACTGACTGCAGCAGATAGTTTCTTAGTTCCACTCCAATGCGAATATTTTGCACTTGAGGGATTAAGTCAACTAATGCATACGGTGAGTTTGATTCGCCAAAGTACAAATCCCAATCTGAAAGAAGAAGGAATTATTCTGACCATGTTTGATGGTCGAAATAATTTGGCAAACGAAGTGGTGCAGGAAGTTCGCAGACACTTTGGTTCACAAGTTTTCCAAACGGTCATTCCCAGAAACGTTCGTTTGAGTGAATGCTCGAGTTTTGGAAAACCCGTTTTGCTTTATGACATCGATTCCAAAGGCTGCCTCGCTTATTTGAATTTGGCGAAGGAGCTTTTGGCAAACAATCAGCCAGCTATGCAATCTATTATGCCGCCCCCGGCCACACCAGAAATGGTGTCAGCTGCATCGGCATCAGTATAAGTTTTAGTTGAAGGAGAATGAGAGTGGCTCAACAAAAATCAGTTTTGGGTAAGGGTTTGGCTTCGTTGTTGCCAGGAGCTGCTGCTCCTCCAGCGGTGGTGTTTAATAGGGGAGATTTGGATGCGGCCTCTGCAGCTGTTCCAGTGTTTTCCAATGCTCCAGTAGAAAGTAATCGAGACAGACACCCCGGAATTAATATTGCCGCGCTGGATGAAATTCAGGTGAATCCGTATCAGCCTAGGCGTGAATTCAATGAGACAGAGATTTTGGAATTAGCACAATCGATTGAGGCTAATGGAATCATTCAGCCTTTAATTGTTCGAAAGGCACCACAAGGCAATGGCTACCAGCTCATCGCAGGAGAGCGACGTTTACGTGCAGCTCGCGTAGCGGGCTTGAAGCAGGTCCCCATTGTAATTCGAAAAACGACGGATCGTGAGTCTTTGGAAATTGCGATTGTTGAAAACGTCCAGCGAGAAGACCTTAATTGTATTGATGAGGCATTAGCCTATTTTCAACTGATGCAAGAGTTTCAAATTACACAAGAAGAGGTAGCGCAACGCGTCGGAAAAGAACGCGTAACCGTTGCAAATCACCTTCGGCTGCTTCGCCTACCAGAAGCCATTATTGATGATTTGAAAAAGGGATTTATTTCATTTGGTCATGGCAAGGCGTTGCTCTCCTTGGACGACCAAGACCAGAAACTGAGAATTCGTGCTGCGATCGTAGAGAAAAAACTCAGTGTTCGTCAAACCGAGCAATTGGTTGAACTTGCAAAAAAAGGCGAGGGCGAGGTTGAGACTAACGCAGCAAAAATAGTTCCGCAAAGCGCTGTACAACTCAGGTTGACCCAGATTTCACAGGATCTTTCGCGTGGTCTTTCCACGAAAGTTGTTTTGAAGGGGAATGGGAAAAAAGGAAAAATCCAAGTTCACTACCATAGCCAGGCTGAATTCGAACGACTGGTAGCCCTGCTTCAAGGGCAGAGAACATGAGTTTACGTTCGGACCTCAAAGTCCCTGTAACGCATTTTGATCTCACTGCGGTGATTGATCAGGGGTGCGAATTTGAAGGTAAGCTTTGTTTTCATGGAACAGTTAGGATTGGTGGACTTTTTAAAGGGCAAATTATTACGCCAGATACTCTGATTATCAGCGAGGGTGCCCGTGTGCAGGGCGAAATCGACGCTGGAATTGTTGTGATGAGTGGAGAATTTGAAGGTACGATACGAGCAAAGCACCGAGTGGAAATTCATTCTCCTGCCGTTTTTCGAGGAGATTTGTTTGCGCCCAGCCTAAAAATTGATGAAGGCGTAATTTTTGAAGGCAGCAGCAATATGACGCAGGCATCGATTCCCACAAAATAAGTGCATGAAACTAGTTGTGCTTATTCTTCTCTTGACCTAAGAAAGCGTTATAGATAAGCACTTTTCTCGAACGGAGATTTGCGAGCGTGTCAGCGATTATTCAACAGCTTCAGCTGGATCAAACTTACTTTATTCAGCTTGGACTTATTGCTTTTTTATTTTTAATTCTTAGCCAACTATATTTTAAGCCATTTCTTGCGCTGTTTGAAAAAAGACATCAGCGTACTGCTGAGGATAGTAAAAAGGCAGATGAAATCCTAGCCGAAGTTAAGCAACAGTTGACAGCCTATGATGCCAAGCTGTCTGACGCCCGCGCGCTGGCTAAACAAGACTACGAACAATTTATTTTGGAAGTGAAAAAACAAGAATCACAGCTCTTATCTCAAGCCAGAGGCGAAGCTAAGCAAATCGTTCAACAAGCACAGGAAGATTTGGAGAAGAGTAAACAACAAGTGAAATCCCAGCTTCAGGCTGAAGTAGACGGATTCGCGAAAAAAGTGGCGGACTCACTGCTATGAAAGCTCTGATTGCACCAGCAATTAATTTAGTCGGACTCATCGCAATCATGGTCTATGCGCTCAAGGACAAGATTCCTGTTTTTGTTCAAGACCGTAAGCGCCAGCTTGAAAAAGAATTAGTAGATGCACAAAGTAAACTCGAAGAAGCCAAAAAAAACCAACAAGAGTTGGCAGCAAAGGTAAGAGCATTCGATGCGGATGTCGGTCAGATGAAAGAAGAGTTCACACAGCAAGCACAAAAGCATAGGGCAGCTATTCTTTCTCATGCGCAGAGCTTGGTGGTTCAGATTAAGGAAGATGCACAATCGTCGGCCAAGAGCATCACGCAGGATTTCAAAAGAGAAATCACCATGGAGTTTGTGGATCAGGTGCTGAGTAAAGCAGAAAAAATTCTAAAAGAGCGAGTTGATTCGGGTGCAAAAAATAAACTAAACAAAGAATTTTCGCATCAGCTGGCAGGAGTGAGTGCATGAGTGTAGCAAAAAATTATGCACAGGCACTCTACGAGTCGGTAGGCTCTGCCGCAGATTCAAAAGGCAAACTGGATCAGCTTGAAAAAGATTTGCAGCAATTGGTTCAAGCATTCGCTGTATCGAGGGACTTGCGTCTTGCTATGGAGGGATCAGTGATTAGCCCTCAGGAGAAGACCGGTGTTTTTAAGGCGCTCCAGGAAAAAAACCTGATTTCGGCTGCGTTTCAACCATTCTTGGGCTTGCTGACACGTAAGGGTCGTTTGAATCAGCTCTCAGAAATTCAAGATCAGTTTGCGTCGATTCGCCTGGAAAAAGAAGGTGGTGTTTTGGGCGAAGTGGTTTCAGCAGAGACTCTTTCGTCCGAGGACTTACAGGGTCTTCAGAAGACATTCTCAGGAAAACTGGGCAAACAGGTAGTTTTTAAAACTCAAGTAGACCCCGGTGTTTTGGGCGGAATCAAAGTATTAATTCAAGGCGTGACTTATGATGGAACGTTGAGAACACAGTTGGACAAAGTTCGAGAAAATTGCTTTCAAAGCATTAGCAAGATGACGAATTGATTTAGAGGAAAATATGCAAATCAGACCAGAAGAAATTACACAGATTTTAAAAACCCAAATCCAAGATTTTGGAAAGAAGCTGGATGTTTCTGAAACCGGCACTGTACTCGCGGTCGGAGATGGGGTTGCGAAAGTTTACGGCCTAGAAAAAGCCATGGCAGGAGAGATGGTGGATTTTGGCCAGGGCGTTTCAGGTATGGTTTTGAACCTGGAAGAAGAGAACGTCGGGGTTGTTATTTTCGGTGACGATACTCAAGTCAAAGAAGGCACTTCTGTTAAACGTACAAACAAGATTGTTCAGGTTCCAGTGGGCGAAGCCCTGTTGGGCCGTGTAGTCAACGCACTCGGAATTCCGATTGACGGCAAAGGTGAAATTAAAACCAAAGAATTTCGTAAAGTGGAAGTCAAAGCTCCTGGCATTGTCGGGCGACAGTCCGTTAAAGAACCTCTTCAAACGGGTATCAAAGCAGTCGATGCGATGATTCCAATTGGCCGTGGTCAGCGGGAGTTGATCATTGGTGACCGTCAAACCGGAAAAACTGCTTTGGCGATCGATACGATTATTAACCAAAAAGGCAAAGGCGTTTATTGCATCTACGTTGCTATCGGACAAAAGCAATCTACCGTTGCTCAGGTTGTGGACAAGCTTCGTGCTGAAGGCGCGATGGAGCACACCATTGTAGTTGCTGCAACAGCTGCTGAACAAGCACCGCTTCAGTTCTTGGCTCCTTACGCAGGCGTTTCCATGGGTGAGTGGTTCCGAGACAGCGGTAAGCATGCGTTGATTGTGTACGATGATTTGACCAAGCAAGCTCAAGCTTATCGCCAGCTTTCGTTGCTGTTGCGTCGCCCTCCAGGACGTGAAGCATATCCCGGAGACGTTTTCTATTTGCACTCTCGTTTGCTCGAACGTGCTGCAAAGTTGTCGGATAAACTGGGAGGCGGCTCGCTCACGGCTCTGCCAATTATCGAGACGCAAGCTGGGGACGTTTCGGCCTACATTCCTACCAACGTGATTTCGATTACAGACGGTCAGATTTTCTTAGAAAGTGATTTGTTCTACTCCGGTGTTCGTCCCGCTGTGAACGTCGGGATTTCCGTATCACGGGTCGGTGGTAGCGCACAGATCAAGGCAATGCGCTCGGTCGCAGGAACGTTGCGATTGGAATTGGCGCAGTATCGAGAAAAAGCGGCTTTCGCACAGTTCGGAAGTGATCTCGACCCTGCTACACAGAAACAGCTGGCACGCGGCTCTCGATTGACTGAAGTTTTGAAACAAGGTCAGTACGAGCCGATGGGTGTTGAGAGACAAATCGTAATTGTGTTTGCAGGAACGCATGGATATTTGGACAAACATCCGCTGACTCAGTTGAAAGAATACGAAAAACAGCTTTTCGATTTCATCGAAAGAAAACATCCAGCTGTTTTTCAAGAAATCCTGAGCACTGGAAAGCTCGAAGATGGAACCAAGGGCAAGCTGACGGCAGCATTGAAAGAGTTTGAACAGATCTTCAAAGGGTAATGCGAGAAAAACATGGCAAGCATTAAGGATCTAAAAAAACGGATCGGTACCGTTAAGAACACGCAGCAGACGACGAAAGCCATGAAAATGGTTTCGGCAGCTAAGTTGCGTCGTGCTCAAGAAGCAATTCAGGGGCAGCGTCCGTACGCTCGTGGAGTTGAAGAGCTGATCCGTACGATTGCTGGATTGCCACAGGCGCAGGGGTTTTCTAAATTGATTATTTCTGATGAAGAAGTAACCAGCAAAAAACTGCTTTTGGTGGTGGTTACCTCGGATCGCGGTCTTTGTGGTGGATTTAACTCGAACGCGATTCGTATTGCTCATCGTTGGGTTGCGCAGAACCAAAGCAAATACGAGAAAATTGACCTTTCATTCGTCGGAAAAAAGGCAGGCGATTTTTTCAAAAACAAGAGCTACACGTTTGGCCCTGTTTTTTCTGACTTTGCAGGGAAGGTCAGTATTTTGAAAGCCAAGGGCTTGGCTAAGCAACTCGTTGCTTTGTATGAATCTGGCGAATACCAAGAAATTAAAATTGCCTACAACGAGTTTAAGAATGCAGTGACTCAGCATCCGACTGTTGAGGACTACTTGCCTATCGACAGGAATCAACTTCTTGCCAAAGGAACGGATTCTTCTGGTGACAACGCAGTCGTGTTGCTGAAACCCAATGCTGGCGTGTTGATGTCGGAGCTTTTGAATAAGCATGTGGTTGTGCACGCGCACCGAATTATGCTGGAGTCGCAGGCGGGCGAGCACGGCGCACGAATGTCTGCGATGGAAAATGCGACTAAAAATGCCGGCGAAATGATTAAGAAGCTGACGTTGCAATACAACAAGCAACGTCAAGCAGGAATTACTAAAGAATTGCTAGAGATTATCTCGGGCAGCGAGTCTCAGAAAAACCAGTAGGGTAGAGGAATTAGGAGAAAGTATGTCAGCAACAGCTCAAATGGATAATTTAGGAAAAATCACTCGGATCATCGGCCCTGTAGTCGACGTTCAGTTTGCTGCAGGAAAGCTGCCGCAGATTTATAACGCCGTAAAGGTGACCAACTCTGCAATTTCAGACAGCGAGTGGAACTTGGTTCTCGAAGTAGCTCAGCATCTGGGAGAAAACACAGTTCGTTGTATCGCGATGGATAACACCGATGGTTTGACACGGGGTCAGAATGCACTCGATGTGGGTACACAGATTCAAATGCCTGTTGGCCGAGAAACTCTGGGTCGGATTTTGAACGTAATCGGAGAGCCGGTGGACGAGATGGGCCCTGTGGGTGCCAAAAAATTCTACCCTATTCACCGCTCACCCCCCGCATTCAAAGATCAGTCTGTGGCCATGCAGCCATTTTTCACTGGAATTAAAGTCGTAGACTTGTTGGCTCCGTACGCGCGGGGTGGAAAAATCGGTCTGTTCGGTGGAGCCGGAGTGGGCAAGACCGTATTGATTATGGAACTGATCAATAACATCGCCACACAACACGGGGGTTTCTCGGTGTTCGCTGGAGTCGGAGAGCGAACGCGTGAAGGAAACGATTTGTGGATGGAGATGAAAGAGTCTGGAGTCTTGGCGAAAACCGCTCTGGTTTACGGACAGATGAACGAACCACCTGGAGCACGCGCTCGCGTGGCCTTGTCTGCACTGAGTTGCGCAGAGTATTTCCGCGATGAAGAAAACCAAGACGTTTTGCTCTTCGTAGATAATATTTTCCGATTCACTCAGGCGGGTTCGGAAGTGTCGGCTCTCTTGGGACGTATTCCATCTGCCGTGGGTTACCAGCCTAACTTGGCAACTGAGATGGGTGAACTGCAAGAGCGAATTACTTCGACCAACAAAGGTTCGATTACTTCGATTCAAGCGATTTACGTACCTGCCGACGATTACACTGATCCAGCACCTGCAACGACATTTGCTCACTTGGATGCGACGACCAACTTGTCTCGTCAAATTGCTGAGTTGGGAATCTATCCTGCAGTGGATCCTTTGGCTTCGACTTCTCGCGTTTTGGATCCTCGCATCGTGGGCGAAGAGCATTACAAAACTGCACGTCGAGTTCAGTCGATTCTTCAGAAGTACAAGGATCTGCAAGATATTATTGCGATCTTGGGTATGGATGAATTGTCTGAAGAAGACAAACTCACTGTGTCTCGCGCTCGAAAAGTTCAGCGTTTCTTGTCTCAGCCTTTCTTTGTGGCAGAACAGTTTACAGGCTTGAAAGGTAAATTCGTAAAAATCGAAGATACCATTCGCGCTTTCAACGAAATCTGTGACGGCAAGTACGATGATTTGCCTGAGCAAGCGTTCTATCTTGTTGGAACGATTGAAGATGCGATCGAGAAAGCAAAAACACTGAGCTGATTTTATGGAACAAATCACACTCACACTCCTTTCAGCAGAGCGACAAGTGGTGGCTTCGGTGTCGGCCAGTAGCATTACGCTGACCGGTTCTGAAGGACAGATTCAAGTTCTGCCCGGCCATGCACACATGATTGGAACTCTGGAAACCGGATCGTTTCAGTTTACGCCTGTGAATGGTACGCCGGTCGTCGGTGTGATTTCGACTGGGTTTTTCGAGGTCACTGATGACCATATCAAGGTTCTAGCTGAAACAGTGGAACTGGCAAGTGAGATTGACCTTGAGCGAGCTAAACGAGCACAACAAAGGGCCGAAGCTGCGCTGCAAAAAGCCGAGATGGACGATCATCAGTTCAAAAAATATCAGCTGAAACTACAGCGGGCGCTGATTCGTCAGCAGATCGCCAGCCAGACGACACATTAGTCGGCAATTAATCCCTATTGAAACGTGCGCCTGAAGCAGTAACCTAGAGTTATCTAGGGATTATTGAAAAGTGCACGCAAGAGAAAAAGAATCACTGCCTTGGGTCGTGAAGGGATTGAGTGCTGTCGCAGCATTCGCGTGCGGATTTGTGCTTTTTTCAAGCCAAATTTCTTATTTCGAAAATCAACCCCAAGCCAAATTTTGGTGGAACAGCAGCAACTGGCAAATCGACGAACAAACGCTTCCTGAAAAGGCAGCAGTGGTTTTGCCTACACCCGTAATCAACGAAAAAATCAGGTCAGTAAAGAAAGCTGGCCTGTATAAAAAAAGAATCACCAAACATAAAGTAAATCATAAGCAGGAAAAACAAATGGTCGCATCGCAGGCGGCCCCCATGCGAAGCATCCAAGTCGAACCTCAACCTGTGCAGGCTGTTTCTACTGAAACCAGTGCAGAGGATCTCAAAAATGTTTGGCAGAGGCTTTGTCAAAATTTTGAATACAGTCTGAGACCACTTGAGCAGAAGACTATGCTGGCTGTGAATACTCATGGCGAACAAACTCCTATGAGTACTCAGGCTGTACGAGAAGTGGCAGTTCCCGCAAAACTCGCGATTCCACATGTGGACTTATTTATATCCGGAAAGATCCCTTATGGTACCGCCCCAGTAGTTGCTCAGGCAAAAATAAGAGTGAAGCCTCTACATAGAGTGGCTGCGCTAAAAAGGACGGTACAGCCAGCAACGCCCGCTGCCACTTTTGCAAGGCCCACAGGGAAAGCAAAAGAGTCGATCGACCAAATTCGCTCAGTGGCAGCTCAAGCAGAGGGCTCTCGAGATCAAATGAATACTCAGGAGCAGCAAAAAAACTCTGCTCAGTTTGAGTCAACTCAGAATTTGAGTATTCACACCAATGAATCCCCGACAACTCTGGCGCACGAGTCGAAATTAGAGGCCAACGTTGGGATGATAGTTGGAGCATGGAAAGCGGGCAAGAAAGCCGAGGCACAAACGTCGCAGGGATACTGGTCCATCGAAACGTCTCCGGGCTCACATGGACCCAAGAAACCAGATGGATACTCAAGACAAGCGCCTGCTGCTCTGGTTAAAGAGGATACTCAAAAACCGGAGCCGTCCCCATCTCCCTCACCCTCGAGATCGACAGCACCGCCCCCATCCCCCCCCAATGAGTATCCACGATTCATTGAAGCCTTCAATGAGAGCAAAGATTTGACTGTGGATATCCAAATTAAATCAATCACGCAGCCGCTAAAAAATGGGAAAGGCTGGAAGCTTGCACAGGGAAATTCATATTGGGACACACTGTTTTTGAATGATTCGGATTTAATCATTCATTCGATTCCCATGCTCTCTCATAACGACGTGGTTATGCTGGCCCAGACGAGTCAAAAACAAACGGGAGTTGTAGTAGGAAGAGTTTCGGCGGGCTATGGAGTGAGTTTTTCAGGTCGAAGCGAACCTGCAGTTTATTTTGCTCTAAACGAAAAAGGGGACGCAGTACGAACTGATACTCTAGAAAAAGATCGATTTTTCATTCTCATCAATGCATCTCCGGGATCTCAAATGATTTATCTCATGTCCAAAACGGGAGAGACAAAAGCAGTAGTGGCTATGCCTGTTTATGCAGAGATGGCGACCTATTTAGATTTGACCTCGCCACAAAAGGCGCTGCTGAGTGGAAATATTTGGGACGCTGGGGCGGTAGAAAAAACCGCGGTTCCAAATGTGAATCTGCAGTTGGCAGGGATGAGTGAGCCTTCCGCAACGACAAACCAGCATGGGCACTTTGTTTTTTCAGAAGCCCCCTATGTTCGCGGCTATCCGATTTATCTCGAGGCAGAAATGGCATCCGGATTTAAACATCGATATGAAGTGGATCCACGTGAAACTCAACCGAGAGAGTTGTTTTATTTTTCTTCAGGAGAGGTCAATTCCTGGCTGAAGCAGCTTGAAGGAGGGGTCAGTCCTGAGAGTGGATTGGTTTTTGCGGCATTTCCTAAAACAATTGAAAAAATGGATGCGCGCGAAAGCTTGGTGCCAGAACTTTCAACGGTGACAAGCAATACACTCACGCCAGAGGCGTATACATGGGATTCTAACCAGAAACTTTTGAACAAAGTCGAAATTTCCTCAAACAATCTACGTATGATGGTGGTTCAGATTTCAGATGGAGCACATTTGTTGAAATTGAAACACTCTGTTCGCAAGGATGAAGTCTGGTCTGGATTTACTTTTGTTTCTGCAGGGGTCATTAACGTAATTCTCGAATGAGCCCAAAAAAGACACGCTCTAGTTTTGGCTACCCCAAAGTCTAATTTTAATGGATTTAAAACCAGTGCCGCTAACTGCGCCTGTGAGAACCAATGAATCCGAGAATTTTTTATGGGGGAACATCGAACGTCCAACGCTGTTGCATTGATTAGACCAGTCGAGTTTTCCTGAACCTGAATTTTCTTTTTGAGTGATCCAGTCACTTTGTAGCATTTGAAATGAATAAGGGATTCCAAGCTCTACGTTGTAGCTAAAGTAGGCAATGAGAGTCCAATCAGCTGAGACTTCGTCTGGATGAAGCTCAAGGCGAACTTTAGCAGGCGTAAGTGAGTTTGGGTGATCAGAGGACCTGGGCAACCACCATTCACCGAGAGAAACAATCGACGGGGCGCTCAAGTCATAGGGACCCAGATTGAGCTCTAATACGGGGGCCTGCCCATCGCAGGCTAAGGCCACTGCCAAAGGATGGAAAATTGCTGCGACGAGTAAGAAGAAACTAGGCAAAAATAGCCGCACAGTGGCTGATCGACTGAAGCTTGACTGGACTTTAGAAAAGGGACTGGTTATTCAAAAGCCATGGAGAGTTTTGAACAAGCACTGGACCGATTGCAGGCGATCGTAAAAAAAATGGAATCGGGTGAACTTGCACTCGAAGCGTCGCTGAAGGCGTTCGAGGAGGGGGTATCCCTTGCGCGAATGTGTCAAACACAACTAGCCGCAGCAGAGCAGAAAATCGAAGTGCTTTCGGGTGTAAAACCGGATGGGAGTCCTGAGTTTCAGTCTCTAGGTGATCGATAGGTGAAAAAAAGGGCAGATCTTCTCCTGGTAGAAAGAGGTCTGGCCGCAACACGACAAAAGGCTCAAAGCTTAATTATGTCAGGCAATGTTCTGGCAGAAGATGTTCCAGTTCAAAAATCAGGTCAACTCATTGAAGAAAAAAGTGAAATCCGCTTGAGGGGTGCGGCGCATTCTTATGTGTCACGGGGAGCACTCAAACTTCTTCAGGCGATTCGAGAGTTTGAGGTCAATCCACAGGGTCACGTGGCGCTGGACGTAGGCGCCTCGACAGGTGGGTTTACTGAAGTATTGCTTGAAAAAGGAGCTAAAAAAGTTTTTGCAGTAGATGCGGGTACCAATCAAATGAATTGGAAACTGCGCTCAGATTCACGTGTCGTGGTACTTGAAAAAACGAACGCAAGGCACTTGGAGTATGAGACGATAGGTGAAAAGGTTGGCATCATAACCATGGATGTTTCTTTCATCTCAGTGACAAAAATTTTTCCAGCTTTGCTTCAATTTACGACAGAAAAAACGGAGTGGGTGGTTTTGGTCAAGCCTCAGTTTGAAGTGGGAAAAAGCAAAGTGGGCAAGGGTGGCATTGTCGCGTCAGATGAGCTTCGCCAAGAAGCTCTTGCCTTTGTGCAAAAGGAAGCAGAAAAATTAGGTCTGCAGATGATCAAATCAGCGGATTGTGAAACACATGGAGCGGATGGGAATCGAGAGTTTCTAGTCCATTGGAGATGGGCAGGGTGAAAAAGTCTTCAACTATTGCAGCTCTGATTTTATTGTTTTTATCTACGATGTTTGCTTGTTCTCATGCTCCCAAAAAGCAGGAGTCTAGTGCTCCAACCGGAGTAAGCTCACAAGAAGTGACAGGTATAAAACCGAGTGAACCCAAACTAGATGCCCCACCCCCAGAGGCGTATGGACCGTCACTTCCTCCAGGGGGAATTGCGCCTACTCCAGAGTTGGTAGGCCCTTCTCCACGGATTGATCCGGGAATTATTTTAGTGATTTCACCTGGAGTAGTCAGGGGAGTGAGTTCTGCTGGGGTTTTGAAATTTCTGAGTCGTTCTAAAATTAAGATCAGCGGCATTGTTGCAACAGAGATGGGTGCGTGGCTAGGTGCACTTTTTGCGGTCCATGGAAACACAAATGCTTTGGAGTGGCAGCTCAATAAGGCGAAGCGAGTGGGAGAAAAAGGCTGGAAATTATCGGACGTCAATGAGTTGGTGCAGGGTTCATTGAAAGAGAAAAAATTCAGTGAAGCTAAAATTCCACTTCGTGTGGTGATCGAAAAAACACAACAGAATCCAATCCTAGAATCGGGTTCGATCACGACAGCAATTCAATCTGCGTTAAAAGGAACTATTGATAAAAATATTTCTCAAAGAATGACAGTAGTACAATTGGCGGAGATTGCTCGTGCTCAATTTCCAGGAATGCCAATTGTGGTAGTGCGTACGCTCAGTGATGAGGGGGCGGTGCAGGGAGCAGATTTGGTGATCGATCCGGCAGTGAGTAAAATGGATGATTATGATTTCAAAAATGTTCCAGAGGCAGTTTTTGAAGGTGAAGTTGCAGTGACAAAGGTAAGAGAAGCGGTTTTGAAACTGTCACAGGGCGCGCATCCGTGAAGGCATCATGGGTAGTGAAAACATTTTTTGCTCTAGCGATAGCGGCATCTGGATTTTTTACGCTATTGGGAGGTGGGGTTTATTTTTTCTTTTCAAGAGGGCTTCCAAAAATTATTGAGGTCTCTGACTACAAGCCGCTAGGCGCCACACGGATTTATGCAAAACCAGAACCTTCGGCAACGCCCGTATTACTGGCAGAGTATTATAAAGAAAAAAGATATCTCATCCCGTATGAAAAAATCCCAAAAACAGTTGTGCAGGCTTTTATTTCAGCTGAAGACGATCGTTTTTTTGAGCACCAGGGAATTAATTTAGCCTCGATAGTCCGTGCTGCGATTGCCAACTTGAAGGCCGGGCATGTGGTTCAAGGTGGCAGCACGATTACACAACAAGTTGCCAAATCGCTCCTGCTGACGCCGGAACGAAGCTTTGATCGAAAAATCAAAGAACTCATTCTGGCCGCTCGAATTGAGAAGAACCTCTCAAAAGAGCAGATTTTATATTTATATTTAAATCAAATTTACTTAGGCCATGGGGCATATGGAGTTCAGGCAGCGACCCAAGCGTATTTTGGAAAAGATATTTCCAATATCACGCTCGGGGAGGCGGCGATGATGGGTGGATTGCCTCAGGCTCCCGGAAAATACAGCCCTCACTTGAATTCTAAAAAAGCAAAAGAGCGACAGCTCTATGTGTTGCGCAGGATGATGGAGAACCATTTCATTAGCCAACAGCAAATGGCGGAGGCGATAGCACAGCCACTGCGCATTTATTCGGATGAAAGAGAAGAGCTGCCTAAGATCGCCCCCTACCTGACTGAGCATGTTAGGCGATATTTGATCGAAAAATATGGTGAAAAAGTCCTCTATGAGGACGGGCTCACGGTTGTTTTACAGATGGATCCGCAGCTTGCTCAAGTAGCATCCAAAAGTCTGCGTGAGGGTTTGCGTGAAGTAGATAAAAGGTCAGGATTTCGAGGAGCTGAGAAGCGGCTTAAAGAAAAGGATATCGAGAAAGTTCTTCAGGAGCAGCGAGCTGAGCTGATAGAAAAGCGTCTGGGCTACGAATATCTGATGCCAGATGGCCGTCTAGATTTGGCTGAGGCGGTCAAGGGTTCTTCCTATAAAAGTGAAGCAGCCTTATTAGTTGAGAATGAAATTTACAAGGCTGTAGTTGCAGGACGAGATGACAAGAAAAAAGTGGTTTTTTGTTGGATTGGGTCGGTTAAAGCAGCCATGCCCTATGAAAATACGCGTTGGGCATTTCCGTTGGGGTCACGGATTGAACTCAGTCGTGGAGATGTGATTCGAGTTAAAATTCTCAAAAACAATGACGAAGTGACGGTTGCCTTAGATCAGGAGCCTCAAATTCAAGGTGCGTTAATTTCTTTCGATGTAAAAACAGGTCGGGTTTTGGCGATGGAAGGCGGATTAGATTATGACAAATCAGAATTTAACCGGGCCATTCAGGCGCAGAGACAGCCAGGATCAGCATTTAAGCCCATTATTTATTCTTACGCACTAGAAAAAGGATTTACTCCAGCCACAATTATTGTGGATTCACCTATTGTTTATGAAGACACGGATAACGGTAAATGGAAGCCGAGCAATTTTGAAGAAAAATTCTATGGGGATACTACGTTTCGGCAGGCTTTGATCAAGTCGCGAAACATTCCCACAATTAAAATTTTGCAATCAGTTCAGGTTCAGGGAGTTTTACGGTATGTGGAAAGAATTGGCTTGAACGGAAAATTCAATCCGGATTTATCCATGTCACTAGGGAGCGGAGCTGTGTCGCTTTATGAAATAACGAAGGCTTATGGAGTTTTTCCGCGGCTTGGACGCAAGCTTGAGCCTTATTTTATTTCACAAGTGATGGATAGAGACGGGAAAATTTTGGAAGAAGCTAAACCCAAAGTGTTTGATGCGAGCCACGTTCCCACTCGCTACCCCACGCCAGAACCGTCGGCGAGCGGCTTGGCCGCCTCTTTATATCCTTTGCCAGAGGATCCAGCTCAAGTCATTGATCCGCGCATCGCATATGTCATGACTCACTTGATGAAAGAAGTGGTGAATTATGGAACTGGCTATGAAGCCAGGGCGTTGGCTCGTCCGGCAGCAGGAAAAACAGGGACCACGAATGACTATTTGGATGGGTGGTTTGTTGGATTTACGGCTGATGTTGTGACTGGAGTTTGGGTGGGTTACGACAACCAAAAACCGATTGGCAAAGGCGAAACGGGTGCAAAAGTGGCACTTCCGATTTGGTTGAATTTTATGAAGGAGGCCGTCAAACCCTATCCAGAGAGGGACTTTCCAGTGCCACCCGGGATTGCCTTTACTAAAATTGATCCTTTGACTGGCAAGTTAGCCCCACCTCAATCTACGAGATCGATTCAGGAATCTTTTGTGCAGGGGACAGAACCTACTGAAATGACAACAGAAAATCCAGTTTCTGCCCCTACGCAGAGTGGTTTTTTTAAAGAAGATATTTAAATACTCCGAAATGAAAGCGAGGTGCGTTATATTCAATACACCTCCTGGAGGGAGAGAGATTTGAGTATTCGGCGGAATTTCGCATTATCGATTTTAGTTCATGCCGCCTTCGTGTGTTTGTTGCTGCTTCTGCGCCACTGGTTTCCACCGAGTGTTCTAGAATCGGAAAAAAAGTGGACTTGGGTTGATCTCCAGCCCCCCGCAAAAACGCAAACAGCACTAAAAAAAGAGGAAAAAGCTAAGAGTCAGCGAATTGTTCAAACCGATCTAGCACAAAAAACAGATCAGACTGCACCCGATGCTTTTTTGGGCAAACAAACACAAGCTGTAGACCGGCAGATGGTTTCAAAGAATTCGGACTTAGGAAAAGTAGGTTCAACCAAAAAAGCTCAAAATGCTGTGCCTATTCCTAAGAGCGGAGGGGTTGAAACAGCAGAGAAAAAAGCAGAGCGCCCAACTGAGAGGAAATTGGATTTGAGTAAGTTTGGGCTTCCGTTGTTACCTGCTCCAGGTGCAGGTAATCATGTTCCTGAAGATCGCAAGCCCCAACCCCTAAACCAAGAGCAGGATGCTGGGGATGTGGCCCCTCATGAATATGTCAAAGGGTTACAGGAAGGTGAAAAAACCCTGCTCAATACCAAGGAATTTGTGTTTTTTGGTTACTATCAAAGGATTCGAGACCGCCTTGAGATGAATTGGGGACCATTACTGAGGTCTTATATCTCTCGTATGTATGACAACGGGAGGTCTTTGGCGTCAGATTCTGAACACGTTACGCGTCTTCTGGTTACCTTAAACGCTAAAGGAGAAATTGTGCGTGTGCAGATGATGGAGGAGTCGGGTGTGAAGGATCTGGATGATGCTGCTGTAGGAGCTTTTAATCAGGCCGGACCGTTTCCGAATCCACCTAAAGGGATCCTCGATGCAGATGGCAAGGTTCATTTGCGATGGGATTTTGTATTGAGGACCTAGTTCTTCAACTGAGACTTAATCTTTTCGAAGCCTTCTTTAAGAAGGTACGTGCCCCAAAAATGGTCCATTTTTCTCAAGGTGCCGACTAACATTTCAGCTGACTCCAGTAGGGTCGTTCGTTCGCGCACAGATAGCCTTCTCATTGCTAAAAGCAGTTCTTTGAAGGCAGAGGAGTGCAATAAACTCAGAATATTGGGCTCAACGCTGCTTGCGGAGGGCGGATGAACTCGAGAGGAAATCAGTGCGGAATTAAAAATTTGAGTGAGCTCTTCATCCGACTGAGGAGGGGGAGAAAAGTCGGTGTCGCTTTGAGATGATTCCAGCATGGTCAGGAGATACTACATTGGAACCGGAACTCCTCAAGAGGTTTGCTAAAAAAACTTGTCAACTGGAAAACTAAGAGGGAAACAAGTGCCATTATGAGTTCTACCGCATTCGAAAACAGACACATTGGTCCGTCATTGTCCGAAACTGAAGAGATGCTTCGATTTTTGAAGGTGAACTCCTTGGAAAAATTAATTGATCAAGTGGTGCCAGAGTCGATTCGGATGAAAGGTGAGCTGAAGCTGAAAACAGGGCTCCCAGAACATGAAGCATTGAAAAAAATGGCGGCGACCGTTCGTAGCAATCAAGTTTTTCGATCTTTAATTGGATTGGGTTATTCCGGCTGCGTAGTACCCGGTGTAATTCAAAGAAATATACTAGAAAACCCGGGCTGGTACACACAGTACACGCCTTATCAGGCAGAGATTTCGCAAGGACGACTTGAGGCGTTGCTCAACTATCAAACCATGGTTTCTGATTTGACGGGACTGCCGATTGCAAATGCGTCGTTGCTGGACGAAGGGACGGCAGCAGCTGAAGCGATGACGATGTGTTTTGCGATCAAAGGACGAGATACGAGCAAAGCGTTTTTTGTTTCGTCGAACTGCCATCCTCAGACGATCGCGATTGTAGAGACACGTGCCAAGCCGCTTGGAATCAAAGTCATTGTGGATGACGAGAAGAAATTTGATTTTGCTCAACCGATTTTCGCGGCGCTAGTTCAGTACCCGAATACTTTTGGATCGCTCGAGGATTATTCTCAGTGGATTACCAGCGTGCATTCCAAGGATGCGATGGCGATTTTGGCAGCCGATGTTTTGGCACTGACTTTGTTTAAATCTCCTGGCGAGATGGGTGCGGATATCGCGATTGGAAACACGCAGCGATTTGGAGTTCCACTGGGATTTGGTGGTCCGCATGCTGCGTATTTTGCGACCAAGGATGAGTACAAGCGCTTGATGCCTGGCCGGATTGTCGGAGTTTCGAAAGACGCCGAGGGACGAAATGCAATTCGCCTGGCACTCCAAACTCGTGAGCAACACATTCGTCGCGAGAAGGCGACCAGCAATATTTGTACGGCGCAGGTTCTCTTGGCGGTGATGGCCAGTATGTATGCGGTTTATCACGGTCCCAAAGGACTGAAGACGATTGCCGAGCGAGTTTATGGTTGGACACATGGACTGGCTGAGGAATTGAAAAAAGCTGGATTTGAAATTCGCAGCGGCGAATTTTTTGATTCGATCGTCGTGAAAATGAAAGAGTCGCAAGTCGATTCGATTTTGAATCAGGCTCGCGCTCAGAAATTTAATTTTAGAAAAATCAGCAAAACTGAAATTGGACTGAGTTTGGATGAGTCGACCAATATTGAGGAGATTCAAACTTTGATTCAGATTTTTGGTGGAAAAGGCAGCGCGTCTGCTTTGCGGATTCCCGCGATTCCAAAAGCCATCGCGCGGCAGACGGCTTATTTGCAGCACCCTGTTTTCAACCGATTCCATTCCGAAACTGAGATGCTTCGCTATATTCGCAGGTTGGAATCCAAGGACTTGTCGTTGACGACTTCGATGATTCCGCTGGGATCTTGCACGATGAAGTTGAACGCAACATCGGAGATGCAGCCAGTGTCGTGGCCTGAGATTTCCTCGCTCCATCCTTTTGCGCCGACTGAGCAAACCCAAGGTTACTCAAAAATGTTCAGTGAGCTCGAAGACATGCTGTCCGAGATCACAGGATTTGATGCGACCTCATTGCAACCCAACGCTGGATCTCAGGGTGAGTATAGTGGGTTGTTAGTCATCCGAGAATTCCACGAACAAAAAGGCCAAGGGTATCGCAATATTTGCCTGATTCCACAATCAGCTCATGGAACCAATCCTGCGACTGCAACGATGGCGGGATTTCAAGTTGTTGTGGTGAAATGTGACGAAGCAGGAAACGTCGATGTTGCAGATTTGAAAGTCAAAGCAGAAGCGAATTCAAAAAATCTCGCAGCCTTGATGATCACCTATCCTTCGACTCACGGAGTTTTCGAAGAAGGAATTCAAAACATCTGCAAAATCATTCATGACAATGGCGGACAAGTCTACATGGACGGCGCCAATATGAATGCGCAGGTCGGCCTGTGTCGCCCCGGAGATTTTGGTCCTGATGTTTGCCATCTGAACTTGCACAAAACTTTTTGTATCCCCCACGGCGGCGGTGGACCTGGAATGGGCCCGATCGCGGTGAAGAAAAATCTGGCTCCGTTTCTTCCTGGGCATCCGCTGGTGAAAACTGGTGGCGAACTTGGGATCGGTGCGATCTCCGCAGCTCCTTGGGGAAGCGCAAGTATTTTGCCGATTCCTTACATGTACATCTTGATGATGGGCGTGGAAGGATTGAAGCGCGCGACGCAAGTTGCGATTTTGAACGCCAACTATGTGGCTGAGAAACTGCAAGCTTACTACCCTGTGCTCTACCGAGGAAAACAAGGACGCGTGGCTCACGAGTGCATCGTGGATTTGCGTCAGTTTAAATCTACAACTGGAGTAGAAGTCGAAGACGTTGCCAAGCGACTGATGGACTATGGGTTTCACGCTCCGACGATTTCGTTCCCAGTGCCAGGCACAATGATGATTGAGCCGACAGAGAGCGAATCTAAAGTGGAGCTGGACCGATTCTGTGACGCAATGATTTTGATTCGTGCGGAGATTTCGGAAATCGAATCCGGAAAAGCTGATACAAAAAACAACTTGCTGAAAAACGCCCCCCACACAGCACAAAGCGTGACGCAAAATGTTTGGGATCGACCTTATTCACGCCAGCAAGCAGCGTATCCGGCGAAGGCACTCAAAGAGCACAAGTACTGGCCGCCCGTCGCACGAGTTGACAACGTATACGGTGAGCGCAACTTGGTTTGTGCTTGTCTGCCGATTGAAGAATACAGCTGATCAAAGAGCGGCAACAAAAACTTCGTAAGCTTTTGCATCAAGGAGGTCGCTCGCCTGTGCAGGCTGACTCAATTCGATCTTAATCATCCACGAAGGTTCGTAGGGTGAGCTGTTGATTTGGCCGGGCTGTCCGGTCAGGTCCGAGTTGATGGCGACGACTTTGCCATCAACAGGTGAGTACAGATCCGAAACAGCTTTGATGCTTTCAACTACGCCGAAGGTTTCACCTTTTTTCAGCGTGCGACCTACGGGAGGGAGTTCGAGATATACAATGTCACCTAATGCGCTTTGTGCGTGATCAGTGATTCCGACAGTCATCGTATTGCCTTCGACGAGGGCCCATTCGTGTTCTTTGGTGTATTTGAGTTGTGCTGGGATTTTCATGGTTTGGCCTTTCTTCAATAAGGTCGTTTGTAAAATGGGGTGGGGATAATTTCTGCTGCTGCTGAGGTTTGACGAATTTCTACTGCGATCTTTTTTCCAACTTCAGCGAATTCTGTTTCGACATATGCAACGGCGATTGCTTGGTTCAAACAGGGAGACTGAGTTCCACTGGTGACGATGCCGATTTTTCGGGATCGATCTTCGGTGAGAATCGGATAACCCTGGCGTGGAATTCCGCGCTCGAGCATTTTCAGGCCGACGAGTTTGCGTTTCATGCCTTCTTTTTTGCGAGTGACGAGTGCAGCCTTGCCAACAAAATCTGCCTTGTCTAATTTCACGACCCAAGCCAGACCTGCTTCGAGAGGATTGGTCTCGTCGCTGAGTTCGTGGCCGTAGAGTGGGTATTTCATTTCCAAGCGAAGTGTGTCTCTGGCGCCCAGACCGCAGGGCTTCAATCCCAGAGGCTGACCGACTTCGAGAAGTGCGCGCCAGACTTCGGGACCGGATTGCCAGGGCACGTAGATTTCGAATCCGTCTTCGCCCGTATATCCCGTACGTGCAATCACAGCGGGAATATTTTTCAGAACTTGGCCTTCGGCAAAGCAGTAAGTTTTGATTCCATCCAGCGGAATCGTGGTGAGTTTGGAAAGAATGGTCTGAGCCACCCGTCCTTGCAAAGCGATCTGAGTGTACTGATCACTGACGTTCTGTGCTTTGACTTGGGGGAACCGGCTGCGGTTTTTTTCCAGAACGGCCGAAGTATGAGCCCAGTCTTTGTCCGAGTTGCCGGCGTTTACGACGACCAAAAATTTTTCGGGGCCTCGGCGATAGATCAAAAGGTCGTCCACAATCCCACCGTTCTCGTGACAGAGAACAGTGTACTGAGCCTGTCCATCGACGATTTTGGAAACGTCATTGGTGACTAGGTAATTCAAAAACTCGAGACTACCTGGACCCTCAACATGAAACTCACCCATGTGGCTGACATCAAACAAACCTGCCTGATTGCGACAGGCCAGATGCTCATCCATCAATCCCGTGTATTGCACGGGCAGCTCCCAGCCGCCGAAGTCGATGAGGCGACCTCCGAGTTTTTTGTGTTCTTCGAATAAAGCAGTTCGTTTTAGCATGATCTGGGATCGGTATACGACTCGGAGCAAAAATCGTCAATTCGAGAGTTAATGAAGTCGTCTCAGAGCAGTACTCATTCCGTCTAAAATCGAAGTATATACCCATTTTGGAAAGCCTGGAGGCAGTTGAATGCCAGTATCTAATAGATTTTCCATTTTTTGGGTGAGATCTTCGATGAGACGATCTAATTCTGATGCGGGGAAGTCACAAAGTTTTGCTGTTTCGTACCAATAGCGCCGATGAATCTCGTGCCACTTGTATTTTCTGGAGTTGCCCACAGCCATCGAGAGCCTAACTTGATTTTGTCGAATTTGCTTTTTATGCAAGGCGGGATAGGCGGAGATTACGTCATAGATCGGGGTCAGAAAAAACCCTGTTTGAGTGTTAAAAATACTGAAATTTTTTGCGTGACCGTCAGTAGCTCCAAGTAAGAAAAAAACAAGCAATGCTCGCATGAATTGAGAGCGGTCTCTTTGCGGGTAATCAGAAGTCATTAACAAATTCATGATGGCTTGAATTCCGGGTCCCCCATCGGATTCATATTTTTTGGAAGAAGAAAAACCTAAAGCTTGGCAAAGATCCTCCTGTGGAAGACGGTGCAATGTTTTTTTTTCTTTTGTCCACTTTCGATCGAATCGCGTAACGATGAGGCATTTTTGATTCTCAAAAACCCCAATTTTGGCATCGGCTGTATCTAAGCCCAACGCTCTTGTTAAACGCAGGCAAAGCCACTCATTTTCAATGCTAGTTGAAAGGTCGATTCCATTGGGTAGCATTCCCATCGTTGTCTTAAAAATATGACTGGTTGGAGTTGTTCCGATCGGAGTGTTCCATTGATCGTTTAAAAATAAAAATCCACATTTATCCTGAGCTCCAGCGATAGAAATTCTGAAATCATTTTCGAAATCATTTCCCAAGGGTGCAATAGGCAGAGCTTCAAGAATTTGAGAGATTTTTTTAGGAGTGAGCGGGGTTCCGGATGCGGATTTTAGTTTAGGGGCAGGACTACCATGAGGCAAAAATAAAAAAGCACCCACACAGTCTTTGCCGACTGCGCCTAGTAAATCGAAGTCATGTGAAGAGTTTGCGTGAACACGAACGGCTAAGCGCTCTTTTACTTTTTCGTTGTCTGGAAGCAAATTGTTGAAAAAATTTCTTACCTCGGCGCCAGCGTACAGTTTTTCTGTCAGTGGAAGGCTATAAGAGACCGGAAATCGATGCGCATCATTCAGCCATTTCTGGGAGTATTTGAATTCAATGGCTCCTGTAGGGAGCTCAGTGAGTTCACCAATCAATCGATCTTCCAAATACACATCTAATATATGAGAGGATTTTGTTTTATTCATGAGAATCGGATGGATGTTGAGGTCTTGGACGAATAATAATTTCAAGGTTGAGGGCTGTCAGCATTTTAAATAAACTTCCCAATCGTATTCCATTAGAGCCAGATTCAATGAGGGAAACACCAGCTTGTCGAAGGCCAGAGAGCTGAGCCAGCTGATCTTGTGAAATCTTGCTGTTCATTCTGACTTCCTTAAGCAGATGTCCCAATTGTTTTGAGCTGCGGATGGGAGTGGAGTTTAAAGAAAGATGCTTCATACCCTTAAGAGTATGAAGCAGGGTTTATACTCTTACAAGTATAAAAGTTAATCCATACTCTTAAGCGTATGGATTAACTAGTGGCAGCTGCACAGGTGTTTTGCATCAGAGTTAGAATGGTCATTGGCCCCACACCACCTGGGACGGGAGTGATGGCGCTAGTGATCGGGGCAACATGATCAAAAGCTACATCGCCTACGATTTTGCCTTCAGCGTTTCTGTGAATTCCCACATCAATCACCACAGCACCGGGTTTGATGTGTTCTTTGTGAATTAAGTGAGGCTTGCCAGCCGCCACGACCAGCAAATCGGCCTGTGTGGTAAATTTTCGAATATCTGGGGTTCGGCTATGGCATTGTAAAACCGTCGCATCGTGCTGAAGCAAGAGTGCGTGCATGGGTTTGCCCACAATCGAGCTTCGCCCTACTACGCAAGCGACTTTACCTGCGATCGAGATGTTGTAAAACTTCAGAAGCTCCATAATTCCGGCAGGTGTGCAGGGGAGGAAACAAGGTAAGCCTAAAATCAAATTTCCTACGTTCTGAGGATGAAATGCATCGACATCTTTTTTAGGATCAACCCAGAGCAAAACTTCGCGCTCGTTGAATTGGCGTGGAAGAGGGCGTTGAATCAAGATGCCATCAATTTTAGGATCTGAATTGAGTCGTTGCAGCTCCTCGAAAACTTCTTTCGGGGAAGCGCTGGCCGGAAATTTCATCGTGACATGAAACATACCCAGACTCTCTGCCATTTCACCCTTGCGGCGGGTGTAAATCACACTGGCTGGATCGTCCCCCACGATGACTACGGCTAAGCCCGGTGGGTACCCGCGTTTTTGCTGAATGGTGAAAATTTTTTGGCTGAGTTCGGCTCGAATTTTTTCAATCACGGGTTTGGCAGATAAGAGCTGAGGCATGGAAAAGTTTTTAGCAAAGATTCTTGTGGAGTGCATCTCAAACTCATTTTTTCAGGATGTTTTTGCCCAGTTGGCAAATTCTGCAGGCTAATTGCTGCCAATCATACTGAGTCAGTGCTCTGACAGCCAGCAACACGCTGGAATTACGGCTTTTATTTATTTTCCTAAAGTTCGAATTAAGGCATGCCGATTGCTAGTACTTATTGCCGGGAGGATAGGATTTCCTCCTGAAAGGCGAACATCTCTTGGGTTCAGGGCTATGGACGGCAGCATCTGGCGCGATCGCGAAGACACAAATCGTGGATACGACCGCCAACAATTTGGCCAACGTCGATACCCAGGGATTCAAAAAGGATGCGCCTACCTTTAAGGAATATCTTTCTGTAGCTGAGCGAGATCGATATCCGCAGGATATTCCTCGCGGTCCGATCAAAGACAAAGAGTTTTATCCAATCGACGGTAAAGACCAATCCTTCGTTGTAACCGACGGAACGTATACTCACTTCAGCCAAGGACATCTGAGAGTAACTCACTCTCCACTCGACATCGCTCTCGACGGTCCTGGATTTATTGAGGTGAACACACCCGCCGGGATTCGTTACACACGAAATGGTGCACTCAAAATGGCTGCTGATGGCAGGCTCGTGACGTCGGAGGGGCACCCCGTTCTTTCGGCGCAACCTCAGGGCCTTACAGCAGAGCCAAACGCACAAAATCCGCAGGCCGCACTAGCCCAACGAAATCCCGCTGTACAGCCGCAAGACAACACAGCTCAAAGAATCATCAACCTAAAAGACGTTCAAGGTGCAGTCTCGATCACTGAATCAGGTGAAGTTTTCGTAGGCGGCGATCAAATCGCAAAACTCAATGTAGTAGAATTTGCAAATCCAAAAAAATTGAGAAAACAGGGTGGAACTCTTTTTGAAAACAAAGAGTCGCAAAACATCCTGCAAACCACTAATCCGAAAACGATTGTGCGCCAGGGAGTGATCGAAACCTCAAACGTCAATCCTGTCGAAGAAATGACCAACTTAATCCGAGCCAATCGATCGTTTGAAATGGATTTGAAATCCATGAAAACGCACGCCGATCTGATGGGCAAAGAAGTCAATGATGTGGGGAAACTCTAGATGATTAAAGCTCTTTCAACTGCAGCGACCGGAATGGACGCACAAAGCGCCAATATCGAGCGCATCTCGAACGATTTGGCCAACGTCAATACGGACGGATACAAGCGCAGCCGGAATGAATTTCAGGATCTGATGTACCAGACAACCAAGGAGCCTGGAGCTCAGCTGGGAGTGGGCACACAATCACCTGTTGGAATTCAAACTGGATTGGGTGTGAAGGTGGGAGCTGTTCATAAAAATTTCGAACAAGGTCCCGCAAAAATGACCTATCACGATAAAGATTTCATGATCGAGGGAAAGGGATTTTTCCCGGTGCAAATGCCCAATGGTGAAGTGGCCTATTCTCGAAATGGAGCATTTCACGTGGATGCACAGGGACGAATGCAGCAGTCCAACGGCGCTTTCTTAATTCCGCCGATTATCATTCCCAACAACACGCTTGATCTCAAAGTTACTCCTGCGGGTGAGGTGAGGGCTTCGCTTGCCGGACAAAACGGAGCAGATGCGGTCTTAGGGCAGATTCAGCTGATTATTTTCCCCAATGAACAAGGTTTGAGCTCTTCAGGAAATGGGCTTTACCGAGTGACTGCAGCATCGGGCGCACCTGTGCAAGGAGTGCCGGGTGAAAATGGAATTGGAGTGATCATGCAAGGCGCCCTGGAGGCTTCGAACGTGAACGTTGCGAATAGCATGGTGGATATGATTTCGACACAGCGGGGTTACGAAATGAACACCAAAGTGATGAGTGTTGCGGATCAGATGATGGGAGCAACAGTAAATATTAAATAATATTACAACAATAAATTATGATGAATAAATCTATAGCCCTAATTTTTTTGATCTGTCCCGTTTGTTTCGCAGACTCGATGTCGGATCAAGTTAAACATGAACTGCAAAAACGCAACCCAGACGCCTCTAAAATTGAGATTAATTTTGTTCAGGATCCAGGAATCAAGGTCAGTGCAGATCAATTCAAGGTTTCCATTGTCGAAGATGTGGGGCCTTCCGAAGTCGAGTTTAGGGTCATAGATAAGGTGATTGGAAATACGATCGGGATTGCCAGAGCGAAATATTCGATTTGGAAAAAAGCAGCAGTTGCCAAGAAAAGAATTCTTCCTGGTGAAAAAATTTCTTCGGAGTCATTTCTTTTGGAAGAAGTTCTCGTCAGCCAAGGTATGGCTCGAGAATTCCGTGGAGTGATGATTTCTGATTCAGAGTTACTTCATGAGGTTGAAAGTCGCCAAACGATCTTAGAGAATCAATACATCACGACAACCGCTGTCCGTCGAATTCCAGATGTTCGCAAAGGAGACGGAGTCACGATTAAGCTCAGTTCTGGCGAAGTGCAGTTGTCGACGCCTGGAATTGCAGAGGAAGCATCATACCTCAACAATACAATTCATGTTCTCTCCATAAAGAGCAAAAAAGTTCTTGTTGGTACTTTGATTGACAGAAATTTGGTGGAGGTCAAGCTGTGAGATTGAGCCGTTTTTGTACTCTAACGATTTTCGGATGGGTTCTGTTTCAGACAGTAGCGTGCTCCAGTCTTGTGGGGAATTTGCGACGTGAGTTTAGCGAAGGTGATCAGCAAGATTCTCCCGAGGAGAATACATCTCTCGTGGCATCGGGACGTACCGGCGGCTCATGGCCTGAAAAAGGCTATTTGGATGAATCTGAACCGCAGCTGGGCGGAAGATCAATTGCTAGTGTTCGAGAGGGGAATCCGCGCGAGGGCTGGATTTCTGGAGAGATGAATGATCAAAATCGTAGAGACGCCTATCGAGGTGTTTCGCCTGAGACCGAAGAGCTTGCAGCTGTGTACGGAGTATCGCCCATTGATCCAAAAAGAGTTCAGCCAAAACGAAAACGGACTACTCGTGAGGATTTTGAGGACAAAGTGAAAGACGAAGGGTCGCTTTGGGCTTCCGATGGACAAACCAATTACTATTTCACAAAAAATAAAATTCGAGGCCCGGGCGATATCGTGGCCATTCAGGTGGAAAAAGATCTTCTCAAGGACATTATCCTAGAAACAACACGAACACTGACACAAGCCGAGGGAGAGGCTGAGTTGGCGGATGCGCAAAAGCGAATTGATGCTGAACAAGCTGCAGATGGCGTGAAAACCAGCTCTGCAGCCCCATCTCGCTCAACTGCTAGTAAGAAAAAGGACACAAAAAAAAGCGCGAAGGGCAAGGGTAAGGACAAAAAAGCCGCAGCGCCCGAGGAAGAGGAAGAAGACGAGCCTACAGCGAAAGTCAAAAAAGCGACCGTTGAGGATATCGATGTCAGCAAAGCGTTTACGATGAAAGAGGGCGACGTTCTTCTCGCTGAAATTCAAGAACGCTACCCTAATGGAAATTTTAAAGTCAGAGCCACCAAAAAAGTGCCGTATCGCAACGGGTTCAGAATGGTGAATTACACAGGAGTTGTGAAAGGTTCCGAAATTTCTGAAGACGACAAAGTTTTGTCGGGAAAGGTCTATGAATACCGTGTTGACATTGGATATCGCTAGAAACCACCGCAGGATTCAACTGGTTCTTTCGCTCATCATTGTGATGGCGATCGTTGCCCTGATTCCTCGACAAGCGGATGCAGCCCGCCTCAAAGACATTTCGACACTCAAAGGTGTGCGTGACAATATTTTGATTGGTTATGGGATTATTGTAGGGCTGAAGGGCACGGGTGATTCTAGTACGGATGTTACAGGGCAATCTTTAGCTCGGCTTTTTGGTAAACTGGGTCTGGATGTTCAACCGAATGCGGCAGTGAAATCCAAAAATGCTGCAGCTGTTATTGTGACAGCCAACCTGCCAGCCTTTTCTCGGGTTGGAAATAAAATCGATCTCACTGTCAGTTCTATTGGTGATGCAGCCAGTCTCGAAGGTGGAGTCCTACTGGTCACTCCATTGCGAGCAGGAGATCAGAATGTCTATGCAGTCGGACAAGGCCCAGTCACCATAGGGTCAATAGCAGACGGAAACAGTAAGTCTTTTCCTACCGTCGGACGCGTGGTCGCCGGGGCGACCATTGAAAAAGACGTGGATGTGAATTTTATTGGCAAAAAAAGCTATCGTTTTTCTCTTCAAAAAGCGGATTTTACAACGGCTGCTCGAGTTGCGACGTTGATTAACGGACAGCTGGGTGGGAAATTCGCCACTCCAAAAGATAGTGGGACAATTGACGTGATTGTTCCTTATCAATACGAAAACACGCCTGTCGAACTTTTGGCGCTTCTGGAAAACATTCAAGTCAATGTTGACGCCAAAGCAAAAATTATCGTGAATGAACGCACAGGCACTGTGGTGATGGGTGAGCATATTCGGATTACGCCCGTATCCATTGCGCATGGAGATCTCGCCATAGAAGTCAAAGGTGCGCCTAAGGGGACGAAGCCCGAGCGTCTAATGGAGCTCAAATCGGGTGCAAGCGTTTCGGATTTAGTCAAAGCACTCAATGTGTTGGGAGTTCAACCCAAAGACATGACTGCAATTTTTCAATCACTGAGAGAACTCGGTGCATTGCAGGCAGAATTGGAGATCATGTGATTCTTTGGAAAGATTTCGTTTTGGATGATGAGATTGGTCCAGTTTTGCTGTTTCGAGAAATTGAGCAGCTAGCAGGTAGTCGTGAGAAGGAAGGGGCGGTTTTGAGAGTCATGGAAGACGCTCGGAAACACCTAATCCAGGAAACAAGGCAAGGACAACAGCCCGCTAGGATGGTGGGTATATCCGGTCTTGAAGGGGTCCGTGAAAGCATGGAAGCTGACAAAGCTAGCCTAACCTCTTCTCAGCGACGCAGGAGGGGGGCAGAATGATTTTATCTTCTGCCTCCACTCCGAATAATCGAATTGAAGAAGTCGACTATAATAAAGTCGATCCGAAGCTGCTAGAGGCGGCACGGGGATTTGAAAGTCTTTTCATGGATCAGCTCATGAAGGTCATGCGCCAAACAGTTCCTAAAAGCGAAATGGATTTGGAAAATCCAGCGACAGAAATCTATCGGGGTATGCTGGATTCCGAGTACTCCAAGATCGCTGCGAACGCGGGCGGTGTAGGATTGGCAGAGCAGATTATTGCATATTTGGAGTCGAACAGATACACTCATAAGCAGGACCCGAATGGAAGTCGGGCGAAGTTGCAGTCAAATAAGGAGGAACCATGAGGGTTGATAAAGCAGGATCCAGTCCTATACAGAATACCGAAACGTCATCGGCTAAAAAAACAGGTAAGACAAGTAAATCAGAAAAAAAGGAGGGCACGAGTTCATCGAATTCGGCTGCCGTCGCTGATAGTGTGAAAACAGAAATCTCACCCAAGGCCAAAGAGTATGCGAAGGCAAAAGAATTAGCCGGAAAGTCCCCGGACGTTCGTGAAGAGAAGATTGCAGAAATCAGAAAACGAATTGCTTCTGGACAATACAAAGTGGATGCAGATGCAGTTGCAGATCGAATGGTGACGAGCCATCTTGAGATGTCCTAGAAAAGGTATTGAGTAGTGATCGGTCCAGGATGGACTGATGATTAAAAGCAGTCATGGAGGATTGCAGTGTCAGATACACCGGTTGATCGTATTTATGGAGCGCTTCAGAAGCTGATTAGCTTGCATCGCGAGCTGATGGAGTGTGTGCGTAGCGAGCGTGAAGCTCTTACTCAGGCGGATCTCAAAAAAACCCATGATCTGACGTGCCAAAAAGAAGCGTTGATTCATTCCATTCGACAAGTTGAGATGGAGCGGATTCGTGCCATTGATCAGCTGGTGATGCTCTGGAAGACAGAGGCGGCTGGGTTGACGCTGAATCAAATTATTCTACGAGTTCAAGATATCAACCCAAAACAATCTGAGCAGATGCGAAGCGCCTACCAGGCACTTGTTTTGATTGTGAAGCGAATTCAAGAGCAGAACGAGTTCAATCGCGGATTGGTTGAAAAATCCCTCGTTCATGTAGCTCAGATGAAACAAAATATTTTAGGCGAAGCTTCCCCAAAATCAGAGGTTTACAATCAGTCCGGAAATAAATCGCGATCGAGTGGAAGTCCTCGACTGATTTCCAAAGAGGTGTAATGGCAATTCCTAATGTGATGCACACTGGCAGGTCTGCGATGCAAGCTGCGAAAGCGGCAATGTCGGCGACTGGCCACAATATTTCGAATGCATCGACTGAGGGATTTTCTCGTCAAAAAGTGGAAGTGAGCAGCCAGCCCTCACCGGCGCCCCCTGGATCGAAAATGCAGATTGGGCAAGGGGTGACGATCAGTCGAGTTGGTCGTATGAATGATGAATACATTGAAAAGCAGATCAGAAACGCTTCGCGGGATACGGCCTCACACGAAGAAAAAGATCTCATGCTTCGTCAGACAGAAGATATTTTTAACGAGATGGGCGGAGAGGGGTTGAATCGCCTGATGTCGCGATTTTTCAACGAATTCAGAAAATTAGCGAACGAACCGGACAACCAAGCCGTAAGACAGTCCGTTCGCGAAGCGACGATGGCAATGGTGAACGATGTGCATCGAATGCGTGCATCAGTCGAAGATGTTCGGGTTCATATTGATTCTAGAATCAATGGTGCTGTTTCGGATATTAATGCAGCAGCCACTGAGATCAGGGATTTGAACCAGAGAGTTCAAGTGATGGCCACCGGCGGAGGAAATCCGAACGACCTGATGGACCAAAGGGACAGGGCCTTGAGAAAGCTGGCTCAGCTCACAGATATTCAGATGTTCCATGATCCTCGCTCCGGAATGACAGTGAATCTCAAGGGCATTGGTCCGCTTGTTTCTGGCCCCAATGCAGAGCAACTGGACACGTTTCGATCACCCGCAGACGAATATGGAAAAGTAGAGAATGCGTTGGACATTAAGAGCTCTTCTTCGGCCAAAGGGATTGTTACACACGTGATCAAAGGTGGCAAACTGGGTGCACTGCTTGATGTCAGGGATAAAACATTGTCAGTCGTGGCGAATCGCTTGGATGAGCTAGCGTATTCGATCACGAGTACTGTGAATGAAGTCCACCAGCAGGGATTTACTATGAACGGCGCGCAGGGCGCGAATTTTTTCAAACCGATCAATCAAATCCAGAGGGCAGCTGAATTTTTAGATTTGTCAGACGAGGTCAAGGCCAGTGTGAACAATATCGCAACGGCAGCTGCTCCAGATTCGCCTGGAGACAACCGGATCGCGCTTGCGATTTCTGGCATTCAAGGCATGCGCGTGATGGGTGATGGCAAATCCACGGTGGATGAATTTTATAATGCGATTGTAGGCGATGTCGGTGTGGTGACTGCACGAAACCGAAATGCACTGAATCAACAAAAAGATATTCAGACTCAACTTGAAAAAATGAGAGAGCAAATTTCGGGTGTATCTATCGATGAAGAAACGACGAATTTATTGCAGTTTCAGCATACTTTTGATGCTTCTGCAAAAGTGATTCAAATTGCGGACGAAATGATGAAGACAGTTTTGGATTTAAAACGTTAGGACTGAAATAAAAGATGAGAGTTACTGAAAACATGAATTACGACACCGTCCGAACGGGTGTACATCGCAGCCGTGAGCGGTTGAGTAATAATCAAATTCAAAGTTCGACTTTGAAAAAAGTCAATGCGCCATCGGATGATCCGGTAGCGTCTGCGAAAATCCTGGAGATACGGACGGATAAAGTGAACACAGAGCAATTTCAAAACAACGCAAAAATGGCCGAGAGTTTTTTAACGAATACAGATCATGTTTTTGAAGAACTGTCTGAAATTCTCATGAGAGCGAAAGACATCGCCATCAATCAATCCAGTGCCGCCAGCGCAAACGATTCAACGCGGATTGGTGTCGCTGAAGAAGTGACGCAGCTTTATAAACAAGCCATTGGGGCCGCCAATCGTCGAGTGGGAGATCGGTTCCTCATGGGTGGATATAAAACTCAGACCCCTCCCGTGACTCCTACCGGTGAGTACAAAGGTGACCAGGGCCAAATGATGGTAGAGATTGCCAAGGATGTGTATATCGCAGTGAACGTCCCAGGCATTGAAGCGTTTAACACCCACCCGCAGTATTCCAGTGATATTCGACGGCAAAATGAAATGCAGCAAGAGCAGGAGCCCACCCTCAATCGTAGCCCTACAGCTACCGCTGAGGGGGACTCGGATACAACAGGTGGAATTGAGAACGCAGAGAACGTAAATCTCTTCGAAGAATTGCAAAATCTACGCATTGCGCTTTTGACAGGAGATCTCGAAAGTGTTCGTTCAACTCTCGATCGATTAGATAATATTCAAGGTAAAGTGATTGCCTCGCGATCAAAGATCGGATCTCGTCTTCAGGGCGTTCGTAGCACGATGACGGGTTTGGAGAGAACAGCACTTACAAATGCACAATTAAATTCAACACTTGAGGATGCTGATATGGCTCAAGTGATGAGTGATCTGGCGAAAGAGGAGACAGTCTTGAGGAGTGCATTACAAAGTTCGCAAAAATTGATTCAACCCACATTGATGGATTTTCTGAAATGAAACGTACTAAAATAAAAACACAGAGATATGTTGCAACTTATGACGGATTCAAATAAAGGTTTCTACCGGTAAGAGATGGAGATCTTATGCTGGTATTAACCCGGAAGTTAGGTGAAAGTATTGCTATCGACGATCATATCAAGATCGTCGTGGTGCAGATCAAGGGGAAGCAGGTTCGTTTGGGGATTCAAGCCCCCAAAGAGACCAAGATTCACCGTGAGGAAGTGTATACGGCCATCCAGGAGCAAAACCAGGAAGCCGTAAAAGCACCTGCAAGCATGGCTCAGGTATCCAAAATTCTCAAAGGATAGTAGTATTGAGAACAATTGGAGTCTGAGCTGACTGTGAAGTGACGGAGGGGAATACCATGGTTGTACAGACAGGACGTTTTGGGTCGATGACCCTGAGTGATCAAGAAGTGATTTCTATTCCCCAGGGTGTCATGGGGTTTCCTGAGTTAAAAAAATTCTGTTTGGTTGATCCAGCGGATGACACTTTGATTCTTTGGTTACAGTCGTTGGATAACCCACAAGTGGCGTTTCCGGTTTTGGAACCCAAGATATTTAAACCGGACTATGCAGTGAGACTCTCTGCTGCAGAACTCAGAGAGCTTAAATTAAATAATATTAATCAATCGGCAGTGTTTTGTATTCTGACGATCCCGGCAGATGACCCTGCGCTCATGACGGCTAATCTCAAAGCTCCCATTGTGATTAATTTGAAGGATCAATTGGCTCGTCAAGTCGTGCTGCAAGAAAATGAGTATGGAATTCGGCATTCGATGTTCAAGGAACTTCGTGCTCACTTATTGACGATTCAGACACAAAAGAAGATCGCCGTTCGGGATGTAGCGGGCGTGCAAAATGCAGTTTCAATTCGAGATATTCCGCCTTCGCTTACGGTGAAGAATCTCAGCTTATAAATTTAGAGGTCTAGACTTCTTGTGCACAGTTTGCTGATTTCACTGCTGTTGGGTTTTACCCCAGCTGGGTATGCAGCGGATCCGATTCCGTATACGCCCTATGAAGAAATCGTTGAAGCTGCCTTTCCTTCCACCACGATGTCGAAAAAATACATTCGCCTGACTGATGAACAGCTTTTGAGTTTTCAGCTTTGGCGTGAGGGTGTTTTGCAGCTGATTGAATCGACTGGAACTCCATGGTTGGCTCCGATGGTTGCACCAGGAGAGCCTACTCGCGAACAGCTGAAATCCATTTTGTCCGTGATTCGCAAAACCCCGGTTTGGATTTGTCCTGGAGATTGCAATCATTGTGGAGCCCGGACGAACGGCTGCACTCTTTCGAAGGAATTTGGTGGAAGCGTGGCTTCGGTGGCACTTTTAAGTGGTTGCTTGATTCCTGGAGGGCCATGTTCTGAACGTGAGACGAACTGGTACCGTCGTGTTGCAAAATATTCGGAGGTTTTGGATACTCTGCAGAGACTTTTTGCAGAAATTGCTTTTGTGAAACTTTTTGGGCCCACACATTGGTTGACCATGAAACCGGCTGTGGTGAAGGCAGAAACAGTCTTATCCGAATATTTAAAGTCAGGTTCGGCAATGCTGCAGAGGTGCCCAAAGTTTATCGAAGCAGATTTAAATTTATTGAAGCGATCAGGAGGGTTGCGAGATTTGCCTGAGGCATGGAAAGAATGTGGGCGCAGAATGTTGATGCCATGGCAAAACACGAAGTTGCCGATCCCGTGCCAGAAGCTGGAGATTCCGATAAAACTTCTGACAAAAAATCTGAGCATTGGCAGATGCGATGCCTGGTGTGCTTTTTTGATGTGCGAGACTCAACATAAAGAAGTCGCGGTTCACTTGTTTGGAGAATACCCTGTGTTATTTTTGGGTGAAAAAGCTTGTGATGGTAATCAACCGATCTCAATCGAAGAATGGATGCAAGAACTTCTGAAGTTGAGAAAAAAACCGGTAGCAGTTCATGAAAAAACAACCATTCAACAGTGCACGAAAGATCTTTACAGGAATGTGCCTAGTCCCGAAGCACAGTCGAGTGGGATTCCGTACGAGTTTCCAAAGAACCCGGAGATCCCTTCTGCAGAGTCATTGGATTAATTCCAGCGCCTGTACGGCTTTTTTTGGCCATTTCTAAATAAGAAAGAGCTTCACGATGGTCACGCTGGATTTGAAGAACGCCTTCCCACTCCAACTCGGCATCTAGAACGTTCCCCTGGCTGTATTGCAAGAGGCCTAATTGGATTCGAGCGGGCAGGAATGCTGGATTTTCGCTTTTGAGCTGTTGAAGTTCTTGGAGTGAACGTGTGAGGTAGCCTTTTTTTGCGTAGGCTTTAGCTCTGCGAATTCGGATTTCGAGAGCAGTGGGGTCCAGGAGAGCCGCCTTACCGTATTCTTCGATAGCCTCATCGTAGCGGCGATATCGAAAATAAAGATCGGCAAGTTCCATGTGCTTGACGGCGAATTTGCGATCGACTTCCAGGTAGTGTGTGTTGCGAACCGACACCGAATGATTGGCCTGTTCAAAAACCAGCTTGGCTGAGTCATATTTGCCGATATCATTCAGTAAAACCGAGAGGCAAATGGCCGCATCTGTGTGTTTTGGATCAAGAGAGAGGCTTTTTTTGAGCCACTGAATACTGCTGCCCAAATTCGACCTAAAATATTCCAACACTCCCATCAAGTAGTGGGCGTCTGGACTGGAGGGTTCTTGTCCGAGGCGCTTTTGAATCAGCGCCTCAGCTTGCTCAAGCTGCCCTCTGCGGATCAGATCCTGAATTTTTTGTTCCATGGAGGCTGCGGTCATTTTTTGCCTTCGATCTTCGCCAGGTGGTCCTTGGCCTTGTGTGCAGACTTCGTTTCTGGATAAGTTGTCAGGATTTTACTGTATCTATTTCGGGCCTGAGGGTAGTCGTCTTCGCGCTTATAAAAATCACCGATATAGAGCTCTTTTTCCGCTAAAACTTCCCTGAGTTTCTGAATGCTTTTTTGTGCATCCGCAGTTTTATTTGATTTTTCAAATCGCCTGACAAACTCGTTATAGGTGCTGAGGGCCTTGGATGCTGAAGTGAGGTCACGGGCAATATTGCTGGGGGCATCGCTTTCATAAGACAAGCCCGCACGGAACATCGCATATTCGACTTTTTCGTGTTTCGGGTGGAGATCCACAAAGCCCTCGTAGGAGGTTGCAGCCTCCAAAAAATTTTCCTGCAAATAATAAACATCTGCAATTCTTAGTTGAGCCTCGATCGAGTATTTAGAGTAGGGAAATTTGTTTTTGACAATCCGGAGTTTGTCGATAGCTACTTGGTAGTGCTCACTCTCGATTTCTTCTTGCGCATCCTGGAACATGGCTGCAGGGTCATTTTCATTGACTTTTTTACCTGAGCAACCCAAAGCAAGAGCCAGTAGTGAGGCTGAGCTGAATAATAAGACAAAATACTGCTTCATGACTCAATGTTTAAAACAGTATAAATAAAATATGAAACGAATTCTTGAGCACGCAAAAAAGGCAATTCAGATCAACACGGTCAGCCACCAGGGCAACGAGGCTTTTTCGGGGTATTTGCATGACCTGATGAAGGAACGTGGCTTAAAAGTGATGACTCAGCACGTGACTCACTCGTTAGAGGGTATTTCGAAGCGGCAATTTAACACCATTGGTATTTTGGGAGATCCGCTCGTCGATCGAAAAACCCGCAAAGGACTGCTGTTTTCTGTTCCTACGGACACGCAACAGCCAGGAATTCAAAGTCAATGGACCGAGACGGGTGGGAATCCGTGGAATATGACCGTCAAGGAGGGCAAGGTTTTTGGTTTGGGAGCAGTTCATTCAAAGTTGGATTTATTGTGCAAACTCGAGGCAATCGAGCGGTTCAGAGAGAGGAAACTCAGGCAACCAGTGTACTTGGCTGCAACTTGCGGTCAGGAGTTGGGAGTTTTAGGTGCAAACTATTTAATCAAATCCATGGCATTGAACCCAAAATATGTTTTGGCGAGTCAGCCCACTGCTTTAAAACTGGTTTATCGGCACAAAGGCCAGTGGTTATCAAAAATTAGAATTGGCTATCAGGCGACAGAGAAAGACGTTCGTGGTTTTAACCGAAAAGTCGAGTTGAGAGCCGTAGGAAAAATCTCATCGGGCGCTTATCCAGACAGTGGAGTGAATGCGGTTTTGCGTGCCGTAGATTTTTTGCAGGCGTTGATCGATGCGGGATTCGAATTTAGAATAGCAAATTTCAATGGCGGACAATCCACTGATACGGTGCCTGATGAAGCGAAAACCGATATATATCTCACGTCTCACCAATACGAAGATTTTAAGAGATTTTTTAGGGAATACGTCAGCTCGAATCATTTGGAAAAGGGGCTATTTTCAGACCTCTCGGGTGCCAGCAATCTGGGAGTGAAGTTCCTTCCAGAAGAGGCGCTTCAGTGTGTTTTCAAATTATTGGCACATTGCAAGGAATTGGAGGAGGAACTGGTTTCGCTTCAGGATTCAGCCTATCAACCCGCATTTACAACGATGAACATCAGCCAAATTATCATGCAGTCGGGGATGGTAGAGATTTATTTGGATGTTCGCGTTTTGCCATCTGCTGAACAAGAATTTTTGGAAAAAGATTTAGCATCAAAAATTCAATCAGTTTCACAGAATTATCCCATGTTGAAAATTTCACTGGTGAGAGAAAGATACCTGCCCTGTCTTTACGCAAATGAAGATCAGGAGCTGCTATCTTTATGCCAAGACGCGTTGGCTTTGGCACATCTTGAAAAAAAACCACAAGTTAGCTCAGCACTCAGCGAAGCGTCGCGCTACAGTCAAGCAGGATTTGACACGGTTGTGTTTGGGCCAGGGACTATGGAAGGAAATAGTCATTGTCCAAATGAAAGTGTAGCGATCACTGATCTTGAAAAAGCCTGTTTTTTTTATGAGAAATTGATTGAGAGAGTCTGTTTATAGTTCTATTATTTAAATATCAGCTGTGGCTGAGGAGGAAATTTGAATACTCACTATTATATCCATGGGCAATTTATTCAGGCGCAAGATCCTAATGGAGAGTGGGTTGCGAAAAGTCCGGCGGATTTGTCTGATGTTCTGGGCACAATTCGCTATTCCTACCGAGCAGTGGAAGACGCTGTGACGTCAGCGCGCCAAGCCATCCCGGGTTGGAGAAAAAAATCTTTTTTTGAAAGAGCTGAATTCATCAAAAAATATCAGGACGCGATCAAACGCAGGAGCGTAGAGCTGACGAAGCTGCTAGCAAAGGAGGTGGGCAAACCTCTTTGGGAGTCTGAGTTAGAGATCAAGCAGACTTTGGAAATCATCGACTTTTTTTTAGAAAAAAAAACCTACTCGAGCGTAGATGAAATCGAAGTTTCGGATCCATTGCCTGGATCAGCGGGATTTCATCGCCAAAAGCCTTTGGGTGTGGTGGCTGTTATTTCTCCATTCAACACCCCCGCAAAAATTTCGTCCGCTCACATGATTCCAGCTCTGATGACCGGGAATACAGTGATTCACAAGCCCTCCGAGAAGGCGACACTATTTTCCTTGATGCTCGCCGAGTGCATTCACGAAGCGGGATTCCCTCCTGGAGTTTACAATTTGGTTGCGGGAGACAAAGAGGTAGGTCGTCGCCTGAGCGCGCATGAGGGCGTGCAGGCAGTTTTTTTTGCAGGTTCATACGACACAGGTTTGAGAATTAAACAAGAGACCTTGCAACAGTATTGGAAATTTTTGGCGCTAGAAATGGGTGGAAAAAACCCGATGATCGTTTGCAAAGATGCAGCGATTGAATCTGCGCTTCAAGCAGCGATTGTCGGAGCATTCATGAGTACGGGCCAGAGATGCAGCGCCACAAGCCGCATTTTGGTTGAGCGTAGTTTGATGGATGAGTTTGTTTCCAAATTTCATGCGGCATCCAAGCGATTTAGCATTGATCATCCGCTGAAAAATCCGTTTATGGGACCCTTGATTGATGCGCTATCCGTAGATCGATTTCTAAAATTCCACGCTATAGCGATTCGCGAAGGTGGGGAGTTTGTCATGCGGGGTAAAACTTTGGAATTAGAGAAGCAAGGCCATTACGTGACACCTGCGGTCTGTCGATTCAAAGACTATACAGCGGACGCACTCAAGAAAAGTGTGTTCCACCAGACTGAATTTTTTGCACCGATGGTGAGTTTGATTCCGTTTGATGATTTGGATCATGCGCTGTCTCTGGCGGGTGCAAGTCAGTATGGGCTCGTGGCTAGTGTTTTCACCCAGAGCAAAGAGACCTTTGAGCAGGCTTATGAGCAGCTTGAATATGGGATGATTTATTGGAACAAGGCGACAGTGGGTTCGTCGAACCGATTGCCCTATGGAGGTTGGAAAAAAAGTGGCAATCATCGCCCCATGGGATCAGAAGCGCCGATTCATTGCATGGCCTCAGTAGCTGTATTGCACGCTCAGCCTGAGTCCGGCGCGGGACAGAATTATCCAGGTCTGAACTGGCAGAAATAAAAAAAGACGCCTTTTGGGGCGTCTTTTTTCATCAATTAATTTAAAATAGTTCTACTGATTCATCGCTTGTTCAGCTTTGGTCACGTTTGAAGCCTGAGGACCTTTTGGGCCATCAATCAAGTCAAACATCACGCGCTGACCTTCGGCTAGAGTCTTGAAACCATCGCCTTGAATCGCGCTATAGTGAACAAAAATGTCACGATCGACGCCATCGACTTGGATAAAACCATAACCTTTACTGTCGTTAAACCATTTTACAGATCCAGATGTTGCAGCCATTAAAGAAGTACCCCCTTGCGAGCTAATAAATAATACGACTACGGCCCTAGCCTAAACGTCACGCTTCCAAATGGTCAAACAAAAAATGAAAAGGGCGACTCTTTTTTTGAGTCGCCCGATTCGAATTTTAGATTTTTGTTTTAAAACTTAGAACCAGTTTCTTCCAGTTCCAGTGACAGCGGGTCCGTAAGGATTTGCCACCAAAGGATTCACATAGTTATTGTTGGGAGCGTAGTTGTTACCAGGCTGTTGTGTGTTGTTCGCCTGATTTGACTGCTGATACATTTGCTGGTTCATTTGATCCATCATTTTTTGCATCATTTGATCTTGCTGTTGCTGAAATCTTTGTTTTTGGAGATCAGCGCGTTGAGCAACCATGGAGGCCTGTTGAAGGGCCATCATTTGGTTTTGTGACGATAATCGAGCTGCGTTACAGTTCGCCATCGACTCAATTCCCCAGCCCATGCAGGGTTGCATCGCGTTGGTTTGAATAGCACTCATGGCTTCCATGTAGGCGATCATGAATTGAGGGTTACTCATCATTCCGCCTTGGGCAGAAGCTAATAGAGTTTGTTGTCGGAAATTCGAGATATCATCTCGGATTTCTCGTGCCATGGAAGAGCTTAATCCAGGAATTTTGAGAGCTCGCTCTAAAGTTGCAATCACTACGCGGTTTTTGCTGGGGGAGTCTTTGAGGAGATCGGCTTGCTTAGCCGCAATGTCTTTCATCAAAAGAGCGACTTTGTTGGCGCCCGACATTTCGGAATCCTTGGCGGCTTTCAGGTTTTCGCTGTCGCCTGCCCAGTCCATCAAAGCTTCTTTGACATCGTCGAGTTCTGCTTTATCGGCAGCGGCCTCGATATCTTTTCTGAATTTTTGAAGCTCTATCGAAGCGCTTTTGCTGTCTAATTTTTTGATGATTCGATCGATTTCGATATTTGAAAGCTCATTGTTTTCTACCAAGATTCGAAGCGCTTGGCCGGCAACAGTGATTTCGTCTTCTGATTTGTAACAGTGATCTACCTGCCAGCGAGCATTGGATAGTTGCTCTGGGGTGACTGGCTGTGCGGCTGCCGCAGGAGCGCGATCGATGCTTGCGCAGCTATCACCCTGTGACACTAGGGTAAAGTCTGATACTCCCGTAGTGACGGCAAGGCTCAGAGGCAATAAGTTAAAAGCCAAAACCAGGATCCAATTTTTCTTTGAACGACTCATAAATAAACCTCTCACTCAGTTAAACAAACTGATTGTTCTCTCAGGGATAGATATAGCAAGCGGCGGGCCAACTATTTCATTTACCAACCCCTCAATTTGATTGAATATTACTGACAGGCATGTGTCTTTTAAGTAGTGAGTTGTCTAAAAGTTAGGCAGTTTTTAGGTTATTTTAGAGAGTGTGTATGAAACTAAAATCATTGAGACCCGCGGATCAATACGGCCTCCAGAGGGTCATTAAGCCCGCAGACGTGTTACCCCAGCAAGCTGACAAACTTGATCCTAGTCTGCCCATCGCCGAAGACGAGATTTTGATTGAAGTGGAATGCCTCAATATTGATTCGGCTAGTTTTAAGCAGATTTCGGTAGCTTGTGGGGGAGACCTAGCAAAAATCACACATCATATAGAGGAGCTCGTCACGAGTCGGGGCAAGCAACATAATCGGGTCACCGGTTCTGGCGGGATGCTGATTGGAAGGGTTGCTGAGGTTGGACCTCAGTTTCCTGTAAAAGAAAAGCCTGTTTCCGTTGGAGATCGGGTCGCTACACTCGTTTCGTTGTCTTTGACCCCACTGGAAATTCGGAAGATTAAGCAAATCCTTCCTGAGATCGATCGAGTTGAAATGGAGGGGCATGCGATTCTTTTTGCCTCAGGTATTTTCGCTGTCTTGCCTCAGGATATCCCCGATAAAGTAGCCCTTGCTGTTTTAGACGTAGCGGGTGCTCCTGCTCAGACGCGAAAAATCGTCCAACCCGGCCAGACAGTTGTTGTTGTGGGTGGCGGTGGAAAGTCTGGCTTGCTTTGCCTCTATGAGGCTAAGCAAAAAAAGGGCGTTACAACGATTGCTGTTGAGTACTCGAGGGAAGCAGTCGCAAGGCTAGAAAAATTATCATTCGTGGATCACGCAGTGCAAGCCGATGCCACAAAAGGCATTGAGGTCATGAACAAAATTAGCAAGCTCACCCGTGGAAAGCTTGCTGATGTAGTCATCAATGTTGCTAATGTGCCCGAGACAGAGATGGCCTGTATCCTTTCGTGTAAAAACAAGGGCCTGGTTTATTTTTTCAGTATGGCGACCAGTTTTACGCGAGCCGCCCTCGGTGCGGAGGGTGTCGGAGCTGACGTTGAGTTGATGATCGGGAATGGGTATACTGAGGGTCATGCAGAAGTGGCCTTGAATTTGATTCGACAAAGCTCAGAATTGCGTGAAATTTTTGAGACAACATACGCATGAAGGTAAAAAAAAACTCGTGTCCCATTTGAAATTGAATCAAAAGAAGGTTGTTCGTTGTCGTGCGCTTGCCAAGCAAATTGCTGTGCCTATTGAGGAGATGATTCAAAAAAACACGACAGTTTCTATTGAGAGAGCCTCACTGCGGCTAATTGGGGTGAATGGAGCCACTCTACGTGGGGAACAGTTTTTTCCGGACGTCAATTTCATTGTTGAAGACATTCGAAATGAAGGTGGGCTAGCTCAGGGTGCGTTGTTTTGGTTTGCGAATGGATTAATTCAAACAGGTTTAGATGTGCATACGCTTGCAGCTGAATTGGCACAGGGCAAAATCAAACTGACCCAGCTTAAAAAAGCCTCTCATAAGGAAATCCAAACCAAAGCGCTCAAGCTCTGCCGTGAAGGGAAAGCCTGGCTAGAAAAAAGCAAAAAAAATCGCGATCAGATTCGCAAAAAAACAAAAGACACCTTTGATCCCAAAGGAAAAAACGGTCCTCTTTTATATGTCATTGTTGCAACAGGGAATATCTATGACGATGTGATTCAAGCGCGTGCAGCAGCGCAAGCGGGGGCAGATGCGATTGCTGTGATTCGCAGTACCGCCCAGTCACTCTTGGACTATGTACCTCATGGAGCAACGACCGAGGGATTTGGTGGAACCTACGCCACACAGGAGAATTTCAGGATTATGCGTGAGGCTCTCGATGACGAGAGTCAGAAGCTCAAGCGCTACATCCGACTGACCAACTATTGCTCGGGCTTGTGCATGGCTGAGATCGCTGCATTGGGCGCGGTTGAGCGATTAGATTTTTTGCTGAATGATGCAATGTACGGAATTTTGTTTCGCGATATCAATCCACGCCGTACTTTGATTGATCAGCATTTCTCTAGACGAATTATTGCTCTTTCAAAAATAGTGATTCATACCGGCGAAGACAACTACCTCACTACTTCCGATGCACTTGAAAATGGACACCAGGTTTTGGCATCACAGTTCATCAACGAACGTTTTGCTCTGAATGCCAAAATGACAACGGACCAGATGGGTCTTGGGCACGCCCAAGAAATGAATCCAGAGCATCCCAATGTTTTCTTGTACGAAATCGCGCGGGCGCAGATGACTCGGGATATTTTTCCCACATCGCCGATCAAATTCATGCCGCCGACACGCTACAAGTGTGGTGATATTTTTTATAGTCACCTGATGGATGCGATGTTTAATTTTGTTGGAGTCCTCACGGGGCAGACGATTCAACTTTTGGGGATGGCGACAGAAGCCATGCACACGCCACTACTTCAAGACCGTTGGATGAGCATTAAGAATGCCAAATATATTTTTGGTGGAGCAAAGGATCTTGGAAAAGAGTTTCAATTCAAGTCGGGTGGTGTGATTGAAAAATGGGCAGATCAAGTTCTCAACGATACTTTGAAGCATCTTGAGATAATTCACAAAAAAGGGCTTTTCAAAGCGATCGAACAAAAAGCGTTTGCAGAAGTCAGCCGTACGGAAACGGGAGGAAAGGGATTCAACGGAGTGATCGAGAAAGCTCCGGATTACGTCAATCCTTTTTTCGAGTTGCTATGAGTACAGAAACAACACCAGGACCCAAAAAAGTAGATCTTCAACACCTCAAGCCCTATGGCGACATTATGGGGGATGGAACGATTCAGATTGCGTTCACTTTGCCCGTGGAGCCATCGCCCGAAGCACGAGAGGCAGCTTATCAGCTGGCTCAAAAAATTGGTCTCGAACCCATCAAAATTGCAACGATGGAAAAAGCCGCAGATGGTTTTGCTTTTTTTGTCATTTACGGAAACATCAAGCATGCGATTGATTTTACACAAATTCATGTGATCAAAGTCGATTCACAGAAGCGATCTCGCGATGAAATCGACGAGTTGATTGAAAAAGAATTCAAACGCAAAATTGTCGTTTTGGGAGCTTGCACGGGATACGATGCGCACACCGTCGGAATCGATGCAATCATTAATATGAAAGGGTTTGCGGGCGATTACGGCCTCGAGCGCTATCGTTGGATTTCGGCCAAAAACCTGGGTGCACAGGTTCTCAATGACGATCTTTTAAAACTTGCCATCGAACACAAGGCCGACGCAATATTGGTTTCGAAGGTCGTGACTCAACACGATATTCATCTGGATGATATGAAGGATCTGATGGTGAAAGCAGAAAAAATGGGACTCTCAGACAAGGTTGTTTTTGTCGCAGGTGGACCTCGAGTGACTCATCCGATGGCACTTGAGTATGGATTTTCTGCAGGATTTGGTCCCGGCACCAAGCCGTCCGAAGTGGCGAGTTTTATTGTGGATGAACTTTTGAGAAGGCGGAAACAGAAGAAATGACTTCCGCAACACTCCAGTCCGAACTCGTCGGGCGTGAAAAAGAGTCTGCTCAGATCAGAGCCTGCATTGAGATGAGGCGCAACGTCCTACTTGAAGGACCGGTAGGTGTGGGCAAAACTCAGTTGGCGCAAGTGATCACGGAATCTTTGGGGCGTCCCTGGATCCGAGTGGATGGAGACAATCGATTTACTGAACAAAAGCTCACGGGTTGGTTTGATCCTCCGACAGTGGTCAAAAAAGGATTCACTTGGGATTCTTTTTTTTCAGGCCCGCTTGTCGAGGCGATGAAAAAAGGCGCGGTACTATTTATCAATGAGTTCAATCGTCTACCAGAAGGTGTGCAAAATCTGCTTCTTCCCGCAATTGATGAGAGATTGATTCAAATTCCGCGCTTAGGTGAGATTCGTGCTCACGAGAATTTTGCAGTGATTGCTACACAAAATCCGAGAGATTTTGTAGCGACTACTCATCTGAGTGAGGCGTTGTTGGATCGATTCGAGTGGATTCAGCTGGGTTATCAGAGTGAAGAGGACGAGAGAAAGATCGTCCTTTCGAAGCTCGCAGATTTTGGGATTGTTAATGCACAAAGTCTACAGGTGGTTGAGGCAGCCGTTCGCCTAGTTAGACTCACGCGGACGCATAGCCGGATTCGAAGGGGAGCGTCTATTCGTGCAGCGATTGGCGTGGCGGAGTTGACTCTGGCTTTTTTAAAGCAGAAGCAACATTTAAAAGAGGCTTTTTTGAATGCAGTCTTGATGGCCTTGCCGACACGAATTGAGCTGGATCGTGATTCGGACACGGCTTCAGGCACTTCGCAAGAGGAACTCGAGGCCTTGCTGCGTTCCTTGGTTGCGTTAGCTTTTGATCCTGCGCAGTCCAATGCTGATTCGAGTGAAAAAAAAAAGTAAAAGATAGCACCGCTACGAAACAAGAAAATTCCTCGCCGAATTTGATGCAGCGAGCGCCGATTGTTTTTTTGCCCCCAGAAATGATTCAGTCACTCAATCCAGAAATGTCCAACGCTGAAGGTTCAGAGGATCAGCTCGACGGGTTGAGCGCATGGGATGTAGCCATGCGGTATCACGAGCTCAAATCAAAAAAATCACTCAAACATCGTGCTCCTGAGCTGAGGGCGCTCTCTGTACGTGCTGTGATGCAAAGGGCGCAAGCGGTGATGGGCTCCGTTACTCATCCAGTTCGGCCCGCTCTTAGTTTGTGGAACGAAGTACCGCACCAAGCGCTCGATCCGGAAATCGACGTCGAGGAGACCCTCGAAGCCAGCGGGGCTGCGACGGATGAAGTTTGGATGAACTATAGAATCAAAACCGCTCAATCAGTCGTGGTAGCTCTCGACACGAGCCTTTCGATGACGGGGGATAAGTTGGCTTTGACTGCGGTGGCTCTTGCCGTGGTCTTACTTCAGTTTCCAGAAGATCCGGTGGGGATGATCGCGTTTGAGAATGAAGCGACGATCCTGAAGCATCACGACGAGAAAGTTTCAGTTGAAAAATTGATTGCGCGGTTCTTGGATGTACCTTGCCAGGGTTACACACACCTCGAAGAGGGAATGAAATCAGCACTGAGGATGTGTACCAAGATGCGACGACGAGGTGTTAGCCCCCCGTCTGTGATTTTACTGACGGATGGCAAATATACAGCAGGCCGAGATCCGAGCTATTTAGCCTCTCGCTTTGAGCATTTGGTTGTGGTTAAAATGGGTAAGGACCGTGCGGGCACCCCCCTTTGTAGGGATTTGGCCCAGCGCGGACATGGCCAGCTCAAGGAGGTCTCTGAGCTTGAACAACTCCCGTCAGCCATGTACTCCATTGTTAAAGAACTGCTCCGGGGGCAATCCAAGCGGAGCATTGCATGAGGAATTTGATATATGAAAGATGACTATAAAATAAAAAAAGAAACAGCGAATGTTTCAATTCAAGTCGAAAAGGAAATTGTCGAAGCACTGAAGGCGATGGAGACCTACAGCAAACACACAGTTTCTGAAATCGCTAATACAGCGTTGAAACGCTATATTTCATCGCACAAGGATTTTTTGCCACCCGATTATAACAAGGGTAAATCGTCGTTCTGATCCGCTTCGAAGGCGAATGCTTCTTCTAGCTGTGTGAGTTGAGTCATGACTTTTGCCAGTGCTGGGCATTCTTTTGGGCTCGTGGTTACTACGGATGCAATTGCAACTTCATCAATTGCATCGAGAAACTGTAAGCTTTTAGAAAGCTCAATCGTCAGAGTGTCTAATTCAATACGTATCTGAATTGGAGCTTCATCCAGGGTGTTAAGCCCAGGTTCGGTTTTGCTGATTCGAACAAAAGCTCGGATAGCCTGAGGAGTCAGTCCTTTGAATGCGCTCAGAGATTTTCGAATTGCACCGTTGTTTTTCAAGCCATAAATCTCGGCATTGCTCAGCCGCCACTGGAATTTTACTTCACTGACTTGGGTAACAGCATCGAGCAGTTCAGAGTGAGGAGAAAAATCTGCAGGGAGTGCGTAAACACAATCTCTGGAATTTTGAGCGGAAATTTGTGAGTTAGAAACAGGATTGATTTCTACAGGGACAGTACTGGTGGGTTTGGTTGGGATTGCTGCCAGCGTCGAAGTTGTCGTTGTAGGTTCTGTTTTTATTTCAGGTTTTTTTGCATCAGACTTGGGCGCCTCTGTTTCAGGTGCAGCCGATAGTTTTGAAATGCTGGGTGCAACTGGAGTACAGCGAGCAGCCACGACAGCAATCGCAAACACGGAAAAAAAGATAGTCCAAGTATGTTTCGGTCGTTCGTTTTCACGGTGCTTCATAAAGAAACCTCCGGAGGGCATTATTCAAGTTCTATGCCAGATGTGCGGACGTGAAAAAGAGCCTAAAAACAGGCTGAAAAGCTATAGCCCTGAATGAAACCCATTGAGTGTCAAAATGGGTGTTTAGGTTCTAGACGACTGACTAAACTACAGACTGATCTATGAGCTCTGCGATGTCCATGACTTTGACTTTGTCCTGGATCTCCTTGGTTTTGACACCATCGGAGATCATCGTCATGCAGAAAGGACAGGCTGCTGCGACAATACCTGCTTTTGTAGCAATCGCCTGTTCGGTGCGTGTGACATTGATACGCTTACCGATAGTTTCTTCCATCCACATACGACCGCCCCCCGCACCACAGCAAAGGCTTTGATCGTGATGGCTTTTCATTTCCACAAGTCGGGCAGAAGGCAGAGACTTGAGAATTTCACGAGGCTGTTCGTATACATTATTCCAGCGACCCAGGTAGCAACTGTCGTGGAAAGTGATGGTTTCGTCGACACCCTTGGTCGGTTTCAATTTTCCTTCGGAGAGCATTCGAGCAATGAATTGCGAATGGTGATACACCTCATAGTTTCCACCAAAATCCTTGTATTCATTTTTTAGAATGTTGAAACAATGGGGACAGGCGGTCACGATTTTCTTTACTTGATAGCGATTCATGGTTTCGACATTGGCCTGCGCGAGAGTTTGGAAAAGGTACTCGTTACCGATTCGGCGAGCAGCGTCGCCCGTGCATTTTTCTTCGGTACCCAGCATGGCAAATCGAATTCCTGCTTTTTTGAGCAAGCTGACAAATGCGCGCAATACTTTTTTATTTCGATCATCAAATGATCCCGCACAACCCACCCAGAGGAGCAGATCAACGCTGGCATCCTCAGCCATGGTTTTGACATTGAGTCCCTCGGCCCAGTTGGCACGGTCCGAAGGGCTAAACGCCCAGGGGCTTGAGTTGGTCTCCATGTTTTTGAAAACAGTCTGTACTTCAGCGGGAAATTTGGACTCCATCATCACCAGATTGCGGCGAATGTCGTAGATTTTGTCAGTGTGCTCGATGAATACGGGACAAGCCACCTCGCAGGCGCGGCAAGAGGTGCAAGCCCAGATCACATCTTCAGTGACGTTTTGATCAATGACAGAAGTGACTTCTTCGGCCTTGCCAGCAAGAATCAGTTCTTTATTCCGATAGAGATTGCTCTTGAGGTCAACGATCAGAGCCTTTGGACTCAATGGTTTTTGTGTATTGTAGGCTGGGCAGAGATCCTGGCAACGTCCGCACTCAGTACAAGAGTAAAGATCGAGAGTGTCCTTCCAACTCATGTCTGTGATCTTCGCAGCCCCGTACTGGGTGACTGACTCGTCTTCAAAATTGATCTTCGTCATTCCTTTTTCGCGGTCCAGTTTTTTCAAGAATGTGTTCGGAGCCGAGGTGACGATGTGAAGGTGCTTGGAGCTAGGAATGAAGCAAGCAAAACCTAAAACCAAAAGCATGTGAACCCATTTAAATACAATCCCAAGGACATGATAGGCGGGAGTATCGAGATTCAAAATTCCACCGAGAATTTTGGAGAATCCATAGGCAAAAAACATGTGCTCCGAATACCAGTGTGGGTCCCCCAGCATCAGGAATGCATCCATGAATAAAATCGAAATCATCAATCCGCCGGTGAAAGACAGCACCACCATGGCATCATGGGATTTGCCGAGTCCCTCAGGACGAATCACGAGTCTACGGTAGAATGCCGCGGCAACAGCAACGATGATTGCGCCCACAAAGAAATCCTGAACCATGACCAAAATTTGGTAGGGGAGATGCCCAATGAATTCAAAATTTGCGTTGGGAATCAGAAAACCCAGCAGAGTTGTGGAAAACTGTTCCAGTGTTCCCACAGTAATGATGATGAAGCCCCAAAAGATCGTGGCGTGCATGACGCCAATCCACTTTTTTCGAAAGACAGCGCGCTGTCCGAACACATCAATGAGTCCTTCACGAATTCGCTCAGGAATGCGAGTGAGAGGTGGGACCTTGCCATTGAGCTTTTTCATCAATTTGAACAAGATAGAAAATTTGTAACCGGCGTATCCGAAGGCGGATCCCGCAACGATTACAAATGCAATGGATTGAATGGTCAAAATCATCTGTTCACTCATAATGGTTTTCCCGAATTTCTTTATACAAAAAACTAACAGTTACACTGTTTTGAGTCAAACTTTGGAATCAAATCATTATTTTTGGGTCATCCAATAGGCCAACAAGGGATCTGTGGGTTCAAAGCTCAAATCATGACCAATGCTTTTTTTGATATGTCCTAGCTGGAGTAATCGTTTGGCTGTGGCACGAACAGTGGAATGGGCCCCCAAATGATTGTCCGCGATAAACTGATGTGAGGTGACTGCAACTCCCGGATAGAGTGCGATGGCGCGATATACTTGTCTTTGAATTCCAGTCAGCGGCTCAATCGTAGTTTCAAAACCATTTTGCTCCTGCGCTAAAACATCTTCGATAACTTCCTGCATTGCTGGAAATTGGGAAGGAGAATCATTGAGTCTTTCCCAAGCGAAGTATCCAGCGAGTTGAACATAATAGGGATGTCCTTGCGTGACTCGGACCACCTCTGTGATCCACTCCGTCAGTCCGGGTCGTCGAAACTGGATCAAATGGTTTTCTAAAAATCGCACGGCATCCGGTAAAGGAGGAAGTTCCAAATGTGTTACGAGAGCGCTTTGATAAAAAGCTCTCTTTTTGTGAGTAAACATTTCTTGGAGCACTGAGGGTAAACTGCCGGAAAAAAAAACAGTGGTATTTTTTAGGCGTTGGATGCTTGCCCGGAGGTGTTTTTCAACCTCAGTTGCATTTTCGAATGAAAGTAGCTCCTGCACTTCATCCAAAATCAGTAGCTTGCGACCAGAGCTCGGAGTTCGGTCAAACCAAACCAATAATTCATCTAAGGTTTCTAAGCCTGCGGATTTTTCACGAACATCAAAGCTGAACTCCGGCTCACCTTGTGCTGAGATGGAAAATTTGGGTGCTAGTTTGGGTAACCCCTTTTTGATCCACCCGGATATTTTTTCCCAAGGTTCTGTTTGCGCACGTACCATCGAGCGGCCCAAGACAGAAACCATCTCAGAAACTCGTGCGCATCGAAAAAGATCCACATTAGCAACTTTGATTTCGTGTCGGAGTTCTTGGGTCAGGACCTCTAGAAGGCTCGACTTCCCGTATCGTCTAGGAGCAATCAGCAGAGTGTTTTGCCCCCCCCATGCGCGCCTAGCTAGAAGTTCTTTTTCAGCAGTCCGATTAAAAAAAAGATTGCCGCTGGCTAGACCTTTGACTTTGAAAGGGTTGATTTTTTTCATGTCATAATTAATGTGACATAGTTTATGACATTAGGCAACGGTAAAACGATTTCCTGGACCGGCTATGTCCCCAGCGGGGATATTATCTTAAGCTGTAAAAACGTGATTTAATCGCGTTTAATGATGATCAGTGCTCTTTAAGCTTCTTGAATTCTTCTTTCAGAACTGGCACCACGGTGAACAAATCGCCCACGACTCCGTAGTCAGCGACTTGGAAAATCGGTGCTTCGGGATCGGTGTTGATCGCCACGATAGTTTTGGAGGTTCTCATTCCCGCCAAATGCTGAATCGCTCCACTGATTCCGCAGGCGATGTACAGAGTGGGGGAAACGACTTTTCCAGTTTGACCAACTTGGTCGCGGTGCGGGCGATAGCCTGCATCCACAGCTGCGCGCGAGGCGCCGACTGCAGCTCCCAGGACGTCTGCCAGCTCTTCCAACATTTTGAAGTTTTCTGCGTTCTTCAATGATCGACCACCCGATACGACGATCGGTGCTTCGGTCACATCAGGACGAGCAGACGAACCTTTGACGACTTCGGTGACTTTGGTTTTGAGGTCGCTCAAAGACACGTTCAAAGTCGCGGTTTGTGCTGATTTGCTGGTGTCGGGCTTGGGAATTCCCAGAGCATTCGCACGAACGGTCGCGATTTGCGGTCCAGATCCCAAGAACTCGACTTCCACAGTGGCTTTGCCTGCGTAAATTGGACGACGAACTTTCAGTTTTCCGCCATCAAACGAAAGCTGGGTGCAATCGCTCGCGAGACCCACGTTCAATCGTGCTGCAATCCGAGGCATCAAGTCACGCCCGGTTGGAGTATGAGATGCCAAAACCGCTTCAGGTTTTTCTGCGTTCAAAAGATCGACGATTACTTTTGAATAAGCTTCTGAGGTGTAGAACTTCAACCCAGCGTTGTCAGCCACATGAACTTTGGTAGCACCATAATGCCCTAGTTCAGCGGCGAGTCCCGCGATGCCTTCACCCAAAAGAACCACATGGGTTTCGTTACCACCCGCGGCTGAAGCTCCGATGAGTTCAAACGTCGATTTTTTCAGACGACCCTCTCTTTGTTCTGCAACAACGAATACTTTAGCCATAAATCAAACCACCTTTGCTTCTTCGTGAAGGAGACGGACCAGCTCTTTTGCTTGAGCTGCTGCATCTCCGGAGATTTTCTTCCCGGCTTGCTTGGGCGGAGGAAGTTGAAAATTTTTGTATTTAATTTTTTGATCGGCATCTGACGCGCCCACATCTGCGGCCTTCAAAGCCTTCACTTCCTTTTTCTTGGCCTTCATGATGTTCGGCAAGCTGGCGTAGCGAGGTTCGTTCAAACCTTTTTGTGCAGCGATCAAAGCCGGCAGAGAAGTTTCAATCATCTCAAAAGCACCGCCTTCAATCTCGCGTTTACACTTCACAGAAGCCGCGTTGTACTCAACGTTCAAAACCACAGTCGCATAGGGCATCCCAAAATATTCAGCAATCAACTGGCTGGTTTGTGCCGCACCATCATCAATGGCTTCTTTGCCCGTGAAAACGATGTCCACTTTTGCTTCTTTTTTCAGAGCGCCAGCGATAGCCTTGGCTGCATAGTTATTGTCAGCTGTCTCTGGAATTTCGATGTGAACACCGTTGTCAGCGCCCATCGCGAGAGCGGTACGAATGGTTTCGACCACTCGTGCGGGACCTGCGGAAACAACGGTTACCGTGCTTCCCGCATTTTTTTCGCGCAAGCGAAGCGCCTCCTCGACAGCGAATTCATCATAAGGAGACATGATCCATTTGATGCCCGCGGTGTCGATTCCGTCACCGCTTAATTTAATTTTGGTTTCTGTGTCTGGAACTTGCTTGATACAAACGTAAATGTTCATAGGGCTGCAATATAACGTGACACGGGAAAAGAAAATGGAAAATCATGCTGACAATTTGAACAGCTGTCTATTTTTTGAACACATCAAAGCAGTCTTAGGTTGCTGCTTAGTTTTTAGTTATGACGCGCATGGCCTAGAATTTGCAATTGATCTTAGGGAAGGAGGTTTCGAGGAAAACGGTGAAAACATACCAGTCTGTCATATATATTTTCGTTTTAGTACTGGCATTTTTGACCAACAGGGGCGCATTTGCAGATTCAACCTGTATGGCATGCAATGGATCGGCGGATCGGGTTGGATTAAAAAAGCAGGTTGAAATTTTAAACAGTCCTCTGAAAGGGTTTGAGCCCCATCTTTTTTGCAACAAACCGTATGATTCAATCTGTAGTGATTATTCTTACAATGGGCAAGTCAAAAAAAAATTGAATACGGCCAAGCAAAAAGCAGTTGAAAAGCTGATTCAGAAAAGGCAGCTGCAACGCTCTGAAATGAATCAGGCGCTAGCAGGAGCAGGCAGTTTAGATGACTCTCCGAGATTACAATATTTAAATCATCTTCTAGATGGCCTAGATAATACGCAGGAACTTCGTTCATTTTACACCTTGGTTAAGGATCTATTGATGGAAAGAATCGAACGCCAAATGGGGGTGAAAGAAAGTACTCTGAGAGAAATGCGTAAAGAGGTTCAAGAAGTTACCGTATTGTCTGCAAAGGAATATGCAAATTCGTGCAATGCTGTTGGGAATGTTTATTATTTTTGTGGCAACGACGCGTTGTTGCCGGGGGGATTTGTTGCAAATTGTAATGGACAGAAGGCCGTTGTAGTTTGTCCGGCTCTTTATATTCTGAATAGTTCAAAAAATAATTTTAGAGGGATGGCAATGGTATTGGCGCATGAAATGTCTCACTATATTGACAACGCAGAATCGAACGGCGTGGATCGAACTTTTCCGGATGCATATAAGAAATTGATTGCTTGCAGTCACGATACAAGCGCAGAAAATATTGCTGACTATTGGGCAATCGAAACGATGGGGATAATGTTATATCAGTTTCAAAATCCGGATGAAATTTTTTCTTTTCTTAAAGATTCTATGCACGGACTCTGTGAAACTCCAGGAGGCATGCATGCGAGTGGATATCAGCGGATTGGTGATTTTTTGAGAAACAATCCTACTATTAAGCGGGTGATGAAGTGTGGTCCGATGTCACTACCTTGGGAGTTTTGGCGCGAAGCTGTGTTTGAAGAAAAAGCTGTTTGTACGCCAACCGGGTCTGAACTCTAAATCCAATTCTAGGATCAATCGATAGTTTGCAGATCGGTTTTACTTCCAGCGCTGGAAATGATTCATTATCAAGAGTGAAAACACTCCTCATTGGTTTCATGCTCATAGCAATCAGCATTCCTGAATTAACGCAGGCGTCCAGCAAGGTTTTCTACATACAAGGTGAGGCGGTCCAGGGTGAGAAAAAAATTAAGGCAGTCGGAGAGATACTGGAAGAAAAAGTAGTCATCTCTACTCAATCGGACTCTATTCTGGGAATTGAGTTCAAAGACGGATCCCGGGTGAAAATTCCTCCATCCTCGCGTGTCAAGATTCTCAAAAGTGCTGGTGAGGTTGAGTTGCAGCTGGTTCGAGGGCGAATTTTTTCGAAAGTGAAGAAGTCCGAGGTGAGCGACAAATCCCATTTTAAGATTCGGTCGCAGTCGGCTGTGATGGGGGTTCGAGGGACAGAGTTTTTTGCTTCAGTCGACGAACAAAGCCATGATTTGTGGATGTGTGTGAACGAAGGGAAGGTGGAAATTTCATCGGAAGGCACTGCGAAGCCGATTTTAGTTCCGGCCGGGCTCGGAGTTTTTGCGCCAACAGGCAAACTGATTACCGAACCCAAGCCCTTCGCGTGGACCAAGAAACTGAATTGGAACATGGATCCCTCGCAAGGTGAAATCCAAGATGAGACTGTTATTCCCAAATATTCTGCGAACCTTCTGAAGCAGCAGTACGACTGATGACTCAGAAAACCCGAAAATCAATTGCGGTGTTGTTTTTTGCTATCGGTGTTGTTTTTTCTATTGAGGCGCTGGCATTGACTGAGCGTCGAATGAGTACCGGCTTCAACCCCGATTGGACCGTCCGTCTATTTGAAAAGTGGGACAACTGGACACCGATGCTCGAGTACCAAGGCAATCACATTCAAGGATTGCCCCTCACGCAGACAGTGACATTGGGATCGTATAACAATGCTATCGAAGGTTTTCGCTGGGGCATTTTCTACCGTCGACTTGCCGGATGGCGGTACGAAGAGGATCTTTTCAAAGACGCCAACGGATGGCAGTGGAAGGATTCCTCACGACGCGCCGAGGACCAGCTGGTGGTTGATGTGACCCCCAGGGCTGCTTGGACTTTTCTGCCCGGAGAAAACTGGTTGGGTGAGTTCAAGCTGAGGTGGTACCAAACTCTCGAAAATCCGCATCGTGCGACTTTGAGTATGCGACCCGGAGTCAACTACGCGTGGCTGAGGCAAGACCAGCCTTTTATAAATTTTTACCTGCAGTACGAGGTCTTGGTGCCTGTGAATTATGCGCAAAGTCTCTTGAGCGCGCAGTGGGCCTATATAGGATCACTCTACCATTTTCAAAAATGGATGCAGGTAGGATTGTACCTGGCCCGACAGCGGCAGGATTGGATGAACGAGCGAATTCATTGGATGACTCAGTCTTGGCTCGTCGGTGGTTTGCTGATTTTTAAGCGGGATTGATCCGTTTTTTTGTGAGACCAGTTCGCGGATTGCAAAGTCCTCTCCGGTAATCACTCCATGAGGATTGGAAGCGGTCAACCGGCTTTCGATCATCCAAAAACCGCGCTCATGATGAGTGGGGTAGGATTCCACTACAGTGCGGTTTCGATAACCATCGACAAAACGCTTGTCTAATTCCAAATAAAACCCACCTAGTCTGCAATCAAAAGTCAGAGTGGCAGTGACATCGGGTGTTTTGTCCACGAGAGGTTGACCTCGGGTAATTTTCAGGGAGGTTTTTCCTCGAACATCCGATATCACGATCTCCTGAGAGTTGACTTTGAGCAGGTAGGGTTTGGCATAAGAGCTGCCTGTGCGTAGGTCAGCCTCGATGAATTGGCCGTCCAATGTGGGGCAGGTGGTGTCTGCGAAAACAGTTCCAGAAAAAATAAAAGCTAAAATTGAAATGATCATGTCTTATTCCCTATCACGAAAAATAAAAAACACAGTCACTAACTTTTCAAGTAGTCACTCATCGAAAAATATCCAGCAAGATTCTGCTGGTTAGTTCGCTTCGTCGCCAGCCAAAGGCCAGCCAATAAGGCTCCTCGCGCGAAAATCGAGCGATCCAGTGCACGGTGACCGAGAATCAGATTCTCTCCCGCACCTTCGAATTCAATTTCGTGGAAACCAACAACACTTCCCTCACGGATGCTTTTGATTTTTGTTTTGATCGCGGGGAATGATTTTTTGAGTTCTTTTTCGAGATACAGTGCTGTTCCGCTAGGGGCATCTTTTTTTTGTGTGTGATGAGTCTCGGTCAGTTTCATGGATCGGTAGCCCAGCTTTTCCAAAAGAGGGGAGGCTGAGTGGAGAAACTGAATGAGGGCTTGGACTCCAATTGAAAAATTGGGTGAGCACAAAACCGCCGTTTTTTTGGAGAGTTTTTGAACGAGTTTGTTTTGAGAGTCGTTGAGTCCAGTGGTTCCAATCACAAATACAGGCAGTGACTCGGATGACTTGATGGCCGATTGCAGTAAAGAAGAGAGCGAATCGGGAGATGAAAAATCGATTACGAGGTGGGTTCTCAAAAGTGGAGTCAGCGAATCACCGCGACTGACTAAAACGGGTTTGCCCTGAAAGTATCGGCCGAATTCTTTTTTTGCGAGGGACTGTAGCTCTTTTCCCATCCTGCCCTCTGCGCCCAGGATTCCGAGTTGAAAGGGTTTTATTTTTCCCACGCGGTCACTCCACTCGCAGTTAAACCGCACTGATCCATGGATTGAAAAAGGATTTTTCGATTGGATTCACTGAGGGTCACCAGGGGAAGACGCATGTCTTCGCGACAAATTCCCAAGCGCGCGAGAGCAGCTTTGACAGGACCTGGATTGCTCTCGATGAAGAGATCCTTAAAAAGTGGAAGATACTTCTCGTGAATCTCTACTGCACCCTGAAGGTCGTTTTGTTTGAATTTTGTGTAGAGATCTACCATGGCTCGTGGAAACAAATTGCTCGCTACCGAAACAATTCCACAAGCTCCGAGAGGAAGTGAGGGAAGGAAGTTGACGTCGTCTCCTGAGAAAATATCTAACGCAGGAGTTTTTTGCTTTTTGATTTCGTCTTGGATCTCCGTGATCATCGGAACTCGACCAGAGGCTTCTTTGATCGCGCGAATTCGAGGATGAGAGCTGAGTTTTGCAACAGTCTCGGATGTGAAACTAACCCCAGTGCGTCCTGGAACATTGTAGAGCATGATGGGTGTTTGCTTCAAAGCGTTTGCCACTGCTACATAATGAGCGAGCAATCCAGCTTGAGTGGGTTTGTTGTAATAGGGAGTGACAATCAACAATCCGTCCACGCCTGCGGACTCAGCCCATTGCGAAGCTTGGATGGTTTTTGTGGTGCTATTGCTTCCGGTTCCTGCGAGGACTAATAGCCCGCTTCCTTTGAGGTGTTTGATTGCGGTTGTGATGAGATCTTGCTTCTCTTTTTCTTCGAGAGTGGGAGTTTCTCCAGTGGTTCCGCAAACAACCACACCAGTGACGTGAGCGTTGGCTTGATCATCTAATATTTTTTTAAAGGCAGTCAGATCCAGGCGACCTAACGAATCAAAGGGTGTAACCAGCGCAGTAAAAACTCCGTGAAAATTCATCATGTTTCTCCCTGAATCAAATCTTCCAAAGTTTCTCGTCGGCGAATCACGCGACTTTGTTTGTCCGAGATCAGAACCTCAGCAGGACGAGGTCTGGAATTGTATTGGCTGGCCATCGAAAATCCATAGGCGCCAGACCCGAGCAAAGCCAGGCAGTCTCCCGCTTGGATTTTTTTCGGAAACACCTTGTTCTGAAAAAAAGAATCCGAACTCTCACAGACCGGGCCCACGAGATCGGTTTTTGCTTGAGCGCCAGAAAGTTTGCTTTTGTCGAGAGGAACTACTGGGTGAGTGGCACCATAAAGCGCAGGACGAATCAGGTCATTCATCCCAGCATCCACAACGACGAACTCTTTGCGGCCGCGGGATTTTCGATAAAGCACTTCCGTAAGGAGTGCTCCAGACTCTGCAACCAGTGAGCGACCTGGCTCCAGGACGATTTGAGCGGGCCCAGATTTTTTTCCGAGAAAATGTTTTTTGATCAGAGCGCAATATTGATCTACAGAAACTCTTTTTTCACCCAAATAAGAAACGCCTAAGCCCCCACCCAAATCCAAGCGAGAGAAGCCCTCTCCGATTTCCCGAGATAGCTCAGAAAAAAATCGAGCAGCTTCGCCAAAAGCATGATCGATGGGTCGTGCTGACAAAATCTGGCTGCCGATATGAATGCTCAGCCCTTCGATTCGAACCCCCGAATACAGGCGGCGGTTTTTTACAATTCGCTCGATTTCCTTTCGCGTGAGCCCAAATTTATTCTCTTTCAATCCTGTTGAGATATAAGGGTGGGTTTTGGCATCAATATCGGGATTAAATCGAAGTTTGACTCCAGCAACGGATAGGGACTTCCGAGCAATCTCGTTGATCAAATCGAGTTCAGCTTCGGATTCTACATTGAATGAGAGAATTCCAGCTGTGAGGGCAGCAGAAATTTCTGTACGAGTTTTGCCCACACCAGAAAACACAGTCTTCTGAGGCGAAACTCCTGCAGTCAAAGCGCGATGAAGTTCTCCCTCGCTCACGATATCCATGCCTGCTCCTGCGTCGACCAAGAGCTTGAGCACAGAAATATTGGAACAAGCCTTGACCGCAAAACAAATCAGCACAGGGAGAGGTTTAAGTCCTTCTTGCAGGGAGCGAAATTGATCTAAAATGTGATTAGCGGAGTAAACATAAAGAGGTGTTCCATGTTTTTGTGCAAGTTCACCTAAATCTACGCCTTCACAGAAAAGCCGCCCCTTTTGGTAAGAATACGGAGAATACTTAGGCAGAAAATGCAGGCTCACTTTTTCTTTCTCTTCAATGTTTTAGAGGGAACGGGTGAAGGTTTAGGAGATATTGATTCAGAGGGACCTGGGCTCGGGTTTGCTGAAACATCGCCCTGATCCGGTTGTGTAGCAATCAGAGGCAAGGGTGGTCCCTTGAATCCGCAGGAAGCTAGGTAACCAAATGCCATAAACACGAGTGCTAGGACAAAACTGCGCATGCTCTCAGCAATAACTCAAAATTGCTGGCAGGACGAGTGTTTATCAACTACAAGCTACCACCATGAGTCGGTTGTCTTTTCAGCTCGAGGCGATGGCCCCTGGGTCGTCCGCACGGGCGGGTCGGTTCCGTACCCTCCATAGCGAGGTTTTGACCCCGCTTTTTATGCCGGTGGGCACCCGCGCGACAGTTCGAAACCAGCGATTTCAAGATCTTCGTGAATCGGGATCCCAAATTCTTTTGGCCAACACTTACCATCTGCTTCTGAAGCCCGGGCCCGAGCTTTTTCAAAGGATGGGCGGTATTCATAAGCTGATGAATTGGGAACAGTCGGTTCTGACGGATTCCGGCGGGTTCCAGATTTTTTCTTTAGAGAATGACCGAAAAATTACTGAGGAAGGTGCGGAGTTCACGAGCTTTGTGGATTCCAAACGCATTCTTTTGACTCCCGAAATCAGCATTGGCATGCAAAAGGCGATCGGCAGCGACATCATGATGGTTCTCGATCAATGCGTTCCGTCGACTTCGGCGCGACCCATTGCAGAGGCGGCAATGCATTTGACTCATCGATGGGCCCAACGGAGTTTAGACGCGAGAGGTGAGTCGCCTCAGTCGCTTTTTGGAATAGTTCAGGGTGCTTGTTTTGAGGATTTGCGAAAACAAAGTGCGGATACCTTGACCCAAATGCCGTTTGACGGGTTTGCCATTGGAGGTTTGGCCGTCGGAGAAACCAAGAACGAGCGCGAAGACTTCACCGAGATGACTGCGAAACTCCTGCCGCAGAATTTACCGCGGTACTTAATGGGAGTGGGCAAACCGATTGATCTTCTCGAGGCAGTGCATCGAGGGGTGGATATGTTTGATTGCATTTTGCCGGTTTCGCTTGCGCAACAGGGAGTGAGCTATACCTCAGTCGGACGGATCGATCTTAAACGGGGAATTTACACCTATTCGGAAGATCGGCTGGACCCCAATTGTTCCTGTCATACTTGTCAGACGTATTCTCGTGCATATCTGAGGCATCTGATCAAATGGAACGAGCTTTTGGGATGGCAGCTCGTGGCAACTCATAATCTCTATTTTTATCATTCTCTGATGAAGGAGATGCGCGAGAATATTTTGCGTGGGACTTTTTTGGAATACTATCAAGAAAAGCGAAAAAACCTCGATCAAAAGGACGAGGAAAATCCGGTTGTCAATCTTCGAAGAAAAGCGAAAAAGCCTGCAGCAACTTCCCTAGGTGCATTTGAGAAAGTCGTTTCGCACGAGGGCTTTGCCAGCATCAAGCATGTGCAATCCGGTGAGATCATGCATGCATCGATTTCCCCGAATGAGGAAGCTCGGCGGGTTTATGCCGAGCAATCGCGTTTGGCACAAAGAGTCTTGCAACAGGATGATTCGCCAGAAGTCGTGCTCTGGGATGTGGGGTTAGGCGCAGGTTTTAATTTAATCGCTGCGGTTCAATGCGTGGAGTCCACTGCGGAGCTTTTTCCGGGCTCCACGATCAAACCGCTGCATATTTACACTTTTGAAAAAGATATGGATGCCATTCAACTGGCGCTTTTGGATGGGGAGGCTTTTCCACATCTCGGGCACAGTGCGCCTCGCACTTTATTGAAGCGTGGGGAATGGCAATCCAAGAATCAGTTGGTGAAAATTTCGCTGATTCAGGGCGATTTTTTGGAGCTTTTTCCGAGGGCAGCTGCACCGGATTTAATTTTCTATGACCCATTTTCGTATCGAACGGATCACGAAATGTGGTCGCTGCCGACGTTTCAAAAAATTCATGCATTTCTTAAGGAGAAAAAGGAAGCAGAACTTTTTACTTATTCAGCTTCGACTGAGATGCGTGTGCGCCTACTCGAGGCGGGTTTTCACGTTGCTCACGGAATAGCCACGGGACCCAAAGCGGAAACAACGATTGCTATGACCTCAGGACGGACTCGATTTTGGTCTCGAGAAAAATTCTTGGGTGATCAGTGGCTGAAACGTTGGGAAAAAAGTCCGTTTCATAACTCCGGATGGAATGTTCGCCAACACAGTCAGTTTGTCGGTAGTTAGAATCGAACGGTCAGTCCTGCGACTGCCATATCAAAACCTGCATCAATCCTGACATCCCAATTGGAGACGATTCCAATGAGAATGCCGCCTCCCAAGGCTGGACGGTACTGGGACAAAAGGCTAAGGGCGTCAGGTTTGTTGTTGGCAGAGTCGACCACGAAATTTTTCTTGGTGCCGCCATAGAGGAAAAACAGCAAATTATGCCCTAGGGCGAGATTGTATCGGGCAGTGAAAACAGTGGGCATTACGGTATATACGTCTGAAGGATCCGCATATTGAAAAATTTTGTAAAGAAAGGCTCCGGCCTCAATTGCAAAAGAATCTTGGACGAGCGGTTTACTGATAAAAACCATTCTAGCAAACGTGAACCCATAGCGCAGTCCGCCCGCCATGGGGGGATCAAATCCTGCTTCAGGGTCATATCTGGGATCAAAGATGGCTCCCCCTTGAACCGTGAACCAATGGCGGTGAATTTCAATCGGCTCTACTTCCTCGACGACCAATGCACTTTCTTCTTGCTGAGGTTTTTCATCGTCCGGAGCTGTCTCATCTGCGGGTTTGGGCGAGGTGCCTGAATCGAGCTCTGGATCAAACTCATCAGCCTGTGGGGAACCTGCATCAGAATCTGCTGCTGGTTCAGCATCCTTGTCCTGCTTTTTTTTCTTTTTCGCAGATTTTGGTTCTAGTTCTTCTAAATCTGCTTTGTCTTCTTTGCTCAGTGGAAGGTTGGCTGTTTTATCAATGGTTTCTGGCAAGATATCAGCGACTTTTTCGATAATCACAAACGCCCCGCCCACAGGAAGGTCGTCATGATTTTCGTAGGATCGCAATTTTTTCACCGCAATTTGTTTTCGATCAGAATAAGTGCGCAATACGCGAGCGGCAATAAAGGGTTCTGCTTCACGCTTAAAAAGCAGGATTTTACCCACTTTGGTTTTGGAGTTATTGATATCTTCGATCAGATAGATTTTATTGGATTTACTTTTTTTGAGGATTTTAACAGGCCATGTTTTGGCTTCAATCTCGGGTAAATTGTCTAATTTATCAGGGTTAAGGAGAGTCGTGCCCAATTCGTTGGTCGGGATATTACCTGTAGGTGTGTTGGGATCGGGAGGAGCAGTTGAATCCTGAGCAATTGCGCGGGTGATCAGAGCGGTAAGGGTCAACACTATACCTAGCATACAGTTCACATCTTCAGCCTGACCTGCTAAGGTGTCTATTAAAATGAACAGTCTTCTGCTTTTTTGGATTTTTATTGGGACTTTAGTTGGCAACGTGTCTGCAGAAATTCCTCTGGACCCTGTGCCTGCCCCGATTCCGGAGATCAATCAGATTCAGCCATTGATGGATAAAAAGAAGTGGCCCGAAGCCATCGAAAGGCTCAAAGCTTGGCAGTTGACGGCTTCGGATCCATTTGAGCCGGGGATGCTCCTGGCGAAAGCCTGGCTGTTGTCGGGTGAGAGGCAGAAGTCACTCGAGCAGCTTCATAAATTATTAGCGCTGGTTCCAAACAAGAAAAAAACACTGGTCGAAGAGCAGATTAAAATTACATCTCGAATGTTTATGACCAATAAAGCCTATCAGACTTACCGAGATGGGGTGGATCTTTTGATTTCGGGAAGAAGCAGGCTTGCACAGGATCGATTTCGTTCGGCGTTGGATCAGGAAAAAGAAAATGAGCTAGTTTTGTTTCGATTGGGTCAGTCCTTGATTTTGGAGGGGGACTACGATCAGGGAAGAAAATTTTTGGAAGAGGCCCGGCGACTGAATCCTTTGGATTATTCCGTTAAGGCCTGGATGGGGCGAGCAGCTTTTTTGAGTGGCCGACTGGTTCAAGCACAGCAGGAACTTGAGGAGGGTTTGAAACAAGCGCCCGCTCTTGAAGAGTTGGTTTGTTGGTCGGCAGAAACCTGGTCAGTTTTGGGCAAAAAGGCCAAGGCAGTTGAGTTTTTAAGAGCCCATACGGATAGGCATCCGCTGGATTTAATGGCTCTTGCTACCTTGGTTAGGCTTGAATTTGCTGAAGTCCCAGAAAAAACCTCGGTTCAGCGCTGGATGGAGATCCGCAAACTGGTGCAGCTGACTATGAGTCGAATGGATTCCACTGAACAGGTCGAAACCAATCGCTATCTGGGAGAAGAAGGCATAGGATTTAAAAAAGCAGATGAATTAAAAAAAGAACTGGTTACACTACTGGAAAGAATTGACGGCAAAGTAGAAGAGAGCAAAACTCAGAATTAGAAAGGTCTCACATTTATGGCAAATGAAATTTCAAAAGGGTTAGCTGGGGTTGTTGCAGATACCACGTCCATCAGTCAGGTTCAAGGAGAGGAAGGCCGTCTCATCTACCGCGGTGTGCCCATTGAAAAAATTGCTGAGAAGCTCAATTATGAGCAGGCAGCCTATTTTTTGCTTTTTGGAAAAATGCCGAGTTCTGCTGAGGCCGACAAAATTAAAAAAGATCTCGCTCAAGCCCGTCATTTGCCTGAGTCCGTAAAGAATATTATCAAGCTGGCGCCCCGCGATGCGCATCCCATGACCATTTTGCAAACAGCCATGGCCGCCATGGCATGGACAGAGCCGAGCCCTGCTTTGGGCAATAAGGAACGCAATTTGGCCACATCGATTCATGCGATTGGAGCTGTTGGCACGATTGTAGCGTGGGTGTCTCGCCATCGCCGGGGTTTGTCGATGATTGAGCCGGATGATTCTTTGGGACAATCCGATGCGTTTTTGAAAATGCTCTTTGGTGAACTCCCTAACGCAGAAACTCGTCGAGCTTTTGAGGTGGCGTTGCTGCTCCATATGGATCACGATTTTAATGCCTCTACTTTTACTGTTCGTGTGGTTTCTTCTACCGAAACCCGGATCTTTTCAGCGATTTCAGCAGGCGTTGGATCTCTGGAAGGATTGATCCATGGGGGTGCTAACGAACAAGTGATGAAAATGGTGGACGAGATCAAATCAACGGATCGTGTCGAGCCTTATGTGATGGATCTTCTCAAAAATAAGAAAAAAATCTATGGTTTCGGACATCGCGTTTATCGAACGACCGACCCACGCTCAGTAGTTCTGCATGAGATGTTTGAAAAATTGGCGAAGAATAGCAAAAACACCAAAGACTACGATATTCTTAGCAAGGTGCATGATTTTACGGTGGCTGAGCTAGGTAAAACTCAGAAGGATTACATCAAGCCCAATGTCGATTTCTGGTCGGGAGGATTGTACAAATTGATGGGCATCGAAACCATTGATTATACTCCTGTCTTTGCAGTTGCACGGGTTACGGGCTGGTGCGCACACTTGTTAGAACAGTGGTCTGATAATAGAATTTACAGACCAGCAGCACAGTACGTTGGTCCTGCATCAGCAGAAATCTAGAAGCGGTCTCACAAATACCTTCGTAGCGAGGGTTGCGAGATTTGAGGCGAGACGAGGAAGGCGAACAAGAAAACCGGAGGCGTATCCTCTGTGATACGTTGAGGATTTTCTTGAGAAGCCTGACGAAGTCGTAGCCCAAAGATCGCAAGCCGCAGCAGAAGGTATTTGTGAGACCGCTTCTAAACCTCTAGAGAATTTTTTTCTCACCGATTGACATCGTCGCGGATGTTTGTTGGATTCTTAGGCGCATCTTTAATTACGCATCTGGGGGGTTGGGGTTTTGGCTACGCAAAAAACATTCATCGCAGTCGCAGGAAACATCGGTACTGGAAAAACCACTTTAACGGAAATGCTTTCGCAGAAATTCAAGTGGGAAGCTCACTACGAATCTGTGAAGGACAATCCTTATCTCGAGGATTTTTACTTGGATATGAAGCGTTGGTCATTCCCGCTTCAAATATTTTTTCTGAACCACCGTTTCAAGGCTCACCAAGAAATTAGTGAGGGCTTGAAGAGTTCAATTCAAGACCGAAGCATTTATGAAGATGCGAATATCTTTGCGCGGAATCTGCATGAGCAGCAGCATATGGAGAAGCGCGATTATCTGAACTATCTCGATCTTTACGAAAGAATGAGCACTTTCCTGAGTCCGCCCGATTTGATTATTTATCTCAGAAAGTCAGTTCCCCGGCTTCAGCAGCAGATTTTAAAAAGAGGTCGGACTTTTGAGCAAAAAATTCCCCAAAAATACCTTCAGGACTTGAATGGCTATTATGACGAGTGGATGTCTTCCTACTCCATTGGAAAAAAACTGATCATTGATACGGACGATCTTGATTTTGTCAAAAATCAGGCGGATTTTGATTCGATTGCTCAACAGGTGATTAACGCATTGGATCAGCGGGATCTTTTTTTACACTCCAATACTATAACGACCCCTTTGACTATGGCGCAACGAATCAAAAACGCAGAGAGTCATGCTCAATCCTTTGCCTGATCGAATAAAAGCCTAACATTTTGACTCCTATCCACCGAACAGACGGATGGAGGATAGGGCAGATGAGTGTAATGCGAGGTATTTCAGCAGGAATGATTTTGGTGATGGCCGGATCAGCGTGTTCATCTTCAAAGAAGGTGGAAAATCCCGATGAGCCAGTAGTCGAAGCTTCCAATGCAGAGGCAGCAACCGATGAGGTGCCACCTACTGCTGCTGCGGACCCAGCCGCCCCACCTGCGGATCAGAGTGCACCACCGCCACAGAATGCAGCAGAGGCCGATATTTCGGACAAACAGGTTTCTGCACAGGAACAGCAAGCACAGGCCGCAGCGCCTGAAGCACTGCCTCCAGCAACTGACCAGAAGATCAAATACCAAGTTCAATCTGGCGACACGCTGATGAAGATCGCGTTTGAAAACTACGGCGACCTGTATCAGTGGAAGAAAATTTACGAAGAAAACCAATCCAAAATCCAAAATCCCAATGTGCTGACCGTAGGTACGGTATTGGAGTTCGAACGGCCCGCACAGCCTTTTACTCTAGAGCAAAACGGCGAAAAATATCTGATTAAGTTTGGTGATACCCTAGGAAAAATTTCAGCAGATGTATACGGAACGATGCAAAAGTGGAGAGTCCTTTGGGAAAACAACCGTCCGCTGATTAAGGATCCCAATAAAATTTTTGCAGGATTTTATCTTTATTATGTAAAAGATGCTCAGACGCAAACTCTCACGCAAGCATCGGATCCCGTAGCACCCGAGGTGGCCGCCCCTGCCATGACACCACCTGCGCAAACAGTTGCCGCAGCAGCAGAAGATACCTCGCGTGCGCCTACTTCGGCAGCTCCTGAGGCGGCACCAGCCGAAAGTCAGACAGCAAAATAATTGCTTCGCCTCACTCTGTTTCTTGGATTAGTCTGAAATAGAATCCATGCGCCAATATCAACGTGCGTTAAAAACCATCTTTGCTCTCATTCTGGTCTCCTGTGCAACTGAGCCTACGCACGATCCCCTGACAGAGTCAGAAAAAATCAGGCGCGATCGGATTTCAGGGAATCACATAGCAGAGAGTTTTGAAGAGCGTCTCAAGATTGTCAAAAAAGACATGGATCTTTTGGTGTATTTGAGAAATCTGTCACAAAAATTGGCAGAATCCGATCCGCAGATTCAAGATGCGCCCATCGGAATTTTTATTTATAAACCAAAAAAAAATACTTGGAGAAATTATGCATTACCCGGAAATCGATTTTACCTGTCGCTCAATTTCCTAAAATCGCTTTCCTTCGAAAATGAGGTGGCGGCTGCACTAGCATTGGAAATGGGCCATATTATAAAAAGACACACACTAGGACGGCTAGAAGCACTGAGGGACCTAGGGATTTTACCCAAGTCTGTGGATGAAGGTGTGGAGTTGAGTGAGTCGGATTATTTTGGTATTGCTGGAATTTTTAGTTTCACAGAGGAGAATGTCATGGAATCGATTTCTGTCGCGGTCGATATTTTGTATAATGCAGGGTACGATCCGCGTGGGATGACTAATTTTTGGACGATGCAGTTGAACGCTGGCTCAGCATCACCCTATGAAAAAGAGGCGTTGCAGAAATACTTAGAAAAAACGCGTGAAATCGTTGCAAAGAAATCGCCGCTACGGAATCCAGTGGTTCGGACCGAGGAATTCATTCAAATGAAAAAACGGATTACGAGACTGTGAAGACTAAAATGAAATCTCAAATCAAATCTAAGGTAGCCATCAAATCTAAAAAACAGCCGGATCCATCTACTGAGGAACTGCACAGTTGGCTGAGCAGGACCAAACATATTCTCGATATCAAAAAACTGCCGGGTGACGCGAGCACGAGGAAATACTATCGTATTGAAACAGTCTCAGGGTCGACTCTGATTTTAATGAAAATGGAGCCATTTACAGACGTTGGGCAGAAGCTTCCATTTTTAGTAGTTCAAAGGCATTTGGATTCAGCCAATGTAGACGTTCCAAAGGTCTTGGACGCGGATCCGTCGCAAGGATTTATTCTGCTTGAGGATTTGGGAGATGTTACTTTACTAAAAAAATTACAGACAGTCGCGAGTCCGGACACCGAGAGACATCTCTATGAGAAAGTCATTGACCAGTTGGTCAGGCTCCAAGTGGATGCATCGCCAGCGCGAAGACCAGCTGATATTGAGTCTTATCGATTGAAATTTGATTTTGAAAAGCTCATGTGGGAAGTAGGGTTTACGATTGAAAATTTCTATGAGCTTTACTTAAAAAGAAGTTTTTCAGGAAGTGACCGCCAAGTGTTAGAGACTGGATTTGGCGCAATTTGTTCGGCTTTGGCTGCACAGCCTACAGTTTTGACCCATCGGGATTTTCATAGCCGCAATGTAATGGTCACCCCGAGCGAAGATCAAAAAACTGAACGTTTTGTCATGATCGATTTTCAGGATGCGCGCATGGGTCCAGCACAGTACGATTTAGCATCGCTTCTGAAGGATAGCTATTATCAACTCGAAGAAGCGCAGGTCGAAACACTGATCGATTACTACATCGCGCGTTTTGAAGCAGCAAGCGGGACTCCCATGGATCGTGTGCATTTCAAAAAAATATTTGATTGGATGTCAGTGCAAAGGAATTTCAAGGCAATTGGCAGTTTTGCTTCTTTTTTGAACAAACGAGGGGATGCGAGCTATCTGAAGTACATAGGCAACACCTTCGAAAATATCCGAAGGACATTGCTGAAATATCCAGAATTTACTCAACTGAGAGAGGTTTTGTTCCATTACTACTACTTTTAGTGCGATGATCATGGCGGCTGGGCTGGGCACTCGGCTTCAGCCTTTTACGTCAATCGAACCTAAACCTACGTTGCCTTTGATGGGCATTCCTATGGTCCAATATGTGTTGGACTACCTAACTCACTTTGGAGTGAGAGATGCGATTTTGAATTACCATCATTTGCCCGATGTTTTTTTGGATCAGATGGCGATGATGAAAAAACAAAATAGGATTAGAATTCATCTGAGCGATGAATCCAAGCTCTTGCTGGGAAGTGCAGGAGGTATTGCAAATGCAAAGCCCTATTTTAAAAAAGGACCTTTCCTGCTTCTGAATGCAGATGTTTTACAGTGGTTAAATTTAGAAAAATTATTCGACAACCACCAAAAACTCAAAAAAGAAAAAGGAGTTTTGATTACCCTTGCTGTCTTATCTCCGGGAAAGCGACGTGAAAAATATCGAGAAATTGTATTGAATCCATCGCAAAAGACGGTGAAAGGTTTAGGAGAGCATAGCAATTATCGTCCTTATTACTCCGGAGTGGCGGTTATGGAGGAAGAAGCAATTGCATCAGTTCGAGGAAATCAACCCAGTGAGTTTGTCCCGATGATTTTGGAACCAGCATTACGAGCAGGTAAAGTTGGCTACTACCTAGAGGAAAACCCAATCTGGATGGATATCGGATCACCAGAGCTTTGGTGGAAAGCTCACTTTGATTTGATCAAAATGGTAGAAGGAAGAAAATCATTTCCTGATATTTGGCAGAGGCGAATTGAAAAACAAAACTACTGCCTTCAAGAAGGATTGTGGGTGGACCAGCATATTCCAGAATCCTGGGGAGCTCATGCAGGATCAGGTTATTTGGGTTGGGCCGGACATTCTAAACCTTCATCACCAGGCCCCAATTGCAAGGCAGAGTTAGTTTTGTATGCAGATGAGAAAACCTCTCGACAAACTGAATTTAACTGCGGAATTGGGTTCAAAGATAAGTGGGTGGGCTTTTCAAAAAACCCGTGATTTTTTCAGTAATTAACGGCCAATTCTTTCCAGGTGTAATCCAAGCGGGCGAGGAAAAAACTTGAGACATACCCGTCCAAGAACCGCCCAGCGGATTTCCAAGCAAAGATGCCAAGCCCAAAACCGCAAAGGCCTCCGCTTCAACATATTGAGGATCAATGCCCCATGCAGCAATAGTGCTGATTTGTATTTTAGGAAGCAGCTCTTGGATCATTTTTAGTAAGGTTGGATTTTTTGCGCCCCCCCCGCTGAAGTAAATCGCCTTGAGAGGAAGCCCCTGATTGAGAATCCATTTCCTATAGTCCTGCGCAATAGTCTCCGCAGTGAATCGAGTAGCTGTTGCGATCATGTCTTGATCTTTTTTTCTGAAATTTTTCAAAAAGTCCTTCGATGGAAAATCATCCCGACCCGTCGATTTTGGGGGAGATTTTTTTAAGTAGGGATGTTTCTTTAATTTCTCAATGACTTTGGCGTTGATTTGGCCGCTGGCTGCGAGTTTGCCTGCGCGGTCAAAAGACCACTTGCCCCGAGTTGCACTTTCCACAGCAGCATCAATCCAAAGATTGGCTGGGCCCGTATCCCAAGCTAGGAGCTCAAAGTCAGGTCCGACATAGGTCAGGTTGCTGATCCCCCCCAGATTATGAATAGCGACGCCGGGTGAAATGCCGAGGTTTTTTTTAATCAATGCTTTGTGAAAAAGAGGCGCGAGCGGCGCACCCTGTCCACCCGCCGCAATATCCCCATTTCGAAAATGAGAAAGGACAGTCAATCCGGTTTGCTGGGCCACACAAGATGGATCTGTAAGCTGCAGGGTAACGCCAGTTTGTTTTTTTGAAACCGAGGGGTGGTGGGCTATGGTTTGACCATGAAGGGCGATCAGATCAGGCAGCGCACCTGCTTTTGCTGCAATTTTTTTTGCAAGTAGGGTTTGAATGGATCTTCCCATCCAAACGCCCAAATCACGATCCAGATGTAGCAAATCCTGAACAGTGATTTTGGATCGAGGAACCTGGCAAAGTAGAACTTTTTTTCTCAATTCAGAGGGAAACGGAACACTGCCTTGCCAAAGCACATGCCATTCTTTTGGCGATGCCGAAATGCAGCACATGTCCAAACCATCACAAGAAGTTCCTGTCATCACACCCAGAAGAGTCATCATTGTTACATCTTGAGCTTATCGGAAGCCCATGAGATTTTAAATGCGAATGAAAGTGATTTCTTCGCCACCTGCATTGAAGTTGAACGCAGTCCTGCTGTTGCTCATGCCCGTACTTTTTGCATTTCAGGCATTAGTGCAAGCCACACTTCATCATCCACGCGCGCATGCGTGGCGTGTCATGCTAGTGGTGTGGGTGACGAGTGAGTTTTTGCTTTGGATTCCCGCGTTGGGGATACTGAGAGCAAAAGAGTGGGCTGTTTACTGGGTAGGGTTTTTGGTCTTTTGTTGGGCAATGGCCGTTTCTTTTTGGATTCGATGGGATTTTTTTTCAGTCATGATTCTCATGATTTTATTTTTATTGCTCTATTGGATTCGTCGCGAATATGCAAAATCCTATCTTTTTTCAGGGAATCGGTGGTTTTCAGGGCTGCCCCAGAGCATTCCTCGATTAGTTCTTTATTTTGAAGGTAAAAAAGACGAGCTTTTTCAAGTTTCAAGGATTGATAAAAATGGAGTTTTTGCATTTAACAAAAAACATAAAGGAAACCATTTGCAGGAAGGTGCGATTGCAAAAATCTATTTTCAGTACGGGGATAAAACTGTTTTTGCACGAGTTAAGTGGGTGTCATGGGATGCAAAAATGGGAGGATTAGGGCTTAAATTCGCCAAACATTCAACGGACGAAAATAAAGACCTCATAGATTTTATCGAGCATCTCAGCGGGAAAGGATATATTCTATCTTTATGAGATATAAGATACTGCTGACGTGGATATTTGTGCTGTTGTCCATCGGATCTTGCCAGCGTTCCGACCAATTGGGCGAGGACCCAAAATCTCGACTTCAGGACTATATTTCCAAAAGTTTTTCTGTTCGAGGCATGGAAGATCGAGCAGTGCTTGCTGGCTATTTGACGGGTGAGGCGAAAAAAAGGCTTTATGCATGGAGTGAGGATCAATTCAGAGAGGCTTTTATCGATTCCAAAAGGAATTTTGTGAAAATGGTCATTCATGAAATCAAATCCATCACTCCTGATGAGAAGCAGATTACCTATGAAATTACATATATTGACCAAGGCCGTGGACACGACGCAAAAGTGACCAGTAAAAAAATGTGTCAGATGAACCAAGAAAAGAGCCGCTGGTATATTTCAAACGTTAAAAACGTCAAAGAACTGGTCGAATACAAAAACGAGCTGAGCTTACCCTAACGGCTATTTATTGATGAGCTGAGCCTTGCCATACAGAGGCGTTCGCCCGTTCTGAGTCGAAACAATGCTAATCGCGTCCCATTTTCTTGTGTCTGTCACCGATGTTACATAATTTTGAGTTCCGTTTTTGAAACGGAGAGGGGTTTTCAGGACCGTTTCTCCAGTTGCTTGAGCTTGGATTTGTAAAGCGGGCTCATTGGGAACACTGATCCCTTCGACTCGAACGGTGCAAATCCCTGAGGTTGAATCTCGGTAAACAGAAGCAAGTCCGGAAACGGCCTGTCCGTTCAGCCCAGAGAAACTTCCCTGAGCGATCATGATTCCAGTGGGCAGTGGGTCATTGGGAATTGCTGCAGGACCCACCCCCACGTTACCGCAGGCACCCAAGAACCAAAGCGTTGTCATAAAAATGACAGGGGTTTTCCTCATTTCAACATACTCACTCATTTGATTTTACATTTATTCCGACGAGTCAACAAGATGAGTGAGGACCAACCTATGGAAATCGAAATGACGCTAGAAGAACCGCCTCAGGCGGATGCCCCCATGTCCACTTTGCAGTCATTAGGGGGTGAGGGAGGTGCCTCCCCGCTGGAACATGTCAAACTAGCGATGATGGAGAGCTTTTTGGGGATGACCACGCGAGATATCCCCTACTCAGATTTTTTGAGGGAAATGCTGTTTGCGGTGATGAAGGCAGTGAGTTGCGAAGCCGCGTCCTTTTTGGAGGTCGATCATCAAAACCAGCAGCTTTTTTTCCGCTCGTGCACTGGACGAGTTTCAGATCAAGTTCTCAAATTTGTCATTCCTATAGGCACAGGGTTGGCGGGGCACGTTGCGCAATCGCAGGAACATCTGGTGGTTCATCAAGCGCAAGAGAACAAACAGCATCTCAAGGCAATTGGCGATGCGGTAGGATTTGAAGCTAAAAACCTAGTGGCATTTCCAATCGTGATTCGAGGAACGGTTTACGGCGTCATTGAATTGATCAATCGCACGGGAGAAGAAAATTTTACAGAGAGTGACGTTGAACTCATGAAGTATCTCTGCAATGCAATGGCCAAATGCATTGAAATGCGTCTGATGTTGGCGTGGAGTTTGAAGGCCGCATGAGCAGTATTCCTGAAGAGCAGGATTCGCCATTTGAATCGGACGAGGAGAATTCCAAAGCACCTCTTTCTTTGGTGAAATCACCCACAAAATCAAAAGCCAAGATGGACATGCGCTATTTGATTCGGGCGCTGGTCAAATACAATGCCTCGGATTTGCATATCAAAGTAGGAAGGCCGCCGCTTTACCGGATCAGTGGGAAACTCATTCCAGCGAGAATGGAAGAAGTCACATCCGACATGATTCAATCCATTGTGTTCGAGGTCATGAATCCGAGACAGAGAGAGGTTCTTGAGCACAAACGCCAAGTTGATTTCAGCTTCAAAGTGAAAAACATCGGACGTTTTCGATGCAATGTGTATTTTCAAAGAACCGGACTTGCCGCTGCGATTCGCATGATACCGATCAAAGTGCCGAGTCTGGATGACCTTAGATTGCCAAAAATTTTAAAAGATATTTGTATCAAGCAGCGCGGGCTTTTTCTGGTCACGGGTTCTACAGGCAGCGGGAAATCCACCACCCTCGCGTCGATGATTCAACACATCAATGAGAATCAACATGTGCATGTGCTTTTGATCGAAGATCCGATTGAATTTATTCACAAAGATTTTAAATCAACGATTACACAAAGAGAAGTGGGAGCGGACACTGCCTCGTTTCAAGAGGCGTTGACGGGTGGGCTGAGACAAGATCCAGATATCATTGTCATTGGAGAGATGCGAGATTGTGATATTATTCAAGTTGCATTGACTGCAGCGGAAACAGGCCATTTGGTACTGGCAACATTGCATACTCAAGATGCCAAAGGCGCAATTGAGCGAATTGTAGATGTGTTTCCTGGAGATCAACAGAACCAAGTCAGAATTCAGTTAGCTTCGACTCTGGTGGGAGTAGTCGCGCAGCAGTTGGTGGTTTGCAAAGATGGGAAAACCCGAGTTCCAGCTTGTGAGATCATGATCAAATCTCCCAGCATCGAACAGCATATTCTCAAAAATGAGTTAGAGAAAATTCCGGACGCCATCGCCCAATCCGGCAACTATTATCAAATGCAAACGATGAACATGTCTTTGGAACGTCTGGTGAGAGCCGGAGAGATTAGCGTTGAAGAAGCCCTGCTGAGCTCTCCTAACCCGGATGATCTGAGACTGCGTTTGGCAGGCGTCACACGCGAAGAAGGCTATGACTCTTCGGGGGGCGATATTCCTCCGATCACTCGCTAATTTTTTTTTTCTGAGTTACTTTTGATCTGTGAAATCACTGATCAAGTGCAGTGCGTTTATATTTTTCACCCTGTCACCCTGGGTAGGGCTGACCTGGATCATTTTCGGTCACCAGGCAGCAGTGATGGCGCTACTGGTGGGCATGTTTTTGCTTTTAGTACTCAATTTGATGGCAGAACACTGGGTTGTGGCAGGGCTTTTGCGAGAAAAGGAGACTCTGCAGGGATTTCCTGAAAGTTTGAGGGGTGTGAAGCTTCGTGTTTTTTTGAAGCCAACGGAAGAAGCATTCTGGGTTTGTAGCTGGAGTGGATCACGGACCCTGTGGCTCAGCAGAGGGTGGCTTGCTGCGCGAAGCGACTTAGAGTTTCATAATCAATTACAGGCACTTGTTATGGATGCGCCTGAAGCTTTACGGTTGAGGGTATGGCTGGCCGCGCTTTTTAAGAAAGCATCATTTGAATCCTCGCGGCAGTTTTCTGGGTTTGTATTTCAAATCATCGGTGGCGCTTGGGCGATTTTAGTTTTTTCTCTTTTAAGGCGGCCTTTTGCCGAGAGCAGATGGCTTGACGCGTTAGAGTTGTTTTGGGATCGAGATCCCATGCGTCTCCTGCTTGTGAATCGCCCTCGGGAAGGGTAAATCTCAAAATCTATGAAAATAGATTTCACCACTTTTGTTTTATCAGTTTCGTCGGCGGCCTACATGGGTCTGGGAATGGTTCCGGATCCTTCAGGCGGCGAAGCGAAAGTGAACCTTGAGCTAGCCCGGCATAATATTGATTTGCTCGAATTGCTTTGGGAAAAAACCAAGGGCAATCGAACTTCCGATGAAGATCGATTGCTGCAGCAATTGCTATTCGAAACTCGAATGAGATTTGTCGAAGTCCAAGGAAAATTAAAATGAAAACCCACTCAGGAATTTTTATATTCCTAATATTGATGACCTCATCTGGTTTTGCTGATTCAGCTGGTGATCCCAATATTTTTGTTAATTTAGCAAAAAAAGTCGTTCCTTCCGTAGTGAACATCTCAACTCTATCTACGCCGAAAGGCGGATTTCGTCCGGGTAGCCCCGATGAGATGTTCCGAAGATTTTTCGAGGATTTTCTGAGAAATCACGGAGGAATTCCGGATCAGGGAGAAGAAGGCGAAGCACCCAAAGGCGGCGGTGGACCCAAGGCGATGTCACTGGGCTCGGGATTTATCATCGATGAGTCAGGTTTAATTTTAACGAACAACCACGTAGTTGCGGAAGCTGACGAAATTAAAATCCAATTCACCGAAGAGACGGACGAAAAACCTACTGATGGTGAAGTGGTGGGGCGGGATCCCGAACTGGATTTGGCTTTGATTCGCGTGAAAACAAAACGCAAATTAATCGCCCTGAGTTTTGGGGACTCGGATGCACTTCAGGTCGGCGAATATGTTTCTGCAGTGGGGAACCCGTTCGGTCAGGGGCATTCGGTTACTCATGGAATTATTTCAGCGAAGGATCGCAAAGCACCCGATTTTCAATTGGCAAATTACCTGCAGACTGATGCGCCGATCAATCCAGGAAATTCTGGGGGACCACTTGTGAATCTCAAGGGTGAAGTCATCGGAATCAACAACGCAATCGATCAGAGAGCACAGGGAATTGGATTTGCTATTCCCAGCAATTCGGTGCTGAAGGTTTTGCCTCAGCTCAAATCCAAGGGTGTGGTTACGCGTGGCTATATCGGGATTCTAGTTAACGAGCTCTCTCCAGAAATCGCAGCTAAACTTTCCATCGACAAAAATACCATAGCCCCATTTGTAACTCATGTTTATCCCGGTGAACCGGCAGATCGAGCAGGGATCAAGCCCTATGATGTGATTTTGGAACTCAACGGAAAGGCCATTCACTCGGCGGGTGAACTGATTGCGTCAGTGACATCCCTGAATGTCGGAGATGTAGTTCAAGTCAAGCTTCTGCGGTCTGGGAAAGAAAAAAAATTGGAGTTGAAAGTTTCACAACGGCCGGGGGCTGCTACCTTGGCTAAAAAAGAGGACAGCAAAAAGAAGAACAAGAAGCAGCCTGTGCTGGATACCGGAATGGTATTGCAAGATTTGACTCCCGAGGTTTCGAAGGAGCTCAATCTGAGTGAAAAAGCGACTGGCGTTCTGGTGGTCGAGGTGAAGTTTGGCAGCTATGCAGATAAGGCTGGGTTTATGCGCGGGGATTTGATTATTGAGGTCGATCGAAAGCCCATTCCAGATCAGGACTCATTTGAAAAAACAGTGAATTCCAAAAAAAGCTACTTGGTCCGTGTGAGACGACTGGATCCTCAAGGGCGGGAGGCCTTTTCAGTCATCGTTTTGGACCTCAAGGGTTGACGTTTGTGGTATCGCCCCCATCCTAGTAGGGAAGGGTGGACGACTCAATGGCTCCTAAATTTACTAATAAGTGCCAGGAAGCTTTACAGAACGCTCAATCAGAAGCAATTCGCAGGGAACATCAGGAGCTTACGCCCGAGCACATGGCGTGGGCTTTGGTTGCGGAGGGCGCTGACGAGGGGGGCGTAGGTAATATTCTGGAGTTGGCTCAGGTCAATTTGCCAGCACTCAAAAGTCGGTTGCAATCGGAGTTGAGTCGGCTGCCACGCGTGTCGGGTAGTGGGGCTTCGGGGCAGGTTTATCCCTCTGGGCCACTGACACGGTTGATAGTAGCTGCTGAGGATGAAGCAAAAAAACTCGGCGATGAATATGTCTCGGGTGAGCATTTTTTCTTGGGGGCGCTTTCTGGTAGTTTGGCTCAGTCCAATTTAGGGAAAATTTTAGTGGAGAGCGGGCTTAAAAAAGGTGAGCTGACTTCTGCTATTCAAAAAACTCGGGGGGGCGCACGTATTCAAGATGCTGAGCCCGAAGCGAAGATGAATGTATTAAAAAAATATTGCCGTGATCTGACTGAGTTGGCTCGTCAGCAAAAAATTGATCCAGTGATTGGTCGCGATGAAGAGATTCGTCGAGTCATTCAGGTTCTTTCAAGGAGGACGAAAAACAATCCTGTTTTGATTGGTGAGCCGGGTGTCGGAAAAACTGCGATTGCAGAGGGGCTGGCCCAAAGAATTTATATCGGGGACGTGCCAGAAGGTTTGAAAAATAAGCGCCTTTTGGTTCTGGATTTAGGCGCGCTCATTGCCGGTGCCAAATTCAGGGGGGAATTTGAGGAACGACTGAAAGGGGTTTTGAAAGAAGTCACTGCCGCTGAAGGTGAAATTATTTTGTTCATCGACGAGTTGCACACTCTGGTGGGTGCTGGCGCATCCGAAGGCGCGATGGATGCTTCCAATATGCTGAAGCCTGCACTGGCCCGCGGCGAGTTGAAGTGCATCGGCGCCACCACACTGGATGAATATCGAAAACATATTGAAAAAGATGCGGCCCTTGAACGTCGGTTTCAGCCGGTTTTCGTTAAAGAACCGAATACTGAAGACACCGTGAGCATTCTACGCGGGTTAAAAGAAAAATATGAAGTTCACCATGGGGTGACAATTCGAGATGCTGCCTTGGTGGCTGCAGTGACGTTGTCTCAACGCTACATTGCAGATCGGTTCTTGCCAGATAAGGCCATCGACTTGATGGACGAGGCGGCTTCTCGTCTAAAAATGCAAATCGATTCGAGGCCCGAGTCAATTGACCAGCTCGAGAGAAAAATTCTCCAGCTAGAAGTCGAACGTCAGGCTCTGAAAAAAGAATCCGACCCGGCATCCAAGGATCGCCTGGGTCAGATTGAGCACATCGTTGCTGAGTTGAAAGAAAAAAGTTCGACCCTCAAAGTTCAGTGGGAAAAAGAGAAAAAAGAGGTACAGGGAATTCGAGATGTCAAAGAACAGATCGAGCGCGTTCGCTTGGATTCTGAGGAGGCTGAGCGCAGGGGGCAGCTTGAAAAGGCCGCTGAGCTTAAATACGGAAAGTTGATCGCACTCCAAAAGCAGTTGGAGGAGTTCAATAAAAAAGACGGAGGCAAAGCAGGTTTGCTGCGGCAAGAGGTGACTGAGGCCGATATTGCCGAAGTAGTCGCGAAGTGGACGGGCATCCCGGTCACTCGCATGTTGGAGAGCGAACAGCAAAAATTGCTGAAAATGGAAGAGCGGCTGGCCAATCGCGTAGTGGGTCAGGGCAAGGCACTGACTGCGATCTCGAACGCCGTTCGCAGATCTCGTGTGGGGCTTCAAGAAGGACATCGACCCATCGGAGCATTCCTTTTCCTAGGTCCTACTGGGGTTGGAAAAACCGAAACAGCAAAAGCCTTGGCAGAATTTCTATTCGATGATGAACAAGCCATGGTTCGCATCGACATGAGCGAGTTCATGGAAAAACACTCCGTTGCTCGATTGCTCGGAGCCCCTCCGGGCTACGTCGGTTATGATGAGGGCGGGATGCTGACTGAGGCAGTTCGTCGTCGGCCCTATTCCGTGATTCTTTTGGATGAGGTCGAAAAAGCTCATCCAGATGTGTTTAATATTTTCCTGCAGATCTTTGATGATGGCCGTGCCACTGATGGGCAAGGTAGAACGGTGGATTTCTCCAACACCCTGATCATCATGACATCGAATATTGGCAGCCATTTGATTCTAGAAGAGCAGGATCCAGTTCGTCGTGAAAAAGGGGTGATGGAGATGGTCAGACAACATTTCCGTCCCGAGTTTCTGAACCGTCTGGATGAGATCGTGATTTACTCGCATCTTGAGAAAGAACAGATTCGAGAAATCATTCTTCACCATGTGGCTAAACTCAATCAGCTTCTGAAGGCCAAAGGCCTGAGCGTGAAATTTACCGACGCAGCGCTGCAGTACCTGTGCGATCAAGGCTACGACCGGGATTTTGGGGCAAGACCTGTGAAAAGGGTGTTTCAGCGTCAAGTTCAAGACAGGATTGCTGTCGAGATTTTGTCGGGAAAATACCCACAAGGTTACGAAATCGTAATAGATGCTTCAAAAGAGGAATTAATATTCAGAATGTAAAAAATCACATTTGAAATTCGGGCCGTGCTCTCCTAAAATAGGAGTTAAGGAGACATCCATGGAAATCACGGAGGTCAAAGTTTTTCCGGTGAATGAGGAGAAACTCAAGGCTTACGTCACCATTGTCTTGGATAATTGCTTCGTCGTTCGTGATCTCAAAATCATCGGCGGCGTCTCAGGTCTCTTTGTGGCCATGCCCAGCAAGCGGCGCAAGGATGGAGTCTTCAAAGACATCGCCCACCCCCTGAACCAATCCACCCGGACCATCATGGAAAAGCAGATTTTGGAGGCCTATTTGGCTGAGATCAAAAAAGGTAGTCAGGCTGGTTCTGCTCCAGCCCCGTCAGGAGCTTCTGAGCCCGACGATGGGTTGTCAGAGAGTTAGATTTCAAAGACAAAGCAGTAATCAGGTGATCGCAATGCTATTTTGATGGGGATATAGCACAATCAACGAGAATCTCATTAGTTTGAAACGGATTACTCAAATCAATTTGAGGCTTCTCTCCAAAAAGAAATGGATTTTCTCGAGGACGAACCACTGTATAATTTATGGAAATCCGATCAAATCTAACTAACTTTTGTTTGTCAGTACCCTGGGTCATCTCTGGTCGCATCAGATCTGTTCCTGTTTGAATGAAACGAACCGATTTAACTACCGAAGAAGCAGACGAAATTACGAATCTAGGCATTAATTTTTGAGTACCAGAATTTTCATCAAATGCGCGAGCTAGCGTAAGTTGAAACTCGGGTGCTTCGTCACCTTGCCATTGGCTAGTTGCTACGAGATGTTTAGTGAGCGCGAGGATCAATCCGCCGTAGGCATCTACGGTAAACAGTGGTCCGTCTGTTGTCGGAAGATAGTTTTGAAAGAGTCGAGAGGCTTGGTTTTCGACAAGATGTACCCCTACAAAATCTGATCGAGTCGATCCCCCATCCTCGTGTCGAGCGGTAAAGCTACAGTGAGCATCAATTTCTATTGATTTTATTTTGGATTTTTGAGGCTCAGCGTGTGCAATAGATGCCAGAGCAAACAACATTAAAATAACAAATCGTAAACTACGCACCATATATTTACCCCTTTAAAAAACGAGCGGGATGCATTGAAATATGACATTGGGCTTGTACTTCAGCGCTTATCGAATGGCAATGCGAATAAAAGAGCCATCATTTCGCCCTTCAATCATAATATGGTTTGCTATTCTTGGGCAAAACTGACGTCGTCTAATACAAGCCATATGAGCAGGTTGCAAACTAACTCTTCAATTTCTGCTCGATACCAGCAACGATAATTTTCTTTTTATCCTGTGGAATGAATTTGCTGTCACGCACCTTTTGTAACAAAGCTTTCAGCTCAGCACTGTCTAGTTTTCCATGCTTCGATGTGATTTGAGAATCTTCCGCTTGAAATATATTTTTACATCCTATGTATGAATCGTGTGTGGGAAATGGGCGCCCTTTTTTTAGTAGAGGGATGCAATCGTAATCTTTTCGGTTCTCCGTATTGATGAGAAAAAACCAATTTGGACCCACATGAACAAAAATACAGTACTTGCCTTTTGGGGGATGAACGGGAAAACCGGCAACATGCACAATTTCGCCAACAGTGTAAGCCATTGCCTAAACTACCAGACGGAGTGGGCTATTTTGAAGTGTCTCAAGCATCTCTTGATCTTCAATCAACAAAGCAAAATCAATGGGCTGATTCATTTCTGATTCAATCCAGCACTTCTCTTCGTGGTTCTTGGCTTTGACTTGGCTGAAACTTAAATGTAGATATTTTTTAATCCCTTGTTCCAGCGCCTCCAAATCGGATTCAGAAAAACAATCCAGATTGGGTTTACGTTTGGCCTTCAAATAGTATCCATCTACCTTTTCAAAAGGGTACATTTTGATGCCCAGTTCAGCCAATCCAGCTGGATCTCCTTTGATCATGTCATAGATAGAGCTTGGAACTGTGCCGTGTTCCATTTTGATATAGGTATCACCCGTAACAGGGCGCCCATGCAATTTGAGGTGAGTCTTGTCTGCTTCAAAGATGATTTTTAAAACAGTATAAAGGTTTACAGGCGCTTTACTCTTACTCTTTGCTAGAACATAGAGAACAGCCTCGATTGCTTTATCGTAATTGATCTCAAACTCAATGCGGTGCTGATGAGACTGTTTTTTCTTCATAAAGCTTTATTATTATCGGCTGACAACATTGTTTTCACAAGGTTGTAGTGGCTGGTTTGACTCACTGTGAATGAAAACGGTCACTTACAGCCCGTTTTTTCCTATTATAGGAAAGTCCCCTCTCTTTTTCCAGAAAATTTGCAGAAAAAAAGCGCCGTTGCCAGTATTCGGCTTTCCTACGCTTTTCATCTGTTTTTTTCCTACTTGCTTGAACATTATCACAATCTCCTCACCACGACCATTTCGGAGATTTTGCAGGCACTGCCTGCAAAATTGCTCTCAATTATTTCGTCTGTTTTATAGCCTTTTTATGTGATTTTTTTCCCTCAACAAATCGTTGTGTCTTTTTCATTTCTGCAATGATCTTTTTGGCATCTGGCAAAACTGTCCGGTATTGAGCAGCCAAAACTTTATTTGGCAATCCTTCGAGAGCATATTTGGCCACGGCCACATTTTTTTTGGCACAAAGAATTAATCCGACCGGAGGATTTTCTCCTTCGTTTGTCCAATGCTCCTTCGCATAATTGAGATACAAATGCATTTGGCCCGCATCCGCGTGGGTAAACGTTCCAATCTTGAGATCGATGATCACCAAACAGCGAAGCCTACGGTGAAAAAATACCAAGTCAACACGATACCACACATCACCCACTCGCAGGCGTTTTTGCCGACCCACAAATGTAAAATCTTTGCCCAGCTCCAAAAGAAACGTTTCTAAATGCCGAATGAGCGCCTCTTCGATATCCAACTCAGAATACTCATCTTTCAGGCCCAAAAATTCCAATACAAATGGGTCTTTGATTTCCTCTTCCGCCATCACGACTTCTTCGGGCCTGGCCTTTTCTCCCTTGGTCAGCATTGCAACCCGGTTGCGTGACATTGCTGTACGTTCGTAAAATAGAGTAGAAATCTGGCGATCCAATTGGCGCGAACTCCAACCAGAACGTAGAGCCTCAGCATGGTAAAAATCTCGTGCTGATGGGTCATCCACGGACAACAGACTGACATAATGGGTCCACGGAAGTGGAAATCCAGATTTTGCAGGCAGTGCCTGCAAAATTCTACCCTTTGGAAAAGTGAGATAAAAAGACCGCATTTGAGCCAAATTCCTTTGGCTAAAACCGCGCCCGAATTTTGCGGTTAAATCGGCGGAAAGCCTCGAAATCAACTTTTCTCCATACGCTGCACGACGAGCACCGCCTTGTTCAAGTTGAACGATTTTTCGTCCGATCTCCCAATAGGTCGTTGTGATGAGACTATTCACTGCGCGTGCAGAAGCTCGTCTGGCTGCTTCAAGAAGATTAACGACCTCTTTCAAAGTCTTTTCATAGCTCTTTTTTTGTACGCTTTTCATCAGTCCCTCTTTTTGTGATCAAACATGCTGACAACTTTTTCCATAACAGCTTCCTCGGTAGGAATAAAGCGAAGCACTTCTGTTGCGCCACCTTCGTCGATGCCTGCGAGGCGGATGTAACGCTGCATGGTTTTCATGTCCTTCCATCCGCAAATTTTCATGACCACCGTAGCAGGAATTCCTGTTGAAATCAGCTGGGTCGCAAAACACGCTCGCAGCGTGTGGAATTTAACGGAAGGAATTCTATTGGCCTGGCAAAAACCGCGCAAAATCACGGCTTGCCAACCCTTGTCCCACTCCCAGGCTCGCGGAAAAAGAAAATCGGTCACCTTCATTTCTTCAATCCGCAGCTCGTGGATCATGAACCAGTAAAACTCACTCGACACGGGCACGTTGCGCCAGTATCCGGCCTTGGTTGGCCCTGCCTGCTTGGCTCGTGCACTCCAACTCCTTCGTACTCGGATAAATCCGTATCGGCGTTTATCAAACGGCTTTTGGTCCTCTTCGATCGCTTGCTCTCTTCGCAAGACTTCGAGATCCCCTCGGGTAAGCGCGTGAAGCTCGCCACTTCGGCAACCTGTAAACATGGCTCCTACCCATATTGGATACCAAGGATGGTTTTGCTCCTTGGCTTTTCTCAAGAGATTCCGAATCTCCTCAATCGTTAGAATTTCTGGCCTTTTTTCCTCACGATCGCGCTCAATTTCAAGCCCGTAGACGGGGCTTTCATGGACGCCATTGATCAGACGTTCTTCAATGCCCCATGTGTAAATCAGGTTGATCGTATTTTTGAGATGCTTCCGAAAACTGGGTGTCTTGCCCGTCTCATGAGCAGAGCGATCGATTTCGCGCCCGTCAGCACGGTTCAGATCAGATGCCACACGCTTGAGCCAGGGTTGCGTCCAATTTTTGAGAAGCGCTGAATAGTCCATGATCGTCGTTGCAGCATACTGCTTAGTCGGGAAAAGCTCCTGTTGGGCTATCCAACGAGAGATCACATCCTCCCAATAAAGGCCCTTTGATTCGAGCTGACTAGCCTGCTCTGCAAGCTCGCGCAGAAGCTGCTTTTCGCGGGAGTGCGCCTCGCGTTCGGTCGTGATTCCGTTGATTCGCTTTTGAACACGAACGCGCGAATCCTTACGTCCGCGAACGTCGACATAAACGCGCCAGAATATTTTTCCGTCTTTTTCGTACTGAGAAATAGCCATGAACCCTCCTTGTTTAAAAAGTAGAGGATTCAAGCAGTCGGTCGAGTTCTATCTTTCGAAAATACAACCGTCTTCGGAATCGGCGGGGCCTCACGTAACCCCTGTAAACCATGATCCGAAGAGCATTGGCCGTCTTTCGAAGATAGCGTGCAGCTTCCTTTGAATCTAGCCAAGTCAGGCGTTCAAACTCTACCTGCCTTGGTTCCTGATCAGTCGCACTTGTTACTATATCCATTCTATAAACCTCTTTCCAGTCTCAGTTTTTTGACGAGAGAATGCTCTCGACACCGAAAAAACGACGTCTAACGGACTAACAGCAAGGCTTGTGCCAAGCGTATTGATAAATATACTTGTTATTGGGGGTATTTTTCTCAGATTTGATTCTCACTTTTGCAAAAATGAGAATCTACAAACAAACGTCTTCTATAGATCCTTCAGGACTATCCTCATCCTCCAGCAAATATTTGAGTGCTCAGCCAAAGTAAGATACTGGATCCAGCTTATGGAAGTATTTCAATGGATTGTCATCAACCCAAATTTGCTAGGTGGTAAACCTGCCGTTCGTGGCACGAGAATCAGCGTTGCTCTCGTACTCCAGTGCCTTGCTGAAGGAATGACCGCTGAGGACATTAAAAGTGATTACCCTGGTTTTCCACCGGAGTCGGTACCCGAAATTTTGAGGTTTGCCTCAAAACAAACCGACAGACCACTCCCTGAAGATCCTGATGTGGCTGCTTGATCACAACCTACCCAGACAAGTTTATGGCGTTCTCAAGTCCGTTTCCGTCGTTTGCGAAACCACTGACCAACCCCGTGGTGGGATGCTTTAGAAAACGGAGCCTTGGTCAATATGGCGAGCGAAGCGGGGTTCATCTGCATTCTAACCCGCGATGTCCTGTTTAGTTTGGCTGCTGCCAAAGCGCTAAAAACGTATCCTACCATGGCTATCGTTCTGCTTCGCTTGCCTCAAGCCAAAGGTTCTGCTTATGCGGCAAGTTTCTTAAGCCATTGGAAAACCCAGAAGATTATCCCTGTACCTGGAAAATTAGTCGAATGGCCAAACTTCGGACCAGAACAAAAGGAACCCTAGTTGGGGCCGCCACCCCTATTCGCGGTCTTCTACAGTAGCTTGCAGGCGAATCGATCGTGAGTTTTTTTCGTCGGGGTCAGTCCGTTTGTATGACCCCGGTTTCTGGGGCGGCTGGATCCCGTTTAGGGCTTTCGAGAGTGGAACTCTATTTCTAGTACGTTTTTTTCAATATCTGCACAAATTTCACTTAAGGGGAGATGGCTTAGGCGATCTCTTTCAAAAGGATTTTGGAGCTCATACCCAATTCGATCAAGCGAAAGTAGTGGATAGGTAATAAGGGCATCGACCACCACAGACCACCATCCGAGTTTTGAAAACAAAGCAAACGGCAGCAAAGCCAAAAAAATTAGAAGAAATCTTTTCAGTTTGATTACCATCACGAAAGGGATCGGAGTTTTCAAAATTCTTTCGCTAGCGCCAATATTATCTATGAGAATGGATCTTTCACGTTCGGCTCGGTGAAATGAAAAGCTATCCAACCAGTTATTGGTTCGGGCTTGGTCAAGCAACTTTGCAATATTGACCGCACCCCAAGAAGGTCTATGAGACACTTTTTCGATATCTTTGCTCTCCAATTTCACTAGACGTTGAATAACAGAAACGTCTGTTTCAGCACGTAAGGATTGTCGCATTATATGTGGCAGAAGAGCTACCCAGGCAGCAAATTTATTACGCCACTCAGCAGGAGCAGAGGAATAGGTAAGTCCCACGATAGCTAAATTTCTACTTTGGTTGACAATGCTTCCCCATAGTTTTCGCGCTTCCCACCAACGATCGTACCCAGCGTTAATTCGAAAAACTAGAAGAAGACCAAGCACAACGCCAGAGTACTCAAAAGGACCGATGTCAAAGCTAACCGCTGGATCGATATTCAGAAAATAAACGACCACAGAGCAGTAAGCGATGGAGGTAAACGTTCCAAAAATTACCTTGGGTGTCACAGATCCCACCCATGCAAGCGCATTTCTAATAAAACCCGGGTGCTCTGGACGATTAGCAATTGAGTCTAGATAAGTATTCTTGTTCATGATTCAGTTTTTTATCTCCCACAACTTACGCGCTCGCTTAGTGGCTGTGATAATTTCAGACGACAAGGATGTATCTCCTTCAAGTAACTTTAACCCCTCCAAGAGCCATTTTGCGACCCAAGGCTGTTTTAAAGTATAGATCACTCTGCGACCTTCCTTTCGGGATAAAACTAATCGCTGCGACCTAAGCACGGAAAGATGTTGCGAAACTGTAGGTTGAGGGATTTTCAGAATCACGCCGATTTCATGAACATCTTTTTCTCCTCCAGAAAGTTCCTCAATGAGTCGGAACCTGTCGGGATGAGAGATAGCAGAAAGTATTTCTGCCATTTTTTCAGATACAAATTTTCTTACCGGCATTGGCTCTCCTAGATGGCTAAGGTTTTAAAGTCAGAGTCGGCCCGATCCTTCACGTCAATTGATCGCACAAATTTTTTCACAGTGGGATCGTAGATGGTTATCTCGCCGATCTCAAAATGGTAAACCCAACCGAAAATTTGAATAGAATTTCGGCGCAATGCCGCAGAAACAGCGGGATGACTTTTGAGGTTTTCAGCTTGAACGAGCACGTTTTCTTGGATGACCGCTAAAGGCTCATGATTATCTTTACATCTACGACGAGTTGCTTCAGCGTGATCGAGCCATCTAGCAACGCTCGGAAGGTTTTTTACACTGTCCGGCTGAACAAGAGCTGACATCGCTCCACACTTCGTGTGGCCGCAGACAACAATGTTAGACACACCCAGGGCTTCAATAGCAAATTCAATGGCAGCCTCTTCTCCGCCTTTGGAAGATCCATAAGGAGGAATGATGTTGCCCGCATTTCTAACTACGAATATTTCTCCGGGATTCGTTTGAGTAACTAGGTTCGGATCAATGCGCGAATCGGAACATGTAATGAGCAAAGTGTGCGGTTTCTGTCCTTGAGACAATTGATCGAAGAGAGGTTTGTGATCGGGATAAATGTCTTTGCTAAATTTTCTAAGACCTTGAAGTAGAATTTTCATATTTCCTCCTGATTATTATATTTATATATTCAAATATTAGAATATATAAATACGTCTGTAAAGAGAAAAAGTAAGATTTTTATTTTCGGTACGGGGCGGCAATTAGGCTGCTATTTGTTCCCAAGGTAAATTCAACGCATCGAAGATCGAATAGAGAAGAACTTCGCGATCAAAGGGCTTTTGAGCCTAGCCAGCCCTCAATAATGACGGTTTAACGGGTGCGTATAATGGGATGG
>CAYILR010000011.1:0-99964 GCA_964364175.1 uncultured Bacteriovoracaceae bacterium
TCGCCTCGAATCTGCAATTTTCGCTTCGAAACTGACTTTGAAAACACGCCCTAATCATGCTTCGTCCGAGAGCCATTCCCCAGCCACGTCAATACCTGGACCCGCTTTTTTGATTCTGAGCATGGAGAGCAGCTTTCGTAAGAAACTCATCACTAACTGCGAAACCAGCTTAGGCCTAAGTGCTGAGAGAGCAGCAATCCCTAAAACCAAAACTAACATCGCATTCCACTGGGTGCCTGTCAGGTGAAAATTTTCTCCATACCAACTTTGATAATGATGCTTCAGCATTTTAATATTCCTTCCGATTAAAAACATCGAGCCAGCGGAAGACCTTGCGGTCCTTCCTTCAAATACCCTTCGATACGCGCAACAAGCGCGGTCGTCGTTGCTACAAAAAGCACGAGCTTGAAGTCGGTTTTTCGCCAACGCTCCATATTCTGAAAAAATCGAGTTTTGTCTTTGGGAGAATTTTCGACTTCGACGGCCACTTTCTTACCACTCTGAAAAACCAACAGTCCATCTGGAATTTGGGGATACTCATCTTGTTTGATGACCCGCTCAGGAATCCAGCTTCCATCCCAAAAATAGGAAAGTCTCAGTCTCACAGAAGTCACAATTGCATCGTGAACCAGAGTCCTGGGATCTAGGCGTTGTCTTGAACTCGTAACTGCTTGAATCCTAACAACCTGAAATGAAAAGGCTCCCACAGTTTCCTCTGTGAGAGCCGTTCCAAACTTGGTGGAGACGGTGGGAGTCGAACCCACGTCCGAAAGACATCCATCGCCAGAATCCACATGCTTCTCCTGTGTTTAAGGTTAGATCGCTGGCTTCCACAAGCAAACGCCAACGACCCCCCGCAGACATTATCTCGCTCGAGTCACGCCTGCGAGGCAACTCGAGCCAGCCGACTAAATGGCGCTTCTTCCTAACTCATCGGCGGAAGGTAAGAGAAGCGTCGCTGCTTATATTAAGCTGCGAGTGCGTAATCGTTATTAGCAATTACTATTTGCTGTCTGTTTAATGAGGCCTGACAGCACCTCAGCATGCATCCGGGACTTCCGTGCTCCCGTCGAAGCCGTGACGTCCCCATCGGGTTGATTCTAGCACAGGTCTGGTGTCGGCACACGTTTTGCTTAGCTGGCTCAGCGGCACTAAAAAATGCAAAAAGCGATGAGTGTCGTTTTGGTGTCATTAATGTGTTGAAATAGCACAAGATGGGAGTTATGATGTTTGACGAGACTTATGACAGCGAGAAATCTTCCAAGACAAAGCAAGATCGAGGAATTGATTTTGTTGAAGCTCGCGAAGTGTGGGGAGATCCCAACGCTGCAATGGGGCCTGGAACCTCAGATGGAGAGGAGCGATGGTTGATGATTGGAATGGCAAAGGGTCAACTTTGGACTGTTTGTTTTACATATCGACCCGAGGGGATTCGGATTATTTCCGTAAGACCTCCGAGAGAAATTGAAAAGGAAGTTTATTATGGCAACTAAAACCACCAAGACCAAAAAACTAACCATCCGAGAATTCGACGCAAAGTTCGACCGAGGCGACGACCTCTCCGAACACGTAGACTACCAAAACTTCACCAAGCGCATTCCGTTTGATCTCCCAGTATGGGCTATCAACGTGATCGATCGCGAAGCTGCACGTCGGGGGATGACTCGCCAATCCTTGATTAAGTATTGGGTGATTGAAAAAGCGGATACACTCCAGGAGTTAAAAAAAGAAACGGCCTAATGTTGCCATTCACCGCGCCGAAGAAAGCACTCCGCTGCACCCCAGGCGCACCATCTGCTTCTTGAGCGAAGCCTTGAAAGCCTGGTAACGCTTCTCGTTGGGTTCGGGGGGCTCACCACGGCTTTCGACAACGTTGTACGCTCCATAAGGTGCGTAAGAATCATAGGCCGAAACGATGAACTTGCGCCGCAAATGAGAAAATGGATCGACTCTCATCACCAGGGGTGGCTCGATGTTCTGAGATCTGAAAAACGCGTCGGTCTCGGTCTCCGGATGGTCAGTGTCGATGACCATCGCGGCGTCGATCTGAGGCGGATTGGGGTGCTTCGAAAAATACTTCTCCGCATATTTCACCGCCGCAATCAGTGAGAATCCGTAGAGGCTGATGTCAAAAAACATCAGACGCTTGCGATTCGTCGGGAAAAAATACTGAAAATGTGCGAATAGCCGCTCTTCCTCCGCATCACTCAGCGGGTTAAACGCAGGGATGTATTTTGAGACGAGCCAAACAAATCTCTCTAGCAGCTCCTTGGGCAAACTGTCGAAATAGGAGTTTCCTCCCCGATTGTGAGGGAGATGTTTAAAGCTCGACAGTGGAAGAAATGTGACCGACCCGGGTTGCAAGATATCCAACAACGCTGCGATTGCGGTAGGGCTTCGGCCCAGCGCCACAATTCCGCAATCGGGAGGCGGGCACGCCTCGAGCAAGCGCAGTGCGACCTCGCGGATTTGGTCATATTCCTCGGGATCGAATTTGTACTCGTTGTCGAAGCCAAAAAACGACTGAATGCGTCTGCCGATTCCCTCGTCAGAAGCCTTGACGGCGGGTACTGAGAGAGCAAGCGTCAAGCATACTAATCGAATCCATGGTTTGTAACGAAGCGTTCGCATATTGATGTGCGTTATTTTATACTATTGTTGTATATAAATAGTCAAGAATTCGTTCTGAGTTAACAGGGGTGCTTCAATGGCGACTACCGATAAACCTGCCCAAAACCCATCATAGTCAACAAGACCATAAAGCTGCCCTGCGGCTCCAGCAACGTAGGTTGGCTCGCGTTTTTGCGCAGGTCTCGGAACAGCTCCTGGCCTTCGAGCGAATAAGCCACGGTCAGCGTGTGCTCTTCGCGATTGCGTCCGCCCCAGTGGCCCTGGACGTACTCGGCGCTCAGCCCTGTGATCCACACGCGCGAGGACGAATCGAATCGCATGGCGTTCAAGAAGTCTTCGGCTCCGAGATCGAGATTTTTTTCCCACACTGTGGACAGGTCGCGCGCACGCACGAGGGTGAGTCTCATGTCCCATGTGTCGCCATCGTCGGACTTCATCACGGTGTGCCCGATCGCGATGGATTTTTGATCAGGGCTTGCGTCTACGTAGGCGCCCAGTAGCTTCGGCGCCGAAGCTACTCGTGCGCCGGTTCGCAGATCTAGGGCAGCACTGCCGGTGCGTGGATGGGTGAGAAACAGTCGCGAGCCTACCACTCGTAATCCCGTTGCAGGAGTCAGGCTTGCCCACATCAATCGCCCGGCTGTGTTGAAGGCGAGGACTCGCTGCGAGGTTCCCACATAAAACCCTGTAATACTGCCCGAGACGGTGGAGGCCCCGAACGCGTCTTTGAATCCCGTGAGTTGTTCGTCGGGTTGCAGAGCATAGGAGAAACGGATCCCGTTCATTCCATTTGGGAAAATACATTGAATTTCAAGGTAAGATTTCAGCTCATGCTGGCTGCCGAGAAGAGCACAGGCTTGATTGGGCAGATTCTCGGTGGCGCTTTCGAGCGACCAGTCGTCGAGGGTTTTAAATAACGACGGTTGAGAAAATTCGTTCAAATATTTGCCGTTCGCATCGAGCGCCAGCCACTTTAAGGCCCAGCGTTGTTGCGGATCACGCTGACGGATGACTAGCCACTGGTTCTGGCCAGCGGAGGTCCGGGGGCCGCGCGAGACTAGCCCATAGGGAAAATCTTGGTTGAAACTCTCAGGTTCGTATATCCACTTCGCGCCAGCGACCTCGGCATCGTGGGACCAGGTTTGCAGTTGGGCCGTTACGCGGCCGGGCGAGGTCTCGATTTGTGTAAGAGTCAGGAAACGTCGATTGGCCTCGTCCGAATCTTTATCCTCAGATAAATAAGCATCAATTAAATATTGGCCGGTCGACAGAGGCCGAGGAAAAATCGGCACTGGCGCCTTGGATGCCAAGGCCGCGCTGACCCATAACAATGAAATCAAGACGAACGAATATCGCCAGCTTCCCATGCGTCCTCCCAGACTGTACCCCTCCCAAACCTAACTCGCTCACGAACTGACTTCGCCCCCCGGCGTGCAAGCGCTTTGCTGCGGCTCTGATAGCGGTGAGGTGAGAGACTTGTCCAGAAAATCCTCCGAAGCACATAAAATTTTCACACCGATAAAAGGTGGGGGCCACCTTTTAGTATTGCTCTGCGTTATTTTTTGCAGGGCCTTTAGTTTCCTGCTCGACCCGCCGATGAAGTTTCTCGTGATTGACCGAAAACATCGCTACAAAACAAATCGAGAATTGGCTCCATTTTTCCTCTCCGTCCGCAATCGGCTGATCGCAGATCTGCGAATTGATTTGGATTATGACCTTCGAGACAATTCGCTGAAGTCAGCTCCCATCTTGCACGTTTTTAGTCACGGCGGTCCCTATAGCTGGCTGGCGACGGTGGCGGCGATGGGTGCTCATTATTGTGAAAACGGGTTGGGTGACCGGCGAATCACGGGTGTGTTTCACCGGATGCTCTATGAGATTCCTGGCGTGGGTTACTGGCTGCGGCGGAATTTTGGGGAGACGCTCAAATACGATGGTTATCTGCAATTGCTAAAGCAGCGCCTGGTCAATGACCTGGCTTTGTTCCCGGAAGGCGATCTCTGTGTTTTTGGTAATGCGGTGGATATCGGCCGATTTCGCTCGTCTCGATTTGTGGAGCTGGCGTTGGAATCGGGTGCGCAGATTTGTGTGTATGCAACGGTGGGGCACGAGGCGTGGAATCGCGTGGTGCCGCTGGATCGTTTTAAGACTTGGCAGAAGTTTCGCGACCGATTGCCGCTGCCCCGGAGTTTGCGAGAGAGTGAGTCGATTGTGTTGCCCTGGTTGCCTCAGAGGCTCGAGCAGCTGCAGATGCGTGGGGCTTTGTTTACGCCCGAATTGAAGCTGGAAGATTTGTCGAGCAACCTCGAGGAGCGCCGCCAGCAACTCGATCGCGAGGCTGAGCGGATTCGCGCGGCGATGCAGGGGGTGGTGGATTCGCTCAAGGATTTTAGGAAAGCAGCGTGATCTGATCCCAAAGTTCGTGTTTAGCGAACTTTGTCCCTAGTTTTGAGGCGGATCTCCCTCGAAAGTTCGCGTTTGGCGAACTATCTAACTCGGTAGCCGACTTGGTTGAGCTTGCCGGAGACAATCTGGAAGATATTGTCCTTCGTGTTGGCATGCCAGATGTCTGGGCCGAAGCTCTGAGGGGTCATGTTGACTTCCTGAGACGCTGGAGCCATTGAGCCGCCGCCCTGGTTATTGCCGAAGGCGTCGAAGCCCACGGTGGGTTCGGCTTTGGCTGAGCCTCCGCTGACTCCGACGCCGGTTGCCGCATAGGCAGAGCCTTGGACGCTGTTGTCGCCGCTCATTCCGCGGCCGTATTTACCGGCCTTGGCATCGCGAGAGGTTTCGTTCAAGACGGAGTTGGCCATGTTCATGCCGCTGGCGGGGAGTCGGACTCCCATGTCAGCCAGTGCGCCTCTCATGGCGCCCGCGGTGTCGCCGCTACGAATGGCGTGCATCATTTTGTTTGGGTCGATGTTGCTCGAACGGTTCATGGCGAGATTGCCTAAACCTGATTTGTTGAGCACTTGCGCGTCGGTTGCGCCCTGTCTCACAGCTTCCTGGTAGTTTTGAGCTGTGCTGCCAGGGGAGGTGTTCATGGGTCCGCTGCTGCCCGTGCTGCCACGCTGTTGGCTAGCACTGGTGGTGCCGACTGTTGCTGAGGTTCCGCCTGGAAGGGTGGTTCCGGTGGAATTGGTGAACCGGGTGTCTGGTGCACCGCTGCCGGTCACGGCAGACTGGCTGGCGAGGTCTTGCACTTGTTTGCAAGCCTGGTCCATGGTGTCGTTGGTGCTGTAGATGTTGTAACCTCGGACTGCGCCCATGGCGAGCATTACGACTCCGGTTTGGCAGGACGAATCCTTTGCCTTCTTTTTCTGAGCAGTGTTGTCTGCATCTGTTACTGCTCCATTAGCACCGCTACCAGTAGCCTTTTTGTTATCTTGATAAATTGAATTTATACCAGATAGAGCACCTACACCCGCAGCTCCTCCTGAGAGGATCTTTTTGAGTGTGCTGTCCTCTTGCATTTTCATGACTCCGACAAGTTCAGTGCCCCCTGCTATCAACGCAGCTCCGCCGCAGGTTGAGGATCCTCCCGGAATTGTAGGTATAAAGGATGATTCGGGGCTAGCATAGCACTCAGACATGCAAACCCCAGCAGCAGCAGCATCCAGTACAACCATAGTCCACTGCCAGTTCAGACCCTGCTTCGCTTTCATATAGGCCGCGCATTGCGACTCTACTTGCGAGTTGCGGAGTTTGCACCGAGTCAGTTTATCTTTGACCGCCATGCAGTTTTCCCCCGCATAGTGTGGGTAAGGGCATTTGCCTGCAGTGTAGGGTGGTGACTCTTGAACCACCAGAGGAACATCACAACTGTCATCGCGAGGTACTCCGCTGGCAGCTGGGGCAGGTGAGCAGCCGGCCGAAGGCATGGGTCTAGGTGAAGCCAAGGTCGCGACGCTCTCATTGGTCGGGCTGCCGTGGTCGGCGCACCATTGGTCGTCAGCAGGAGCCCACTTCATTTTAAATTCGTTAGAGTTTGCAGAGCTGGCAATGTTGGCGCCTCCTCTAACATTTTTGCTGTTTCTGACTCCCTCGCCGTTGACTTGGTCCATATCCCATTTGCTGACGTCGAAACCCATCAGCTTCGAGCAGAAAGAATCACAGTCCTGAGCGGCTGCATCCAGGGCGTTGGCATCCACATTCCCGGGTGCGTAGCTGTCCATCTTGGCTTGTGCCTCAGTAGAGGTGAGCAAAGCCACTGCAGCGCCTCCCACCCCAGAAACACTGGCGATGAGCGCTAAGCATAAGAATCGTTTCCACACAGACTGATTCAAAAAATTCCCCGTTTTCATAAAACCATTCCCCCGAATAATTAAATAATATAACTAAATTTTTAAAAGTTAAATAAAAATCTTTATAAAATATACGAACCTAATGAAATCAACTAGTTATGGTGTGAGAATCTTAACTATTTCATCGTTGGAGACGATAAAATAAGATTACCCTTCGCCCTCGGGTGTATCCGTGGGCGGCATTCCGGGCGCAGGAGGGGCGTCTCCAGCGCCGAAACTTCTTTCGACAGCCTGGATGACTTTCCTGAATTGCGAGGATTTGTACTTGCCCTGGACTTCAATGACGAATTTCTTGGGGTCGAAGGTCTTGGGATTGAGGCAAGCCTGCTTGGCCATTTCGTGTGCGACCACAAAGAGCGTAGCCAGAGGAGCCATGTAGGTATGGGTCATTTGCCGAGGCCACCCTGAACCATCGGGTTTCTCGTGATGCTGGGCGATGATCTGATCGACGTCGGGGGGGACTTCGTGGAATCCTTTGGCGATCTCTGCTGCACGCACGGGGTGGAGTTTGAATGTCTGGATTTCTTGCGCGCTGAATCCTTTTTCCTTGGCTTCGTCAGGGTTGTCACACTGGGCGAGTAGTTGATTTTCTAAAGTAATGTCATGTAAAAAAGCAGCGAGTGACAGTTTGTGGAACGTCATCTCGGATCCCCATTCCATTTGGGTCGCGATCGCGCAAGCAAAGTACCCGCACATCATGCTGTGGGATGCGATGTAGCGCTCGGGGCTGGCCTGCATCTTGGCCAAGATGTCGGCCAGGCGAGGGCTTTTTCCGAGAACTTTGACGGCCATCTGAACTTGGGTTTTAGCGAGCGATTGGACTTCCTTGGTGAACCCCATTCGGGCACCGAGTTCGCGAACGGTCTCGAGTGCATCGGTGCTTTTTGCGGTCGCTTCTGCGAATGGGATCGGGGTTTGCATCAGTGTTTTTTCGAGTTCGAGGCGGTATTTGTCGATGAATTCGCCGCACTGAGCTTTTTTGATGTACAGGAATTGCACGCCCTTTTGCTGGGTGTACTTGACCAGGTCAGAAGTTTCGAATGCGTCGCCTTCTTTGAACAGAAGGACATATTTTATATCGGAGAGCTTGATGTAGAGATCGCCCTTGAGCGGATAAACGGACAAGAGGATCGTGGTTCTGATTTTGCAGAAATCATCCGGATTCTCGGGTGCCTCGCTCTTGCTGCTTTGAACGAGCGGCAGTAGGGTGGTGAGCAGCGTTGATTTCGGGATCAATTGAGTGATGCTTAGCGTGGGCAACATCTGTTGTTCCATCACGTCTGTGCAATAATAGCAGGGGATTTTTGAGGTCTTGAGTCGGAAGGGTTCCAGGTCTTTGAGACTGCCCGAAGCCTCGTCGTAGACGATCGCGTCCCAAGCAGGTGGATCGTCACCCGGGATGAGTGCGGACGCGAGAGCTAAGGTCGTAACCTCTTCGACCTCCGCTCCTGCGGAACTTTCCAAAGTGAACTGGACTTTGGCCCGGGTGTTTTCATCTTTAATGATCAATAAAATTTTCAAGCTAATTTGATTCTAGCGCGCAATCCGCTAGAGTTCTAGAGATGAGATATGGGTATTGGATGATTATTTCTTCGGTATTTGCCGTGTCAGCTGCCGCGGGGCAGCCAATCGTCGAGGTGACCGATTTTTCATTGAAAGACCCCGGACGCTCAGACAAGGTCAAAACCCAGATTTTTCTCCCCGGGCACAAAAAAAAAGTAAACACAGTTTTGTTGTCACCGGATTGGCTAGAACCAGGAAAGCAGGGTCTCAAGCAGGCGCAGAGTTTTGCCAGGATGCTTGCGGCGCGAGGATGGGCTGTGGTTCTGATGCAACATCAGGATACAAAAGCGCGTATCGACGATCGCAAGAATTGGAAGCGTCGTGCAATGGACGCTGGATTCCTCGTCAATATTCTGCCATGGCGGGAGGCTTTGTTGCCCCAGGTGCTTGGCAGAATGGATACGACGAAATTCGCAGTCGTGGGAATTGGCGCAGGAGGATTTGCAGCTTTGGCTTTGGCAGGGGCCGAGCTGCAGGATCGAAAACTTTTTGGATTGTTTTCTTTCAAAGATGATCGAGTCGGCGCTTTCGCTGCGATCCAGCCTCCGGGTGAGGGGAGTTTTGGGTTGCATGCCGGATCCTGGGGAAGTTTGGGATCCGGGGCTATCTTGCTAGCGGATTGCCCGGGTGTAAAAAATGATTCGGGCAATGGAAAGAAAATATTCGACAGAATCTCTACTGGAAAAAACCGAGTTTACTACCAAGAGAAATCACCGAAGTGCGAATCCTCCCCAACACTCATCGAAAAGTTGGATCAATTTCTGCGATTGAACAGCAGATAGATTTTCCGTCGCAGATTTTTATCTCAAGAGTCAATGCGACTTCGTGTCTCTCACTTTTCGCGGCATCGTGCCGCCGTTCGAATCGACTCTTGAGATAAAAATCTACGCCGAAAAATCTATTTTTATTCCAAAGATCACTGTTTTGTTGAATCAGATTGGGCTGCCAAAGTTTTTGTTCAAATAGTCGATTCGAGCGGCCGCACGATGCGGCGAAAAGCGAGAAACACGATGTTGTATTGACTATTTGAACAAAAACTTTGGTAGTCCAATCTGATCTACTTGTTGATGAATTGGATCGGCCTCGGCACCAAATTATATCTCTTATTCAGAATCTGATATCGCACCGTGATTCGATCGAAAATATTCACGGTAGGATCATCCTCGATGGCTTTTTTTCGAGCGGGATTGCGTCCTGCGTATTCTTGGATGTTGACGCCAACATTGAGGTCCTTTGAACCTGATTTTAGGCGATTCATCATCGCTTCCTCAAGAGCATCATCCTCAATATTTCCGCCTCCACCGCCACCCGAACCTCCGCCGCTGTAAGATTCACCAGCGCCACCGGCACTTTGGATCGCGGCTTGACCGATTTTGTCTAAGTGAGAACTCAGCTCGTTTTGCTGGCCGGGTGAGAGGCTTGCTCCTGCTGCGGCGAGAGCTGCAGGGACTGCTGCGGCCAATGCACTCGAAGCAGTGGGGTGCTCTTTGAAGAAATCATCCATGGGTTGTTTGACTGCTTTTTCAAATTCGCTTTTGAGTTTAGGGTCTTTTCCTGCGTCCGGAAGCGAGCCACTGCTGCCACCGCTGTCGGATGCAGCGGCCTGTTGAGCGGCCTCGAACCCGCTGTCAAATCCACCACCACTGCCTCCTCCGGAAGGCCCGTGCTCTTGTTTTGCTACGATCGTGGAAGGAGCTGCTGATGGGGCGTCGGAAGGAGATGCATTCGGTCTGGGCGAGGCGCTCTCTTCTAGATCCACGGCGCTGATTTTGTCTCGATCGCCTTGGATATCAGCAGCGGATTTGATGTTGTTTTTTGCGGATTGCAGCTGGGTTTTGACGGCTTCGTTGGTTTGATAGGCTTGGAATGCGGTCATGGCTGCGGTTAAGCAGGCGCTGGTTTCGCTTTCTTCGTTTTCTCGGTATTCTTTGGCGGCTTTTGCTCGTTCTTCTGCTAGATTTTTGCTGGCGGCGGCCTCCTGTTCAGCTTGTGCTTTTGCGGCTGGACTGAGTTTATCGTTGATGTATTTTTCTTTATCGGCACTATTGCTAGAACCCCCCATGACCGCACCCATACCCAGGGACATCCCGACACCCGTGATGAAGCCCATGTAGTCTTTGGTGATCACTGCCGAGGCTGCTTGTCCGCCGATGTTGGCTGCTGAGCAAGTCGATAACCCCAGTGGCAAATCGGTTACACCTGGGGTCACGCATGCGCCCGTACAAACCGCAGCGACCCCCACCAGGATTTTCCATTTCATGTCGTTGCTTTTGGCGGCTTCGAGAGCGGTTTTCGCGGCCTCGCAGTATTTCTCTTTGAGCGCAATGTCGTTTTTACCGCCCGCCACGACCTTAGGTTTCCCGCTGTCTCCACCGCAGACTTTATTGTAGTCGGATTCCAGCCGGCCTTGGTCGTCGGACTGACCTGCGTTTTTGGCAAGTTCGTCTTCTTCTTTAGCCTGCTGTTGCAGTGAGGATTGCTGGCCTGGAGTTTGAGTTTGTGTGGTGGGTGCAGTGGCGTTTGCACGTTGGACGGTGGAAGCAAGCGCCAGTTGGATGACCAACGACCAGCATAGGAACTTTTCTATGGATCTTCTCCCCGAAACGTTCACGCAAATCCCCCAATCAATAGAATATACATAAAAAATACCGGAGTCAATTAGTATACTTATATTATTTATTTTTATATCAAATTCAAAAAAAGTCGAAAGGAGATTGAGAACTGGGGGAGGAGTAAGAGTTTGAAATATTTGACTAAAACAATCAAATACAAAAACAACCGTGCAGACGCGGTATTTTGTCTATTGGCTATACTGTCGTTGTTGCCTGCTTGCGGGGACTCGCTTCCCGTGGATGTGGATCTTTATAAAATCCCAAAACCTTCGCAGTCAGATCGGGCCTGGTTACCCGCAAAAGCAATCGACTTGGGAGAATTGGGCGGCAACTACCTGCAATTCAACTCGACCAAAATGAGTTTTGGCGACTATCGCTTCACTCACAACGGCTGGGGGGCTGTGTTGAGTGCATCGTTCTACAATGGGACTACACAACGAGCGTATAACCGTCTTTACAATGGCGACGGATCAGGATGGGCGGGATCAGGTGCGGGATACTCGATTGTCGATGACGGCACCCAAAGCACACGAAGTATTGCAGCGACGATGTCGAGCGGCGGCGTTTTTCTGAGTGTCATGAATGGCCTCATGAACGATGGGGTGACGACACAAGCACAAAGCATTGGTTCTGCGGCGAACGGGGCTGGTTGGAATTTTTTCACCGCGGATGTGGGAGGCGTGGATCCTGTCGCGACTCACGCCACGACCACCAACAACGGGTACACGACCGATATTGCGTGGGATGCGACGAGTAGCGCTTATTTTGGATTTGTCGATGCGACTTCCCTGAGCGCGCAGGTTTTGCGTTATCTGGGGTTCACTGGCTGGGATGCTGCAGCACTGGTGGTAACCACTCCGGGGAATGCGAAGCAGGTCCAGGTGTTGAGTGAAGGAAGTGGGGTTACACTTTTGTGGCGGGGGGATGAAATACTCAAGGCTACGGCTCTGTCAGTAGGAGGATGGACTACAGCGGCAGCTGCCCCATTAACTGATAGTGATTTTGCCTGCACCATTGGGGTTTATGGAGACATCATGTGTTGGGGTGCGAACGGGCATGGTCAGCTGGGCGTTGGCAATACCACTGACAAAAAGCAACCTGAGGATACTGCTTTGACGAACTCCTCAAATGCACTGGGTTTGTCGGTGGGCGGTGCACACGCTTGCGCGATTTTCGACAACGGTGCTGTGCGGTGTTGGGGAAACAACACGTCGGGGCAAATGGGAAATAATACAGTCACCGATTTAAAAACGGCCGGCGGTTCGAATATTAATTTATCCAGTACAGCAACTGCGTTGAAAGTAGTCTCGGGTGGAGAACATTCTTGTGCGATTCTCAATGACTCGAATCGAACGATCAAGTGTTGGGGAAGTAATTTGAGGGGGCAGCTCGGGCATAATTTGGCGCCATGTATGGTTGGAGCGAATTGCGGTGATGGAGTGGGTGCTGGAGATAACATGGGGGACTATAGTGCTGGTTCTGGACTTCCTGTGGTAGGGGCGCCGCTGACGACCGCGACAGATATTGCAGCTGGGGCATTGCATTCCTGCGCACTTTTGTCGGCAGGGACCGTGAGCTGCTGGGGAGAAGGCGACGAAGGACAGCTTGGAGACAATACTAATACAGACAGTTCTGCTCCAGTGACAGTAACCAATACAGCGGGGAACCTGGGTAACGTAACTGCTGTGACTGCAGGGAATTCACATACCTGCGCTCTTTTAGCTACAGGTGCAGTAGCATGCTGGGGAGCAAATGACTTGGGACAGGCGGGTTTGGGAGTTGTGGGAGCACAATATGACCGAGCGCAAAGCAACAATGTCTCGACAACTGTAGGCTTTGCAGTCACTACGGGAGCAACACAAATTTCTGCAGGCTATGATCACACCTGTGCCTTGATCAATGACGGAACTATAAAATGTTGGGGTGATAATACCTACGGACAGGTTGGTAATGGCGCTGCCGCTGCGGGCGGAGTCTCCACCGCCGCAACCGTAGTTAACCTTGCCGAAAAAGCGGTCCAAGTTTCCGCTGGAGGCTATATGTCCTGCGCGCGCCTGCTTTCTGGCGCGGTCCAATGCTGGGGCCGCAATGATTTAGCGGGGGGAGGAAACATCGGCAACCCAGACGCAGCTTCTCCAGCCATCAAACCTTACACAACAGTAGTTGAATGCGCCGAAGGCGAGGGTGCTTGCGCATTGAACGCGGCCCGATCCCTGTCCAACGGAATCTCCTCAAATTTTGGCGAGACCCGAACCATCTCCGCAACGAGCCGATTTGATTTCACCGGCAAGGCGCAGGGATTTTCTGCAGCCACCGATGACATCGGAAATCTCGTAGCGGTTTACATTGAAGAAAAAAACAACTACGCCACGGCCTCATCCTCAGCGTGCGCATCCGCTGGGATGCGGAACTGCGCGAATCGAGTCTACGCGGTAGTCAGGTCGCCGAACGGAGTCTGGCTCGATCCGATGCAATTGGATACAGATGTTCCAGAAGGCAACTCAACTTATTTTCAGAGCACGGTCGAGGGTGGAATCAACTATCCCACTCCCTCAGTGGCTCATTTGGGCTACAGCACTTTCATAACAGCCTATCCTGTGACTGAAACCATTTCAGGCAGTCTAGCCAAGACCCACATTCGAGTCCGCACGTATAAAGCAGGAGTGGGTTGGGATGGCGCGGCCACTGGCCTGGGTTCGTTTTTAGTACCTGGCCCTCCGTATTACCGTGCGGTAAACGAGGTGAAAATTTCTGGGGACGGAGCGGGCAATGCAGTCGTCATGGCGCAAGTCGTGGATACGACCACGGCCTATCCAGGCGCGCATCTCAGAAAATACGGATACGTCGCGTACGTGTTTTCGAGCAAAACGGGGAAATGGACCGAAGGTCAGTGGATTTCAGGGGTGCCCACCTGTCCCGTCACGCAGGCGAATTGTCTTTCGCCTCGAATGGATGGTGCAATTTTTCAGGGTGAGCAGGGTGTTTTCGTATTCCCTGCTCCAGAGGCAGAGGGTTCAACGAACGTCAGACTTTATTCTACGGAGTATGCGAGATGAGGCGATTTAAAATGAGAAATGATGAAAAATTATTATGGTTGGCATTGTCAACTGTGCTTGCCGCATGTTCACCCGAGGTTGTCGAGTTCAAAAGCCCCAGCCCGCTGGCAGAGGGGATGCGCGGAAAGGTCTGGGCGGATTCGTTTTACCTGGATCCCAATCCTACGAATCCCTCAGTCAACGCATCGAGTAGCACGGTCGCTGGATTTGATTTTGTGGGAGCAGGAGATAGTGCAATGCTGGCTGCCTCATTTTATGACAGTACGACGGCCAAATTCATTGGTTATGCACGGCGCTACTCTGAATCCAGTGGTTGGAACTCCGCGGGCCCGGATTTCACCGTAGTTGCGAGTTCGACCAATAGTTTGGGGCATACAGCGATCACAGCGAGCCCGGGCGGGTCTGCTTTTTTGGCAACTTTTTTTGAAGCTGCAAGTGCTGAGGCTAGAACCGCAGCTCGTTACACTTACTGGCTACCGCAACAGACGATGACCGCTGCATCGAGTGCAGCTCCGAGCTACGCGACAGCGTCTTCGACAGCATATGGTCCCGCGATCACGACCAGTTTTGATGCGGTTGGAAAAGCTTACACTTTCTATCACGCGGATGCTTTGGCGAGTGCTCATGTGACGTATCAAGTGTGGGAGCCTGCGAGTGGAATGAGTTCATCGAGTCAACAACAAGTATTGAGTGCTTACACGGCGACTCCCACCACGAATTATCGCCGGGTCAGGTCTGTGTTTGATGGCAAACAAAAAGTCTGTGTGTTCGCAGAGGATGCTTCCTACACGGCAGCTACTCGCCGCATTTATGTTCGGTGCTTGGATACTGCGGGCAGCACCCTGGCGACACCGTCTTTTACCCCCACCATCAGTGCTGTGCCGACGGCATTGTCAGATGCAGATACAGCCGGGTTTGATGCTGCTGCGGACGGTGAGGGAAATATTGTGGCTGTATTCTATCAAGTGATGTCGGGCAAATGGCATTTGGGATCGAGCGTTTGCCGCAATGGAGTTTGGGACAAGGTGCCTACGCAAGTCAGCGGGGCGGTGGGGAATGGTTTTCAAGCCTTGCCGTCTGCAGTGTCGGGTGATCTGCAAATCTCACCTGGAATAGCGCACATCGGAAGTGGGAACTTTGTTGCGGTATGGACCAGTATCAATACAAGCACCAAGAAATCAGGTTTGTACTATGCGGTCTATGACAAGGCGAAGGGTTGGTTGGAAGCAAAATCTTTTGGTGGAACTTCGGATTACACCACCACTCCTCCTTATGGCGCACTTCATGTTTTCTCTAATGGAAAAGATCAGGCAGGAGTGGCAGTGAATTACACTTCGGACGAGGCTGGACGTCATAAGGTTCTGGTCTCTCGATTCCAAACGGTAGAAGGTTGGGAGACGCCTGTACTCAAAGGCAACGGATGCATTCCAGCTGCAAATACAACGTCGTATTGTACGGGTCGCCCCGCGGGAGCAGTTTTGACTTCTGGACTTGCGGTTGTTGTGTATCAGGATCAGGACGCGAGTGGACGTTTTCGACTTGCTGGTATGGAGTATAAATAGCTAAAACAAATTATGCTGAAAATTAAAGCAGTCTTCTTCGACCTAGACGGCACCCTCATTGACACCGAACCTTCGGCAGAAGAAGCGATTCGCAGATCTTTCAAAAAATGGAAGGTCAAAGTCAAAGAAGAAGACGTTCAGTCCGTGACAGGAATCACCTGGAACGAGTGTTTCAAAAAACTATTTCCCAAATACAAATTGCCCGTCTCAGTGGAAGAAGCAGGAAATGAAATTTTGGAGGCCTATCGTGCAGCGATTCGCGAGGATCTCCATCTCATTCCCGGTGGGGCGCAAGCTGTTCAGGTCTTGGCCAAAGGTGGATTCGAGCTAGCATTGGTTTCGGGTTCGCATCGCGCCGAGATTTTGTGGGCGTTGAAGCAGCTTGATGTTTTGCATCATTTTCGAGAAGTTTTGGGCGCTGAAGATTATCCTCAAAGCAAACCAGCCCCGGATGGATATCAAAAAGCGGCGCAGCTCATCCAGGTCAAACCCGATGAGGTTCTCGTGTTCGAAGACTCACGTGCGGGTGTTGCGTCTGCTCGTGCTGCAGGAATGTGGGTCGCTGCGATTTCTCACGCCAATCACTGGAACCAGGACACCTCAGCTGCGCATTGGCAGATTCAAGATCTGACGGGCGTGGATCCCCAATGGGTTCGATCTTTGAATTCAACTGGTGGGAAATGATTTTTTCAACTGAGTCAGAATATCTTTGAGCAATTCCATGAAAACTTCGCGGTTCGCGTCCGAGAGTTGAGTGAATTGAATCCCCAGGTGCCGGTTGATTTCGGGGTCGCCTGGTTTGATCGAAAGCTCATCCATCGCTCTACGGACAATCCCAGATGCTTCGACTGCTGCGGGGAAATAGCCTTGCGGCTCAAAATACAATTCGACCTTGCTGTTGGGTTTCAGCAGTTTTGCAGCCGGGTGTTTGGAGCAGATCAAGACTCCGTTGGGGCTCAGGTTCAGGACCTGAAAGGGGAGCTGAGTATCAGGGGAAACTCCTGCCAGATCGGGAGATCTGATGAGGACGCTCTTGGGGAAAGTAGCGACATATTCTGTCAGCGGGATTCGCGGGTATTTTCGTGCGTAGCTCGAAGGGATTGTTCCGTATTTCCGGATTTCAGAAGAGAGGATATCGTTGTTTTTTTTATCTAAAATGAATTTCAAACTCATCATGTCTGACGTTGCGCTCCGTTCGCGGAGGAGCATGGCTTGTACGATCAGGTTCGTGGGTCCCAGACTGGGGATTTTGAGAGTGACCTGTGTGACTTTGCCCGTGTGCTGATCTGGATTGAGCGGTGGCCAAGGCAGGCTTCCCACTCCCCATGTCGAGATCGGCTGATGGATGAATTCGAGGGTATGCTGATCCAGGGTGAAATAAAGGTGACCTTTGATGAACATGATTTTGCTTCTGTCCTCCATGATCAGATTCTAGCATAAATAGTATGTATGTAAGGAGCTATCTCGGCGGAAGGATGTGTTTGAGGGTATCCAGGTAGAGTTGAAAAATAGCTCGTGGGCGCGTGGAAACCCAGCCATATAATTTTCCATTTTGGATTTTGACGCGGAATTCAAACTTGTTTTTCCTGCGCCCTTCAAAGGTAATTAAGTGATCTGGGGCAGATCGAATCGCTGTCAAAAGCTGTGAATTTTCCGACGTATCGTCAATAAAATGGTTGATTCGGAGATGGCACAGGAACTGAAGCCAATCTTCCGTTTGATGAACTGCGATGGGGCGGTGGCCTTTTTTTCCTGGAGTGATCCATCCATCACTCCGCCGCTCGACCGATCCAGATTTCCAACGAACCCCATCAATTGCGTCGATATCCCAGGTAAACAAAACCTGCCGCCTGAGTTGCTGAAGATTTTGCAATTGAGCCAGCATTTGTAGGACAGCGCCCTGAATGACGACGATTTGATCGTGGCCGTTCTCGTCTTTAATCAAAGCAAATCGGCCTTCGGGAGATCGGTTGGTTTGCCCCAGACGGAGCTCGGCTTGCTCTGGATGGCTGCTTGTTTTCCATTGAATTGCAAAAAACGGCGGCGAGAGCCCAAACGCAGTGGGTGGCCCCGATTGGGGTTCGCTCGCAACTTGCAGGGTGCTCAAAGTGTCGAGCAAATGAAAAAGAAATGAGCGGTCCACTAGGCGATCGATCCAGGGGACAGAAGTATCCGTGAATTCCCAGAGCGGGGTGCCGTCGCCTTCTGTTGCACCTGGAGCAGGTCTGAGGCGTACATCCCAACGATCACCCGTTTCTGGGTCATTTTTCAAAATAGAAACGCTTTGAGTTTCTACGTAATTGAATTGCTGAAATGGATTTTTGGGAAGATGCGCAGGTTTTTTTTCTGTGCACGCGGTCAGAGCAATCAGGGTGAGCAAATAAACTGCTAAACCTCTCATGCGGAGAAGAATTTTTTCCAAACAAAAGCGATGAGAGTGACAAATCCCATCAGGCCAAAAAACGAAGCATAAGCCTCGTAGGCTTTGTTCTTCATCGCGATTTCCCAGTTGTACTGGCGATGTTCGGGCTCAGGATTCACTTCCTTTAGCGCAACATCCGGAGCAGGCCAAGGTCGCGGGAAGAATCGGGGAACAGTCGCGCAGTATTTCAAATACGGCTCGCCAAAAATTTGTCGCAACTTGGTTTCTTCATCCAAAATAATAAAATGATACACAACGGCAAATGCCACCGAGCAAATTCCGAGCAACCACCAGTTTTGAATCGCAGCCGCAGTACCGACAGCCATTAAGTAGGTGCCCAAGTAGAGAGGATTACGCACATAAGCGTAGGGACCGCCGACGGCAGGCCGAGAATCCTTGCGAAGGAATCCGCTCGCCCAGAATCTTAGCTTAGCGCCCGCGAAGCAGATGAACACACCGACCGGATGTGGATACTCACGCGCTGCAAAAACCAAAGCGATAGAAAAAATCCAAGCTAAAGCGATACGAGTTTTACCCCGAATAATACTACGAAGCATTTGTTTCATTCGCTATTGAACTTGCCGGTAAACGCTTGAGAAATCAATAGTTCTCAGCTAGCCTGGCGCAGCTTGTTGTAAAAAGATGGAGGAATAGATTCGATGGCAGCTCTAAAAGCCGTGAAAAGTGGTCAGACCGAGAGTGGCTCGCGCCACGAGACCGAGAGTGGCTCGCGCCACGACAGATTGGGGTTCCGTTTGCAGCCCGAGAAAATTCTAAAAATTCATGATCTCATGGTCAAGGCTCGGGTTCTCGAAGAGCGCTTGATCCGAATGTACAAACAAAACGACGGTTATTTTTGGATCGGCGGCCCCGGTGAGGAAGCCTTCAATATCCCCTTGGGATTGCAGGTTAAAAAAGGTTTTGGCTTGGATTATGACTATCTGCATCTTCACTATCGATCGAGTGGAATTCTGACCACGATGGGAATGGATCCGATGGATGCCATTCGCCAGATGAAAAACACAGCGCAGGATCCGTTCTCTGGCGGCCGGAATTTCGGAAACCATTTTGCGGTCAAAGATTGGAATGTGTTGCCTGTCACTTCGACCATCGAAACTCAATATTCTACTGCGATTGGAACGGGGATTGCGCAGCGGCGCCATGGCGGAACCGGAATCACGATTGTGAACGGGGGGGACGCAGGAACAGCCGAAGGAGATTTTGCTTCGTGCTTGGTTTGGTCGTCGCGCCCGGGTTTTGAATTGCCGATTTTGATTATTGTCACGAACAACTCGTGGGGAATCAGCACGGCTTCTTGTACTCAGCACGGCGAGAGCGCAATTGCGGATCGTGCAAAAGCTTTCAACATCAAATCCAAAGTGATCAATGGCAACGATGCAGAAGAGTCGTACTTCGCGGTTCAAGAGGCAATGGAATACATCCGCAAAACTCGCAAGCCCTACTTTATCGAAGCGAAGGTTTCGCGATTGTACGGACACAGCTCGGCGAGCGGTGCGAACTTCGTGACGAATGAAGCGGATCCTTTGGCTGATTTTGAGAAAAAAATTGAAGAGAGCGGATTGCTCGCACGCAAAAAAATCGACGAGATTCGTGAGCGTTACACGGCGGAGATGCTTGAGATGTCGAAGAAGGTGAAGGAAGAGCCGATGCCGGACGGTTCGACCATTTACGACCACGTTTATTTTGGACAGAAGGGCAGGTACTGGTAATGGCAAACATGGCACAGGCCATTCGGATGGCTCTTCGTTATGGTGAGACCCAACTGGGATTGAAAGAAGTTTTTGGTGAGGACGTGGGTCCGCCGCTGGGTGGGGTTTTCACGGCGACGCAGGGGATTGAGTGTGCGTGGAACTCGCCCTTGGACGAACGCGGAATTATCGGAGCTGCGATGGGAATGGCGCTGGCCGGACATCGTTGCGTAGCTGAGATTCAGTTCTGCGATTATATTTACAATACGATTGATTTATTAAAGCTGGCAGGAATGCAAACCTGGGCATCGAACGGACAGTTCTCCACTCCGATGACCGTGATGACTCCGGTCGGAAGCGGAATCCGCGGATCGATTTATCACTCGCATTCTTTTGATGCGACGATGACGCATATTCCGGGCTGGAAAATCGTGATGCCTTCGAATCCTCTGGATGCATATGGATTGATGTTGGCTTGCTTGAAAGATCCGAATCCGACGATGTTTCTGAAACCCAAAGCCTTGTTGCGGGTCAAAGGAGCGGACGCGATTCCGGGTGAACCCGAATTGACTCCTGAGGGTGAGAAGCAGCTCAAAGAAATGATCGATGCCCCGCTGGGTGATCGATCTCAGTGGAAACCCAAGTGGCCTGCACTGGTGGACCCAGAAATTCAATTGGGTCAGGGCAAGATCGTTGCGGATGGTGGACATGTGACCGTCGTGAGTTATGGCCGGACACTGCCGTTGTGTGCCCAAGCTGCGCAGCAGTTGGCGGGCGAGGGGATCTCTGCTGAGGTGATCGATCTGCGGACTCTGTGGCCATACGACTGGGAGATGATCAAAAATTCCATCCTAAAAACCCATCGCGTGGTTTTTGTGAACGAGGACACTGAGGTCACCAACTTCGGCGAGCACCTAGTGCGCAGAACAGTAGAAGAGCTATTCTACGACCTAGAAGCCCGCCCAAGATTAGTAGCCGGCGCATTCATCCCAGGAATCGGCCTAGCCGACCCCCTGGAAATGGCCAGCGCCCCACAATTGGCCCACATCACCCAAGCCATCCGCGAAACCGCCAGCGAAGCCGCCTAAAAAGGTGTCCGACAACTTAGTGATGCCCAGCGCGTTAAATCCTGAAATGTCCTTACTAGCTATTGATTTTGCGCTGGTAAATTAACTCCAAAATTAAACGGGGTACGTTTCCGTCCTATTTTCGGAGTTTCGAACCGAGTGCGCTTCAGGCTCAACTGAATTGCTTTTTCGTGTTCTGATATGAAAGGGGTGTTGATCCATTCGAGAAGTTCAGGGTCAGTATTGGGAATACCTATCCATTGCTTCTGTTGGAACGCATACCAGATAGGGAATGACGTGATTTGTGTTCCGAGTGCAAATTGTAGAGTGCTGAAAGGATACAACTGAGCCTGTGCACATAAATTCGCTTTTACCGGATTTCGATAAACGTATTTAAAAGCATGCATAAAGTAGATGGGATTATCAATGAGTGTCCAATGGTATCTTGCGCCGAAAATCCTTCCAGAACGCCCGGATATCAGATTGACTGTCCGAGTTCCGGACCCGATCCAATGTTGCATAACTTTACCCAAATCTTCCTGAGGAGTTGTGATTAGAAGATGGATGTGATTTGGCATCATCACGAACGCATGAGGTTGCGTTCTGAAAAGAACATGTGTTTCGAAAAATAAGTCGCAAAAAACCTTCCATATTGCAAAGGGGTCGATCGGAAATAGTTCACGATTATTCGCTCGGATCGTAACGTGGTACGGATTGCCTTGAGATCGAATTAATAATTTTCTAGCCATAGGTAGTGGGATTAAGCAAAAAACAGGCCAAAAATTAATTTCATGCTATGACGCGCTGGGCATCACTAAGTTGTCGGACACCTTTTTTTTACTCCACGAGGTACTTCATGGGGTCCAGGCTGATTGAAAAAAATGTGCCGAGGTCGATGAAGGAATCGCCGACTAGACAGCGGCTGGTTCTGTATGCGTGTCCTCTCCATTCCAACGTGATTTGCTGAGCCTGGCCGCCGGCTTCTGTGCATGCGGAGGAGAGCGGAGTTCCCACTTCGCCGCCGTGGGTATTTAGCGCAGTTCCTTTCAGCGCGGCTTCGATTGCGGCGCAATTCTTTTTTCTGCTGTAGCAGGACGGAGATATGAATTTTTCGGAATCTGCCGAGAAGCAAACCTTTCTTTGCTCGATTTTTTCTGCCCCGTCATAAAGGGGAATCCGCACAGTTGCATTTTCGCAAACCATCGCGGCGGATGCACTGTTGGAAAGCAGTGCTAAAGAAAACGCAGCCAACTTAAATTTATTCCACATAATATAGTCCCCAAACTGCATTGATCAAAGCTCCTTGTGAAACCCAAAAATCCCCATTTTTGCAGGGGAACTCAGGAGGATGTGACGCGCAAGATTGTGTTCCCCAAGTATTGCGAATCAAATATTCACATTGCTGTTTTTCACGATTCCAATGTCTGCCAATGATGTTGCTCGCGTGATGCGTGCGGTCGGGATCACGTAGGTGCTCAAATCTGTATACGTCATAACCAATAGCAATGGGGCGTTTTTGATTCAGGTTCTGATCGATTCGCCTCAAAGCGGAGATGTGGTCTGGATTTTCCACCATGTTGAGGGCAGGCATGGACTGCGGTCGAAATCTTTTTCCACGGCAAGCGATTTCATTCAGTTGAGTCATCGTTCGGCCAGGAGTGGTGTTTCGGGCTATATCCCGGATCTGCTCCATCGAAATCGAGCGGGCTAGGCGTCGATAGGGATTGTCACCCAGATCGCATTCTTGGATTTCTTCCACTTTTTTTGCTGATCTCCCCCTGGCCTTTCGCTGAAGTTCTGCAGTGAGTTTCTCTGCGTCCTCCATCGCTTTCAGTAGATAGCTATCATTTCCAAAATTCTCGGAAGGGAAATCAGCCTCCAGGCAAACTCCTCGTTTTAAGGTGGCTACAATCGCGTCTGAAGGTACTGCGCCATGTCTTTTTGAATCTTTTGTCCCCAACAGTTGGTCCAATGTATCGATGTTTTCGATATTGTTTGCAATCATGACGTCCGCAGCGGAGACACGTTTTTTGAGGATGAAACTCAAAAGGTCTGCAGCTGCGAAAGCACCACAAACCCCCACAGAGTCTTGATCTCGCTTGGGCCCCATTTCCGCTGTTAAATTCACTTCACTGCACTGGGTTTGAGATTCGTGATGACCAGCATTTGTTTTTTGCAGTTCGGCGAGCTCGTGATCCAGGACGTTCGCGACGGAAGGAATCATCCCCCAGAGCTTTTTCTCGGGCGATCGTTCGAGATAAGGTTTTAGTTTGTCTCGGAGTAGTTGCGTTTTATTTTCTATGTTGTTTCCTAATTCAGCATCGACGCGGATTTCTGTGAGCCTGAACTTTGCCTCGCTTAAAATCCCGTCACGCCTCAACCGATCCAAATCCTCCTGGGAAATTCCAACATGGGACAACTGAAGGTTCTTTTGTTTTAAAAACGTCAAAAAACCGCCAATCCGATCACCCACCTCGCCTCGTTCGCTCAAAGCCGCAATCCTCTGATAATCCATTTTCGCAGTAGCAACTTCCCAACTGTCCGAAGGCGACGACGCCGACGCAAAATGGGTAAAAATCACAAATAGGAAAACCAAACGGACCATACTCTCTGATCGGAGCCGCAATAAGCTGGGTTGAGAGGTTCTAGCACTAAGTTGTCGGACACCTTTTTATTTATCATTAAACGCAGAATACGCAGATTTTGGACTCATGATTTTTTTCCAACGCAAAAACGCACGAGCGCTGTGAAATAGCTTGGTGTCAATATTATAAACTGGTTTTGATGAGTCATATCCCCAAATCCTGTCTGCTTCCTGAGAAGGCAGCGGAGACTCGTACCTTGCATTTAGAAGAATTTGTTTAACTGCAAGATCGACATTTATTTCTTTTTTTGATGACACTTTGTCGTTCGAACCAGCTCCATAAGCCGAACCAGCGGATGTATATGCTAAATCAATACGCATCATATTGGCATAGTCCGCCAGAGGAGCCTCTCTGAAAATTCTTACGGGATCACGTCCAGCTCCTGTTTTTCTCATTTCGTAGGCCTCCGATAAAACAAATGCTGCCGCTCTAGAGGCATCAGCATCACCAAAAGTTTTGCTGAGTCTTCTCGCAAGATATGCGGCCATCCAGAAGTGATATGGCTTTCCGTTATTACAATGGGTTACCAATTCTTTTGGGTAACTATAAGGATGCCCTGACTGAAAAGAGCGTTGATCTAAGATCGGAATGCTTTGAGCTATTGCTGCGAGCGCTACTTTGCTGACTTCCGAACCTCCCGGAAAAGCATCTAACCTATCTTGAATATTAGGCCCAGCAGTCGATAAAACACCTAAAACGTCCCATGTGTTCTCCTCTGCATCTGCATCCGACGATCCGGACTCCTTAAAGGAAGAATATAGATCATCGTAAAGATGCTGTTGTGCAAAAGAACCAGATTTAGCGAGCTGAATTATTTTCTGGGCAGCACGCCGCAGTCCTGCTTCATATTTCGTGTCAGAAGTAACTTTCGAACAAAGATCAGGCAAACTGGTTAACGCATTTGGTCTCACCCATTCAAAAGCTTTTTCTGCGTGAGCCGCACAAGCGACAGTTTTAGCTGCAGAAATAAATCCACATAAACCAAGAAATCCTGATGACAACACTTCCTTAGAAATTCCAACTTCACTCAAGAAAAGAGACTCTCTGTCCTGAGAACTTATTGCTCTTTGCTCTACACTGGGTGCTTGAATATTTCCTGCGGGAGCACTACTCAAAAAATTTGATAACTGTTGTGGACCTCGCAAAGCTAATAAAGGAGGCTGTCTATTATAAAACATCCGATTGAACACTTTGTTTCTTACCTTTTCCGTTGGCGATAAGCCTTCGGCCCACACGTTTTCATTCCATAACTTTGATCTCTCCGGATTTACTAGATACTGCTCATATGTCTGGTCAGAAGGACCTTTCCGGCCTAGATAATCTTCTCTATGTAAATTCGTAGTTGTCTCGCTGCAAAAACGAGCGGTACTTTGATAGGTCAACATCGCTCGAGAAATCTCAAACATATTCTCATTGAGCCCTGAAGCAGCTCTAGCTAGCTGAAAGTCATCCTTGCAGTAACAATCAGACACGCCCTCGGCCTGCGCGGTCACAGTAATAAAGATTGTCACAAATACAAATGCGAAACGACCCTCACTCAAGAATACCCCACCCCCAGAGACCTATCGTCACTTCTTGAAATCGACTTCACCTGATGCGCTGAAATGCAGAATGACGCGGCGGGCATCACTAAGTTGTCGGACACCTTTTGGCGTTGCGCTGTTTTGCCGATCAGAAAATGTATGACCTTGTTCCGCAGAGCGGGCGCCATTATTTTGTCGATGGGTTTGGGGCTTCAGCCCACGGTGCTTGTCCGCCCAGCGGAGGCACACGAGGACTGCGCTGAGTGCATCATGCAGCCCACCCCAGTTCTCAGTACGCCGCTCGAAGGATTCATGGGCAAAATGGAGTGTGGTTTCAATCCTATCATCGCCTCCACAGCCATAAAAAAATCCGCGCTTTCCAAGCTTTTTTCCTCCTGGCTCAGCCGTTCGGTCCCGATCCTCAATTCAACCTGGAAACCCGTACCTCTCACTCCCGCCCCGATCGATTTGCTTCTTCCAGCCCCTGATCAGCTGAATGCGCTCATGCCTCTCTTGGCGTACGCGTCCAGATACGGGGGGGATGTAGCCAAGATCGCGGACAATATGAACGAAGGGGATCTGCAAAAACTTTGCGAGCAAGAAAACAAAAAAGTGTGCGCGGCAGTTGTTGCGCTTCGTGGAATCAGGCTCGCGCGCCAGACTGCTGCTCACACAAAAGAAAAAATCAAAGAGACGCTAAAAAATCTTCGAGAGAAATGCGAGGCCGCTGGCCCGGTGCTTTCCTTGATCTTGCCGGGAGCCGGTTCGAATTTATGTGAGCTGATTCCCACTCCAGGATCGAGTTCAAACGCACGCCAAGCGCAGCAACAGCAGGAAAAAGAAGGCCAACTGACCGTGTTTCTGAAAGGACTCCTGGTTCCCTATCAGCTCAAACAAAATCGGGTTTCTTTGGACCGATTGAAGTACGAGAGCATCAGCATGCAAGCTGATCCCCGTCAGCCGGGAATCTATTATGCTTCCATAGCCATTGACGATATTGGGCTCAGTGGACATGCCGAGCTCAGTACAAAAAATCCACCTCCTACTTCGGTGATCTCTGACGGTGCATGGAACGTCAGCATGAAGCCGGGTCGTCGAACTTATGCAACAGTGGCTCTGAAAACCCAGTTGCAAGCGGACGGGACTTATCATTTTACGATTTTACCCGGCACGATGAACGTGAAATTAAATAACGAAGATTTCAATGTCACGACCCAAACGCGTGATTTAAGCATGGTGTCGCAGTATACGGATCAAATTGTTTCAACGCTCAGCAAGGATATTTTGAGCAATCATTCGAACCTGATTTCTTCGAAGGTCTCAGAGCTGGTGGCAAATAATACATCGCGAGGCCTGACAGGTCTTTTGGACTCCAAGCAAAACAACCTAATTATTCCTCATCCTTTGATGCCGGAATCCGTCCAGCGGACGGTTCTCAATACGATGATAGAAAAAGAAATAGGAGCCTGGGGGCAGGTCGAAGGTTTTTCCACGGACCTTCAAGCAGAAGTTTTTCGAGATCGGGTGGTGCGGTCTCGCGCTTATTTGAGGAATTTAAAAATGATCCTCGATGCTTCGCCTGATCTTGCTCCGGACGTTCAGGAAGACTTGAAGCTGTACCAAGCACAGCTCCAGCGGCTTAAGAAGCAGCAGGAAGAAAACGGTGGCGATGACTTGAATTGGAAGCAGTATTTGGCGCGCATCTTGCCGATTGATTATTCCAAATCCAGGGTGGAGCTTCTGGACGGATTAATCAAAAGAACAGAACGCCTGCTCGATAAGACCCAGGCGCTCATGCAGTCCGGAAATGCTGGATCTCATTCGGGGACAATGGCCAGCACGCAGCTTCGTTTTTTCGAAAACCCTGAGCATCCGGATTATCTCTATATGGGAGCAGCCAGCTGCCCTCAGCAAGGGCAGTACTTGGATCCGAGCAAAAAAGAATTCCCGATTCAATTCCAAAATCCTCGGCTGGCCGCAGGATCTAAACCTGACTTCTCGGTCGCAGTGGACGCAAATGCCATCAATAATTATTTAAAAATCATGTTTGAAAATGGTTTGTTGGACGCATCTGTGACGGGGAGCGATTCGATTCGCTCGGTTCAGTTTCTCAAAGAACCTAAAATTGAAATCGGAGAGAATGGAAAGGTCACGGTTTCGATCAATGCGGCATTCGATAGCGCAGGTGTACCCAATCTCCTGACCAACAACGTGGACGTGAAATTGGACGTGGAGCTGGGTCTATCTCCTGATCAAAAATCCCTCGCAGTCAAGCCACTCAAAACCAGCGTGTCGCTGAATGTGAGAGACCACAAAATTCAGAGTTATCTTTCGGAGTGGATCCTCAAAGTGCCCGTCAATCTGTTTTTACCGATCGCTAAGCCGAGCAATCGCCAAATTGGCCAGCAAATCAACGACCAGGCCAGGGTCCCTCATGTCGTGACAAATTATACCAAAAACCTTCATCTCGAAACATCTCACGGTGCGGTGTTTTTGACTGGGGATATTCAGTAGCGCAAGACTCGAATTAGCGTTACAACTTCGGCGTATGCACTCGTTTCCGATCCCAGAACATATTCAAAAACTGGTGCCGTATGTGCCAGGAAAACCCATCGAGGAAACTCAACGGGAATATGGTCTCAAGCGGGTCATCAAGCTCGCGTCGAACGAGAATCCGTTAGGCCCTTCACCCCGAGCGCTTGCGGCGATCAAAAAAGCGTTAAAAAACCTCCAGCTTTATCCGGATGCGACGGGGTTCCACCTCAAGAGAGCAATTGCCAAATACCTCAAGGTCGAAGCAAAACAGATCCTGCTCGGCAACGGCTCCAACGAAGTCATTGATCTGATTTTCCAGACTTTTTGCATGCCGGGCGATAAAATGGTGACCTCGCAAGCAGCCTTTCTCGCCTACGCCATCGGAGCGCAGTCTCACGGCCTGCAAACGATTTTCACGCCGCTGACAGCTGACTTGCGATTTGATCTCGATGAGATGCTCAAGGTGATTCATTCGGATTTCAAGGTGAGGATGGTTTTCATCGCCAATCCCAACAATCCGACGGGGACCTACGTGACTCGACAGGAGCTGGAGCGTTTTCTGGCCGAGGTGACTTCTCTTTCGGGGCGTTCTGTTCTGGTGATCATCGATGCTGCTTATCAGGAGTACATCACGGCGAGGGATCTGCCAGACCCGCTCGAGTATGTTCGCAAGTATCCTCAGGTGATGATTCTGAGAACTTTCTCCAAGGTCTACGGAATGGCAGGATTGCGTTTGGGGTACGGAGTCGGACACCCTGATTTGATCGGAATGATGGAGAGGGCTAGGGAACCTTTCAATGTGAACTCGCTGGCGCTAGTCGCGGGGATTGAGGCGCTCAAGGATGTGGCTTTTGTCAAAAAAACGCTGAAGGCCAATCGCACGGGAATGAAATTCCTGGAAAAAGAATTTCGAAAAATGGGTTTGAAATACTGGCCGAGCCAGGGGAATTTTTTCCTGGTGGATGTCGAGAAGAAATGCGGAAAAACCGGCCCCGAAATTTTTCAAGAGTGCCTGAAACACGGCGTGATTTTCAGACCCGTAGTGAACTACGGATTTGAGGGGGCGCTTCGGATCAGTGTCGGGACGATGGAAGAGAATCGGATGGCGGTCAGAGTTTTGAAGAAGGTTTTGTCATGATGGGAATTCCTAAGATGGGACCTGTTGTAGCAATTGATGGTCCGGCAGGAACGGGCAAGAGCTCAGTCACCAAAAGACTGGCGGATGTTTTGGGATTCACGCATGTGGATACCGGAGCTCTCTATCGTGCGTTGGCTTATTTCTTGATCGAGCAGAAGGGCTTTAAGTTCGGCTCTCCAGAATTTTTGGAACAAGCCAAGCCGATTTCGCACGAGATTCACCTGGAGTTTCGTCGGATGCCCGAAAAAACTCCTGCAAATCGCATTTTCGCCAATGGAAAAGACGTCACTTCTTATATTCGAACGCCTGAGATCAGCATGGCTGCATCAGCAGTATCAGGAGTTCCTGAGGTACGAGCAGCGTTGCTGGGTTTGCAGCGGCGTTTGGGATGCGCTGGCAAGACGATTTTGGAAGGCCGAGACATCGGGACCGTGATTTTCCCCGATGCGGATGTGAAATTTTTTCTGAACGCTTCGGTGGAAGAGCGGGCTAAACGCCGCTTGGCGGAACTCGAGGCGACAGGAGCGGACGCACTGTCGTTTGAGGAGCTCAAAAAGCAAATTCAAAAGCGGGACCACGATGATTCAACGCGGGCAGTCGCTCCTCTGAAGCGGGCTACGGATGCGATTGAGATCGATACCAGCAAAATGACTCTCGACGAAGTCGTGAGCTTGATGGAAAGTAAAATACGTGAGCGAATTTGATGAAAGGAAAACGCGGGTCCTGGTCGTTCGTCCTGACCGACTCGGAGACGTGCTTTTATCCACGCCTGTTTTGAGTGTTTTGCGGCAGAACATGCCACAGGCTCTGATTACGATGATGATTCGGGCAGAAGTCGCGCCGATCATTCGGGGGCTGCCTGTCCTCGATGATACGATGATTTATGATCCGCTGGTGGCACATGCTGGCGTGCGTGGATTTTTTCGGCTGGTGGGTGAGCTTCGTCGGCGCAAATTCCGCATCGCGATTGTGCTCAACTCGCAGTGGAAGATCGCAGCAGCATTGTTTCTGGCGCAAATTCGATATCGCATCGGCCCTTTGAGCAAGCCTCATTCGTTTCTTTTTTTCAATCGAGGGATGCGACAGGCTCGATCCAAAGTTGAAATGCACGAGGCGGATTACAATATCCAACTTTTGAGGCGGCTGGGGATTCGAGTCGATGCGAGACGAGTTCCCACGATGGTTTCAGTCCCTGAGAGTTCTGCACAAGCAGCGCAGGACTGGCTTTCGGCGCAGGGGTGGAATCGCAACGAGCCATTGATTGTCGTGCACCCCGGAATGGGTGGCTCTGCACTGAACTGGCCTCTCAAACACTACGCAGAATACATCAAAGTCTTGTCCAACGAAGGCAAACAAGTTTTGGTCACTGGCGGCCCTGCCGAGAGCGCCCTTCTCCAAGAAGTAGGAACCCTTTTGGGAGAGACCGTGCGGAAGGTTTGGTTTTATGGAGGAGCCGAGGCGAAGAGCGTGGATTTTCTCGCGGGCCTGCTTCAATGTGCAAGCCTCATGGTGGCTTCGAGTACGGGACCTATGCATTTGGCAGTAGCACTGGGAAAACCGGTTCTGACTTTCTATTCAGGAGTCCGGGTGCAGAGTGCGATTCGTTGGGGACCCTATGTACAGGATGATGATTCGGCCAGCGTTTTGGTTCCGGAAGTATTTTGCGGCCAGGAATTTCATTGTATTGGGCCGTTGTGCAATTATTATCCCTGCATGCCGATGCTGAGTGTTGCGCAGGCGCTGGAAGAAACCCAGGTTTTGTTGTCTCGAACCCGAACTACGAAATGAGTCAGTCCTTATGAGCAAATCTCCTAAAAAGAAAACCCGGTCTCTTCCTCCTCAGTCTTGGGAGATGAAAAAGCTGGAGCGGATCCTGGATAAATTTTCAGGATTACGAATCGGTGTCATTGGCGATGTAGGTGTGGATCGCTACACCATCGGGACTGTGGAGAGGATTTCGCCCGAAGCCCCAGTACCGATTGTTTTCGTGCAAGAAGAGAAGTTGAAGTTGGGTCTTGCTGCGAACGTTGCAGACAATATCGTGGCGTTGGGGGCTACACCGGACTTAGTCGGAGTAGTCGGGAAAGATCGTGGAGCGGATGATTTCTACGGTTTGATTAAGAAAAATAAAATTCCCTCTCAGCGGATTTTTTCCGACACGCAACGCAAGACGATTTTGAAGGAACGCATCGTTAGTGATCGTCAACAGCTCCTACGCGTGGATTACGAAAGTGTCGAACCATTGTCGAGTGCGACGGAAAAACAGATTGCACAGCAGATACCGGAATTCGTTCGCGGCTGTTCTGCGCTGATTATCGAAGATTATGCCAAAGGTTTGCTGACACCACTACTCGCAAAAAGTGTTTTGGAAGAAGCACGAAAATCCAAATGCTGGGTGGCGGTGGATCCGAATCGGAAAACAGCACTAGAGCTATATCGTGGCGCGAATTTACTGACTCCCAATTTGAAGGAAGCCGAGAACCTTTCGGATATTTCAATCACCGATGAGCGCACACTTTTGCAAGCGGGTGAAATTATTTTGCAAGAGGCGCAGGCCGAGAGTGTCGTGATCACACGCGGAAAAGAGGGGATGGCTCTTTTTCAAAAAGGTGAATCCGATGTCTGGTTGATTCCCACATTCGCGCGTGAGGTTTACGATGTGTCGGGCGCGGGGGACACGGTGATTGCAGTACTGACGCTTGCGCATTCGGCGGGAGCGAGTTTGGAAGATGCTGCGGTATTGGGGAATCTGGCTGCAGGTGTCGGCGTGGGCAAGCGAGGTACGGCAACCGTTACTCGAGATGAGATAGTGAAAATGATGCAATGGTTCCAAAAGGAGTACGCTTAGTTGCGATACTTGGGATGGATTGCTTTGTTCTGGAGCGCCGCTGCGTTTGCGGACACCGGCGTGTTAAAGTGGGCAGCTGATCCCGAGAGCGGAGCGCCCTATTCATTTTATGATCCGCAAAATCCCGAGGTCATGAAGGGATACGAGCTCGAGATCGTCCGAGCCTTGGCAGCTGAAATGGGATTACGGCCCGAATTCGTGCAGAACTCCTGGGACGGACTGATTCTCGGGTTGCAGCGGGGTGCATACGATATCGCGATCAATGGCATCGAGATCACCGAGGATCGAAAGAAGGAAGTTCTTTTCACTTCGCCCTATTATGTCACGGGCGAGCGATTGACGGTTTTGAAAGAAAATCTCGATATCACGAAATTGGAGGATGTGCGGGGCAAGGCGGTGGGGACGCTAAAGTACTCGGTGGCTCAGCGGATGCTGGATTCCATGGGCGGGGTGGATGTTCGCTCCTATGACAGCGAATTGAACGCCTACGAGGACCTGCTCAATCATCGTACACAAGCTGTATTTATCGATGATCCCATTGCGCTTTATTATGCGGACACGAATCCAGCTTTCAAGAGCACGGGAAATCTCGTGGGTCGGCTGGAGTACGGGATCGCCGTGAACAAAACTCGCCCCGAATTTTACCGGTCGTTTCAAGCAGCATTGGAGAAAATTCGCGACAACGGGAAGCTTCGGACCATCCTCGAGCGGTGGAAAATGTGGAATCGAGCGACCGCGGAGGAATTTGGGCAGGACTCGGTGGCGCGATCGGCACCCGTGGAATTCGAAAGCTATGTTCAAACGAAAGATCAGTCGTCCGGTTGGAAGCGAAAACTCGGACTCTATTGGATGACGTTGCCGATTTTGCTCAAAGGCGCATGGATGACGTTGCAGATTTCGGTGCTGTCGATGTTGCTCGCGACGGTTCTGGGATTGGGATTGGCGTTGGTTCGGTTGTATGGGCCGGGATGGAGTGCTGCACTGGTGACATTGTATGTGGAAATCATGCGGGGGACGCCACTTTTGATTCAGCTTTTCATCATTTTCTACGGACTACCGAAAATCGGGTTGGAATTTTCTGCCTTCACTGCAGCAGTCATTGGGTTGGGGATGAACTATGCAGCCAATGAATCCGAAAACTACCGCGCAGGGTTTCAGGCGATTCCCCGTGCTCAGACCGAGGCGGCGCATTCCTTGGGACTGTCGCGATGGCAGACGATTCGCCTGATTTTGTTCCCCCAGGCGATGCGAATCGTCCTGCCGCCAATTACGAATGATTTTATTGCACTGATCAAGGACTCATCGCTCGTTTCCGTGATCACGATGACAGAATTGACCAAGGCGTATGGCCAGATGGCGTCGACGCACTATGATTATCTGGGGATCGGAATTATCGTAGCGGTCATTTACTTGCTGCTGGGGTTGCCTTGGGTGAGGTTGTCTCAATGGCTGGAGAAAAAAAATTACGCTAAATCATGAAAGAAAATATGTGGACGTGCCCCGAACTCTCGGAGACAACAGTCTGCTCCACATTTTCAATCTGAGAATATTTGATGACTTGAATTTCAAGAACACAAGGAGGTGTCGTTTATGGACAATGAGCATCGGAACTACAGATTGATTTTCTGCTGAGTTTTAGAAGCAACCCAGCCATGTCTCCCAAATAGACACACTTTGTGTCTTTTTTGTTGTTTATCTGTTTTTTGTGTATTAAAAAGGTCGCGTGAAACAGATTGAACCTACACCCAGTTCTTTTAGAGGTTACCTGCAGGCCGAAATGATTCGGAGATGCAAAGCTAATCCTACCTACTCTTTACGCTCTTTTGCTCGGTTTTTAAGGGTTGAGCCATCTGCCCTTTCTAAAATCCTGAATGGAAAAAGGGGCATCACCGAGCGCATGTCTCAGCGCTTGGCTCAAAGGTTAGGCATTTCACCCTCCGAAATGGAAAAACTGCATCATCAGAGCACCACTGCTGAGCAGACCTCCCAAAACGAATACAAACAACTCACTCTCGATTATTTTCAGGTGATTTCAGATTGGTACCACTATGCTCTCTTAGAACTCACGCAGGTGGCCGGTTTTCAGGGCAATCCTAAATGGATTGCCCGAAAACTGGGAATTACTGTGTCCGAAGTGAACATGGCTGTCGAACGACTCATCAGACTCGAGTTTTTGACCATCGATCAATCCGGACGATGGACTGATACTGCTGGAGCAGTCACTACGATTGGAAATGAATTCACCACCATTGCTTTCAGAAAGCTCCAACGTCAAATCTTAGAAAAATCAATCGTTGCGTTGGAAGAAGTCGATATCTCTCAAAGAGGACACTCGTCGATGACGATGGCAGTGAATTCCAAAATGTTGCCCAAGGCAAACGAGGAAATTAAAAAATTCAGACGCAAGATTTGTCAAATCATGCAATCCGAAGGTCCATACGATCATGTTTACAACCTAGGCGTTTCAATTTACCCGATCACCCAAACCACGAATCAAGAGGAATTATCCAAATGAAATTTTTAATAAGAACTATTTTTGTTTTATCCGCTAGTTTTATTCTGGCAGATTCAGCTCATTTTGCGCATGCAGGGGGCAAAGAAGCGCACGGAGGTTCAGTCGTAAAAGATAAGCAGGGCAACTGGGTTCCTGCCGATTTGTATTTCAAAAATACCAAATACCAGCTTCCCTATGCAGAGACATCAAAATTGGATCTCAATCAGTATCCCGATGCACTCAAAGAACTGCGCCTGATTGCTCAAATGATCACCAATAGAATGGGCCGAAAGGGAATTTTCCAGATCGAAATCGATCGAAAAGGCCATGCTGCGATCAAGCTTACTCGTTCGCAGGACGAGATCACAGATTCAGATATTGAAATTTACTCGACAGAGGACCTATTGGGCGATGATACTTCGGGAAGCGGCCTTGAGGAGCAACAAGTAGGATTCAGTTATTATTTTACACAGCTGTTTCCTTCTCGCGCTCCCCAACTGAGGCGGATTATTGAGATCAAGGAATCTCTCTTTAAAACTCTGACTCCGCGTAATCAGGCTCTCATGATGGTTCACGAAATCTGCCACCAGTTTCAATTGGGTGGTCACGAGATGATTGCTTCAATGATCCGGGATCTGTCCGTAGTTCTTGAGGTGCGTGATCGGCAACAAGCAGGCGATCGTGACACGATTTCTAATTCCGAATACCAGGCATCGCTGGAACTGCAGCGTATATTGGGGTATCTCATCGGGTTTGAATTTTTTGAAACAGGTCATTATTCCGTTGCAAGAGCAACCTACATCGATCGACGCGGAGGTGGGTATGTGTTCGAACATAAGTTCTGGCAAGACAGCGCCAACCAACGAACTCTCCCTTACAGTAATTTTGTGGGTGTTGACTCGTATTTAGAATTGGAAAGCATCCCCTATACAGAACTCATCTACTATAACTACGATGGATTACAAAATAACGTGGTTTTAAATTCTGCCGTTAAACTGGATCGATTGGAACTTTTCAGCGGGTGCCAAGATAGCCGATTTGAAGACTTAGCGAGAAACAGTGGAACCTATTCGCGCTGTGAAATCGATACGACTTTTCAAGGAGCAGACCAGGGCAAGATTGACAAAATACAAACCGATTGTCGAATTACAACCATTGTTTGCAATCGAAGCCACAACAACCTCATCAAAAACGTAATGCCATCGATTTACGTGTTGCATGGAGACAATAATGAACTCAATCACCTTTCATTGGGGCATGGGGGAATTTTTATCCTGAGCGGAAATAACAAAGTGATTCATAGCGAGTTAGATTCCTATGCAAAAGGTCCAGCAATGGACTCAGGAGTTGAAATTGAAAATGTTTCCTTGAAAGACGTGGTCACGAGGTTTCTTAGATCTGACGCAACTTCTTCTCCATTGAAGATCAAAAATCTTCATTTGGTCCGATATTATTCGGATCACGGATTGGGTGAGAATCAAAAGCAACTCGACATCCAAATCGATACGAAGTTCTCGTCCATTTTTGACTTTGGGCAAAATGAAGAGTTGTTCTTTGCACTGCCTAGGGGAGTTTTTGATCTTTTAGGTGAGGCCAGAACAGTCCAGATGGACTCTCCGTCTGAACTTCTATTTAAACTGAAAGCTGTAAATCGAATTTAATCCTATTTTTGATGATGACGCAGTCGGCTCATTTGGCCCTCGCAAAAACTCAAAAAAACAATGAGGGTCATGTTCTAATGCAGATTAATAAGAGTATTTGTTTTTATAAATAATTATTGAAAACACATTAAAAAAAATGAAAGATTAAGTGATGAGGAATTTGGGAAGCAAAAAAAGTTTTCGTGAAACTCTGGCTGTCTGCCTGATGGTTTCAAGTGTTGCCTCCTTTCATGCTTGGGCTGAGAACCTTTCTCATGATGAATTGTACCAAAAGGTGTTTCGCCTATCGGATCGGTATTATTGCATCAGCGGAACGCAACAGAGCGGGGATTGTGAGCTCACTACATCCGTGCAGTTCTTCTCGGGCCAAGATCTTTCCTTTCGATCACGTCTTTACGGGAATAATCCTTCTCTGGATATTCAAAGAAACAAAAATCGCTTTCGAACTCAAATGGAAAAGATGGCCTCTGATCTGGCCGACGCTACGGAAGAAATGAGACGGTTTCGCGATGACAAACGAGAACAAGAAGCGAATAGCCGTCTTGATCGGTTTTTGGAGCCGATGCGGCGACAAGGATGGGCTGCTTTTCCGTCTGACATTGCGGAGAAAAATCTTGAAAGGTTAGGAGATATGCAGGTCTCTTCGCTGCTGGCGGCCGAGCTCACTCACTATCCGCATTGTAGCCCTGAGTTGGCTCTTTCTCCAGAATCCTATTTTAAAAGACAACCCCCCAGTACGACGATTCGAACAGCGGACATTATCCAATGTTACGAAGAAATTAGGCAGAGAAATCGCACCGGGCATCGAACAGAATATTCTTTTATTCAAGGGATATTGAAATCACAAATGGGTTCGATTTGTGAGGACATTTTGACTCGATCCGCCCCAGCGGCTTGTGCGGGCTCTGATCGAAAACGTCGGCAACTTAACTCAAAGTATATTGCCCATATGGGTGAGATTATGACCTCGGCAGCAGCGACAGCTGGAATCGTGGGAGGTACCTATTTGGCCGGGAAAGCTGTGGGGCGGACTGCCTCTGCAGCAGCTTGTGGTTCTATCGGGCGCATCGTGAACCAGACCGTCCATTGGTCCGAAGACAAACTTGCCACCTTGTTCAAAAGAGGTTCGAAGATCCTGGTTTTTGATGCTGCAGGTGTTGAGGCAGTCGAAGGCGTTGCAGGGCGAGGAACTTTGCGGCGATTGCTTGGACAGAGTGCCGAGGCGCTCGGCAAAGCTGTCCCTATTGCAGGTGGAGTGGCACTCACAGCAGCAGGGTGGGCCATTGTGCTATTCACACCATCTCACGGTCTGGGTGAATGCAGTCTTTGTTCGAATTCGGGTTATATCGATTTAGAAACTCAATCAGCCCAGTATATTTCTAAGAATCTGGCTCCTTCGTGCCACCACTATGAGGTTGATATCAAAGCTGAGGGTTGCCGATGATATTGTTTTTTTTGAGACTAGGTATGCATTCGGTGGTTTGGGCTGCTGGATTAGACGGTGTTTGTACGACTACTTTAAAATCCACCCCAACATTCGAAATTCGAGCTGCTGAGACCAGCGAAGCCGAACAAGTTCGAATTTTTAAAGAGATGCTGGCTCAGGTCCCTGGTTTTAGAGAAAAAATGCCGACCAATCCGGCGCGCCTCACAAAACTCATCGAAGAAATCGAAAAAGGAAATGTAAGTTTTGACGTCAGATCTTCGGAAAAAGTTCTCAACTACGAACTCAGAAGAGGAAGTGCTGTGCTAGGGAGGGGTGAAGTAAAAAATCCGAAACCACGCATACAGTCAGAGAAAGCCGTCGAAGTTATAGAAAAACCAGGCCTGCCCGCAGATCCTAAAGCGCCCTATCGAGCCAGCGTCTTGGATGCTCGTGAGGACTATCTTGTAGTTGAATTGACCTCTGAATCAGCTAAAGGCCAAGGAATGCATCCGCTCTACAAGACCTTTTTTGATTCCATTCCCAAAGATAAAAATGCGGATTTTGTAAAAGGTCTTATTATTCGTGTAGAAAAAAATAAAATCCAATTGAATGGAAAAGTAACACTTCAAAAACTATTCACCGACTCATATGTAGTTGAAGATCCAAAATTGGCAGCAAATCTCATTGCCATTACTAAACGTATGGCAGAAAAATTTCCGCTGAAAAACAAATAGACCTCATTTGTCACGCGGCTTAGAGTTTTCCTCGGTAAATCTGACTCAGAAGATAATCAATCCCGCTGTATTCTGTTCCCAAGAATCCAGGCATGGGCGATGGGCGTGGATTCTTGTCCCTGAAATAATTTTTTCCAGGGTGAGTGAGCTGAAGCCCAGGACTATCCCATGTGTTGGGGAGCTGGTGCGTAGGCTCCGAGTCCATTTGTGAAAAAGCTTCTTCGACATCAGGATCCGAAACAAAGTAATATTCTCGCGCGATGAGAGCGAGCATGGGATTGAGATCGAATTTAAGGAATCCACTTTTGATATAGACGGTCTTAAAAAGTTCAATGTGGTTCGATAAGGCTTGCGGTTCCGACTCCAGCGCTAAAAAAGCACTGTTGATGTAAACCAAGGGATGGTTGTAGTAATTGCATGCCCACTTGAACCTTCTCTTCAAGCGGCTTTCTTCACTGCAACGTACGCGGGCTGAGCGTGCGAGACCTTTCAGGGTGAGCGTCCAGGAACGCAAGTCCATTGCTTTGTTATACAACTCGGGCCAGCTCGTGCTTTTTTGGCCTGTCAGCCAATTAAGGGCCAACAAAAATGGGTATCTGAAATTCCAAACATCCGGTCCTCGCTTGACCACTTTTTGATCCCAGGGGCGTTTGAGTTCAAAATCATTTTCGATCAGGTAGGAGCGCATTCTTCCAGCCAGCGAACGAATCTGAGACCGAATCGAGGGATCGTCCACAAGCCGCGCCACATTGACCAGACCAAAGAGGATGCCCGTATATTGATCCAGGCTCGGATCAACATCGGAGGGAACATCCGGCTGCAAGATATGTTTTTCGAATTCTTCGTCCATGTCATGTCGGATCAAGTAGCCCGAAGTGGGCCAGGATTTCACTGCCTCCTGGCGGATCAGGAATTTTTCGTAAGCAGTTCCGGTTCCTTGTTGGAATAAGTCGCGCGCTTTTTGCAGGGATTCCAATGTGGAGTACTTGGAGAGACGGTCGTAGGTGTCGAGGATTTCTTTGATTTTAGACAGAGATTCTGCACGGGGGTGGATTTGCAGCGAATAGTCTTTTGCCAAGACGGAAAGCAACCATCCTAAATAGTAAGTCGAATCCGGATAGACGTATCCTTCATAAGCATCTGGGCAAGGGGCATAGCGCGAGTCGGGACCTGGGCAGTGGTGTCGTGTGGCCAGCAATCCACCCCGGAAGTGATTTTGAAAAAGCTTGTCCCAATAAAATGGGTACTGCTGGGTTGGATCTCCTGCGAAGCAAACTTGAGAGAAAAACAAAATGGCGAGTAGGGATTTCTTGAAATCAATAAGCACGGTATGTATTTCCTTCCTTCAGTCCGTCGGGGTGATTCGACGTGTTCGTGAAAGTCAGTGGCAGAGACATGAGTTTATTTCTGGATGAAAAAAGATCCAAGTGTAAGTGCGGCAGGTCTGTCCCACTGGATCCCGATGCGGCGATTCGGTGTCCTTGCTCAACATAATCTCCCACGCTCATGGTCTGGGTGTTTTTCTGAAGGTGAACATAGTCCGCTACGGTTCCATCCTCGTGAAGAATTGAAATTCGATTTTCGGCTTTTCCCCATCCCACATCCGAGTTCATCCAGATCCCAATGACTTTTCCTGTTCGGATGGCAATAATTTCCGTGCCGATTGGCATTTGAAAATCGTAGGCGTAGCGATCGGATCCATAGTGGGAAACAGCCCCGCAGTTGCCCTGGTAAATTCGATAAGCTTCTCCAGCATTATAAGGCAAAATGTACTGTGTATGATCTTTGGATGGGTATCCATCGCACCCATCTGCATCCAAAAGAGTACCGCCTTGGTTGCTGCACGAGACCCAGGTTGAACCTAGGCTCATGACGAAAATAATGAGTGGAAGTGCTCTCATAGCCGGACTCCTATAAAAGGGAGATAGTGCACACGCCCCTGCCAAGGCCCGGTCGAAAAAATATGCCGCACATTGAAAGCAAAAAACCAGTCACCCTTGATTTGCATGCCGAAACCGATCAAGGCTGTTGGGGAAAATCCGTATAGCCCAGCGCTGTACCCAACACCGAGATCCAAGTAGGTCAGTTTTCCAAATCGCAGCAGTCCCGCAAGAGTCACGACCGGCGACTTGAGAGCAACGAGTTCAGGGAGCAGTGCAATTCCGAATCGATCTTGTCCTGGGAAGAAGCTCAAGCGGGATAGCATGCCTCCAGCGAGTTCAATGTCTTCGCCATTTGCCTTCTGAACCGAGAAAGAGGGAGCGATATCCAATTGAGTATAGGCATAGCCGAGGGAACATTGAAGTAATGTAAAAAATAGGATTGCAAGGGCCCGGACCTTTGAAATCATAGGTCCAACTCCAATCCAAAAAATGGAAGCCCGTCCACGCGCCACTTGCGAGCTACTCCAGACCAGAAACAAGTCGTCATGAGTGCGAACGCGAGCGACACATGAGGCGTCAGTCTATACCCAGGAGTGAACGCGATCATGACGCCTTTCCCGAGTTCAGAATGAGCTTTTCTCAGCATGTAAGTTCCGTCGATCGAGAGATGCCACGGATTTCCGATTCGCATTCCAAGCCCAGGCGCAAGCTCGTTGACCAATGAGTGATATCGATTGAAGTATGCCACGGGTCCCAACGTAAATTTTGGCCCACCGACACGGAGAAAGGTTTTGCTCCGAAAGGTCATGTTGACCAAGCCAGTGCCAGCGAAAATTCCTTGAACACCGGCATCAACCGATGCTCTCGACTCTGTCCACGGGAGAAGCAAGGCAAGAGTGATGAGTGAGATGGTTTTTCGACGATGTCGTGTGATCCAATACGCCCAGCACAAAAAGAACCCTGTGATGATCATTGAGTTCGCGCCGCCACCGGACGAAGGAGGTGTGTGCTGATTCTGAATCGTGGCGCATCCTGCAGGTGCACGCTCATCTTTCTCTGGATAGAGCAGGGACAGCGCGTATTTGTCGTCGTCGGTCACTGTGCCGCGGTTATTGCCCATCGCGTAGCTCATCACAGCTCCTGGAGACGTGGTATGTGGCAATCCAGAACAGTGTCCGATTTCATGGAGAAAGGTATATTTATTCCATCCTATTTTCGCGACGTTCACTCGAACAATGCAGTGTTTTAGCGTGGCGTCGTCTTCGTAGTAAAACTCTTCTGAATGCCCTTCAGTAAAAGGATTCGGTGTTTTTTCTGCTCGAACCTCGATTGCAGCTTCCTCCAGTTTGTAAACTCTCTTGAATCCAATATAAGCAGTTTGCACGGAAGACCAAGCCCCAAAACAAGCTTCAATCATTCCCGCACCACCTGCAGCGGAGTCGGTAATATAGTAAGGGACCTCAGGGTATTCCTTGGAAATCAGCCAACGGGTCGATTTTTTGTGTCGGTCGGATGGCGCCGAAGCAATCAGAAAAATGGATGAAAGCAATATCCATGAAAAAGTCCGATTTTTTTTCAAAATGATACACCTCCTCCCACCAAGTACATCGGATACATTTCCCAGCCGCGTCCCTTCCAAGGATTGACCAAGGCGAGTTGATCGAGGCGGAAAAAAACTTTGGACCTTCCCAATGAAAAAAGGCGAAGTCTCACAGACACGCCTGGATTGAGGAGTCCTGGGTAAAGTATTCCGAGGTTGAGACTCGGAGACAAGAAGGAATTTTCCAAAAAATGGATTTGGTAAGCGATACCGAAAAACATGCTCCAATATTTTTGAACAGTAAATTCCCAACGACCTGTTGTGAATTTGATTCCATAGGCTGCAGCTCCACCTGCGCCTGGACCCAGTGCTCTTGCGTGGAGTGAGATCGCTGTTGTGTCAGAAAACGCTGCGTTAGAAGTGAAGAGAAGGAGGAGGATCGTCATTGTTTTCACAAGGGACTCCCAAAATAGAGGCCCGCTTGAAAAATGATCATCGGCCAAGCTACAAATCGTGTGAAAGTATCGCTGAGATTATTGATTCCAAAATAGCTAATCATCTCGAACTGAAGTCCAAAAGAAGAAAGTCCGATGCGGATTCCTCCTTTGGAGTAGAGCGCAGGCGTCAATCCTGGCATGGAGTTGATTTGGTCCATGTATGCACCGATTCCTACTCCGACGTAGGGGCGAATCACGTCTGATGAAACGGACCATTCAGCTCCGCCCCCCATATGGCCGATCCAGTGAAGATAACCCAGATGTTTTTTGGGCTGGTTTGAACCCAATTGAAAGGTCAGAGCCCAGTGATTGAAGGGGATTCCAACATCGGCTGTGTATCCCAGATATCGGTAGGTGCTAGCAGGGAGTAAAAAAGCCCCGGCGGAAGTGGAAACACGGGCATGGGCTAGAGAAAGAAACACGAACGCACAGCCAGTGCTTCCCAAGAAAATTTAAAAAAGAAACTCCCACTTTATTTTTCGAATCTTATCGAGACTGTAACAGAAAGGTTAGAAGCAGCTACTGAATTCTGTCTTCTCGTTTCACGCTGCGTAGATTCAGCGGCAGGATTTTTTTGCGGAGACGGATGGACTCAGGAGTGACTTCAATCCACTCGTCTTCGTCGATCCATTCGATGCATTGCTCGAGCGACATTTTGCGGATTCCAGAAAGCGTGACCAGTAGTTCAGCGTGAGCAGCTCGGATGTTGGTGAGCTTCTTGGCGCGGCAAGCGTTCACGTTCATGTCGTTCTCTTTATTGTTTTCACCGATGATCATGCCTTCGTAGACTTTCACGCCGGGACCGGCGAAAAGGATGCCGCGCTCTTCGATGCTCAACAAAGCATATTCGACCGTGTCGCCGGTTCGATCCGAGATCAGGGCTCCGGAGGTCCGATGAGGCAATTCGCCCTTGTGGGGCCCGTATTCCAAAAGCTGTGTACTAAACAGTCCAGCGCCGCGGGTGGCAGTCAGGTAGTGCGATCGCATTCCAAGCAATCCACGGGTTGGGATTTCGAACTCCAAGCGAACTCGGCCGGTCCCTGACGTCGAAGCTCCGCCCTCGTACTTGGTCAAAAGTCCTTTGCGGGCCTGAAACATCCGAGTGACATCCCCGACATAAGCCTCGGGCAAGTCGAGAACAGCGCGTTCCATCGGCTCCAGGCGTTCACCGTTATCGCCGGTTTTGTAGAGAACCAAGGGTTTGCCGATCATGAATTCAAAACCTTCGCGGCGCATTTGTTCGATCAGGATCGCGAATTGTAATTCGCCTCGTCCCAGAACGCGGAATTGGTCGACGGCTGCCGTGTCTTCGAATCGCAAAGCGACGTTGGTTCTGACTTCCTTCAGGAGGCGTTCTTTCAACTTACGAGATTGAATGGCTTCACCTTCTTGGCCCGAAAGCGGAGAGGTATTCACCGAGAAAATCATTGCCAAAGTCGGCATTTCGACCACGATGCGGTCGATGGCGAGGACTTCCTGAGTTCCGACAAGGGTATCGCCAATTTGTGTATTTTCGCAACCTGCTATGCAGCCAATGTCACCGGCTTTGAGTTCTTGAACTTCAGTTTGTGCCAAGCCTTCAAAGGTATAAACGCGGCTGACCGTGAAAGCTTCGGTGATTTCGAGTTTTCCGTCCGGGCCTACACCTCGACGGAAGATTTTTTGGTTACGCGAAACAGTCCCAGAGGTCACGCGACCAATGGCCAGTCGTCCGACATATTCGGAATAAGACAGGTTCGAAATCAACATCTGAAACCCGCCAGAGTCCTTCACAGGGGGAGGGGGCAGAGTGCTCAGCATGGTTCGGAACAAAGGTTCGAGTGTGCCTTTTTTGGTTCCCAAAAGTGAGGGAATTTCGTTCACATCCATCGTAGCCCAGCCTTCGCGGGCACAGGTGTAAACGATCGGGAAGTCGGCTTGCTCTTCGCTAGCTCCGATATCAATAAACAAATCAAAAGCCTGATTAACAACTTCTTCGATACGGGCGTCGGGACGGTCGACTTTGTTGATGACCAGAATGATTTTATGGCCCTGAGCAACAGCTTTTCTCAAAACGAAACGAGTCTGAGGGAGCGGGCCTTCCGCTGCATCCACCAGCAATAACGCTGAATCGACCATTCCCATGATCCGCTCGACTTCGCCGCCGAAATCCGCGTGGCCAGGGGTGTCCACGATATTCAGCTTGGTCGCACCAATCCGAATGGACGTGTTTTTCGCCATGATCGTGATGCCTTTTTCACGCTCCAGGTCCATCGAATCCATCACCCGTTCCTTGATGATTTGGTGCTCTTGAAAAGTACCGGCTTGTTTGAGCATAGCGTCCACGAGAGACGTTTTGCCGTGGTCGACGTGGGCGATAATGCAAAGATTGATCACTGGATGTGCCATAGGGTAGGGTAAGATTATATGCTACTTCGAAAGATTTGTCTCGGACTATTCTTGTTTGGGTTCTCTTTCGGGATGAGCAGGGTTGCGATCGCAGCGAGTTCGCAGCATGTGCATCCTGCTTTTGGGAGAACTCACCTTTTGCCCAGCCCGTTGACCTTGCCTGGGGGAATGTTCATTTATGGGACTGATTTAGCGTTCGGAATTACGGATTTTTGGCAGGTGGGAACGGGTCTTTTGAGAGATGTTTTTCAAATCTACAATGCCAACACCAAGCTCAAGCTTTTTGCGAATACGGACTTCGCTTTCGCGCTGACATTTGGGGTGGATTACTACAATCCAAAACGATTTTCTTCCGCGTATCCCAACGTCAATATCACTGCCTATCAGCCCGGAGCTGTGTTCGCCATGGGCTTTCACCCGCGGGTGGCGATGTTTTTTGGCGCAAACTATCAATACACACAGGTCAAAGTTCCCAACGTGATGTCCGGGTATGTGCGAGGGACTCGCGTCGAGTCCGATTTGACGTTCATGTACAGCGGTGCCGATCGAAAAGGCCGGATTGCCAACGCAGTTTCCGTGGGGGCATCGTATGACCTGACCTACCGGATTTACGGGGTGGGTTTGAGTCACCACTGGCCGGGGTTTCAGCTTGGGCTACATGTGTATCCGAAGGCCAGTAATTCTAAATTCCTGCCGATCCTGGCGGGGGGTGGGTCGTTGTCGTTTTAGTGGGCACCAAAGGCCTAAAAACAGTGCTTGAAAATGGTATTACTTTGGTAGTATGATTGTAATATGAAGAAAAAAACTTCAATTAGCGTCAGCGGTAAACTACTTAAGTTGATAGATAACCTTCCGCAGCAACCCTCTCGATCTGAGATCATCGAAGAAGCACTGATTCTCTATTTTAAAAACAGAAAAGTGTTGGCTCGAGACCGATCGGATATCGATATTTTAAACAGCCTGAGTGATAAGTTGAATCAAGAAGCGCTCGACGTGCTTGAATATCAGGTGGACTGATCGTGCAACGAGGAGAGTTGTACAGGGTTTATCGGGGTAATAAAGTGGATCCGAAGGAATCTAGGGTTTTCGTAGTGGTGAGTCGACAACCGCTTCTTGACTCTAAATTTTCGGCAGCGATTTGTGCACCCGTTTATTCTAACTATGATGGGCTTTCAACACAGCTTGAAGTTGGAATTGAAGAAGGACTCAAAAAAAATTCATCAATCTTTTGTGACGAACTCATTAGTATAGAAAAGTCAAAACTCACACATTTTGTGGGTTCTCTTACGCATCAAAAATTGATGCAATTAGAGAAATGTCTTCGAATTGCATTAGCGGTAGAGTAAAATGAACTGGAACATGTGTATACAAAGATTGCTGATCATTTTTTTTCTTCTAGCTTTAAATAGCTTCGCTCAAGATGTGTCCGATGCTGACAAGGACCGGCTGCGCGCGCTTCGAGAACAAAGGCGTCCCGAAACCGAAGAGCGGCATCAGCAATACAAACTCCGTCAGAAGGCCCGCCTCGAAAAGCGTCGGCAGGAGCGCGCAGAACGTCGCTTGGAAAAGGAACGTGCGGGCAAAGAGCTGATCGAGAAGTACCTGCCCAAGGAAAAGTCTCAGGAACAGTCAGATTCACCTGAGTGAATTCGACATCGCTGTTTTCAGGTCCCGTTCAAACTGCTGCGAGAAAAGGTAGTGGAAGAGCATTTCGCTGCTGACATCACCTGGCCAGCCTTTGGAGAAAACTTCCGGCAGCTGGTCTAGCCCATAATAGTGAATGCTGGCCTGTCCGTAGCAGTTGGCAAACAAGACATAGCGGAGTTTGTCGGTGGCTTTTCGAGCAAACAGGCCCCGAGGCAGTCTTTTTTCATCCGCATCCCAGATCGAGCCGTTTTTGCTGCCGTGGCTATTCCAGATGATTCCGACCGCCAGCGGGTCAGTCAGGGTGTTTTTGAGGTCCCAGGTTTTTGCATCCACATGGATGACGGTTCGGATGCCTTTTTCGGAGAGATTTTTCGCCACTAGGTAAAATCGGTCATAATCCGAGCGCGACCAAGAATCGCTCAGATCACCTATCAGGTAATGAAAGTCGCCCTGGTATGTTTTCTGCGCGTCGGCCGATTCAGCGATGGACCCGAAGGTCGATAATGTGAATAAAAACCCAACGACTAGGCATTGAAACTTACTGTATCCCATGGGAGATAAAACAACGGAGAGTGACTGTTTTGTCAATGATGAAAGCACATTTGATTTTATACGTCAAAGATCAGGAGCGGAGTAAGGAGTTTTACAGAGCTGTTTTGGCGCAAGAGCCTGCGCTACACGTTCCTGGCATGACTGAGTTTATGTTAAATAGTGGTTGTGTTCTCGGTCTGATGCCTGAGCGTGGAATCAAGCGCCTCTTAGGTGAGCGGCTACCCGACCCGGAATCTGGGAACGGAATCCCTCGCGCTGAGCTTTACCTACAGGTTGACGAGCCGGGTGCCTACCATAATCGCTCCATCAAGATGGGAGCGAAAGAGCTGAGTGGGCTTGAACCCAGGAGCTGGGGCGATATCGCAGCTTATAGCCTCGATCCTGATGGTCACGTAATTGCGTTTTCGAAAGTTTTTAATGGTCTTTAAAATTTAAATTAAATGTAAAAAATCCTTGCGTCGCACACTCAAATTTGCGACAAGCTTCCATCAATGAAAGTGACTTTTGTTTTTTTTGCTTTATGGACTTCAGCTTCGCTGGCCTTGGCTGACGACAGGGGCTACTACCCCTCGATGACCCTCTCGTTCGTCGCAGCGGCACACACTTGCTCTGCTGGGTATGGGGCTGCTTGCGGAGTTGCTACCGTGACCGGGCTGCTTTCGACCGGCCTGAAAATGACCCAGGACAAAAAGGCAAAAAAGGGCGAGCAGCAGGCCCTTCTTCAGCAAGTAATTTTATCGAAGTCAGATGCGCAACAATACCTACTCAATGGTGAAATGAGCGTCGCCTTGCAGGATACGCTGAGACAGATTCGTGAAATGAGTTTGGATCTGAGTTTGGGCGGTGCGCAGGACCTGGCTTCAGAAATTTCTGCTGCCACGGACTGGGAGTTGTGCGCAGCCATCGTAGCAGAGTTTCCGTCCTAAGATAAAATTTTAATCGAGGACTGAGCTTCCTGACTACGCGGACTGGATGTTCCTGTTGACCTTACAAAAGGTCTTTTTTGAAACTCTCAGTAGGTCCTATCATCCTAGCCTAGCCATCGCTTCATTTTCTCTTCCCCAAAGAATTGAATCGCAGCAAGAGCATTGTGCGTCTGGCAAAGCAAACGAAGATTAGCCGGTTCTGTTTTTCCACCTGCGCTCCAGGGTTGAATGTGGTCAATTTGGAGTCTGTGTTTGGAATCACATCGTTTTTGGGTCGATGGATCTATGTACTCACACCGGCCTTGTGCTTTTTTGAAAATTTTTGATTTAATAGGAACCGGAATGTATCGGGATTCAGAATTAACGCAGCGTTTAGCGGCCGGCCGAAGTTCTGAAGTGGAAGCAGGTTCTTCTTTCTGAGGTTTTTGCATCGGATCTTTTTTCTTTAAGTACTCTTGGAGAGTAAGTTTCAAAATCTCGTTGTAGCTCAACTGTCCTTTGAGTTCCTGAAAGCGTTTGAGTAACTCCATCGTCTCCTCGTCCGCCATCACCGTTAACTGAGTCAGTGTCTCGGTTACAGGCTTCTGGGATTCCCTGGGCAGAGCGACGATGGGGGAGATCGTTGCGAAAAGTCTCTCCACTTCGCGTTTACTTTTTCCTGAGACCTGTTGAACCAGTTCTCTTTTTTGCTCCGGACTGAAGATTCTTTTTTCTTCCTTCTGAACTTTTCTTACAAAAGTCTGAACCTGAGCTGCAGTGGTAAGAGACATTTTTCCGGATTCAAATTGTTCTTTGATTTCCGGAAGAGCCTCGAGCAATTGCATAGCTCCGATCCTCTCAGAGGTTCCTGACTCCGAATAGCCCAACTCTTTCATGCAATATTTCCAAATCCCGTCGTATCCCTTCAGTGCGTAGATTCTTCGGTCCCTGACGACCTGCAGGTGATACAAAAGATTCAGAGTGGCATCCTTTTCTGTCCGGGAAGCCGCTAAAGTCCGCGAATGAATTTCTTCGGAGGGAAGTCGTTTCAGACTTGCATAATAACTCAAATTTTGTGTGACTGTTTTTTTAATGATTCCATTTTCCATATTGTTCCCCAGAAGATGAAAAAACGATTCAAAATAAATACCACGAATCGATCAAAATCATCCATAAAAATGGGGTTTTGTTAGAAAATAAAATCCGAAATTCAGAACAGTGAATATAAGATTTCAAACAGGGCAATCCTGTTTTTTTTAGCCTTAAGTCCGTTTATGTTTAGCCGTCACGACAGTCTTAATGTTTCCGCGGACGCTGAAGTCCCCGACGACTTCCATTTCCCACGGGTCCAAGAGCTCCACTAAGTCGTCCAAAATTCTATTCGAAACATCTTCGTGAAAAATCCCCTGGTTGCGGAATTTGTTAATGTATAATTTCAGACTCTTGAGTTCCACACACCATTTGCGGGGAATGTATCGGATGTGAATGGTCGCAAAGTCTGGGAATCCAGAAACGGGGCAGATGCAGGTGAATTCCGGGCAGGTAAATTCCACGGTGTACCGGCGAACCTGTGTGCGGTTTTCGAAACGCTCGAGTTTTGAGTCCTGGATGATCTGGGCGCCATCGGGACGAGCATTTTCTAAAGTCATGTTTTTCTTGGTCATATTTATTTTCTAAATGAGAGGTTATTTGAAATCAGTGCGATTTCCAAGAAAAATTTGATTTTCAAAATCTGGCCGTGATATCGCCACAAGGGGACAAAGAAAAGGGGAGATAAAAATGGGTGAGATTGTTTTCGGGGTTATTTACAGAAAAAAAACCGTGATTTTGCTTGGAGCTGTTTCGATGCTTTTGCTGGGGATTGCGCCCCTGGCGTTTGCCGATGAATTCGCTATCGAAGGTGTGGCGGCATCGGGCAGCGATTTTAATATTCAATTGAATCAAGATAAAATGTTGTTGAGCAACACCCAGTATTTTCCGAACTCGGTTTCACTCGATCAGGCCAAAGAGATTTTGACTTCAACCATTCTCCCAACGTTTTTCAGCCGCTCTGTGACGATCAAAAAAATGGTCCGCAACCGAATCAATCCTACAACCGTAGAGCTGATCACCTATGCCGAGAAAGAAATGATGGGGATCACATTCGACATCACGACCTACGCGACCTGCACCGAAACCGCAGTCGAAGAAGATGGATGGAAAGAGACCTGCGCGCTCAATCCGAGCAAAGGTGATGCAGGTCGGGTTTTTTATTACGCGTACTCTTCGATCCACTGCACGGGCAGGAATGCTCCGACCTGCGTGCAAACCCTGGATAGCCGCTTGAAAAAACTCGGGTGGCCCGCATCGGTTCGCGCTAAAGAACTCGCCATTTCTGGGGCCATGGAGGCTTTGCACGTCGCGGGGGCGAGCTTTGTGTACAGTGCACACTCGGGAATGACTCCTCCACAGGCAAGATCTCTCTATGATCAAGGATTGTTTTTTAGCCTAGTGGAGAAAATCCGTCCCCTGCTGGCGGAGGCCAAAGGCGGTGGCCTGGATTCGGCTAGCCTCACGATCCTGGGCTCGGATCGCAGTGGCAGTTTCCAGATCATCCGGAACTAGCAAATCTCTTCTTGAAATTACGACAAAGTCATTACGAAGTTATCGTAATTTTAACTATTTGATATTATAAATAAATTTTTATTTGAAGTGGTTTTAGATGCTAATTTCATGTGTAATCGATTTGACCACGACTTGCCAGTGGATCTCTGCTGAGACTTTTTAAGTTTCTCATTATAGACAAAATATTAAAAAAGGCTATAATGAGAAACATGCCTGCTGCTTCTCCCCAAATTGGACACCAGCTAAAAAAACACCTACGAGAATTAGGTGCGCAGATTCGGGTTCACCGAAAAAAGCTGGGGATTAGCGCAGTGGCGACCGCCGAATCAGCAGGGATGTCTCGCGTCACTTTGTACCGCATTGAAAGGGGTGAGGCGTCCGTGACCATGGGGGCCTACCTGAGTGTAGTTTTTGCGCTTGGATTGAAATTGGAATTGAACGAATTGAATAAAAAAAAGCAGCTCATCAGGAAAAAACTGGCTCACAAAATACTGATTTCTAAGTACCCTCAACTCAAACGCTTAGCGTGGCAAATCAAGGAAAATAAGGAAATTAGTCCGAAAGAAGCTTTGGAGCTTTACGAACGAAACTGGAAGTACGTTGATCTTGAGGTTCTGAAGCCGGAAGAGAGGGAGTTGATTCAGCAGTTGCTAGAGCACTTTGGAAGGGAGCGATTGCTTGTTTAAGAGGGAGCGACATGTTCGCATAGCCACCATTCTTCAATCTTTGGATGCAGGTATCCTCAAATCTCATGGGTGTTTGTTTGGAGGGGGGACAGCCATCGTGCTTTCCCATGATGAATACCGCGAATCCCTGGATATTGATTTTATTTGTTCCGATTGGGCGGGATATAGGAGTTTACGGCAAATATTGACCGGTAAGAAAGGCCTCAGGGCCATTGAGCGTAGGGGGATGCCTCTCAATCCAGTGGCGGAATTGCGGGCTGATCAATACGGAATTCGCACTCTGTTGAAGGTGGGCGAGACAGAAATCAAATTTGAAATCATTCACGAAGGGCGAATTTTACTAGAGCCGGCTCATGAGAATCACCAAATCTGTGGAATTGCCACGCTCGTGCCGCTGGACATGGCTGCATGCAAACTCTTGGCAAACTCGGATCGATGGGCGGATAGTTCTGTTTATTGTCGAGATATTATTGACCTGGCTATGATGGATTTGTCATCTCAGCAGCTAAAAAAAGCTTTGAGCAAAGCATCCGGTGCATATGGCGCAGCTGTGGGGAAAGATCTCAAAAAAGCGATTAAACGGCTCGAAGAAAATCCAGGTCGTTTGGATGATTGCATGGATGCTCTGAAGATGACATCCGTGCCGAAAGCACTTCTGTGGAGTAAAATTAGGGTGTTACGCTTTTGACTAAAGGGGGTTTTTATTTGGAGCGGTGCTTAAGGGAAAACAATCTTAGCTTCAGAAGGCTCATCAAACCAGTGACGGGACTGCATCCATTCAATGGTCTTCCTGTAATCGTGAAAGTCAAAATGAGAAAACTGCTGAGCCAAGGCTAGCATCTTAATCAAAGGCTGGGCGCGTCCTCGGCGAGTCAGGGCCCTGAGTGCCAGCAAGTAATCTTCACGATAAACAGTAGGGATAATCACTGTGGAAAAACCGTGAGTATAAAGCTCGGCGTTCATCAGGATACGAGCGATCCGGCCATTTCCATCCGTAAAGGGATGAACATCTGCTACTAAGAACATCGCGAAAGCGGCTCGAGGAAATCCGGCGGAAAGATTTTGATGAAGCTCAAATCCCTTTTTGAGCGTGCCTAGAACGTATTCGGGATGGACGAAGTGAGTATTGCCTGCTCGATTAGGTTTTCGCTTGAATTCACCCGGATGCGCTTCGGTACGGCCCTCGAGCAAGACAAGGTGTCTTTTTTTCAAAACATGCGTGAATTCTTCAAAGGTAGAGATCTTTTTCCTGAGTTCAGCAGGATCTGAGACCATCTTGAACGTACCCAGAATATCATGAGCATCCTCGGGCCTATTTTTTGGGATTTTTTTATCAAAAACAATTTCTTCTGCTTCTTCGATCTCAAACTGAGTTCCCTCGATGTAATTGGAAAAATAGGATTCTATAAAAGCTTTGTTAATGAAATGATCGTGAGATTTGTTCGTTTCTGGCAAGGGACGAAGGGGGTAATGCCTCAACTCTCCAAATAAAATTTCCAGTCTTTCGAGGGAGGCGCTGTCATAAGGCAATCCTAGCGAACGCGAAATCGCTAAATCGCCTTTCACTTTTTTTGGGCTCCGAGTACCGAGCAGGGCTCCCACCATTTGATCCAGCTTTTTGAATTCAGTTTCCCATTTCAGTTTTTTTGCGATCGTCCGAGTTTGATCTCTGATCAAGTTCAGGGCGTCCTCGCCTTTTTCGTGCAAAATCTGCTCTAACTTGGCTTCGATTTCCTCAATAGGCAGAATTTTCGTTTTTGTGTTCCCTCGAGCAATCGATAGGTTTTCCAACAGTGCTCGCGGCAAGGATGATGCAAAAAAGTTGAGAAAAGCCGGGTCAGTGGGTAGTGGAGCTGGGCCCCTGAGGAACTGCAAGGTCAGGCCTGGGTAGTGCACCTCACGTTGAGTGCTGCTGGTTAAATAAATCTTACCTTTTTCGTCAGGACGATAGTCGAGGGCACTCCGGTGACTCAATAAGACGCCTGGAAAAAGCCGAGAAACCACGGTGGACCAGCTGCCTCGAACAATGTTTTTGACCTCGGACTTCGGTACAGAAGCGTACAGTCGAGGGCCAATGGGGTGGATTTTTCCTTCGGATTTCAACTGTGCCACCAGGCGTCGACTGGTGGCTGTCTGGCCTGGAAAAATCAAATCGGGTAGTTTTTGGTCTTTCATGATATGATTGTATCTGTTTTTGGTATTTAAACATAATAAATAGTAAATTTTGGTATTTAAATGGCCTAATTCGCAGTCTGTTCGTATTAGTTATGTCTTTATTGTTAAGGACATTTATTGTTAAGGACCTTGTTCGTTGAATAGGGTCCTCCGATGAGTCACTTGGAGGCTTTATGACATTTCGACTATTTATGTTTGTGGTTCTTTCTGTTGTTCTGAGTGCTCAATTCTCCTGGGCGGATGAGTTCAATCTTGCGGAAATTTTCAAGGATAAGAAGGTGAAAATTGAAGGCAACAACATGGAGATGATGAGCTTTTTGAGCCAAAAACTCAGCCAGCTCAAGATCACTCATTTCAGCACGGATTCCATCGTGAAAAGTTTGAATGAACAGGCTCGATCTCAGACGGGGACTACCGCATCCGAAATTCAAATTGGGAATCAGCTGGTGGGAGATTACACAGTGGGAGTTGAAGGGACGTCTCCGGTTGCTCTTAAAATTGTCAATAATGCTACAGCAGAGCTTCAGACTGCACGTTACGCAAACGCAGAAGCTTTTATGAAGGCTTTTAATTCTAATGGTGGAAGCGGGTCTAGTAGCACGAAAATCAATATTCGTTGTCCTGGGTTGGATCATTGTTTTAAGAAAAGACCGATTTGCAGAATTGAAAGCAATAAAAATTTTAATAGTGTAGGTGGATATCGTTTTTATATCAAACATGGAGATAATATAGCTTACAAAACGGATACCATTGATAATGCAGTAGCATCTCTGAATCAGCTTGCTAGTTCAAGAATTTGCGTAAAAGAACCATTTATCACTTATTCTTGTAAAGTGGAGAGTAATCCAACTTTTGATACAGTTGGTGGATATCGATTCTTCATCATGCACGGTGAAAATCTAGTGTATAAAACTGATATTCTCGATAACGCAGTTTCATGCAAGGATCAGCTGGTTTCTGCTGGGCTTTGCTACGATCTCTATGGAGATGACGACCAAGCTTCGCTCAGCGCACCCAAAGGTTGGATGCAGACCTTATTCGGTGGAAAAAGCAACCGCGACTCCCAGATTTCAGAACTTCCAGCCAAGAAAACCCCAGCTGGTACCACACAGGGCGAACAGAGAGCTCCAGCCGTTGGCCCAGATCGAAGCAAAGGGGCGCTCTAGGTTTTTTTAGCGATTCATTTTCTTTTGAAGCGCAGCCTCAATGTCGAATTTTCTGAGGTAATAATCCGAAGAAAGATACTTGGGATTGCTTTTGAATTCATCTGAGCGATAGGTCCTGTTTTTGACGGCCTTTTTGATCCAAGGTCCAATTGCTCCACCAAAGATATTGATTTTTTCCTCTTGAGGATCTTTGTGCCCCAGGCTAGTGATCGGCTCGATTTTAGCCACAAAATAGCCTCGGATCGTGCCTCGCGCGTAACCATAGAGCAGCATCCCGAAAAAATGGTACCAATGCCCGTACTTGTCGCCGCGATTGAAGTAGTGGGTGATAGGGGCGAGGCGCTTCACCACAGCGGCCTGATCCCGGTGCGAAGTGTTCCAGTGATAGGAAAGCAGATTTTCGATGGTGAGCAGAGTGAGGTACATGTCGCCGTAGTTCAGCTGATAACTCTTCCTGAAAACTTGCTCGAGAGTGACTGACTCTTCGGGATGCGCGGTGATGAATTCCGCTAGCTCTTTTTCTTTTTCAGTCACCATGTACCGAGAAGTGACGCCATTCGAGAGCGCTGTGAAGAGTTTGCTGGAAATTCTCCATCGAATTACTGGGAACTCCGAAGCGTATCTTTCAACGAACTCCTGCGACCAAACATGTTCTTGGCCCAAGCTGGCTTCGATGCTGTTTTGATCATACTCCTCGCGCATGACTTGCAGGAACATTCTTAAAATGCGCTTGGGCACGAAAGGTTTTGAGCTGGCGGTGAACCCGTAGCGGGTGTTGAGATGATTCTTGATCAGCCAGTCCTTGGATTTCTGGGAGATCGGAAACCGATCGATGCGCTCCTGGGTCAGGCGATGATCGATAGGGGAGGATTCGATCGGATTGAAGTCCCACTGCGGGTAGTAATCCTTGTAAAGCTCGTAGGCTTCTCTTTCTTCCTTTAGGATTTTTCTGGCTAGATGTTTTTTTCCCGTCAGAACATATTGAACTGCCTTGGAGTTGAGTTTCCCCAATACCTGCAGACTATAATTTCCCTGCAAGTCACCTTCGAGGTCGTATTTTTGCTGCTGATAGGCGACGCCGTGATAAGGATCTGTGATGAGGCCTAGTGTTGGGATAATCGTTTCTTGAGCATAGGCCCATGTTGTGGCAAGGATGAGGAAAAGCATATTTGAGCGGATAATTATACATTAAGTTTATGAAAATTCAATGAAATACATATGCAAAACATGAAAACATTAGTCACCGGAGCCACAGGATTTGTCGGGAGCAATTTGGTTGAGGAATTGATTTCCCAGGGGTTCGAAGTCCGCGTCTTGGTTCGGAAAACTTCGAAGCTGGATCATCTGTCAGGATTAAAAATAGAGATTTGCTACGGCGATATCAATGATTTTGATTCAGTTTGCCAGGCAGTTCGCGGAGTCGACTATGTTTTTCATGTCGCAGGAGTGATTTTTCCGAGGAGCAGATCGGATTTTTTTCGAATCAATGAAGAGGGCGCTCGGAATGTCATTCGAGCTGCAGCTCAGGAAAACTCAGGAATTAAACGATTTGTATTGATATCCAGCATGGCTGCTGGGGGTCCTGTGGACTCCTTGAACCCTAGGACCGAGAGCCAGCCCGATCAACCGGTCTCTGATTATGGCAGGAGCAAATTGGCGGCTGAGTCTGCGTTGCTTCCGTTCTGCAGCAAGGTTCCCATCTCGATTGTCAGGCCGCCGATTATTTATGGCCCCAGGGATTCCGGTGTTCTCACACTGGTGAAAATGGTTGCAAGCCGTCTGATGATTTTCGTGAAAGGCAACTCGCCCGATGGGAAGAAATACTACAGCATGATTCATGTCAAGGATCTGTGCCGCGGTTTGATTCAGGTGGCAGTTGCTAAATCGGATCAAGTCAAATCGGGAGAGATTTTTTATCTTTCAGGTGATGATTATGCCAGTTTTGAAAGCTGGCTTGACGAGATGGCATCGTGCTTGGATCGAAAACCTTTTAAAATATATATCTCACCTCGCGTCGTTGTTTTCTTCGGCAAGATTCTTAACTTTCTGGGCATGAACGTGGACAAGCTGAATGAAATATTGCCGGATTACTGGATCTGCTCCAACGAGAAGGCTCGGCGACTTTTAAATTTCAAACCCGAGTATGATCTTCGCCGCGGGACTGCCGATGCGATTCAATGGTACAAAAAAAATCAGTGGATTCGCTGAGCGGGTGACAGATAATCCACCATGCAAACGGGCATCATCACGCCGTTTCGGATCGTCGCGTCCGGGCAGTCTTTGCAGTATTCGAGTTTGCCATCTGCGCTAAGTGTCGGGGGTTGTTGTACGGTGAAGTCCTTGTAACGAATTTTTGCCCCAGGTTTGAGAAGATGTCGCAAGAAGGAAAGAGTTGAAAATAAAATTTCTGGGTTCTTGCTGAAGACCGCATAAGCCAAGCATAATTGGATGCATTTTGCAGTATTCATGATTTTCCCAAACGAAATTTTTTCTCCCTTTTTCTTCGTGGCTTCGATTTTTCCTCGAACCAGCTTGCCGAATACCGGAGCCAGGTGGAGGTAACGGAAACTTCCGTCCGCGAGCTGGATTGAAAACGAATGATACATCAACCATCTTTCATCGCGCGCATCACGATTGGATGGGATGAATCCAAATGGGGCCATTCCAAAAATATTTTTCAGCACTGCTTTCACTTCTTGGATATGGACTTCCTGATTCTTCAGTTTCTCCTGCGACGGCACGGGTGAGTCGGAAATCTGCAATTCAAAAGTCTCTCCCAGGATCTCTTCGTCAGCAAAATGGGGTTCTAGTTTTTCGAAATCGGTGCAGCAGGTCAGCAAGAACCGGACTGAGTATGGGTTTTGCAGAGCGAACTCAATCAAATCAGGGAGGTCTTTCAGAGTGTCTTTGTATAAAGTAGCCACCAAAGACGGCACGATTCCGTTTCTGGAAATTCGCTCGAGTATTTTCAATCGAAGATCGTTCAATTCTCGCTCAGCTTGAACTGGACGGATGTCAGGCCTGCGTTGACCACGATCAATGTGGAGAAACACTTCCTTGAGTCCTGCTTTTTTATATTCCTGCAGTTTCTCATCCGTCAGAGCGTAGCCGTTGCTCAAAAACTGCATTTGAACGCCTTTGCTGCAGCCGTATCGGATGATTTCGGATAGTTGAGGGTGCAAAATCGGCTCGCCCCCAGCCAGCGTGATGAGCGAGATATTTCTTTTTTCGATGGCTAAGTCGATTTCCTTGAGAACCTCTTCAAGAGGTTTGGTGATGTTTTGTTTATCCTTGTAACAGGCTCGGCACGAAATATTACATTTTTGATTCACTTCGATCACGATGTGGGGGACATGGCGGCCTTCGAACGGAATTTCTGTGGGTAGTAATGCTGTTGTCACATCAGGATATATAGTCCTCAATTTCATTTTAAACAATTAATTATATGTAAAAAATAATACAAATAAATAATGTATCTGTTGTTTCTGGCCTGGAGTGCACAAATTATATATTGCGCTTGATGTGGGCGAGGATGTTTCGAGTGGCTCGTTCCACAGGCACTTTTGCTGTGTTGATCTCAATGTCAGGAGCGGTGGGCGCTTCGTAAGGGTCGTCTACCCCGGTAAAATTTTTAATTTCACCGCGGCGAACTTTGGCATACAGGCCCTTGACGTCGCGTTCCTCGCAAACTTCCAGCGGAGTTGAAAGATAGATCTCCACGAAATTTTTACAAAGCTCCCGGACAAAGGCCCTCGAATCCCGGTAGGGCGAGATAAAGGAGCAAACCACAAAAACGCCATTGCTCTCCAGGCGACTTGCCAAATATCCCACTCGTTTGATGTGCTCGTCCCGATCTTCCTTGCTGAATCCTGTAGCAGGAAACAAGTTCCTCACTGTGTCGCCATCCAGCCTCTCGACGTTCAGCCCTTTGGCCTTCAGCGCATCGTAAACCGAGTTGGCAATCGTGCTTTTTCCGGAGCCTGATAATCCCGTGAGCCAGAGGACTGTTGGAGTCAGGCTCCGCTTCCCGAGGTGAATCCGGTCCCAGAGACGCTCATGAGCGAAGTAGAGGCCGAGCTTGGAAACTACCTCAATTCCTCCCACCCAGAGAGCCACGCTCATTTTTCCGGTGAAAAGATAAACAATGACAGAAGTAGCCAGGGTCCCCGAAAATCTCCAGGAAATCGCCTTAGCTACGGATCGGATGTGAGTTTCCTTGTACACGAGCATTCAAAGTAGGTGAGAACAGATGTTTTTTCAAGTGATCCAGGTTATAAATGAGCCCTGATGATTCAAGACTGGTCCACTCTTCGAAACGAAGTGCTCAAAAGTCATCCTGAGATTGCCCCGACTCGGCGCTATCCGATACAGGCACTCTGGTTTTTCGTGTTCTGCGCGTTGATTGTCGGGCTTTCGACCCTGGTGATTCAAGTTTTGCCTCAGAGCGGGTGGCTGGCATTTGCGTTGAGCCTGATTCTGGGTGCCACTTATGGATCGTTCGCGCTTTATGCTCATGAGCTTTTGCACGGTTCTATTCTCAAGAATTCGTGGGTGACTCACGTCATGGGGTTTTTCGGGTTTCTGGTGGTGGGGCTTTCTCCGGAGATCTGGCTGACGTGGCATAATAGGGTTCATCATTTCAATACGAACAAATCAGGGATTGATCCCGATTCGTTTGGGCTTTGGGAAGATTTCAAAAAATACCCGATGATCGATTTTGTTCTCAAAAGGTCTCCCGGATCGGGGCATTGGCTGTCTTGGGTTTACCTGCCGCTCAACTTTAGCAATCAGACGATCACCGTGACCTGGTACCTGATGTGGAAGGGCGATCCCAAGTATTATTTCACAGCCAACAAGGCTCTGGTCGTTTTTGAAACCCTGTTGACCTATGTTTTTTGGGGAGCCTTGCTGGCATGGGTCGGTTGGAAAGCGTGGATTTTGATTTATATCGTTCCGTTGTTGATGACCAACGTGATTGGCAGCAGTTACATCCTGGTTCAGCATCTGCTTTGTCCTCTGACGGACAAAAATGACCCGCTGGAAAATACTCTGGGTGTGACGACTCTTCCATTTCTGGACAGGATTCATTTTCGTTTCAGTCATCACGTCGAGCATCATTTTTTTCCGGAAATGAATCACGTGGAATTGCCACAGTTGAGAAAACTCCTGATGGCAGATTATCCGAATCGATATCGATGTATGTCGCATCTCAGGGCGCTGACTTTATTGCTGACCACGCCTCGTGTTTACCAGGATCAAGCGACGCTTTGGGATCCTTATTCCAAGAAAGTATTCGATGTGTCTGCTTTAGGTCGTTCTTGACCTAGTTTATTTGATCTCTTTTTTTTTGAACTCACCAGTGAGAATTCTTTGCCTAATTTTTTGAGGATAGTGAGAGCAAAATCCAAATCCTCTTGCGAATGAGAGGCGATCACGCTCAATCGGATTCTTTGTTCATCAGCTCGCACGGCGGGAGGTTCGATCATATTGCAAAACAATCCTTCTTCGTGCAGACGTTTGCCGAGTTTGCGCGCGTCGATGGTGGCTGGCAGGTAGATGGGGATGATGGCCGAATCGGTTTTGACTTTGAATCCGATCGAGCGCAGGCCTTCCAGCATGTATTTGATATTGTGCTGGAGCCTGGGAATCAGAGTGAGGTCTGTTTTGAGCAGCTCCAGGCCGGCGAGGATTGCAGCCACCACGGTTTGAGGAAGATGTGCTGAGAACATGTAGGAGCGTGAAAAATATCTCAGGTAGTCGATGAGCTCGCGAGATCCAGCAACGAATCCCCCGGTGACCCCAAATGTTTTGCTGAACGTGCCCATGGCTACGGTGACGTCATCTGACACGCCGAAGTGATTGGCGGTTCCTGCTCCGCAAACTCCCAGTACGCCGGTTCCGTGGGCATCGTCGAGGCATAGGGTGGCTTTGTATTGGCGGCAGAGCTGCGCGATTTCTCGCAGCGGCGCAGAGTCGCCATCCATTGAGTACACGCCTTCGACTGCTACGAAAATATTCGCATCGGGTTCTAATTTTTTTGCATGGTACTTGAGGATTTTTTCCAAATGAGCCATGTCGTTGTGCCGAAAAATCCGCGGCTGGATTTTGTGGACCGAACGAGCCAGGCGCATGCCATCAAATAGGCTGGCGTGGTGGTATTCGTCGCAAACCAAAACATCGCCGGATCTGAGGATTGCATTGATCCAGCCCAGGTTGGCCTGAAATCCGCTGGGGTAGATCAGGGCGTCTTGCTTGCCCTTGAGGCGGGCAATCTCGATTTCGAGCTGGCGGTGCAGGCTCGACATTCCGTTGAGGAGCGGGGGGCCGCCCATTCCTACGCCGTAGGTGTCGATGGCTTTTTTGACCGCTTCTTTGATTTGGGGATGATTGGCAAAACCCAGGTAGTTATTGGATCCCATCATGACCATTTTTCGGGTTTGCCCGGTCATGCTGTCTTTCACCAGGACGGTGGGACCTGTGGGGCCAATGATTTCACGTGCGTAGAGCGCGTAGCCTTGGCCTGTGGTTCTGTGAAAATAATCGGAGAAGGGTTTCGTTCTTTCTTGAACAGTTTTGCCGGAGGATTTGATGAAGTGGTGAAGCAAGAAGTTTTCTGCGCTGGATGCAGAGTTGAGTTCGCTTGAACCCTGATCAGGTTTGTTGTTTTTAGACTTCATGCTGCCCCGTACCCTATCATAATATAGCAATTTAGTATACTAATGATTGTGTTATTCAATAATTTCAACTATCCCCGTTAAACCGTTCATTTTGACCCTCTGCCCGGTTTTAAGCGTTTGGGTGGCTCCTTGCAGGTTGAGCACGGCTGGAATTCCATATTCCCTGCCGATCACAGCTGCGTGAGAAAGCAGTCCGCCCACCTCAGTAATGACTCCACTGACCAGGCCCAGGACAGGTGTCCAACCCGGATCCGTGAAGCGAGTGACCAGAATCTCCCCTTTTTGAATTTGATGGGTTTCGGAAAGTTCAGAAATAATGCGCACAATTCCCTCGATCGTTCCTGGGCTGCATCCCGTTCCTCTCAAGATAGTTTTTCCATCCTGGCTTTCCTCCACGTAGCTCAGGGCCGAACGCTGCCTGACGCTGCCTCCGAGTTCGTCGGGTGGAGTGAGATTCTTGTAGCCCAGGTACATGAGCTTGCTGTGCTGAACGATTTCTTGGATCTGCGAGGGGGATTTTTTTTGAGTCATCCAATCCCGGACATCCTCCGTGCAAACCATGAAAATATCCGTAGGGTCGCTCAGTATCCCTGATTTTTTCCAGCGATTTCCGGCCTCCAGGGCATAGAGCCTGACGAGGTGATAGGAGCGAGTGGAAAACTCGCGCATGGACTCCCGGAGGACGAGGAATATTCGCGAAGTCTCCAATTGTTTGAGGAAGCTGTTTTTACGTAGCAGTCGTGTAAAAGCTTTGCGGTCCATGGCCTTGAGGATTTCGGATCGTTCTTTTTCGAAGGCATGATTCTGGGATTGGATGGTGACTTCTGGGTCTCTGGGCTGCTCACCCGAGGCAAGCATCTCTGCGACGATGGCTTGGATGCGCTGAGGGGTTTCGCCCCAGCGGGGGACCGTGATGTCCAGCTCGGCATCCCCGTGGAAGTAATGGTTTTGGATGAATTCGTTCGAGGCTTTGCTCCAATCGGAGGATTCAAAGCTGTTTTCTTTGGCCACTCGGAAAAGTTTGAGCAAGCCCTTTTGGATTTCCATGTGACTGATGTCAGACAGTCCGGTCATGAGCTGAATGGGGGAGATTTCGCGACCTGTGGCTTTGGAAATGCTTTTAACGGTTTTCCTGAAATCATCCTGGAAATTGGAATTATTGTAAATCGTCGTGAAATAATCACACTCGGTTTGTTGATGAAAATCCAATATTTCATCCAAGAGTTTGAAGAATTCAGCGTCAGTGAGGTTTTTGAATTCTGGGATTTGTTTCAAGTATGCGGTTTCTTTTTTCAGGAACCCAGGCGCATAGGATTGCGCAAGACGGATTTGCTTTTGGTAGTTTTTCTGCAAGGAAATCGCCACAGGAATGGCAGGGAGAATCGTCTTGGGATTGGTGGGGATCCGGATGGGGCCATCGGGACCGTAGTCTTTTTGAATGCCCAAGCTTTGATCGAAATCCTTTTCATCGAAACCTGGTATTTTTTCGAGCGCGCGTTTGATGGCGCTCGCGTTCCAGTAGGGCCTTCCGTAAAAACAACGAATATACGTATCCTGTGTATTTTTTGAAATCAGGCCCAGGGATTTCATGTATCGCGGCATGGATTCCTGAAAAGCATCCCGGTAAAGCGAATACATGAAGGGCGAACAAACACGCGCCGAAACGCCGCCATCCTTGAAGTCAGAGTTGGTGTACTCTTCGACGTCATCCCTCCATCGGATTTGTGTGATGGGACGGGATTGCAGGATCCACAATTGATCATGGGCGTCGATGGCCCACTCAATGTCCTGAGGATAGCCGTAGTGGGCCTGCAAGCGGAGGCCGAACGTGTTTAGTTCTCGGATGTTTTTCGCGGACAGACGGGAGTTTGCAACAGAGTCGGGGGCTATTTCCTCGGATTCAATGACGCTAGTCCGAGATTGAACCACGTAACGATTGGGAGAGATTTGACCCGAAACCAGCTTTTCTCCCAAGCCTTCGCAGCACTCGATCAAAGAATTTTCCTCGCGTCCCGTCAGGGGATGGATAGAAAAGTAAACGCCCGCTGTTTTTGCGGGGACCATTTTCTGCACAAGCACGCACATTTCAGCTTTTTTGGGATCGATTTTCTTGGCTTCCAAATAAGTTTGGACCTGGGGAGAAAAAACAGAATCACGGCATTTCTGTATTTTTTCGTGGCAGTCTTTTGCAGTTTCAACTTCCAAAAAAGTCACGTACTGGCCAGCAAAGCTCGCGCCAGCGAGATCCTCCATGGTTCCGCTGGATCGAACTGCGACAGGGAATCCGCCGATTTTCTGAATCGCTTGCTCAAGATCTTCGAGGCTGATTTTTTGCAAATCTGTTTCTGGAAAAATAACAAATCCGCGAGGGACGGGGAACTCCGCTTGAATCAGCTCGTTCAACACCTCTGCCTTGCCGCCGAGAGGTTGCTGAGGATCAGGAGTGCCCAAAAAATGAAAACTCATATTCGAGTGATCCTTTTGAGAGTACCCATTCCTATGCCGACCTTTTTTGCCATTTCAAGAGTCTGAAACACGGTGGATTTCTGGAGCGTACCGATCGACAGATTTTGTGAATAGCCCAAAAGCCCTGCTGCGATGGTTTCTCCCATACAGGCATAGGTCTCGCCCGCAGGCGTGGGCAGCCAGTCGGACTTGAGACTTTGTTCGAGAGGCAGCTTGGCGCGACCGCCTTGGTAGCAGCGAACATCTTTGCGTTCCGAGAAAACACGAGAATCAATATTGGTCGGGACAGAGACGTCCATGATGATCGCGTTTTCCTTGAGGTGTTCGGGAAAAATCACGCTCTGGGGGGAATTGGTTCCGACCACCACGATGTCGCAAGTCGTGAGCTGGGACAACTGATCAGTGACCTGCAAAGCACTGGAATCGATTTTGGAATTTTTCAGGATCGCCTGATAGGCCTCCTTGGCTTTGGGGCTGTCTTCGGTTCCTTCGCGGAAAACCAGGAGCAAATCGCGGGCGTCATCAGCAAGAATCTGAGTGACCACGTTGCAAATATTGCCAGCAGCTCCGACCACGCCAATTCGAACATCCGCAAGGGTTTTGCCTGATTCTTTGAGCAATTGAACGATGGCTTCGTGAGCGTATCCGGCGGTGAGTCCATTGCCAGTGGTCAAGGGAAGTCCTGAGCGGCGGAGTAGCAAACCGTTGTGGGTCACAATGCTGGTGTACTGCCCCAATCCCACGAAGCTCATTTTTTCTTTTGCAGCTCGTGCCGCCATGGCCTGGACTTGTTGCAGAGCAAGTCCGTCGCCACGGTAGTGACTCTGGATATAGAAATCGGAATTCAGGTAAGTGCCATAGCAGTGCAGGTGGATTTTCTCTCGATTGGTCCCCTCGAAAATCTGTTCGTGATAAATCAAAGGCCCTGCGATTCCGCCCAGCTTGTCGACAAATCGCTTCCTGCCCTCAGGACCGATGGATCGAAAGAGCGGATCAATCAACTTGCTGTGTGTATCGTCGATGACGTGGGTGAAGAATCCGATTTTTGTGATTTCGCCGTGGTTTTTGATGGCGGGGTATTTCACATAAGACGCGCTGACGAGCTCTCGGGGTGTGAACTCCTTGGCCCAGAAATGGCGTGTGATCTCGATCAGCTTTCGTTCGTGAATCAGCCGGGAGAGTTCCTCGAGGGCGTTTAGGAAGCGCTCAGTGTTTTCTGATTTGATATAAGCGCTGGGCTCGATCCGAAGGGTGTCGGGTTTGCTGAGTGTGACGCCGCATCGGATCTGATGCCGATTGAGTAAATAGCTGGTGTAGATATAAGTCGCGAATCCCGCTTGGTAAATCGTGTAAAGAACAGTCGGAAGCGCAGCCTCAGGACTAAAATTGAACTCAACTCCAATCAGGAATCCCTGTCCTCGAACCGTGCTGATGACTCCGGGGTATTTTTTTTGAATTTCTTGGATGCGGGTTTGGACGGTTGAGAAGAAGGCTTTTCCTGCTTGTTGAATGGTTTTGTGTTCTTTTGAAAGGATTTCCAAAGTTTTGACAGCTACTCGGGATGAGATCTCGTCCTCGGCAAAGGTCGAAGTATGAATCAGGCCAAACTGTCCTTGATATCGATCTTTTGTGACCAGCAGGGCGGATATTTTTGACAATCCACCGCCGAGGCTTTTTCCGAACATCATATAGTCCGGCTTAATCCCTAGCGCGTGTGCGGCTACGAAACTTCCGGCCCGGAAGAGTCCGCATTGGATTTCGTCTGCAAGCAGGGGCGCATCGTGCTCGTGCGCGATGGTTTGAAGAGAGGTGGCAAATTCTGGAGTGAGGCATTGGATGCCGCCTTCTCCTTGGATGGCCTCAAAGAGGATGCCTGCGACTGCGCTGAATTCATTTTTCTTAAAATGAGTCAGCTTCTGCCGAATTTCGCCTAGAGTGTCGCTGCGTTTGACGAAGAGAGTTTCAATGGGGCTCACGGTGTACATTCCCTTGAGTTCGAGATTGGTGGTGACTGAGATCGAGCCCGCTGTTTTTCCGTGAAAGCTTCCTTCGATCGCGATCATGACGGGATTGAGCTGAGCCAGGGCGTCGACCTCAGCGCATTTTCCTTCGCGCTCCAGTTTCTCCATGACGGCGCGCCTGCGCTCCTGCCATTCCATGAGTGCATGCTTGATGGCGGCCTCGACTGCTTCGGCACCTGAGTTACACAAAGTAGCGATAAAATGACGAGGGTCATTCCCGTGCTCGTGCATCATTTTGTTGAATTGGATCGCCAGGTCGACGGCCCCTTTGCGGATTGAAGCTTGGGCGTGGACAGGAATGTTTTCGTCCAGAGCCTGCTTCATGGCTCGGATCAATTCGGGATGATTGTGCCCGAGCAGGGTCGAGCCGTAACCGCCCAAGAGGTCGACGACGGAATGGGTGGTTTTGCCATCCGTGTACTCCATCTGGTCGCCCTGGGCTGATACGTAGGTGAGGTCTAGCTTTAGAACTTTCAGGAGCTTGGCAACGCGTGGGCGGACATATTCTGCGTAGAGATCGCCCAGGTTTTCTGGATCCACGTTGTTTTTCATCTGTAGTTTATATATCTCATTTGAATCATCTTGTGTAGGCTAGTATAGCTGTCAATATGACTGTAACCGTTCACTCAGAACTGCTGTGCTTGCTGAATTTGGCCAAACCCAGGCCGCAGGATGCGAGTCGTATTTTGAGCCTAGCTCAGCAAATTGAGGATTGGGACGAGTTCTTCGAGTTGACGATCCAGAACTCTGCCCTGATCTGGACTGCTCGGCAGCTGAGGCAGATTGATTTTGATCGATCTCGGATGGAGCAAGCGCTTCAGAAAAATGCGGATTTAGAGAGATCTTTGCTCGAAAGGGCTCAGGGCCGAAGTAGGTGGGCGGCACAATTCCTCGACGCAGCATTTAAGCAAGGAATCGAAGTCATTGTGCTCAAGGGTGGGTTGCTCGGATCGGTTTTGTATGGAGATCCGGCTTATAAAAAAATGAATGACATCGATGTGCTGGTCCAAAAGAGTGACGCGCCTCGATTTGCACAGCTCTTGCGCGAACTGAGGTTTTCTAGCGTGGGCATGCTTTTGGGCAAGGACGAGTTTGAAGAAGATTCTCATCACTGCCCTCCGTTCGTGAGTGAGGATCTCTTGTGCATGGTGGGGATTCACTGGGGATTGACTTCGCCCTATTCGGTTTGGAAGCCGGATTACGAAGAAATCTGGAAGAATCGAGTTCCTGCCCAGGTTTCTGGAGTTTCTGCCTATCGAATGTCTTGGGAGGAGAACCTCCTTCATCTTTGCATCCATCTACCTTTCTTCAAAATTGGCGTCAGAGAACTGGCGGATGTTTATAATTTGGTTTTGTTTGCTGAACCCAAGCTGGATTGGGCGAGGTTTGATCGGCTCGTGAGTCGCTGGAAGGCAGAAGATGCGGCCTATCGCGTGATTTCTTTGGCGAACACACTGATTGAATGCTCACCACCGCAAGAGATGCTGAATCGCTGGGAGGGGAGCGCCTCGCGCTTCACGTTATCCGATACACAAGATCGGTTGAAGCTGGGATGCGCATTGATCTCAACCCGGTCCGTGCAAATCGGGAAAATTGAGAAGGCTTTTTCCATTTTCAGGATCACGGAGTCATATTCGGAGCGGGTCTTGGCTTGGCTGATGACGTGGAAGCTGACCTTTTGGCCTTCGTCCAAAGAACTGCCCAGGATCGTAGCTCGGTATGGAACAGGGCCTTTTGGAATTCTGGATATGATCAAAATGAGGTTATTGGCAGGGAGTTATTGCTGGCGTGCGATGGCGCGTGACTATGGCCAACTAGCACTCACCGTGATTACACTCATCAACATCGGCATTGTTTTCAGGGAGACGATTCTACGGCCGTTTCGAAAAAGCGGTGAGTCGATCCGGAAACATCCTGCTGCAAAGCTACTGGAGGCATTGGAATGAATACCATCGAAGAGCGTCTGAGTTCACTGACGGAGGCTGGAAAAAAAATCCAGCAAAGCGTTCCTGTTGATTTTCGTGATTTGCATTCCTTGAGCGAAGACAGGCGAATCGCCTGGGCGAGTTTTCTTTGTTCGATCGCGACGACTGAGTCCATCGAGAAAATGATGATTGAGCCGATTCAGGAGGCGTTTTCTGAGTCTGATTCATGTGATGTAATTTCGGAATATCTCACGATGCATGGTGAGGATGAGCGTCGGCACTATCAGATGCTGACGGACTATGTTCAGAAAACGTTCCAGTACGAAAAAAAACGCAGGAGTGGTTCTGATGTCGTAGTTTATGGCTTCTTGCTCCCGCAGTTTGCACGCCTGGGAAGTCTCAAACCGCTCTATTTGCTCACGCCGCTGAGATTTTATGAGGCTTTCTCGCTGGAATTTTACAAATCGCTTAAAAAGCTGGCTGCTACTGATGGATTGAACTCCCTGGTTCAGCTCATTCAAACCATCGAGAAAGATGAGTTCAGACATCTTGCAGGGTTGGAGATTCTGATGCGAGAGCACCGGGACAAGTCCGGTGATCCCAGCGCGGCAGATCTTCTGGTCATCCGATCGATGATGCAAGTTTTGCTCTTTGATATTGAAATCTCACCCTGGGCGATTCACAACCGACGAGTACGTAGAAATGCGATGGCGATTGGGATTGATCCAGTACAAATGGGCAGAGACGCCAGGGGTGCAGCCGAGGATGCCATTCAATTCGCGAAGGGCACGAAAAAGGGCAAGAAAAAATGAAGATTTCTGTTTCGGGAGTGGATGGGACTGGGAAAACGAGTTTGATCGATTCGATTCAGTCTCAGTTTAAAAATCAGCCGAATCGGGTCCGTGCGTTTCGAGTTCCTCAATACCATGAAGATTCCAGTATTCCGTTTGCGGATCTGTCTGAAAAAATGGACTCCCTCGGAGTTTTTGCTGATCGGATTTCAGATCCCATTCTCAAAGTCTGCGGTTTGTTCCTGTCGATGACTTTGTTCGGAGATGTGGAAAGTCATTATGAGAAAACGTACCAACCTGAATATCTTTTTTTCGAGCGATTTGCTTTAGCAGATAGCCTGACTTATTCGAAATTTTACAAGCAGTTCATCACGGGGCCTTTGAATCGCACAAAAATCGAAGCGGCTGTTTTGAAAGAGCTGGGGCCGGATTCGATTGCGCTTTTTGAAGATTGGATTCAGGTTCTCAAGAGTAGATTGCCGAAAAACAGTCCGATCGATGCCGCGGCGATTGATTTTTGGAGCTTGCCTTTGTTCATCAAGAGTTTGTTTGAATTGCAGCCCGCAGCTCTCATTCATCATCTGCAGGCACTCTATCAGTGTGGGTTCCCGGATCACGTGATCTTGCTCAAGGTTTCTTCGACTCGGCTGATGGAAAGAATTGCAAAAAAAGCCCAGGGTGGAACTCAGAAGGAATTACATGAGAAGCAGGGGATTTTAGAGGCGTTGCAGGGGGGGCTGGAGCAATGCAATCAGCTTTTGGTTCAGATGAACCCCAGAATTCAACTGCATGTCATCGATACCAGCCAGATGAGCATCGAAGAAACTGCCGCGCTTTGCTTTAAAAAAGTCGGACTCAAAACCGAGTGAAAATTATCATTTCTTGGGCAGTCATCTATTTCTCCATCACTCTGAGCTCAGCATTCTTGCATCAATGTGGTCATGGACTGGGTGCCCGACTAGACGGAATTCATGTCAGTACGGGATTCGCCATGACGGGCGATCCGGATAAAAAACCCAGTGATCTTGATTTTCGATCAGAAATTCCAATGATTGGACGATTGTCTTCTGCGGGGCTTTTGGGGCCGTTCACGAATTGGATTCTGGCTATTGCGTCCTTGTTTCTCTTGATGGGATTGAAGAAGGAAAATCCGATGATTCTTTGGGTGGCTGCAAGTGCCATTGGCAATGCCGGGATTCGGATTGTTCCAGTGGCGAGGTTTTTAATCACCGCTGTTCGTGGTGGAAAGCTTTTTTTGGACGACGAAGCCACTTGGGCATTGGCTTCGAATTCGAATTTAAATTTTCCGATGAGCTTTCAGCAGCTGGATGTATTAGCGGGATCTCAACCTCAGCTGCTCACGGCAAATCCAGCCATCTATTTCTGGCCAGTGGTTTCGCTGCTCATTTCCCTGATTGTTTTATGGAAAAGTTATAGAAAGAGTTTATTGCTGCTGGATTTGAAGTTGAGCAACCGTACTCAGCAGGTTGTTTTTGTTGCGGTTCCGTTTTTCATGGGTCCAGTGGTTTTTGGAGTAGCTATTTGGCTCGATGAAATATTTCGAATCAATTGGTGAGTATTAGATGGTGAGTGCTAGATCTCTGGAATATTCGAGCAGGCTTCTGAAGGCGACTTCGATTTCTTCGAATGTGTCAGTTTTTACGTTTTCGAGCAGATCCAGTTGAATGGGTTTTTTATCACCTTTTTGCGTGAGAATTCGATTTCCTTGTTTTTTAGGTAAAACTTTTCCGATCACGATCAGGTCTTTGATTTTTTGTTTTGCGAGCTTGAGCTTCTTGTCAGAAATCCCAGTCACCAATTGGTAATCTCCATGTTGACCAAAGATCAACGAAGTCGGAGAGATTTTCATGCTCTGGCAGTATTGAATGGATTTTTGCGAAAGCTGATTCTGCGGATCCCAGTGGAGTTCAAGCGCGACGTGGTTTAGTTCACAAAGCGTGTTGAGAGTAGAGGCCAGGCCATCGCTGGTGTCCATTGCGGCGTTGGCGATTGAGCGCAAAGCGATCCCAGCTTGGATTCGAGCTTCGGGCCGAAAATCGCTTTCTTGCAAAACGCCCTGAGGATCGCCCATCAGACGCTTGAATCCCCAGGCAGGCCCAGTGCCCATTTTGCCGGTCATGCAGAGCCAATCTCCAACACGCAACCCGATGCGAGAGAGAGGCTTGGAGTCGCAAATCCCCACTCCTACGCCGCTCAGGAGAGTGTGAGTCGATCTCCCGGTGTCTCCGCCTAACAAAGGTGTCCCGGATTTTTTGAGAGCCTCGCGCAAACCGAGAGCGACGCGTTGCTTTTTTTGCAAATCAAACGAACGCCCCCAATTCGCCGAAAAAAGTAGCCCGAGAGGATTCGCTCCGACGGCTGCAAGATCCGAAAGGGATGCCATGGCGGCCATCCATCCCATCGTGAAGGGATCGGTGTAGAGATCAAACTCGATCTCGTCCGAGATTGAATCGATGGTGGTTGCCAGAAATTTTTTTGGCCCAATTTTCAGGATCTCGCAGTCGGATTCGTTGATCTTGTGGATTTGCAGCTTGGAACGAGGCATTTTCCCCAGCCAGGATTGAAGATTTTCGATTTCTAGGGACATAGGATGATCTCCTGATTCAGAATTCCGATTTCGCAAAAGTGGGCGGGTTGGGTTTCGCCATCCGTTTCGATCACCAAGGGACGGGAGGTCAGGGATCGAATGAGAACTTTTTTTGCCTTCTGAGACTGTGTTTTTTGACGACCCGAAAACTTGCCTTGAGCCAAGGCCCCTAATGTAGAGAGCATTTCAACACGATTCATATCTGCACACACGTGAACTCCCAGTTCACCATCATTGGCCTGGGGTCCTTGATCATATCGAAACGTCCCTGCAAAGTGCTTGTTTTTAATGACTCCCAAGTTCGTCAGATTTAGCTGGGTTTCTGGATCAGAATCAATTTGCATGGAAATCTGTTGATTTTGATAAGTGGCAAAGGTGCTGAGGGCTGCGGAGACAATTGCCCCATTCACCCATTTTCGTTTGAGAGCCTGAAACGCCGATCCGCCTGTATTGAAACGATAATTAGCTTCGGCGGTGACACCTACACTGCAATTGATGAAAAATTGGATAGGGTAGGGGTTGGCTTCTAATTTCAGAATTCCCGCATCGTGAGCAAATGCGGAGTCAAATTCCAGCCGAGTGGGGCATCCCGCGATTTTTTCTCTGCCAGAGGTCAAATAGGGTTTATGAAAATCATTCGAGGATCCAATTCCGATCGCACCAAAAACGAGGTCTTTAGGAATGTCGGAGCCTCGGTTTTTCAAATCCAAATATGTATTAAGCACGGAGTGAACAGTGCCGTCTCCTCCGGCAACAACGAATCTGCGAGCGCCTTGCCTGATTTTGGATTCCAACCAGGGCCGGACGTCCCTGCCATCAAAGATCTCAGCCTGATCTAGTCCCAGCTCTTTCGCTCGCCGTGATTGAATCACGCCACGCCATCGCCGAGCACCCGCACCGCCGTTGGCAAATGGATTTAGGATGACTGCATCGATGCGCATACACCCGATTTTTCTATTTCAGTCAGGATCTGAGAGACGATTTTTTCAACTGGATTGTGAGAAGAAACATGAATCCAGGGGCCGAATTCTTTTTCCATTTTACTCCAGTACGTCGTCATGGATTTTTGGAATTTAACGAATTTTTCGGATTGGTTTTGCCCAGCCTGACCGCTTTCATACTGACTGACTTCGGATTTGCGCTTCAGGGAGACCTCGGCATCGACTTCTAGAAAAAAAGTCAGAGAGGGGGAGTCGAATCCCACAGCCGCTCCTTGGATGATGTTCCACGGAGTGCCGTAGGCCAACTCGCTGACGCCGTATTTGTAAAAATGAGAATCAATCAAGAGGAGCTGAGGTGATTTTTTCAGCGCCAAATCGATACTGTGTTTCATCGCATGGAATAAAAACAAAGTTCGAGCGGTTCCATCCAAGCTCCCCAGATAGCGAATGACCGAGTCCTTCTGAAAAGCCCCCGTCATAATCATGGAGTCCCAGATATTGGCGCAATCGATGGAGCCGTCTCCGTACTTTTTCTTGAATTCAACCATCAAGGCCTGAGTGACCGTTGATTTTCCGGATCCATCTGGACCTGTGATTGTAATTTTGGGTAGATTCAATTTTGTGGCTCCTGATTATTTCTAGCAGATTATCAGTTATTTGTAACAGCAAAATATTTTCTAAAATTTGGATTTAAAGTTCTAAAAAATAATTTTATTTATTAAAAAAACACCTATTTTAGTAGATGTTTTTGACGTTTTTGTGGTATTTTTTTCAAATCCAAATCAACATCATGGGGAATGCAAAATGCAATTCAATATCACTCAAACAGAAGTCAAAATACTATCCATTGACGAGCTTCACATTCGAACTTTAGATGTCGCCAGGCGCGAACAACGAACAACAACGGAGCTTTTGCAGCATCTGATTGCGGTGCGAGATAGACGCGTTTTTGCGGTGAAGGGGTACGGCGGTCTTTGGGAGTATGTGCGGCACTATCTGGGCTACTCCGAACCCGCGACGAATGAACGTCTGCGTGCGATGGAATTGATTGAGGCCGTTCCGGAAGTCGAAAAGCAGATTCAAAGGGGCGAGTTGAGTCTGACGACAGCTTCGCAGGTCCAAGTTTTTATTCGGAAGCTAGAGCGGAAAGAGAAAAAGAAGTTGGCTCCAGCAGCTAAACAAGAACTGATCGACGAGGTGGCCGGAAAAAGTAAAAGGCAGGTGGAGCAGATTTTTGCTTCCATAGCTCCAGAAGTTCAAATTCCGAAGGAGCGTGAGAAAGTTCTGACTCCGGAGCTTACGCAGCTTTCTTTGGTCGTCGATTCCGAGACAATGGAAATGTTAAAGCGATTTCAAGAGTTAAAAGGAAATCAAAATCACTGCGAGATATTGAAAACGACTTTGAAAGAATATTTGAAACGAAACGACCCAGAGAAAAAGAGTTCGAGCGTTGAGGCAAAACTCGAATTTGTAGAGACTCAATCTACAGAAGAAAACACATTTCTTTCTCTCACTCAACATCAGCCGGCTGATGTCACAGATAGAAGCCCATCCCGATATGTTCCAGTAGATAGCAAACGCAGGATTTGGCAACGAGCTCATTCCCAGTGTGAATACATTGACCCAAAATCCAAACGCCGCTGCGAATCCCGGCATCGGCTGCAGCTGGATCACATCATTCCTTGGAGTGTGGGCGGAAAAACAGACTTTTCGAATCTCCGCCTGGCTTGTCCGACTCATAATACGCTCTATGCAATTCAGTATTTTGGGGAAAAAAAGATGAACCGGTGGCTGAAGGGTTAAAAATCGTCCAGCTAGATGCGTTCCAATAACATCTGTAAAGCCGCCCAATTACCGAACCAGACTTGTGGTTCTCTTTCACGCAAGGAATCCCCAGAAGTTAGCAAAAAAACTGGAATTCCAACTTCCTTAGCCGGCAAATCCTTCTTCTCGGAATCTCCGATCATCAGGCACTCCTGGGGATTGAGTTTGAGTTTTTCCACAAGCTCGCTGTAGTAGGTGACGCTGGGTTTGCAGGAGCATAGCTCGCCGTTGTTGACGATGAATTGAAAGTGAGCGGGGTCGATTCCGCCCCAGCGCATCCGCAGCTCCACAATGTCTCGAGTCCAAACGGCATTGGTGGCCAAGATGAGTTTGTATTTGGGTCGCGCCCAATCGATAAACTTTTGCGCTCCGGGAATGGGGAAGAAGCAATCCTCCAAATTCGAGAAAACATCTTCGGCCATTTCGCGCGCAAGTTTTCTGCCGTGCTCGGTGGGGATGTTCAGAAATTCTGCTAGGGCCTGGGCTGCTCGATCGGCGTTGAGAACCCCGGGTTGGTGAATCTCGATGGCTACTCGTAGTTTGTGAAGCGCTATTAGTGACTTCAGAGTGCTGAGTCCTTGTTTTCTGAAATATTGAATGGAATGGTAAATAAATTTGCGACTGAGTTTGGAGCGCGAACCCAAAAGTGTTCCGTCGAGATCGACCAGCAATGTACGAACATTCGAAAGGCTCATAAAATTTCCACAGTTCCTTTTTCTCCATTGAGTCGAATTTTAGTTCCGGCAGATAGTCGAGTGAGAGCTTCTGAGATTCCAGAAACCGCAGGAATCCCAAACTCGCGAGCCGCCACAAATCCATGTGACAAAATCCCGCCCGTCACAGTCACCAATCCACCCAACAGGGGATACAGCGGAACAAACGCCGGATTCGGAGCCGTTGTCACCAGAATCGCCCCAGCAGTAATTTGCGGGATTTGATCGAGGTGCTCCAAAACAAAAACATTACCCTCGATCGTGCCAGCGCTGACGGGGATCCCTCTCAGAATCGAAGCAGAGGAATCCTGCGGAAGCTCGGTTGTGGTTTCAACCCGAGGGGGGAAGTCCATCAGCGGAGTGAGTTTTTTATGGCGTTCGAATTCTGCTCTGCGCTTTGCACAAAGAAAACTCAAATTCGTGTCCGGATTTCGAAGTGCTTTTTTCAGTTCCTTGAGTTCCAGATAAAATGCGTCTTCTGGGGTTTGTAGCAGTCCTTTTGCTTGCAGCGCTTGTCCAGCCAGCAGAACCAGTTTTCTGGAAGGCTCAATGAGATATCCTGTGAGAAAGTGCAGCTCCTCGTCCATTTGCATGAATGCCTTGAGAAGTTCGAGGGGAATCTGCAGCTCCTGAATGCCGTGTTGGGTTTTGCTGCGGGGATCGCTGCTTGAGTTTTTAGAGAAGAGCGAAGCGCGAATCAGTGGAACCAAAATCCAAGGAGCATCCCCCCAGCCAGGAACCGCCATGTCCCAGCTGGTGCGGCAGTGGCCATTGCGTTCCAAAAAACTAACCCAACTCTTTTTGCTTTCGGGTTCTAGTTCATCCGCAGCTAGCGGATTTTGTGAATGCAACCGAGAAAGAAAACTCTCGCAACGAGGGGATTGAGACAAACACCGGATCAGTTCATTCCAATCCTCGCCCATCATCAAGGTGCGATTGTTGTCAAAATGATTGATGAGATCCGCGAAATCCAAGGGAGTGAATCCCAGAGCAGTCCAAATTTTCTCAAGCGAGCGATGAAGGGTATCCTTGACGATGTAAATCACAATATCGGGCTCGAGGAATTTCAAACTCAAAAATCTCAGGTCTTCCATTTGCTGGAGAATGCCTTCTGGATCCAAACTAGAATGGAGATGAAATTTTTTGATCTCTTCCAAGTTTTTTTCTACATGCGATTTCCATTTTCGTTTCCAAAAAAATGCCTGAGGCCCGATCAAAGCCAGAACGATGTCCAGTCTTAAGTGAGCAAACGTGGTTGTTAGATTTTTTAAAAAAACAACCGACTTGAAAAACCGCGCGAAAGCTTTCAGAAGCAAAATCAAATGAGGTCCAAAGGGAGAAATATACCGCGACCATTGAATTTTTACCCGCGACGGGAACTTGAAAAAATCGGGATCGGTATAAACCCTGCTTTTCAACCGGACCGCTATTTTGTTGGTCGAGGACACGCGGATTCCGAGTTCTTGGTTGAGACTTCGCAGGTTCGACTCCATCGAATCCTCGATGGCCGTCCAGCCCATGGGCGTGATGGGCTCAGGGAATCTTTCCAAAGAAAGTGACCGGCTCCAGCGGGTCTCTGGAGCTGAAGCGAGCAATCGTGCTTCTTCGGTCGCAATCGGCCTGGCTTGCACAAACCAAAGCTTTTTGCCGTCCCAGACCCACTCGATGTCAGCCGGTGCTGCCAAGAGTGCCTCGATTTTTGCCGTTACCTGCCAAAGCTCATCCCAAAAAGGCGCGATGGGTGATTCCGGAGCGGGAGGGGACAGCTGGTACTCGATCTGAGTTTTAGCTGTTCCCTGAACAACGCCTTCTCCGCTGCCCCAAGCCCATTCCAAAAGGCCTTCTTTTTTCCAAACTTGATCCGGGCGTCGGCTGAAACAGACTCCCGAGATTTTTCCGGGAACGTAGCTTTGAATAAAAAATCCTGCGGAGAACTCCCGAGGGTTGAGCCCTGCAGAGAGAATTTGCTGCTCCGCTTGTGGGGTCTTGGCTGACGCAAGAACTGCTTGAACAGTCTGCCAAAGCGAATCAGGATTTGCGTCCTCCAGCGGAAGGGATAGAAATGCCCCCGCAAACGAAAAATCCGCGGCGTCTTCACCCGACATGCTGGATCTGACGATCCATTTCCCGGGGCCGAGTTTTTGCCGGGAATCAGCGAAAAAAGCTTCCCGTTGATCTGGACGAGCAAAATCAGGAGGGGGGAAAACCGTAGCAGGAACGCGGATACCAGCCTCCATCAAACGCTGGATTTGCTTTGCCTTTCCGTTCAGTTCCATTTAATAAATATAAGCACGATGTCCTCGCAAGTCGAATACGCAAATTGGTGGTCGAAGCTTTTGTTTCAAAAGGCATTTGAGAAGCAATTCGTGATCCCAGTTCCCAACCCGACGGTATTGACCCGGTTCATGGAGAAAGTTGAAAAAAAGCGATTCGCTTTGGATTTCAAATCAATGAAAATCGATCGGCCGATTTTCATTGTGGGCTTGCCACGCTCCGGCACGACGCTGCTTTATAATCTCCTCTGCGCTCATGAGAGAGCCGCCTATGTGACGACTTCGATCAATTCGTTCCCGACGGCGATTTGTACGATTGAATGGATGCGAAAAAAACTCAACCTCAACGTCCGGGGCGAGCGGTTTTTGCAAGATTCCATCGATGCAGATTTTTCGAGCCCCTCGGAGCCCGCCGTGTTTTGGGGAAAGTGGATTGAGAGAGATGCGGACAGCCTCTACTGGCAAGAAAAGCGACTGAAGGATTTTTCTCCAGAAAAAATTTTGGAAATCCACAACGATGTCAAACGGGTGCTGCATTGTTTTGGAGGCAGCCAGCAGCGATTCATCTGCAAGTACCCCGTTTTTCAGACCGAGTTGAGAATGCTTCAGGATCTTTTTCCGGATGCTTACTTCATTCACATCATCCGGGACGGTAGGATGGTGGCCAATTCTTTGGTCAAGCTTCACAAACTTTGCAATGACCAGCTGAAGAAAATCCAGCACCCGGATATTCATCACCTGATTCCCTATCCTCGAGTCAAGAACCTGGCCAAATACGTCGAGCAGTACGGTGAGAGCGATGTGCGAACCACCGCTAATATTTGGCAGGATTCGATCGATGTAGTGAATGAAACCCGCCCGGATCTCAAAAATTTCACCGAAGTCCGTTATGAGGATCTGCTGAAATCGCCACAAGCTGAGCTTCAGCGCTTGTTTGATTTTGTGCGGATGCAATGGCCTTCCCCCTCAAATTCGCTGTTCAAGCGCGAGTATGAACTGATCGGAAAGACCCATCACACCAATCGTTATGGCGACTTCGAGACGATTGAAAAAATAGCGGGCCCCACTCTGAAAAAATACGGTTACCTATGAAAAATCCCGATGAGGATTTATCGAATCAGCTCGATCTACTGGAAAATCGAAGCATCTATTTGCTGAGAGAAGCCTATAATGGCTTTAAAAATCTGGGGATGCTCTGGTCCATCGGAAAAGACAGCACCGTTCTTCTTTGGCTGGCTCGCAAGGCTTTCTTCGGGCATGTACCGATCCCTCTGATTCATATTGATACTTCGTTTAAAATTCCGGAGATGATCGAGTACCGGGATCGTCTGGCCAAGGAATGGGGTTTGACTTTGATTGTGGGCCGAAATGATGCGGCTATCAGCCAAAAAAACACGTTCCCCGATGGGAAACAGGATCGTCTGGGCTGCTGTAAATTGCTGAAAACGGATGCGCTCAAAGATACCTTGAGCGGAAACTCTCAGCGGTACCGCCTCAACCATCAAAGTGGAAAATTAGAACCTGATTCCAATCGAGAGGCGTTTACGGGAGTGATTGCGGGAATTCGTGCGGACGAGGAGGGGAGTCGGTCAAAAGAACGCTACTTTTCCCCGAGGAACCGAGAGAACGACTGGGAGATCGGCGATCAACCCCCGGAATTTTGGAATCAGTACAAAACCGATTTTGCTCCGGGCACCCACGTTCGGATCCATCCTTTGTTGGATTGGACTGAGCTCAATATTTGGGAGTACATCGCCCGTGAAAAGATCCCCACAGTTTCCCTGTACTATGATGCTGGAACGGGCAAACGTTATCGATCGTTGGGATGTTATCCCTGCACAGCGCCGGTGGATTCCCCTGCGAAGAATCCGGAAGAAATCGTGATGGAATTAAAAACAGGCAAATTCTCGCAAATTGCCGAGCGTTCAGGGCGTGCCCAGGATGCAGACGATGGTGGAACACTGGAGACTCTTCGTCGGGACGGGTACATGTGATGAACATTGTCATTGTTGGGCACGTAGATCACGGAAAAAGCACAGTGGTCGGCCGTTTGCTGGTCGATACGGATTCACTGCCCCAAGGAAAGCTCGAACAGGTTCGAATTTTTTGCGAGCGAAATTCGAGGCCCTTTGAATATGCGTTTTTGCTGGATGCGCTTCGGGACGAGCGAGCCCAGGGAATTACGATCGATACCGCAAGGATTTTTTTCAAAACCCAGAAGCGCCGCTACGTCATTCACGATGCTCCCGGGCACATCGAGTTTCTCAAGAACATGGTGAGCGGGGCTTCTCACGCCGAAGCTGCTTTTCTGGTCATCGATGCGAATGAAGGAATCCAAGAAAATTCCAAACGGCATGCGTACTTGCTTTCGATGCTGGGCATTCGGCAAATAGCGGTTCTGATCAATAAAATGGATTTATTGAATTATGAGCAGCGCCGATTCAACGAAATCACAGCGAAGTTCAAAGCTCACCTGGATCGAATTGGCGTGAAACCTGCTTTTTTCATCCCCACAGTGGGAGTTCAAGGCGAGAACATTGCGATCCGTTCGACGAAAATGCCCTGGTACTCTGGGCCGACAGTCCTGCAGGTTTTAGATGGCTTTGAATCCACGCCCTCTCTCAAAGATCTTCCCCTGAGAATGCCAGTGCAGGATATTTACAAGTTCACAGCGGGTGGGGACAACCGCCGGATTGTTGCGGGGACGATTGAAAGCGGAGTTTTGAGGAGAGGAGATGGACTCAGGTTTTCTCCATCGGGGAAGCAGGGCAAAGTCAAAAGCCTGGAGTTTTTCCCGGAAAAAACTGCGGAGTCTTTTTCTGCCGGCCAGGCCATTGGATTCACTTTGGAGGAGCAGATCTATGTTTCTCGGGGCGAAATCGTGTCGCAAATGGGACAATCCGTTCCGGAAGTGAGCGATCAGCTGAGAGCCAATGTTTTTTGGCTTGGTAAGCGGCCTTTGCAAATGAATCAGGATTATCTGTTGAAGCTCGGAACAGCTCGCGTGAAGGTTCAAGTAGAAAAGATTTTAAGCGTGCTCGATGCATCCAGCTTGGATCACCGCTCGGATGCAGTGAAAGTGGAGAGAAACGAAGTGGCAGAGTGCGTTTTTCATTGTGCAAAATCCATTGCTTTTGATCTCAATCAGCTGACTCCTGGCACGACTCGATTTGTGCTCGTCGATGATTTTGAAATTTCTGGGGGAGGAATCATCCGTGAAAATTAGGTTTCTAGAAGCCTGACGAGCTGGAGTTTTCTGGCAGGCAATAGCCCCGACAGATGCTGCAAATGAAATGCATCCCTAAACCGTTCTTCCTGGCGAAACTCAGTCGTATAGCCAGCGCCGCCCAGAACCTGGATCCCATCTGAGGTGATTTCGCAGGCTTCCTCCTGAATAAAAAGAGCAACCGAAAGCGCATGAGCCTCCCAGCCGGTTTTCTGCAACTCAGCCCACTGACAAGCCCTTTCAAGAGCCAATTCTCCCGTTTGAACACGAGTGAATATTTTTGCCAGAAGCATTTTTATTTCGGACCAGTGGAAAATTTCCTTGCCGCCTTGCTTTCTTGATTTTGAATACCGAAGCGCCTCATCGGCAGAGGCTTTGCTTAAGCCCAAGGAGATCGCGGCAGCAGCGAGTGACATCTGATATTCGATGTTTTTGAAATTTCCTCTCAACGGAGTGATACGAGAGGGGTTCAATGTCAGGTCAAAAATCGGACAGTTTCTGATTCCCAGAGTTGCGATGGGAGAGCTGAGTGACTCGATCGGAGCGGAGAAATACTGGTTCTCCGATGCGAACACGACTTTTTTGGCTTGTCCGACGAGCACGACAGATTCAACAATCCCTGTGGAATGTGAGCGAGACGATTCCTCGGGCGCGGAAAAAGAAGAGTAGGCAATCAGTTCGTTCGGGTCAGTTTTTTGCCCAGCCGCTAACAAGAGTTCGGCAGCCATCACATGGCTCCAGAGCGCCACTGCGATCCCCGAGTGGAATGCGCTGAGTTCGCGAAGCACCAGGCAGAAATCAGAAATGCCGAATTCAGAAAGCGACATCGAAAACAATCCCATCGTGCGTGTTTTTTCCAAGAGAGAATCAAAGGAAATATTTTCCTCGCGCTTTGAAAATTGATGAATGACTTGCTTTAAAATTTCGGATTCCATTTATTCCTCAAAGACACGGACTTGTTGCAACGAAAGACCGATCTCTTGCTTGAAGAGATTGATGCGATTGAGTTGATTGGTGCCCTCGTAAATTTGCAGAAGTTTGACATCTCTCAGGATTTTTTCAATTCGATTTTCGTTCCTGAATCCCATCTGTCCCAGAATACGAAGCCCGAGTTTGCAATTCTCCAGGGCAGCGTCACTGGCAGCAAATTTAGCCAGAGACGCTCGAGCTGAATAAATCTTGTCCCATTTTTGATTTTTGATCCACAGACGGTCCTTGGTCATGGAGTCGCGTGTGGATGAATGAGTCATCAGTGGAGCGAGCAAGAGTTTTGCAATCGAAGTCGGCAGAATTTTAAAAATCCAAAACACCCACGGGTTTTGCAATTGCCGAAAAGGTCCTTTCGAAGAGATATGCAGGGCAGCCTCCCAAGCCGAGAGCTGGCCGATTTTGATGTTCTTGTACATTTCGGCCAATGTGCTTTGAATCCACTCTTGGTGAAGCAAAGGTTTGCCATTGAGCTCGCGATCCGAGAGGCAACGCAAAGTTTCGAGGTAAGCTCCTTTGGCTGCGCCCGCAGACATAATCGCCACGCCCGGGCGGGACATCGCCAGAACATCGTCCAAAAACCTTTCTCCTTCTTCGTGATCAGGAGCAAAACAGACATTTTCGTCCGGAACAAAACAGTGATCAAAATTCAAAACGCTGGCGGGACACGCGCTCTGTCCGAGTTTTCTCTCGATTCTTCCGAACGAGAATCCAGCGGTTTCAGTAGGGACAGCCACCAAGACCGTGCTTTTGGAGGGATTCTTCAAGTCAGCATAAGCGGTCGTCAAATGCCATGCGGACAGATGCCCATTCGAGATGAATATTTTGCTTCCTGTGATTTGGTAGCCACCTGAGACTTTTTCGGCTCGGGTGCAAACTCGTCCACGGTCAATCAGCAAGGCATCTTCGAGATCGGTTCCTGCGTCCGGTTCTGTAATCGCTGTGGATACCAAGCAAGGTTTGCCATTTTTTTCTCCCTCCAAAATATCTCGAGAAAGACGCTGGAGGAGTTTCATATTGAAGGAGGCAGAAACCAAAGCGATCCCCACATAGTGAGACCCGATGAGATTGGCGATTCCCAGACATTCGGAAGCCAGCTCTTCAAAAAAAACCAGAAGCGACAAGGAATGGTAACCTCCACCGCCAAAAGCTTTGGGCAACCACATCGAGTAAAAGCCTCTTTCATGGGCAGCCTGAACGATGTTCCAGGGCAGGTGATCTCCGTCAGCAAAAACCTTGCTTTCGACTTCCAAGGCCAGCGGCCGAACGATCTCGGTATTGAATTTTCGAGCAATCGATCGGACTTCTTCTAACTCGCGAAGTAGTCCATGAGGTAGACGAGCCGAAGCAGAAATGGAGAGGGGGATCGAGTCCGTCATTTTTTTAAGTTCATCATAGTTTCTGGTTGGAGAGGAGAGGAATTTGCCAAATCCGCCGAGACTTGTTGTGCAAAGTTCTCTGAAAGTTTTGAGTCGATGCAGAGTACACCCGATTCATCAAAATTCTCAAATGATGCGGGAGTCGGATTTGCGCTTCCCACCCAAACGCCAAGATGGTCAAAGGACCAGGCTTTATAGTGTACAAATCCAGAATACTGCCAAACCGTGATCCGTGGGGAGACGAGCAATTCTTTGTACGATTGTAATCGCTTGCTTGCTTGCTGGTCCATGTCCCGGATTTTCAGCCAGTCGAGGAGTTGAGCGACACGAAGATTGCCTTTTTCTTTTTGCTCTTGAATGAGTTCATCTAGAAACATGGTGAGTTCGCCGTTGCCGCCGATCCATCCGTTGCCAAAAAAATCGACAACCACCCCACGTCGAGCAGCTTCATGTAGAGGGACGAGCAAAGGGTTGTTCTGAATCGTGACACCGCTGAAAAAAATCCGCTTTTTTGAATTTTGAATGAGTGCTTCGAGAAGCTTCGAAATTCCAGTGGAACTGCGATCAGGTTTTTGATCAGCGAACCTGCAAAGCCCTCGGGGAGAGTCAGAGGCCAGCCATTTCTGGTAGTTCCGCTGTCCACGGGCACCAGACCGGATTTCGTGGGTGATTTTATCGTTGTATTCTCGGATTCCCGGGAGAATGTCTCGATTCTCAGAGGAGCGATCTCGATCCCAAATTGAAAGGAAGTTTTTAAGCACATCCGTCGCTACGGGGCCTTGGATTCCCAACATCAAATCCCGATCCAGTCCATTGTGCCCATTGGATTTAAAAAACATGCGTGAAAAGCTTTCTGAACCGATCATCACTTCGTCCTGGTCATTGATCAAATAGGACGAGTGCGTGGAGTTTTTCAGGACATCGATTCCGGATTTTTTGAGCCGATTGAGGCAAGACCAACTGAGGATAGAGTACTGGCGATTGACGGTGAGCCGGACATCCACTCCCGTTTTTGCCTTCTGCTCCATGCTTTGCAGCAGATCCTCCGTCGAATCGTCGCAAATGACGGAAAGCATCGACACAAAAAGATATTTTTTGGAATTTTCAACCAGGCTTTTCATGGCGGCCAGGGCGTCCCCGTTTTGAAAAAGGCGAACGTTTGAGTTGAGAGTCATTTCTGAAGTGGTCAGTTCATCCAATTTCCGCGTGAGCGTGGATGAAGGTGCGCTGATGATTTTCTCCTTGAAATCCGGAATCGGATTTCCCGCGGAGAGACGGAAAGGTTTTATTTTCGCGGCTGTAAGACCGTCGTTCAGAAATACCTCGATTTGCCGAGCCAAGTCGGATTGATCAAAGAGATCGCTGGATGTGCGAGGAGAAATGCTGCCAGCTTCTGTAAAGTACCAAAATCTGCCCCAGTTGATGAGTGCCTGGGCTTTGGCTTTGACCGTGAGCTTCGCGGAGGAGATTATGTAATAGTCTTTAATGCCTCCGCGAATATCAAGCGTGCAGCGAACTGGCGCTAGCGAAGTAGCCTGAGTGCATAAAACACGCTCGATTTTGGAACGCATGAGATTCTCGGCGTCAAATTTCTGAAGATCGAGTTCGCATCGACTGCTCCATTGCGTGGGATCCTGCGAATCAGATTCAACGCAATGGGAAAGCAACCGGGTTTTGAACCCAAAAGTTTTCACAGTCAGGAGTTTTTCGAAACGAGAAGAATCGATGTGCGTTTTCTCGAGCGTTGAATGGGAATGAAGCTCATGAACCAAATCGGGATCACGGAAATTAGCCACGACCTGCCGGAGCGGAATCCCAGGCGAAAAGGTCATTGCGATTTTCATGACATAGCCAGAATCATCGGCCACGATATCAAAAAGAAACGAAGGTTTTTCGTCAGCTTGAAGAGGAGCTGAAACCAAAAAACAAAAAAATCCAATCCAATAGGCTTTCATCACGGTGTTTGGTTTTTCACTCGTTCGTAAAGCTTGGGGTAATCCGGATGAGTGGTTCCGAAGAGCGTGTCCCAGAAATTGAAATAGAGTCCGTAGTTACAGCTCACATGGGTGTGATGCATGTTGTGGAACGTGGAAGAGTTGCTCCATCGAAAAATGGGATGAGTCACCAGTCCTTTGGGGTAGAACTCGTATCCGAGGTGCCCCATGTTGTTCACCAAGAACGTGAATCCAAAAACCACGATCATCATCGTGATGTGGCAGGGGACTGTGTAAACAATGAGCGGAAAAACCAGCCATTGCACCAGAGACTCCACCGGATGAAACGCAATCGTCGAGAAGGCCGTGGGAACTTTGGATCGGTGATGGATGATGTGGATGTGCTTGAGGATAGGCTTCCAGTGCAGCAAGCGATGTGAAAAATAAGAATAAGTGTCCAAGATCAGCATCATGAGAACAGCACTGATAAAAACATAGGGCCATCCGTATTTTGAAACGTCGTAGTACACTGAGGAGTTCCCCTTGAGGAGAACGAGTGCACTGAGTGAACCCTGGATCGTCGCAGTGGAAAGCGACCATCGGATGTCATGAAGGATCTGCTCTCGCTTGGCATCTCGGGGCTGGATTCGGTACCGCTTGAAACGATCCCTGAAAAACCAAATCAGCAGGAACGCTCCGCCCGAAAGAATAAAATACCGGGTGATATTGAATAGGACTGAAGTAGTGACTTGCTCAGCTAAATGCACTAGCTTGTTATAACAAAGAGACATAAAAAGGGAGACTGATTTGTTTAATCGTTCCGAAAAAACCATTCTTGCATTGATGTCACTCGTACACTTCTGTCTGATTGTGGATTTCATGGTGGTGATGCCGCAAGGCCCTCAGTTGATGCGTGCTCTCGAAATATCTGCTCAGCAGTTCGGCTTCCTGGTGTCTTCCTATACTTTGGGTGCGGGATTGATGAGTCTCCTTGCTTCGTTTTGGATTGATCGGTTTGATCGAAAAACTGCCTTGCTGGCTTCGTTTTTTGCGTTTGCTCTGTGTAATTGGGTATGCTCTTGGGTGAACACCTACTCAGCATTCTGGGTGGCTCGCCTTTTGACGGGCGCGATGGGTGGGATTGTGGGCACTCTGCTTTTTTCAGTGGTGAGCGATGCCATTGATATCGATCGGCGAGCCTCAGCGTTGGGTATCGTCATGTCGGCATTTGCTCTGGCTTCGATTGTGGGAGTCCCGCTTTGTCTTTGGATTTCCCACCTCTGGGGATGGCACGCTTCGTTTTATTTTCTCACCGGGGTTTCGGTTTTGGTGGGCGCTACCGTGGCAAAAATCCTCCCAGCTATTCCGTCGCATTTAAAGGTAGAGAAGCAGGATTTCCAACAATCCATGCGGCTTTTTGCCGCGTTGATCACTCATCCCAGCCGCATCCTAGCTTTGCTCTTTGTTTGCTTTCTAATCCTAGGGCATTTCTCTGTGATCCCGTTCCTGTTTCCCTCAGTGGTTTCTAACGCATTGATGAGTGAGAAACAGCTTCCTGTAATCTACATCGTGGGCGGATTTGCATCGATTCTTTCGAGCATACTTTTCGGAAAAGCAGCCGATCGATTCGGAAAGAAAAAAGTTTTCACTTTCGCCTTGTTGGGTTCATTGCCAGCGATTTACATGGCCACACATCTGACACCCGTGCCTTTGCCTCATGTGGTTTTTGTGGTCAGTAGCTTCTTCATCTGGATGGGAGGACGCCTCACGCCAGCCATGGCAATCGTCACCGCAACGGCTTTGCCGCAGAACCGGGCCAGTTTTCTGAGTCTGATTGGGAGCGTTCAGCAGCTTTCTGCGGCGCTCGCTGCATTCTTAGCGGGACTCATGGTGACGAAGACCGATGCTGGAGCTCTGGTGGGTTTTCAGAATGTCGGGTACATGGCCGTGGGCTTCAGCTTGTTGGCGCTCGCGATTTCTAAAAAAATCCAATTCGTGGAAGGCGGGAATACGAAGTGAAAGCTCTGGTCACGGGTGCTTCGGGTTTTATCGGACAGCACTTGGTGAAGGCGCTTTTGAGTCAGAGCTGGGATGTGGTGGGTCTCACGCACAGTGCTCAAGGGGCGGACGAGCTCAAGAATTTATCCTGTCGAATCGAGACAGGAGATGTGACGGATTTCTCTTCACTCAAAAAAGCCGTTCAGGAAGTGGATGCGGTTTTTCACCTGGCCTCTCTCGTTTCGATTCGAGCCTCTGATCGCGAGCGATTGAAAGAAATCAATGTGGGAGGAACGCAGAACATTGTGAGTCTCTGCCGTGAGCTGAAAATTCCTCGCCTGATTCATGCTTCCTCAGTCGTGGCGGTGGGAGCTTCGGAATCTCCAGCCGATCTTTTGAATGAAAATTCCCCCAATATTTTGCGCAAGTATCGATTCCCTAATTGCGAATCCAAGGCTTTGAGCGAGGAAATCGTTTTGAAAGCCTCCCGCCAAGGTGAAATCGACGCTGTCGTCGTCAATCCCAGCATGGTTTTTGGGGCGGGGGACGCCAAGAAGGAAATGAGACGGAGCAATGTCATGGCAGCGCAGGGAAAGCTGGCTTTTTATCCCCGGGGCGGCTTGAGCGTGGTTGCTGTCGAGGATGTGGTTTCGGGGATGGTGGCTGCTTTTCACCGTGGGGTGAGGAGTGAGCGGTACATACTGAGTGGTGAGAATTTGACGACCCGACGCCTGATGGAGATGCACGCTGAGATTGCGGGGGTGGCGCCTCCTCAGAAAGCAATCCCCACTCCCATTCTCAGGGGAATCGGGAAGATCGCTCAGTGGATGCCTTGGGATGCGCCGATTAATTATGAGGGAGCCGTGGCAGCCACGCTCTATCATTGGTTTGACTGCTCCAAGGCGCGACAAAAATTAGACTATCAACCTCGGCCAGCGATCGAAGCAATCCGGAACTCGGTGGAGTGGATGTCTGAAAACCGTGTAATCTGAGCAGGCTGTTTCTGTTTGTTTTTAATCGGAGCAGGCTGCTCCGATTATTTAACTTAATCTTGCGCAAAATCGGCTGTACAAAAACAGCGAAGCCAGTATCCTCTTCATACGGGAGGGGTTCACATGACCCATAAAATGATTCTATCGTTGGTTCTGGTTTTTTCATTCTGCGCTCAGGGCGCTTTTGCAAATGGACGTGACAATATCAAGATCAAGCCAACTCGCCTCGAAGCTCCCAGCTTGGATGAGTTCGCAAAAGAAGAGAAACTTCTTTCTTCCTCAGGTCACAGCGAGCTTCCAAAAAGAAAACCTGCCAGCGGCAATAAAATCGTGGGCAGCGAAGATTTGATGACGGCTGAGCTCAAGGCTTTTCGAGATAAATTAGTCAAAACCCGCCACGCTGAACAACTGGACGCTCTGCTGCGTGAACACAATGCCAAGTACGATACGCTTCCGAATGATTTGAAATATGTGGTTGCCCGCTTGTCTCCGCTGCTCGCCTTCCGAGGATTTTTCTGGAGAATGTCCTCGTTGGCGCATCAAGCGGTCGTGAGTCAGGAAGTTCTATTGGCCGGAGTCAGAGCCACGGCCGAACAAGCGATGATTTTTGAGCCCGATACGCAGTGGCAAGCCTACATGACATTTTTTGCCATTCCCAATGCTGATTTGTTGAAGGTTCCTGCTTCCAAGGGGGATGGAGTCAATCGTCCTGATATGAAGTTCTACACGGAAAATGATCTCTCTGATTTCTTCGCGACCGAAGTTTACTCCGGTCTCAGCATCGCTGTGAATCGAATGGCCGCTCTGCGAACTACAGTGGATGTCAATGGCAAGAGCACTGCGATTGTTTTCGACAATAAAATTCGATTTGGTGAGAATGCTTTCAATCAAGCCTACGATGCTGTGGATCGGTTCAGTTTGATCGGTGATGCTGAAAAATACGCGGTGATGGCACGATTCCACCGTCGCATGGCGACGATTGCTCAGATGGCCGCTTATAATATGAACGGCAACATTGCGCTTCGAAGAGAAATTGGCAAAAAATACGGTGTGGACGCCGCGATCAGCAGCATCCTGCCGGGAGTGGATGATGCCTACGACGTGGATGGTTTGACACGAGTGGAGAGAGTGACTCTCGCCCGCTCGCATCGCGATCTTTTCCGGCTACGCAATGGAGCCTGGATGAAGACTGCTTATGGGCATTTTCATCAATGGGCCAAATATTCTGCAGAGGGATGGAAGTTGGTCAGAAATGAATCTCGAAGCTACGATACGCTTCTGGATCCAGATTTATTTGCGGGCCGCAAAGAGCAAATCGACAAGGCTGTGGCCACTTCGCTTCGCCTTTTTCCAAATCCAGCTAAGGATGGCTCAACCACAGTGGTGGGAGCAATCAGTGGAGATGAACTTCGCGTGAATACAAAAGATTTCTTCTACAATCCTCCCGATGACCTCAAGAAAATGATGCCGACCCAGTTCAATCAACATCAGGATATTGAGCCGCTGAAGGCAGTTTACGGTGCGAGCTTAAAACCTTCACGCAAGAGCCAGGTCGAGATGAAGATCGAAGCTGGAGGACATCAGCAGACTGTGGAATGGAGAAACTATCTCTTCGGTAGAGCCACAGGCTGGGATCCAGCCGCCTATGCCAGATTATTCCCTGGCGTGAATTCTCCAGACGATATCGCACGTGCTCAGCGAATTTTGGGTGAGACTCGCGGAGCTCGCCAATTACTGACTGCGCTTGCGACCGTAGTTAAATAAGCGGAAGTTAAATAGATTCAGCAGTCCGTTCAGCAACCAGAGATCTCCGATCAAGCTGACGATCAGCCCTGTCGACAAGATCAACCCGAATGACTTAGGTGGGTTGAAGTAAGATCCCAGGTACATCAACGCCGTCAGAGCCATCAGGACATTGGTGAGAATCGAAGCCCCCCCGCGTGAATGGATGCCCGAGTGGAGATCAGATTTCCCCGCAGCAAAGAGATACTGAACGGCATTATCTCCCGTCAGCCCCACGAGCACGCTCGCTACAATGCACTTCATAAAATCCATGGGGATGTGGAGTGCAGCCAGGATCACGACCGTCAGACACGGCCCCCAGAACGAGCTCGCGATGAGTACAAAAAAGAGCCGTCCTTTTCCAAAAGCCAGCGTCAAAAATCCAATGATCAAAGCCACTAAAACCAGGCTGACGGCCATGCTCTCAATCAGTGTTTTGGGAACGTAGGTGGAGAAGTCAGAGTAGGCGATCAAATCTCCAGCCAGGTGGCATTCCCCGTTCGGGCAAATTTTCTGAGCTTCTGCTTTCAGGGCCTGTAGCCCATCGACTGTGATGTCTTTCAGATAGAGGATGGCGCGTGGGATCTCATTGGCATCCACCAGCTGTCGGTAAGAGAGCGAACTCTGGTAGTCGATCCTGAGATCATCCGGCAGCAAGGTATTCGTCTGGTTGAGCCAGGTCAGGATCGAGTGGGGAGTTTCAAAGGCGGTGGCTTTTGTGAGCTGAGATGCGGCTCGATCTAATTCGGACGAAGTGGATTCAGCTTGAGAATGAATCAAAGAAACACTGCCCATCCAGCCTTTGGTTTCCCTGATTTCTTGTAGCCCAATATTGTAAGGATGCTGGGAAGGAAAAATCGCGGACGGGTCGTCATTGACGTTGAGTCTGGGGAACGAAAAAACAGCGAGCGGAAAAACACCCAAGCACAGAACGGTAGCCCACTTGGGCAAAGAAAAAGCCCTGAATTTCTCCACGAGGTGCGCGTGGGCTTTTTGAGGATTGACCCAAGAGCGTTTGACTCCCCATCCACTCAGAAACGCCGGCAAAAACACAAAGAGCATGATCCACTCCAGCAGTGCGCCGGCCGCGCACCAAAGTCCAAATCGTCGGATGACGGCCAGATCCGATGCACAAAGTGAAATAAATCCGATCATAGTCGTGAGAGAAGTGAAGAAAGAGGGGACCAGCAGATCTTGGATGGATTGCTTCCACGTCGATCCCTTCAACTGCGCAGAGGAGAGAAAGGTGAAATCCTCGATCGCGCTCACACCCAAAATCAAAAACAATCCAGAGGAGAGGACATCGTATGCAGAACCGGCAATGGCTTTTGCGCCATAAATCCAAATCCCATTCAGCAGAAGACTGAAGCAAAATAAAAGACCCGAGCGCCAAGTCCCGTACAAAAACCGCAGACTGAAAATCAGAAGCAGGATCATGGCCGTGTTCACAACCAGGGAGAATTGAAATCCCTTGCGGACGTACCATTGATAATCGGCCATCCCCACCCAGTGCATTTTTGACCGAGGAATGATTTTTTGTAGGTCTTCCTCAACCGTTTTACGAATCAGGTCGACAATCTTGGGGTCGAAGCTTCCGAAATTCGAGCCCTCCGCCTCGTGATAAGTAAAGCTAAAGAGCAGGCTCAGACGGTCTTTTTTGTCGCGAAGCGTGGGCCAGGGCGATTCGTCCAGAATTTTTTTGACCTCTCGAAGGTCTCGAAATGTTTTTTTAGCATCGCAATCCAGCTGCAAAACACTTTGGTACTTGATGGTGTGCTCTTTGACCCGCACAGGCCATTGAATATCGAAAGTGGAGACAGTGTTCTTGAATTCCGGGTGGGTGACTCGAGTGACGGAGTACCATTTTCGAATGGCACAGAGTTCTTCTACGGAAAAACTAAAACTTCCTTCGGGCGGGACCACATAGAGGACGGAACTCGTGCCATCTTCGTAGCGTTCTTTCACTTCCGAGAGCTCATCGGCGCTCGGGATTCCTTCTCCCGCCATATCCTGCGCAGAAAATAGAAATTTGAGCTTCCCTAGGTTCAGGGTGCAGATCACCGTGATTAAAATAAAAAAAGTGGCCGCGATTTTTGGAGATTTCCAAACCGTTTGGCAAAATAGGAATAAAAAATCAGAGATTTTTGTCAGATATCTCACGCTCGGAGATGATCATAGAACAAATGCTCTACCAGGCCGAGCGCTATTTGGGAGAGACACTACCGCCAGTGGCATCATCGGCCGCCTTGCGTGCGCCATCACTGGCTTTTGACCAGAATCCACGTTTTTCGTCGTTTTTTGTGGTCTTTGGATCATGGGCACTGGGTTGTCTCATGTTGTTCTGGATAGTCTCATTGGGTGAGAGTGTGTGATCCCGGAGGCCCTGTTGCACGAGAGGATCGTTTTCGTCAGCCTGACTGCTGGTTCTCCCAAGCTCGCAATGAAAGCGAGTGTTGTCCCAATGTCCGGAAGGTGGAATTGTAAAACCAATATCTTTTTTCTGCGAGGTGATTTGCAGGTTTTTATTGGGCAAAATTTTGAGGGTAAACGAAGCGGTGTGGATCAAGTTGCAAATCGTCCCAGGGACGTTGTTGGCGGACATGCAGCCAGATTGATTGCCCTGACGGTACGAAATCGAATCGTTCGTGTAGGTGACAGAGTCTTTTGGATTCGGCTGGACTTTTTTGATCGAAATCTCTTCTTTGTGTTCGGAAGGGGTACTGTTTTCCACTGAGTAGCGAACGATAATTTTGTCGCAGCCCTCTTGTTCGATGCGGAATGTTTTTCCAGGTTGAATGTGCCATGCGCTATGGACGGCGAGTGGAATGGGGTAGGCAAAAGCCTTATTCGGGCTGTCTGTGGTGCAGGCTTTATTGTCGAGTCCATCAAATCGGTAGCTTCCACTCAAATCAGGGCATTCCCTGACAGGGATTTCTTCCGCATGCAGTGGTGAAACCACAGCAAAAAACATTGCCAAACAAGCCTGACTGCTCTTGATCCAGATTCTATTCATACAGAAACACCTCTCTGTGTAATTTCAGGATAATTTGAACGACGTATTTAGTCAACTATTATTATTTAATAATCTATTCAGAGCTGAGCAGCTTGCCACATTGAGTTTTTCGGATGTCTAAAGGGATATATGAGGCATCACCCATGACAGCAGCCTTAAAGCGGTTCCAAATCCCAAAACCGATGATTTTTTCTATTTCACGACCGTATAAAATGGGTCCCAGGTCCACCGTGGTCTTTTTGTTGAGATGCAGGGTACCCCTGAGCTGGACGTCTTCTCGATATTCCCGGGTGAGATATTTCGAGAGTTTGCTTTCTTCGTCTCTGAAGGCAAGGAAGTCCTTTTTCCACTCTTCCAGCACGTCTTCGGAGATCTCCTTTTTTTCAAGCAGGTCCTCAACGGATACTTTCCAAGTGACGTCTGATTCCTGATTCCCCAAGGAAAGCTTGAACTCGATGTAGGTTTTTTCGGGCTTTTTTAGTTCAATCGGAGTTCCGAAATCTGAGTTTTCCTCGCGGCTCAGGGGCTGTTCGTCGAGTGTTTCCACGAAAATAAAGCGATTGGCTTCCTCTCGAACCGCTTGAAGGGCATTGAATTTGTATTTTCGGCTCGTAATCATGAAGACGCGCCCGATTTCATCCGATTGATCCAACACTTCGAGAGCCTTTTTACTCTTCCACTTGCTCAAAACTTTCAAGTGAATGAATGTATTAATGGGAGTGAAGGGGAGTCGGCGCCAAAAAAAATTAGCAGCGGCTAGGCTTCCTACGACGCTCCAAGGTTGATCGGTTGCCGCTTGGAGAATGAAGGTATTGGCGATGGCGCTTCCGGCAATCCAAGAATAGTGAAGCGACCGCGCGACTGGCCTCAGCGAGACTTTTGTTTGCAGGGGTTTTTGGTAAAAATAAATCCGCTTTTCTTTTTGCGGAGCTGTGGATGGACTAGCTGCAAAAGAGGAAGTTTCGATTGCAAGACTTCCGACGACCAAGCTGAGGAGTAAGGCAAAATAAGTCTTCATGAATGAGTTGTGAATAATATATCAAAATAGTCAAGAATTCAAGATAAAAGGTGGGGACCACCTTTTATCCGACTGGGGTTAGGACTTCAGTTCTTCGGCGGTCTGGCTCTCTTTAGGCTCGATATCGTCCGCATCTTCGTCGTCAGGGATCTCAGCTTTTCCAGCTGGGATGAGTGCTGTTTTTGTGGAAATGGAGTGGCGGTTCCGACCGCCGATCTCCGTACAACTCTTTCGCTTGATTTGCCTCAAGACCGTATCCAGTCGTGGCAACCCTCGCTCGAGAAGTTTCTCACGCAGGCCATCTGGGGCTGTTTCAATCAACAAAACACTGAGTTGCAATCGAGAGCGTCGATCGACTTTTTCTCGCTGGAAAGTCACATAGACATCGCCTTTTCCAGGTAAACACGACCCGAAAAAAGACCGCGACTCTAAGAGCAAGGCCCCCGTTTTGGAATCTATGACCTTGCCCGGATGGACCAGGCTCGTAGATGGACGGCTGTTGGCGGGGGTCTGAAGGCTAAAGATATGGACTCCTTTTTCGAACGGGCAGTCCTGGCATTTTTTCCCACTCGCAACCAGATAAAGAGCACTTGAACCCTGGGTTGAAAGCAATCCCAGAGGTTTTAAATCGTATAAGCCAGTTTTAAAGGAGGCTGGCAGCGTGGGTGAGGGAGTAGCCGCTGAAGAGGGGTTCGGGCTGGGTGCTTTGAAGAAAACTACGTCATTTTCAATCCGTTCAAGGGGGATGTCCATGGCGTGGGTGGTTTGAAAGGAGCAGATCAAGCCGACTAGGAGAAAGAGTGGAGTCATTCTTCTCAATACTACCCGAAGAAGCTCATTTTGTGGTATAGGAGATACATGACTACTTTAGATACAATAGACGTGCAAACCGAAGTTTATGTTTCCCTGGAGTTCACTCCCAACCCTAACACCTTGAAATATGCGGTGAATCGCACCTTGTTGGAAAAAGGGGGCGCTAATTTTACACAAAAAGACGACGCAGAGCGCCGTTCTCCTTTGGCCAGCCGCCTCTTTGGTATTACTGGAATTACAGGCGTGATGCTCGGACGCGATTTCGTGACTATCAGCAAATCGGATGAAGGAGATTGGGATGCTGTTCACAAGCAGTGTTCGAATCTGATCCGTGAGCATTTGATGCAAAACCTTCCGATTTTCCTGGGTGACAGCGAGGCTGACGGCCACAAAGGCGGAAATTCTGAAATTGAATTGAAGATCATGGAGATTCTGGATCGTGAGATTCGCCCAGCTGTCGCTGGCGATGGTGGAGACATCACGTTTGAAAAGTACGAAAACGGAATTGTTTATCTCTACTTGCAAGGCTCCTGCGCAGGATGTCCGAGCTCCACGATGACCCTCAAAATGGGAATCGAAACGCGCCTGAAGAAAGCCATCCCCGAAATCCAAGAAGTTGTTTCTGTATAGATTTTTAGGATTTCGTTAGTGAAGCCAAACGTTCGTAGATAACGCTGGCTTTGTGTAAAAAGATAGAGTTAAGTTCCCTCATCAATTCGGGGGGAATTCATGATTCAAAAAAATATAAGGCTGATTGCTCTAGTTCTTTTGCTCGTTAGTTCGATCGCGTTTGCTGGCTCCGGGTTACCCATTTGCTCCGACGGCAAGCGCGAAATTCCAGTGATCAATACAGATGTGATTCAATGGAAGGCAACGACCCCCAACCAATACCGTGCCAGGGCCCACGTTCGCGGGACGGTGACTCGGATGTTTCCGGATCGAAACGGCCACACCCATTTTGAAATTCAGATGGATGCAAAAACCAGCGGGGCGGCAGGGCTGCTCGAAGTTGTGTATAACGACGAGTTTGGCAAATTGCCTGTGATCGAAGAAAAAGCCGACATTGAATCCTGTGGAGTCTACATCACTTCGAATGCGCCCACCGAGCGCTATCCCGCCTCTCCGTCAGGCGCGATTATCCATTGGATACATATCAATCCCAGCAAACGGGGCGAGCCGGACGGTTATCTGGCGATTCAGGGCAAGGTCTATGGAGATCAGCTACCGCCCAAGCAAAAACCTCCGAAGAGGTGACCTTTTAAAACAGGCTCTGAGTGCTGGGATAGCAGTATCCGTAGAAGGTCTGATTCACAGATCTTACGACACTCCAGTCGATCACCAGCTTGAAGGCCACATATTCTGCTGATTTTCTTGCAAGAATTTGTGCTGGGATGGAGATTTGGCGGCCGCTCGTCGTATCTGAGACGAGTGCATAATAAGAATTGGTGAGCGTTAGGTCTTGTTGCCAAACTTCCGGAGGGAGTATCTCCCTAAAGCTTTGCTCGTTGAGGAAAGAATCCATGCTGCTCTGGCTAAAAAATAGTTTTTTGATGGTTTCTCCAGGGATCAATGGCCCAGCTCCGGGAAGCGTGAGCTGAGTGTTCGCGATATTGAAATAGAGGACTTCATCGCTGTCAGGTTGGACCAAAATGCATTTGGGTTGTCCCGAGGGCGGTATGGAGTCGAATTCTCGCTCTGGAAAATCTGAAACGACGGCTGGTGCGGACGCGGTGTGATAGAGCTTTTTCAAAACATTCTCGTTGGGTCCCGCAAAGGATTGGGTGGGAAGGAGCGAGAAAAAAACAGCCAAAACAAATAAACAGCGGGATTTTTTTATATTTTTCATGGGTCTTCCTATTTGAGTTGTTCATTAAAGTTTATGTAGAATGGGGTGTTTTTGCAAACGGCGGTTGTTTGACGAAAATGCGAATCCAAAAGATCAAAAACATGGTACCTACCCCTGTATGAGTAAACTCGGTGAACTCAAACCCGGACAATCGGGCCGTATTAAAGCCCTGAGCAGCAATGTTCAAATGGAGCCCATCGTTCGCCGCCTCATGGAAATGGGCATGATTGAGGGCGAGCGAATCGAAGTCTTGCACCAGGCTCCTTGGGGGGGCGACCCGATCGCAGTGAGAGTGCGCGGCAACTTGATTGGAGTTCGCCGGGACGAAGCAAATCTGGTAGATGTCGAGCTATGAAAGTAGCTTTGGTGGGAATGCCCAATTGCGGCAAGACCTCCCTTTTCAATGCACTGACGGGAAGCAATCAAAAGGTGGGGAATTATCCGGGCGTGACCGTCGAGCGCAAAGAGGGATCGGCAACGGATCGTCTCTCGGGAACGAAGCTCACTATTTTAGATTTGCCCGGGATTTACAGTCTCAACTCCAAAGTTCCTGACGAAGTGATCACTCGTGACGTGGTTTTGGGAAATCATCCCACAGAGTCCAAAGTCGATTGGCTGGGAGTGGTTCTGGATGCGTCTCGGTTGCAGCAGAATCTGAGGCTCTTGATTGAGCTCAAGGATCTGGGGTTGCCCTGCGTCGCGATCTTGAACATGGCAGATCTGGCCGAGAAGTCCGGTTGGAAGATCGACCCATCAGCGTTGTCGAAAGAATTGGGAGGACTGCCTGTGGTCCTCACCGTTGCGACGACGGGACAGGGAATTGAGGAAGTTTTGGCCGAATTTGCAAAGCCTGCGCCGCCTTTGCCTAATCTGGCGAGGTTTCAGCCTTCCGAAGATCTGAGGAAGCTTTACAAAAAATCAGACGAGATTTTGAGTCGAATAGCAAAGCGAGTGGCCGCCGAGTCCCAAGAACCGAATCGAATTTCCGATGCCATTGATCGTTGGGTTTTGCATCCAGTGTTGGGAAGTCTGTTGCTGCTCGTGGTTTTGATTTTAGTTTTTCAGGCGGTGTTCAATTGGGCGCAGCTCCCGCAGGATGGGATTCGATGGGGAATCAGCGAGCTGAGCCGATGGATGAATCAGGTTTTACCTGATGGTCCGCTCCGAAGTCTTCTGATTGATGGAGTGGTGGCGGGTGTCGGGTCGGTTGTGGTTTTTTTGCCGCAGATTCTTTTGCTTTTTACATTTATATTATTTCTCGAAGATTCGGGTTACATGGCGCGCGCAGCGTTTTTGATGGATCGGCTGATGGGGCGAGTGGGGTTGCACGGGCGCGCGTTCATTCCTCTTTTGTCTTCGTTTGCTTGTGCAATTCCCGGGATCATGGCGACGCGAACCATCGAAAATCCGAAAGACCGATTGACTACGATTCTCATTGCTCCGCTGATGACTTGTTCGGCGCGGCTTCCGGTTTATTCATTGCTGATTGGTGCGTTTATTCCCAATCGACAGGTGCTGGGAATTTTGCGTTTGCAGGGGCTAGTGCTGATTGGATTGTATTTGGCAGGGATTTTTGCTGCGTTGGCGGTGGCTCTGGTGATGAGGCGGACAATTTTGGCGGGTCCGAAGCCGATATTTTTGATGGAGTTGCCGATCTATCGATGGCCCAGCGTTCGTGGAGTGGTGATGGGATTGTTGGAGAGATCGAAACTGTTTTTGCGACGGGCTGGGACTGTGATTCTCACGATTTCGATTTTGATTTGGTTCCTGGTCTCGTATCCAGGGTCGTCGATCGAAACGAGCTATGCAGGTACGATCAGTCGTTTCTTTGAGCCGTTGGTGCAGCCGCTGGGTTTCAACTGGAAAATTGTGATGGCGCTCATCCCAGGGTTTCTGGCTCGTGAGGTGATGGTGGGTGCGTTGGCGACGGTGTACGCTGTGGGAGCGAGGGGAGCTGCGGTTGCTGCAGGCGACAGTTCTGGGACGTTCGAAAGTCTTCAGCAGATTCTGAGCACGCAGTGGAGCGTGCCGACTGGGTTGAGCCTGATCGTTTGGTATATTCTAGCGTGTCAGTGTATGTCGACTCTGGCGGTGACAAAGAGGGAGACCAACTCCTGGCGATGGTCGGCGTTCATGCTGGGGTATATGACAGTGCTGGCTTATGTGGGATCGTTTATCACGTATCAAATTGCATGCAGAATTTAATCGTATTCGGAATTGTTTTGGCCGCCGCAGTGTTTTGGAGTGTGCGGATTTTTCGGAACAACTTAGCTCTGCCGCTGTCCGAGTGGTTGCTAAAAAAAGGCCGTGTGGGCTGGGCCTTTCAAGTTCGAAAGTGTTCCACAAAAAAAGGATGCCATTGAGATGCTGCTGATCATGCTCGGAATTTTATGCGGAGATGTTTTTGCGGGAACGGGTCCAGTGCCATACTACCGGTTTTGGCGAGGTTGGAAGGTTGAGCAGCTGAATTCAAGCCCGTTGAGCTATCAGGGATTCAAAGAAGGGATCAACTCAGTCTTTATTCCTGCCACGGTTCGATACGGGCAGGGGAGGGGAATGTTGGGGTATCTCCCGTCGCTGCCATTTTCGGTTTCGGAGCTGGAGGCTGCGAAAGGCAAGGGAGTGGATTTCCCGGACGAGATTGCGCTGGTCGTTTATGGTTCTGAGGAGGGGTACAATCGACTGCGTGTGACACCCGAGGGGAAGGCCTATGGTGATTTGCATCGCCTGTATTTTGATATGCCGGCGGCTCCAGCGGCCGCAAGGAGCCGGAGTCTGGTGCCGCTGCCCTGGACGGGGACTGTGGCGGTCGAGCGTGCTTATGATTTGTTTTCGTCGGATGCGAGCTGGATGAAGCCGATGGCTTCCGGGTTTTCGCAGATTGTTTTTCATGAGCGAGAGGCAGAACAGGACGAAGCGTCCTATTTAGCGAAGATCAAAAGCACTCTCGATTCAATCAAAGCCAATGCCAGCTCGTTTGGACTGGAGTCCGAAGTTGTTTTGGTCGCGGATCGGTATTGGATTGAGTATCAGCTGCTCTATAAAAAAGGCAGTTCGCCTACGCCGCGCGGGTTGGATGAAAAAGTGATTCACTGCAATCCGTTTGCGCTCGATAATTCGATGCCGTCGAAGTCGCTGGAGTTTGGGCGGGCGGTGAATGTGCAGTTTTAGGGTGAGTGTTCTGGGTTCATTACCGTACAGCGTAAACATCGACCGTTGTACCAACACCAAAAGCATTGACGCCGTTGGTTGTGCCAGTATCGGTTAAGTTGGTATTTGCTGAGAAGGTCATGGAGGTCAGGTTGGTGTTTGTGGTATCGTTCCAAAAATTGAACCAATGGATATTATATAACGAACCATCTGTATCTCTAGAGCAACTCGTCGCAAGAGTACGTCGACCAGCATTTGCTTTTGCGAAAAACTCGATGACGCAGTCTTGTAAAGTCCAGTTGGCAGGGCCCCCTAAGAAAGAACCGGCGACGTCATTGCTCGCTTCGCCTCCTGCCGGACCTCCGCTGCTTCCATAAACGTGCACACGGGAGTAATGTGTAACGGTGTCATCGCCGTTGGGCCTAAGGAATACAGCTGCGGTCCCAACCGCACCCACGTGATGTATTTTAACAACGTATCGAATGTCCGCATCGCCGTTGAGGCCGGAGATAGTGATAGTGTTTGTGGCTGCTCCTGTGACAGTGGATCTGTGGATCAATTTTAGGGATTTGAGTCCGCTGCGTTCGAGGACGAACCAATCTGTTCCATTTGTTGTAAGCTGGATGGTCTGATATTGCGTTCTCAAAATTTCTGATGAAGCTCCATCAATGGTTTCAGCAGCGTTAGGACTAATGGTGATTGTGGCTGTAGACGAATCAGTTTTCTTAATGGTAAAGGTCTTGCCAGCAATCGCTGCAGATGGAGCGGGTAGAGTCAAAGTGATTGCTCCCCCCGATGCATCGGCGAGATATGTTGTTTGAGTACTGGTGAGAGTGACGCTGGTTGCAGATGATGATGTTGCTGCGTATGTTGCGATTCCACCTGTCGCACTGACTTGAGTCGAAGTCAGGGTGTTATTAGCTAGATCTCCCGCCGCAATGGTTCCATCTAAAATATGAGTAGAAGTCACCTTGCCCGTACCAATGGACGTCGCCACAGCTCCAGCGCTGGTGGTGATATCTCCCGTGAGAGCAGGCATGTCGGCTGCTGCGATGGCAGAGGTCGAAAAAACTCCTGAAGCATTGGTGCGCACCACTCCCACGGAGTTTAATCCAGAAAGGGTCATTCCAGCGAAAGTAGGGGAAGAGCCTGTTCCAATGTTTTGTGGGGTGGAAAGAGTGAGTGAACCCACTGCTGGGGTGACGGTGATTTGATTGGCTGTTCCTAAGAGAGAACCCGCCTCCCATTTACCTGATGTGGCATTGTAAGTGAGCGGTTGTCCGGTCGTAGTGGGAGCAACTGTATCAATGCTTTTGGTAATAATGCTTGTAGAAGCACCCCCACCCGCGACGGTCGCGGGCTCCCATTTCGAAGTGGTGCTATTCCAAGCCAAAACTTGCCCGTTTGTAATGGAAGAAAGTGCAGAGATCACCTGCCCACCCAGGTATCCATCGGTATAGCCCTTGGTTGCGGCATCGCTCGAGCCCGAAGGAGAAGAAAGATTGGTGAGGCCCTGTCCTCCCATGTTGAGAGCACCCGACAGGGTTCCACCAGCCAAGGGTAAATAAGCTCATATGGATGACCAACCTTGCAAGGCAAAAAATTACTAAGAAG
>CAYILR010000012.1:0-97714 GCA_964364175.1 uncultured Bacteriovoracaceae bacterium
AAGCTTCTTAGTAATTTTTTGCCTTGCAAGGTTGGTCATCCATATGGGCTTATTTACCTCTGGCTGGTGGAACGATGAGTGGAGCACTCGTTCTTTCAGGAGCTCCTTCAGCGGCACTCCATGCCACGACCAAAACGTATGTAGATAGCGCTCTGGGTGGGTACTCCATCAGTGCACTCAGCTCGATTACGAATGGACAAGTCTTGGCTTGGAATAGCACAACCTCTCAATGGGAACCCACAACGGTAGCAGGAGGAGGCGCGGCCACGAGCATTATTACCAAAAGCATTGATACGGTCGCTCCCACTACGACAGGACAGACGTTGACCTATAATTCCGGCACAGGGAAATGGGAGGTCGGAAGCGTTTCGGGTACCTACATTTCAGGGGGAACATTCGGTGCTGTGAATGGTTCTGCGTTGACCGCATTGAATGCAAGCAACCTTGGAAGCGGCACTGTCCCGGCTGCGCAGATGCCCGCTCTGACGGGAGATATCACCACGACGGCTGGAGCGGTAGCCACGTCGATTGGGACTGGGAAAGTCACGAGCACGCATATTTTAGATGGAACGATTGCGACAGCCGATATTGCGAACGCTGCGGTCACCGCTGCAAAAATTTCTGGGTACCTACCCGGTACGATTATTGGACAACTTGCATTTTCCACAACCAACGTCACGATCCAGGGCGGATTTCAAACTGTAGTCAACAGCACCACGGTCTCCATCACTGCCGACACTAACGTCGCATGGTCAGGAGCTGCAGGCTGGCGATATGTAGTCTTGGACTCTGCTGGAGTTGCAACTATCGAGACCATCCCCGGCGGAGAAATCACTGCTGACACGGCCAGATATACACCCACACCGGTCTTCAACACTACTCTCGGTGGTTATTACTCGTCTGTGAACACAACCAAAAGAATCGTAGGCATAGCTCGCGGAGACGGAACTAATTTTCTTGAGGCCATCGCCTACAGCAACGGAAGAAAGAAAAATGATAACTACTTCCTGATCCAACAAGCAGGTGCGCCAACTCCAGGTACTGGTATTCAAACATTCACAACGCCTGTGTACACTCGAGGCGATGGAGCGACTTGGAGTATCGACTCTAAAATCACCATCAACCGTGCAGGAAAGATCATGATGGGCGCTTCCGGAATCCAGGGCGGTGCTTGTAACAACACCGTCCAACTCAACCCGACGGAGTTCATCAACACCACTAATGCCTTTTATGCTTCCGCGATCGCATTTGGCAATTTTTTTGACCAAGTCGGAAACTATGGACAGGTCGGAACCATGGCTCCTGTTCCTGTAGTTTCCGGAGATGTGCTTTACTTTATAACTACAGGGACTTGCCAAATGTTAAATGCTGCACTACCTAACTACGCCAAAATGTCTTTCCAGCTGGAAGAGTATTAGGGCTCCTCAGCAAACTCCTGCATCTCCTGGCACTGATAAAGCCGATAGTAGATCCCATTCCTCTGCATCAGCTCGTCGTGAGTTCCATGCTCGGCGAGCACCCCATGATTCATCACAAGGATCCGATCCGTTGCGCGGACTGTGGCTAGCCGGTGCGCAATCAGAATCAACGTCTTGCTCTCCGTAATCCGTCTGAGCCACAAGCTCATCTTCTGCTCAGATTCCGAATCGATGTGTGATGTCGCCTCATCCATTACCCAGACCGCAGGCGAAGCAGCCATAGCTCGCGCAAAAGCGATGCATTGTTTCTCCCCGCTCGACAAATTCGATCCCTTTTCCTGCAACTCAACTTTGAAACGATCCTTGAGGCCCATCTCGTCCATCATCGACTCGACGGCCAGCGCCACGCCGGGCGCAGCCTCACGCCAGAGCGACCAGTTTTCTTCCACAGATCCTGAAAATAAAAACACATCTTGTTGAACGAGTCCGATCGCCAGACGCAGCTCACGCTTATCGAGATCCCTCAAATCGCGGCCGTCGAGCAGGATTCTGCCTTTTTGTGGTTCGTAGAACCGGAGCAGTAGCCCGATGATGGTGCTCTTGCCGGCACCGGTGTGGCCTACGATTCCGATTTTTTCACCCGGCTTGATTTCTAAACTCAGATCCTTGAAAACCCAGTTCTCACCCGAGTAGGCAAACCAGACTTTCTCGAAAACGATGTGCCCGCGGATTCCCTGCAGGCTTTTTGCTGGAGCGGTCAGGGCATCTGCTTTCACTTCACTCTTCCACTTGAGAATGTCGAAAATTCTTTCAGCTGATGCCATTCCGGATAGGATCACGTTCCACTTGTCGGCGATATCGCGAACTGGCAGAAACAACCCCGCCGCAAAAGCAAAAAAAGCGGAGAGCACGCCCAGCTGAATCGAGCCAGCCTCCGCCATCCCTCCGCCGAACCACAGAACCAGAGCCATCGAAATTCCCGAGCAAATCGTGATCATGGGCTGAAACAGGGCGTAGATTTTGACCGTGCCGATTTGAGATTTTGCATATTGATCGTTGATTTTTGAATACCGCTGGCCCCGCGTTTTTTCTTGCGAAAAAATCATCACGGTCTTCATTCCCATCAATGTTTCGGAGAGATGGGCGTTCAGCCTGGAAATTCTTTTGCGAGTCTCGCGGTACGCTCTGTGCAATCGCTGAGTGAAATAAACCGCTCCCCAAACCAGGATCGGAAATATGCTGGCGGCAATTAAGCCTAGGCGAAAATTCAAAACCAAAAGCCAAATCAGAATTCCGACAACGATCAAAATATTTTTAAAAAGCGTCACCAGACCGGTCGAAAAAACCTCGGACAAGGATGCAATATCGTAAGTCACCCGAGTGACCAGCTTCCCTGCGGGAACACGCTCGAAAGTCGCTATGGGCAAGGATTGAATTTTCGCGAAAACAGCCACGCGCAGATCCTGCATCATCTCCTGGCCGAGCTTGCCGAAGAGATATTCACCGATCACTCCAAAAACAAATCGCATGAGGTGAACCAGTGCATAGATGAGCGTGAACAGGGTGAGCAGATCCCAACGTTTCGGCAAAACCACTCGATCAATCGCGTACCCAAAAAGTCTGGGCTCGAATAAAGTGAAAAAAGTTCCCAGAAGCGTACTGCTCACTCCCAAAATCAGAAGCTTCCGTTTGCGCAGAGCCAGACTCAAGAGCTGAGAGAGTGCCGAAACACGAAGCGCCTTCATGAGTTCGCCTCCTTGCCGACTCGGTGGGCGTAATGGGTCAATTCGTTTTCCAGATTTTGTTGATCGTAGTATCGCCGATAGAGTCCCGAACGCTCTTGCATGAGTTGAACGTGCGTTCCCATTTGAATGATTTTGCCATGATCCATCATGACGATTCGATCGAGAGACTGTACGACCGACACGCGATGAACCGCAAAAAGCTCTGTTTTCTTGCCGGGACGACTGGCCAGGTTCTCTAAAATTTTTCCTTCGGTCTCGACATCCACGGATGCCAACGCATCATCCAAAATCAAAATCGAGGGCTCTCGAACCAACGCTCGCGCAATCGTCAGGCGCTGCTTCTGCCCTCCGGACAAATCCACTCCGTCCTCGACCTTGACCTCGCCCTCAATCGCGGCCAGACGAATGGCTTGCTCGGGGGCTCCTTCCGAAAAACCCATCGCGACATTTTCCCAGACGGACTGCTTGAATAAGAAAACTTCCTGCCCCACGTACCCAATTTGCGCACGCAGGTGTTTCAGGGGCCAGTGGTTCACATCCACTCCGTCTACAAAGAGCATTCCTGGGTCAATCGGATACATGCGGGGAATCAATGACAACAATGTAGATTTTCCAGACCCGATAGCTCCCAAAATTCCGATTCGCTCGCCTGCCTCGATGGTCAAATCCAGATCTTTCAAGACCCAGGGCAGGTCGCTACGGTAGCGAAAACTCAATTTCCTGAACTCGATTTTCCCTGCGGTTTTCCAACGAGAAGGCGATGACTTGAGACTGGCTCCTTCAGGGAGTTTAGGCGCGGGACTCTCAACAATATCTGATTTTTCGACCAAGATTCCACGCACTCGATCTGTGCTCGCCACTGCGCGCTCGTACAAGGTAAACGCCATTCCCAATGCCGTCATCGGCCAAGCCATTTTCTGAAAATATCGATGAAACGCAATCAGCGTACCTATGGTGAGAGATCCTTGCATCACATCTTTTCCACCGAACAAAAGAACACCGACCAAACCCAGGCATGTGACGAAATCCAGAACAGGGCCAAAAATCGATTGCACCCGATTGAGGCGCAAATTCAATTGCACGTACTCACGCCCCATCGCCTCGAAGCGCCGGATCTGCGCATCCTCTCGTGCGAAGGATTTGACTACACGGATGCCATTAATGTTTTCCTGTGCCATCGCAGAAAGCTCACTCAGGGACTCCTGAGTCTTTTGAAACCGCTCGTGAATCCGCCGCTCGCAGTAAATCACCACCCACGGCACCACCAAAATGGGAGCGAAAGAAATCAGCGCCAGTTTTGGAGAAAGCCAGAACATCGCAATGGGAATACTGATTAGATAAAACACGGCATCGGCAAAAGTCAGCACGCCTGCTCCAATCGCCATGCGGACTGCCTCGACATCGCTCACTGCCATCGACATCAGATCGCCAACGCGCTTGCGGTCGAAAAAAGATGCAGAAAGATGCATGAGATGATCCGAAAATTTTAGCCGCATATCGCGACCCGCATAAAGACTGCTGCGAATCAGGTACATTCGCCAACCGTACCGCCCCAGGCCTTGCACAATAGTAATCAGTAAATAAATTCCAGCGATTTCAAAAAGCTCTTGTTGAACACCATGGACCACCACCAGATCAACGGCGCGCTTGACCAATAACGGCGCAACCGCTTCCAACACATCGACGATCGCTAGGGCAATGAGGCCGAAAAAAACATAGCTCCGATACCGCCAGAGCGCGGCGCGTATGTATTCGCTGTTTTTTAAAAAAGATTGAATGAATTTCAACGGGCATACCTGGCGAATCTATTTACTCGTTGTTTCCAACGAGCTTTTTCCACAATCGCACAAAATCCTCTGGATCGGGAGTGGAGATCAAAATTTCTTTTCGGGTCAAGGGGTGAGGAAACCGCAGTGAATAAGCATGAAGCATGACTCGCGGCACCGAGTCCTGGGGTGCGCCGTACAGGGAATCGCCTAAAATTGGCATTCCGGAGTCAGATAGATGAACTCGGATCTGGTGCATCCGGCCGGTTTTTGGGAGAGCTTCGATCCAGCAAACACGGTCAGCTTTCTTGACCAGCTTAAACTCCGTCAATGCAGGATCTCCTCCCGAGCGGACGGCGCGCATCTTGGAGCGTTTTCCGGGGCCGGTTTCTTTCGCTAGGTAGTTTTTGACGGTCCACTTTTCGGATCGAGCTGGGCTCGTCGTCAGCGCATGATAGGTTTTCTGAATTTCGTGCCCAGCGAATGCCTGAGCCAGTCCGGGATTCGCTGCTCGCGATTTGGCAAAGACCATCACTCCTGACGTGTCACGATCGAGGCGATGGTGCATTCCCAGATAAGCATCCGGTCCATCGCGACCCTTCAAAAAATCATGCAAAGCTTGGTAGAAATTATCTCTGGCTTCGTCCAACGTTGGCTGAGTCGGCAATCCCGGCGGTTTGTTGACAACGAGGATCACTTCATCTTCGAAAAGAATTCGATCCGCAGTGAAGATGAATTTTTGACGTTTCTCCAGCCCCTCGGATCCAAATAATTTTTCAGGGTCGAGGTAGATCTCCACCTTGGCTCCGACAAAAAGCGGTTTTGAAGCAATCATCACTCGTTTTCCATTGAGATGAACGGCTCCAGCCTGGATCAACGTCCTGGATTTCGCTCGTGAAACGGGCTTGTCTAATTGAATTCCCAGCTCAGCTGCAATGAAATGATCCAGGCGCGCGTGCTCTGAATTTTTAACATTCAGACTATATTTTTTAATCGCCATTTGTTTGATTGATAACACAGAACTCAGATTTTGTTGTATCTGGATCGAGCTTTTCGTCGCTGTTTTGTCGGGACTTGCTTCTGGAACTCCTGGACCGTCAAACTTCCGTAGATTCTTTTGACGAGCATGCCGTTCACTTGATTGGCCAACTCCTCAATCACGAGTTGCTCCAAAGCTCGCGGTACTGTAATATTTTTCTTACGGAGATACGTCAGGTATTCGGAAACAATATGCGCAATGAATGTTTTTCGATCAATTTCCGGATCTTGGAAGTTACAGAGATGTTGTTCAAAAATGATGTAGAGCGGATCGGTTTGGGATCGCATTGTTGCCTCTAAGACCCATTCGGAAAACCCGGAGATTCCCTTGAGCACGAAGAACAAACCACCGCCACTCTCGAAATCAAAAGAATTTCAAAAATTCAAAACTTATTTAGAGCAGGCAAAACGCGTGTTGATTTCGACACATGCTCTACCTGATGGGGACGGCCTCGGCGCTGAGGCCGCGATGTACCACTACCTCAAGCGTTCTCGCAAAGCGTGTCGCGTGTACAATCCGGATCCGCTTCCCAAACGCTATCGTTTTCTCGATCCCAAAGGCACGATCCTGCTTGGTCCAGGACAGGTGGAAATCTGGGATACATGTGACCTATGGGTCATAGTAGACACGAATGATCCGCGACGCCTCGATAAGATCTGGAGCGAGATGTCGTTGCGGGCTAAGAAAATCGTTTTCCTCGATCACCACCCCGAGATTGCGCCCGTTGCAGAAATTACCTACCCACCTCATGCCTTGTTGGTGTCCGACACCACATCCAGTAGCATTGCAGAATTGCTTTATCACTTGTTCATGGAGCTCAACCTGACACCCATCAATAAGGATGTTGCACTCGGGCTTTATGTATCCGTAATGACGGATACCAATAGTTTTCGTTATGCGCGGACCACTCCGCTGGCTCACAGGATCGCTGCAGAAATGATCGAAAACGAGGTGAACCCCGAGGAAGTTTACCAAGCGATTTATTCTTCGAAAGAAGTTTCGCATCTGCAACTCCTGGGGAACATGCTCCAGAATGTTCAAGTCTCCGCAGGGGGCAAGGTTGCATGGCTTGAGATGGGGCTTTCACTCCGAAAGAAACATCAAGCCACGGCGGACGATACGCAGTCATTTCTCAGTCTACTGTTGTTATTGAGAGATGCAGAAGTCGTATGCTTCTTTCGCGAAGAGGACGACAACAGCGTAAGGGTTTCCATCAAATCCAAGGGGAAAATTGTCATCAATCGCGTCGCCATGGAATTGGGCGGAGGCGGGCACGAGTTTGCGGCCGGATTGGCTCTGAAAGTCCCGATGGAGAAAGCGGTCGAAGCTGTCATTCAACGTATTGAAACACTCATTCAACATCACGAGAAATTTGGAAAATGAGCGAAGATAAAAACAAACCTGCAGAACCTGCTCCTGCGTCTGGTGATTCTCCTACAGCCGAATTGTCCAAAGCATTTTTCAAATCGGACAAGATCGAGGACCCCAATCAAGTGCGAAAACTCATGCTTGAGGCGGCTGAGCGTGTTTCCAACGCGGTGATTTGGATTGCAGGGCAGAAGGAGCACATTAAAACACGCATTCCTCATGAAATCGGACGCGATCAAATCGTTCATTTTTCCATACCCAGTCTAATTCCTGCTTCCTTTGAAATCGAGCCACTTCAAGAACTGCTGAAAACACAGCAACTGGAATTCATGATTCGGATTTACCTGCCTGGCGCGGCGATTCTGGGAGTCAAGTCTAAGCTGCTGGCTGCGACTGAAGAAGGTTATCAGTTTGAAATGCCAAAAACCGCGATTTACATGCAACGTCGTAAACATCGCCGATTTACTATTCCTGGCGCGTACGAAATGAGCGTCGATGTCCCTCATCCGAAATCCCCGAGAATGATGCTCTCAAAAAAGCTGATTGATGTGAGCGTCGAGGGTATTTCATTTTTGATCACCAAGTCCGAGGAAGTTTTCTTCAAGCCAGGAAGAATGCTGCCGAATTTGGAAATCCAAATCCGTGGCAGGGGCCTAAAAGTGGGAGCTGAAGTCAAAAACATCCGTGACTTCAAAGGACCCGGGGGTGCAAGCGGGGTCCAAGTCGGAGCTAAAATATTCCAAATCAGCGAAAAAGACGCCGATTATTTGACGGCGTTTGTGGAAGAGATGCTGATTCAGTATTCCCGAAGCGACCATACGGACGCCCGCTTCAAAAAGGAAAAATAACTTCAAGCGCTTGAAGTATTCGGCCGAAAGGTCATATGTAGGGACCTGCATGCTTAAAGACAAGAAGCGTCTGGAACAGCAATCACACCTAGTCAGCCGTGCGGCGGAGATGCTGCATGACAGCCTTTGCACTCTAGGTGCGCAGGTCAGCAAAACAGTTTGTGAGGACGCTGCCGTTCTAGTGATCAAAGCAATGAGCACTCGCAATCGATCGTTTCATGATATGAATCACGCCTTTGATGTTGCGAATATTCCCTATCCGATTGGCAAAATCGCTGGCCTCTTTCATGACGTCGTCTACATTCAAGTCGACCGCAGCCGTCTGCCCGAGCTGAGGAAAAATTTCACTATTTTTGATCCTGGAGATGGCACCACGCTCAAGATTCCCGGAATTGACATCTTGCTCAAAGATTCTTGGGCCATGGCATTGGTCGATGTTTTTGGACTCACTCCTCATCAGGAAGTTGGACCCTTCTCTGGAATCAACGAATTCCTGAGTGCCTGGGTGACGATTGTGAAACTTCGCGATCACCTGGCTGCCTGGCCACTCTTACAGATTGTCACATGCATCGAGGCAACTATTCCATTTCGCGGCCCGAATCAATTTGGGCAAACACCTTCCGAAATTCTATTTTCTCGCCTTTCATCGGCTGCTACAAAAATGGGACTTTCACCCTCCGAAAAAGATCTGGACTACACGATCAAAGTCGCGGTTTCGATGTCGAATCAAGACGTGTACGGATTTGGATCCGAACGGCCCTCTTACTTCATCGGCAATTCCTGGGCGCTTTTGGCTGAGGGAAATCCACCGCTGCAAAACACACTTTTCACCGCACAGGATTTCCGAGAAGCGATTTATAAAATGTATAAATTTTTCTCTATGCTCAGTGTGGACAAAGTATTTCGATCTTACAAAGGATTCCCCAACCCAGGAAAATACGCGACGCTGACAACGAAAGCTAAAAACAATATTTCAGTTGGTGTTCAATACTTGGGGGTTCACCTGGTCGAAAAAACACTGCTGGATGTTTTGGCACAAATGACCGGCGGGCACAGTCCTTACGAAAACTGGATGGGAGATCGTCCCAAAGAACGGGATGCGAAACCTCACCGCGCCGAAAATTTTTTGGACACGTCAGTGCCCGAAGTCTCCCCAAAGAACTGGAACAAGGACGTGCTGGGTCTGATGGAAGACGGCCGTGAGGTTCGATCAAGCTTTGATACACAAACATTCTTGACCGGAGCCTACCTGTACCGTCGCTCTACGCGTGAGGAGATGGAAAACTACATCTCCTCCGCCATCGAACTCATCGAAGGCAAACTCACGGGTCAGCAATTCTTGGATCTTTTCAAGCCAGAGGTGCTCCGTGCCCTGATCTGCGCATATTCCAAAGTCGCCTGGACCCGCCGCGAAGCCCTGGAACAAATCGCAAACTCCATCGTCACAAAACCAACACCCAAGAAAAAAGCTGCTTAAAATCCAAAAAAACTAGCTTTATTACTCAGTTATCAGGCACTTTTTGCCGATTAGAATACGTATGAGTCGGATTTACATATACCTGCTCGGCAGCACTGCGCTTTGCATCTCCTCGATTGGGGCATTGTTCTCGATCATTGGATTGACTCACCTATTTGCAGGAGCACCGATCAGCGTAGGCTTGATGGCGGGATCACTTGAGGCGGCAAAGCTTGTGGTTGCTGGCTTTCTCTACCGCTACTGGGGCCATGTGAATGTGCTGATGCGAAGCTATCTCTGCGCAGCCGTTGTGCTCCTTTCTGGGATCACCAGCCTTGGCGTTTTCGGCTACCTCACGCACGCGTACCAAAAATCCTCGCAGAGCTACAAAGTTCAGCAGCTGAAAATTTCTCAACTGCGTGGCGAACAAGAAATGACCCTGGAACAAATCGCCAAAGTAGAAGAATTCATCAACACGATCCCAAAAAATCGAATTTCCAAGAAATTCGAAATCTACGAAAAATCTCGCAAGCAGGTCGCCAATCTGACCAAAAAATCCGAAGAGATCCTCAACCAGATCCACGAAGTGGAAATGGAAGGATTCTCAACTCAAGCTGAAATCGGACCCTTGATCGATGTCAGCCAAGCCTTCGGGGTTTCTGTCGACAAGATTGCCAAGATTCTCATTTTGATCTTTGTCTCTGTATTCGATCCACTGGCTATTTGCCTCGTCTTTGCTTGGAGCTTGGCGGTTCGCCTACGCGAGAAGTACCGCGGCAACGAGGCCAAGATTGCTGAACTCTCGGTCAGCAAACCCGTGGATCACCGGTACAAAAAAGCGGCGTAAAACCTATTAAAACGCATAATTCACGCCAGCCTGCCCTGTTATTCGATTGAACGAATACGTTTCCGACAGGTTGGATGCATTTTGAGTCCAGTCCGCCATCCCCATCACGGACCATTTCGGGGTGATCTTATAAACGGTGGTGAGAGAAAAAATCATCAATTTGTCCTCGCGCGCTTTGGGTTTGCGGCTTTTGAAAGTCGGCATCGAATAATCTGCTGTGAGGTTCATGTCGAATTTCTGGATCAAGTGCATCAAATTGCTGACCGTAAAGCCGAGCGTGGTCGATTTAAAATTTACGCCACCAGCTTGGTTCATGTCATATCGAACTGATGCCTGAGGATTGAAAAATCGGCGTCCTTCGTCATTTTGTATAAAAATCCTCCCGAAAAAATCATTGCCGCTCCTCATGTCATCCCCTTTGGAATCCTGATAGATTTTTTGCGGCTGATAGAATAACTCGATTCCAGACAGGATTTTTTTGAAAATCTCTCTTCTTAGATAAGGCCCCACAGAAATCATATGACTGTAAATTTGATAAAGCGTTTTTGGATTTTGAGTCGAATAATTATTCTTGAACATCAGGGTAAAATCGGATTTCAATCCAAAACTAGTTCGATCCAAAGGAGTATGATTCAAGTACACCGATCCTGTGTTAGAAAAAAATTCAAATCCACGCGCGTTTTCGTTCCAATTCCGATTGTACGTTCCACGCAAACTTGGGATGACTTGAAATCGACTCAAGGGAGACGAAGCATAGCCTCCCCCCCAAATGAGCGTTGATTTGGCTGCAGAGACCTTGCTGATATCAGTTTCCTTGACCAGTGTTGTGGGAAGAAACATCACATTGGAATCGTACCCACTCAACGCTGTCAGATTGGCAAACCACTGACCCTTGTCAAAAGGTGCTAGAGCTTTTTCCGAAGAAGTCCGAATCTGCTCTGAAATTTGCTTGGACTGGGGAAGAGCTTTGGGGTCCTCCACAATTCGCCTAGAAGTATTCCGCGCCAATAGCAGGTGATGGGTAGCTCCTGTCGGATAACCTGTCTTCAAATGAGCTTGCGCCAGATAAAAATGAATAACCGGCTCGATATCCGCCGCCTCACCGCCCAACGCGCCTTCAAAATGAGCCGCTGCCCCAGAAAAATCTCCTTTCTTGAAAGTGATCATCCCCAAATAGAGATGGCAAATCGGGGCATTAAAATTCTGTTCGAGCGCAAACTCATATTCTTTTTGCGCAAGATCCATTTTTTTTTCCCTATAGTGGATTGTGGCTAGCTCAAACTGATAGGGAGCCAACTCTTTGTCCGGTTTCTGCTCCCTTTTTTTTGCCGCAATCAACTGTTCATAAAGCTGCGCAGATTCCCCAGCCTGATGTGTTACCTTGAGAGTCAAAGCCTTCAATTCCACAAACTCAATCACTTCAGGGGATTTCTCAAGGAGAGTGTTCAAAATCGTCAAAGCTCTGTCATAATTTTTTGCATTGTAGGCCAAAACAGCTTCGGAATAATCAGGTTCCATCTCAGTCGGAATATCTGCCAACGCACCCGCTCCAAAAATCCAGGTCATTCCCAGGAGGACAGCTGAAAAAAATCGGATCGATATTTTTTTCATATTCAGTTAAAATAATAGTAGAGTGTATCCCTTACTAATCGCAAGCCTTCTCTTCATCAATCATTCTGCATTTGCAGCCACTGAAGCCGGAAAAGCAATCAGCGTCACTGGAAGAGTCTTCGCCCGCAACGAATCCCCCACACCCGGATCGCGACAGCTCAAATCAGGAGATCCTCTTTTTCAAGGGGATATCATCAACACCCCCAGCAACGGGGCCACTAAACTTCTCATGTCGGACAAGTCCATGATCGACTTGGGGGCCTCCGCACTTTTTAAAGTAGATGAGTATAAAGAAGGAGCGACCCCAGGCGAACGCAAAGTGCAACTTTCGCTGAGCTATGGAAAAATTCGAGTGGCCGTCAACACCGCCATCAAGGGATCTGGAAAATTTGCGGTCAAAACCCGCTCTGCCGTGATGGGGGTACGCGGAACTGAATTTGTTGTTCTGTCAGATCTTGAATCTTTTGTACAGCCTCCTAAAGCGCAGGGCTCATCCGCATCAGGCTCATCAGCTTCTCAAGACTCTGGCAAAACTCAAATCACTGTCATCAAGGGAAAGGTGGACGTTGATACGAAGTCCTCTTCTTCCGCCAATCCTACCAAAACATCACTCACTGAAGGATCCCAGCTGACCACCAAAAACAAGGACTCCAGCGAGAGCACAGAAAAAGAGGACACCCAGGTTACAAAACTTTCCAAGACTGAACTCAAAGAAGTCCAAAAAGATGCAAAACAGGAAGACAAAACATTCACCCACGCCGTAGCTATTGATGACTCCAGCGGAGGTGGAGAGGAGACGATGTCGGATCTTGCCGATGGATTCGAACTCCCCGCGGATTTCATTCCCAATATGAATGACATGCGCATGCCTGGAGCATTCGGTTTGGATCTCTGGAGTTTTAACGCATCCATTATCAATGCGAATATAAACAATCTCTCCTCACTCAGCGGAATCTCGAAAGTGAAGGTGTCATTCAACCCATGAAAAATATTTTGTTCTTGCTTGCCTGCACAGCGATCTTCCTACATCTCACAGCCTGCTCTCTTTCGACTCATTCTGAAACTTCAAAAATCACACTTCAAATTCAAGGCATTGAGACATCGAGCACCACCACAGGAAGCGGTGAATTCACTCTTCCCAAAGCCATCGGAGATTTCAAGTGCATCCTGGTCAATGTTTCTGGGCCGAAAATTGATCAGAGTTATCTCTTGCCCGCCATTTCATTTGAACCCGGAAAACTGGATACTCCTGTCGCGCAACTCCCAAAAATCGCCTCGCCCGCTGGGTGCAAATACCCAGGAATCACAACGAAAACTGTTAGCTTCTCGGGGCCCACAGAAATTTCATTGGATGTCTCTTCGGGCAAATCTCGGACTTTTCAAATCCTGGGAGTAGCAGGTCCAAATGGATGCCCGGCAGGGGCAACGCTGTCGTCGATCATCGACGACATGATCAATAGCTCATCCAATGGTCCTCCCTACATCATCGCTGAACTGGGCTCAACCACCGTTGATCTTCTCGGGGATGCCTCAGTCAAGATCTCGAATTCCTTTGATCCCAACAAAGTCAAATTTCCATTCCATTGCCTGGACGAACTTTATTACAAAATCCAAAAAAAATCAGGCCCAGCCAATTACTTTGTTCGCCAAATTGCGGCGGGCAATGCCTTTACCTGCGCTCTTAAAATGGATCAACGAGTCCAATGCTGGGGAAGAAATAGTATGGGACAACTCGGCCGGGGCTTTGTGGGAGGATCGATACCTTATCCCGAATACGTGGTCTCTCCTAGCAGCGGCGCCAGCCCAGATATTCTCGAGGGAGTTCAAGAAATCAGTGCCGGCACAGATCACGCCTGCGCGAGGCTGAGTGACCAAAAAGTCGTTTGCTGGGGTTCAAACTCCATCGGACAACTGGGAATTACGCTGGGCGGAACGTCCGCTCGCCCAGTATTTGTTACACAACCGGACAAAATTGGAGGAGCAGCCAACGCAAACTCTTCAACCAGTCAACTTTACGGTGCTACACAAATTGTTTCTGGTGACCAGCACAACTGCGCTCTGAGAAGCGGCGACACCCCAATTTGTTGGGGAGCCGGCACCATGGGGCAAATTGGAAACTCTTTGAGTACCGACAGCTTCTATCCGAGAGAAGTGACCTCCCTCCCCGGAGCAAGCAAGCTCGCAGCAGGGGGCCGAACAACCTGCGCTATCGACGGCAACCCAGGCGCACACTCCGTCAAATGCTGGGGAGAAGGCACGAGCGGACAAATCGGAAATGCGGCCTCAACCAGCGTCAACCTCCCGACTTTGGCCAGCCTATCTCTTGGGAGCTCTCCGACAGTGAGCACGCTCGCAGTGTCAAATACCGCAGTTTGCATCGTCGGAAACGGTTCTCAATATTGTTGGGGGAGTAACACGAATTTTGAGTACGGAAATGCGAGTGGCGCATCTAATGTTCCTGTGATCATTATTTCAGCTTCTTACAGCGATCTCTTCGCAGGCCTCAACCATATGTGCGGAGTCAATTACTCAACTCGACAGTTGGCTTGCTGGGGGGCCAATCAAGCGGGACAAATAGGGAATGGATCTGCTGGCGGCTCTGTTGCTCCTGCATTTTCACTTTCCATGTTCAGCAGCATGAGTGAACCTCTTGTCGCTGGCGATGCGGGAACCAATCACAACTGTGTAGGCACCGGAGCTAATGTTTGGTGTTGGGGTGAGAACATCGACGGCGAACTCGGTCCGAGCAACATGGGTTCCGGAAGCGTCGCGAATCCTATGCCGGTGATGTTGAAGTAGCTCGCCGCCGGACCGCCCACAACACCGGAGCCCCACCCAAAACCAGGAGCAACCCCATCAAACTCCGAATGCAAGGCTGAGTCCCTGCTCGAAATCCCTGAATATCAGCAATCAATGTGTAAACCACATACGTCAATGTGAAAGCCGCAAAAAGCAATGGTAACACGGGATAAAACGGAGTCTGAAAAATCTCCTTTTGGTTCGATAAATTAGGATTGCGGCGGTCTCGCTCTCGCAAAATCAAAAGCGCCACGGGAATCAGAAAATAAAAAAGCCAATTCACAAAAACATACATGCTCGTGATCAGATCAAATGATCCCGTGACGACCAGGATCGATGCCCACCCCCCCTGCAACCATAATGATCTCGAGGGAGTGTGATATTTGGGATGAACCACTCCGACTGGTTTCCAAAACAATCCTTCATTCGCCATTGCAAAATAGACCCGCGCGTTTGTCAGCACCGAGCAATTGACCGTATCAAATGTTGAAAGCACCACGAGTCCAGCAATCAACATTGCACCTTGGGATCCCACGACCGCATTCATCAGAGAAGAAGCCACGCGATCGCCGGGTGCACTCGCCACTCCAGTTGCAGAAAGCACATAGAGATAAGCCAAATTCACCAGGAGATAAATTGCCATCACAATCGTTATGCCCATCAAAATCGCACGGGGCAGATTTTTCTTGGCGTCCCGAATTTCTCCGCCAACATAGGCTGCGTTGCCCCAACCATCGTAGGACCAAAAAGCGCCACCCATAGCGACCAACCACAAACCGGCATAACTCCAAATGGATTCAACCGACACCGCAGGATTAGGCGACACAACCTGAGTCCAACTTCCCTCTCCAAAAACAAATGCACAAAACACCAAAATCAAAATAGCTAGAATCTTGGCCGAAACCGATAGACTCTGCACCCAAGCACCTAAACGAACACCGCGCACATTCAATGCAGTCAAAAAAAGAATCAAAACTGCAGCAACAAGTTTCTCACCCAAATCCGCACCCGGATAAAGCGTACCCAAATAGGGGATTTGAACTGCCCACTTCTGCCATTCTTGGGGAGCGTGCCAGAGCGGAATAAACTCACCCAGATAACCCGCAAAAATAAAAGCAATCGCAGCTGCGGCACCCGAACCCGCAATCATGAAATTCGCCCAGCCGTAAAAAAACGCGAGTCGATCGCCAAACACCGTACGGAAATACGAGTACAGTCCACCCGTCACTGGCATTCGACTGCAAAGCTCGGCCTGAGTCAAAGCACCCAAAACTGTCATCACTCCAGCAAAAATCCAAACCGCAATCAGCTGTGATCCCGAGGGTAATCCCCTAGCCATTCCCGAGGAAGAAACAAAAATTCCGGATCCAATCACTGATCCGATGACCAAAGCAGTCGCAGGAAAAAGTCCGAGTGCACGTTCTAAATGAGGCTTCATGGGCCTTGAATGACATGGTTTGATTAAATTTTCTATAAAGCACTTGCGGGACAACCCTCTTTGAGACATCACAGGGTCCATGTCTAAAACAGCATTAGTGACGGGAGCCAGCGAAGGAATCGGTTTTGAATTTGCCAAACAATTGGCCAAAAACGGTTACACTGTCACCCTGGTTGCACGACGCGAATCCAAGCTCAAAGAAGTCATCCAGACATTGGGCGTCAGCCACTCGTATCTAGTAGCGGACCTCGCCAGCTCAGCCGGACAAAAAACCATCGAAGACGAGGTTCTCAAAAATCATTATGATCTCTTGGTCAACAATGCAGGCGTCGGCTCGGTCGGAAAATTCACCAATGTAGAAATCGAAAAGCAACTCGCGATGATTCAACTCAACTGCGCAGCACTCGTCAGGCTTTCTCACGCGTATCTAAAATCTGCGAAGTCCGGAGATGCACTGATCAACGTCTCCTCGACTCTTGCATTTATGCCCGCGCCTGGACTGGGACTTTATAGCGCAACCAAAGCTTTCGTGACCTCGTTCTCGGAGAGCCTTTGGTACGAAAACAAAGACCGCGGCGTCTACGTCATGGGTCTTTGTCCGGGGATTACCTCCACGAATTTTCAGGTGAACGCTGGCGGCAATGCCTCGGATGTTCCTACCAACTTGGCCCAAACACCCGAAGCTCTGGTGAAATACGCTCTGAAGGAACTGCGCTCCCGCAGCAAACCCACTGTGATTTCGGGAGCTAGCAACTTCCTCATGGCTTCTTTGACCCGCATGATGCCTCGCAAGGCTACCGTAAAGATGATGGGCAAAGTCATGATGAAATCGACTTCGCCTCACTAGGGAGTGTTTTCTACTCTGACGGTGTATTTTGGTCATTTGTGTGGCATGATGCGTGCTTATGGCCGTACTTGTCAGCGCACACCAGCTTTCGCAATCCTTTTCAGCGCGCCCGCTTTTCCGGGATCTGACTTTCTCCATCGAAAGTGGGGATCGAATTGGGCTGATCGGGCCCAATGGTGCGGGCAAATCCACTCTTTTGCGCATCCTAGCTTCTCAACAAAACCATGACGATGGGACTCTATCCCTGCAACGCGGGTTGAAAGTGGGATTTTTGGAGCAGGTTCCGCAGTTTCTCCCGGACGCGACGATTCTCTCGACCATTCTGGAAAAAATCCCAGACGCACTGGAATCTGGGGACTGGGAAGCCATGATGAAGGCCGAAGAATATATTTCTAAATTTAATTTAGATCAATTTGGTGAGAACACTCCCATCACGAAGCTTTCTGGCGGATGGAAAAAGCGCGTGGCTCTGGCTCGCGAATTGATGAACGAACCTGATTTACTATTGCTCGACGAACCGACCAACCATCTGGATGTGGAGAGTATTTTGTGGTTGGAGGAATTGCTCGCGAACGCACGTTTTGCCGCACTCACGATTACTCACGATCGGCTTTTCTTGCAACGCATCTCCAACCGAATCATCGAACTGAATCCCAGACACTCGGGCGGGCTGCTGAGCGTAAAAGGCGATTACGCGACATTTCTCGAAACCCGAGATTTGCTGATTTCCGCTCAGGAGCGCCGTGAGGTGATTCTGAAAAATACGCTTCGCCGGGAGACTGAGTGGCTGCGCCGAGGCGCTAAGGCCCGCACCACCAAGCAGCAGGCGCGGATCACTCGTCATGGTGAGTTGGCGGACGATGTTCAGGAACTGGCGATCCGAAACCAATCCAAGCAAGCTGGAATTGACTTCCAATCCACCAGCAAAGCACCCAAGAAACTCATCGAAGCCAAGGGAATTTCTAAATCGTACGGCGGTAAGAATATTTTTGCGCCCATGGACCTGCTGCTTTCTCCCGGAACACGGATAGGCTTACTTGGTCCCAACGGAGCCGGAAAATCTACACTGATTCGAATTTTGCTCGATCTCGAAAAGCCCGACACGGGCACGATTCAACGCTCTGAGCATCTCTCGATCGCGTACTTTGACCAAACTCGTGATGCGCTGGACCCGGACAAGACCTTGGCGAAAACACTTTGTCCGAGCGGCGACCACGTCGACTATCGCGGGACACGCGTGCACATTCGCGGCTACCTGGATCGCTTTCTATTCACACCCGGACAGATGGACATGGCTGTGGGAAAACTTTCGGGAGGTGAACAGAGCCGTCTTTTGATCGCGCAGCTCATGCTCAACACAGCCAATCTCCTGGTTCTCGACGAACCCACCAACGATCTCGACATGGCCACTCTCAATGTTCTCGAGGAATGCCTGAGCGAATTTCCGGGCGCTGTGATTCTCGTGACCCATGATCGATATTTCTTGGATCAGGTTGCGACCAAAATCCTCGCGTTCCCCAAAGAACCCCCTCACGGTGGAGCAGCAGTCAAACTCGTCTCCTTCGCCAATCTCAGTCAGTGGGAAGACTGGCATTCCAATCAAGACGATGTCGTGCGCCAAAAAGAATCTGCGCCCGCATTCAAACCATCGGCTCCGGCACCCTCCGAGAAAAAACGAAAACTCAGCTTCAAAGAGCAGCGCGAACTCGAAACCATGGAATCCACAATTCACGAGGCCGAAGACAAATTGGCTCGCCTCACGGCCGAGAGCGAGCTGCCCGAGAATGCACGAAACTCCACCGTGCTTGCCAAACTCACGTCCGAGATGGCTGCCACCCAAACCGAGATTGATCGGTTGTACCGGCGCTGGGAAGAGCTAGCCGAGAACTAGATTTCGTGTTTGGCGAAATCTAGCACCTCGAGATTCATTCTCGACCCCTCAGATTTCGCGTTTAGCGAAATGCACCTCATATCCCCTAGGCATATCTGTGCGGCCTGGATGAGAGCTCGGTCAGGCACCTGCTTCCGACAGTACTGTACAAACCTAGGTGTACACTCCAGCTTTGCAGCAAGCAGCTCCGTCTGAGTCCACCCATTCTTACCGGCGAGATGAATCACAGCTCGCCTGATTCTGCTCTTGTCCCTCGCAATATCAGCATACGTGGACTCCGAAGCTGCAAACACCGCCCGTAATATGTAATCAAAATGGTAACCCAAATATGACCGATTTTCGGACACGGTGTTTGCACTCAAGACCGGAGTGCCACTTGGACTCACCGTCAGATCCGACGAAACATAGCTGTGGAACCAGGACAGAAACTGCGGAATCGATTTCCACTCGTAGGCTTTCGCCAACACCTTTGCCGACACCCAAGGATCCGCCACGGCTCCAAAAGATCCCCTGTATGTGGACCAAGCCCACTCCAGCGGATCTCTGCAAAGTTTACTTCGGCAAGGATTGAGAGCGATATATCGAATTTGGCGACGTCCATGCTTAGGATCACGGATTTTCTCGGGGTAAGGTACGGGTTCCCACTCAAAAACACTTCGTTGAACCAATATCTTAAGGTCGTGATGAGCAGAGTTTGGATCAGTTCCTTCTGGTAATAGCAAATGCAAGTGATTAGGCATCAGAACAGCCGCAATCACATCCGGAAATTTCCCACGCATTTTCCTCCAAAACTGAGTGGCGTGATCGGGGTCAGAGAATGGTCTTGCAGGAGATTGCACACGTGCAACGAGATTAATCATGCCTCTCAGCTAAGCAAGGGCTATGCCAAGCTGTGCTCTCTGAGATGATTTCGTGTTTGGCGAAATCTGAGGCAGCGAGATTCATTCTCAACCCTCTAGATTTCGCGTTTAGCGAAATGCCGACTCAGCTTCTGCGCAGAAGCACGGTTCCCTTGATAAACCGCCTTACACCCCACCCGGAACCACAGCCACCGTCAACCTGCTGATGCAAACCAATCGATCCTGGTCATCGACGATTTTAATTTCCCAGACGTGAGTATTCTTCCCAAGATGCAACGGCCGCGCAGTCCCCGTCACAAACCCAGACTTCACCGAACGAATGTGGTTGGCGTTGATATCGATCCCCACGCATCGAAACTTCTCAGTATCAACCGCCATCATCGCGCCGACGCTGCCCAGAGTCTCAGCCAGAGCCACCGAAGCACCGCCATGCAAGATCCCGTACACCTGGTGGGTCCTACGATCCACGGGCATGCGGGCTTGAACGAAATCATCTCCCGTCGCGATGAACTCAAGGCCCATCGCCTCCATCATCGTATTGCGATTATACTGATTCAGTTTCTCAATAGGGATTTGCTTTAATTTTACAGACATTTTTTATTCTCCATACGGGCAATGCCGACAATCATTCTTGCAACAATATCCACGTTTCAAATGATATTTTTCCGTGAACACCATCAGTCCATTCTCGTCGAAATAAAAATCTTCACCTTCGAGTAACTCACTCATTCAAAATCTTTTTCACCTCAGCGTTCGCCAGGCGATCCATGGCCTGCGCGTTCAAGACCTGTGACTCATAGTCCTGCCGACGCAGTTCTCCTTTTTTAAATTTTTCTGCCATCATTCCCTGCTCCATAATCGCAGTGCAATATCCCGGATTTTTTTTACTCTGAAAATAATGTAAATAAGCCTTGGCTAAAATTTTTGCTTTCACCTGAGTACGGAGCAGGATCGTCGGCTTGCCATCCTGACACAGAAATTTTCCGTTGAGTTTCGCTTCCAACGTCTTGCTTTGGATCACCTGAACTCCTTGTGATTTCAAAATTTCTAAAGCTTTGCTCTCGCTCTTCGCAAGCAATTTGCGAGCAGCCTCTGATTCCTTCTCAGAAATCGGTATCCAATTTTTGCGGACGATCTCAACTGCTGCACTCTCTTTTTTGTGAAGACTTGCCAACGCTTCTCGAACGATTTTTTCACGATAGCGTTTGGGCAACTTGTCTTTCAGCCGCAGCAAATTCGACAACGCGACATCCCGATCCTCTTCACTGCACTTCAAATCAGCACAGTTTTCCAGGATCACCGAATGCACTTCCTTCTCATCCAGCCAGTCCGACATCCCCCTCCAGTCGCGATAAATATCCACGGCAGGCTGAATGCGATCTCCCAGCTGCTTAGCCTCGAATTTCTTATTCTGCTTCTCCAGAATCTCGATCTGCTGAATTGACTTCTCGAGGAGCTCCGCCAGCTTGAACGCGCGTTTTTCGCGGGAGGGAGGCGCTAAGTCCGATCTTGCTGGCGTCGACGTCCACTGATGCACGTGGAGCAACTCATGCACGCAGTCCACTCGATCCGCCTCACTCCTGAAAGTCACGACCCTCGTGCCTGAATCCGTCTCCGCGCGACGCGTTCCTGGAATCGCCACATCACGCTTGACTCGGTAGCCTCTCCTCTCAATTTCCTGCTGACAGCTGGCCATATCCATCTGGCGAATCCGGTTCCACTCACTCGTGCTTAAATCAAAGCCAGTGCAAAAATGAATTCCCTTCGCAGTTTTCTCGGGCAAGCAAGCCTCAGCTTTTTGAAACAGCTCGTGAGCCGTGCTGGACTCCTTAAGCGCATCAGCGACATCATCCGCATAAAGCACGTCCATGCCAAAAAACAGGCCCAACACCAAAATCATCACTGAGAATGAGCTCTCTTGAGAGAACCCTCAATCACAATCGTCCCTACCCTATTTCGCACTCCATAGTAGGAATCAAGGGTCTCGGGTTTCTTCGGTTGCGCTGGATTCAAGCGCAAATTAAAGGCGTACTGCACGCCCCCGTCAGAAGTAAGCGTTTTGAGTAAATTTCCCTCGAGAGAACCCGTTTCTTCATCATCCTCAAAAATTTTTGTACCCCGAATCTCCATACGGTTTGGGCCCCAATCGGGCTGAATTGTCCCGCAGTTCGCTTTGTATCTCTGCATCGTCATCAATTTTGGAATGTGCTCAATGATCATTTGCACCGATTTGCAGGGAACTGTCTTCTTGGGAACACCTAATCCCACTTGGGTCATGGTGCCTTCGCCCTCCCATTGTCCCGAAAAATCGACTGCACTCGCCACTCCCGCCATTGAGGAAATCCACAATATGAATGCAATCATTCAAGCTCCTTTGTAAAAAATATCATTATTATGCACTTTTGCTATTGCCCAGAGCCTAAAATGAATTCATCATGGATGCAAATCAAGGTACTTCAATTAGAGATCTTCAAAGTGAAAGGAAGAAAAAAAATGGCTACTAAAAAAGCAGCACCTAAGAAAAAAGCAACGAAAAGAAAACCCAACGCAGCATTCATGGCTCCGTTGAAACCCTCAGATATTCTGAGCGCAGTCGTAGGCAGCACCTCATTGCCTCGTACTCAAGCTGTGAAGAAACTTTGGGCTTATATCAAGAAGCACGGACTTCAAGACAAGAAAAACAAGCGCATGATCAATCCCGACAGTGCTTTGGGAAAAGTGTTCGGTAGCACCAAAACCATCAATATGTTCTCCATGATGGGCCACCTGAACAAACACCTGAAATAATTTTTCTAAAAATAACAGCCCCTGATTTCCAGTTGCCTTTGGCTAGTGGAATATCAGGGGCTAAGCTTACTACTTTGCTCCCGAAGCTCGAACCTTCGGGATTTTTTTTATCTTCCGTTCTGCCTATGCATGTGATGCAGGGCTCTCTCGACAGCCTCAGAGACCGTCCTGCCCTCCTCGTGAGCTAGCCACTCACGCTGCCCCATGCGCACGTGGATGTCACAATCCACGCGGGAAACTGATGATTGATTGCCAACCCTCACTTGAAAATCCGTATCCTTGGACCAAAGCATCAAAGTCTGCTCTCGATGAATCCACTTCTCCACCTGTTTTCCAACAGCCCGAGTCAACGGACGCGACGCCTTCATCCCTTCCACTACAATGTTTCGATGTGAACCCATATCACCACCCCCACACCAAAACATGGGCTTGATTCAACGGACGTCAAGCGCGAGAGGCATTTAAAATATTTATTTGTGAGATTCTGAGGGATGAGCTTCTATGCCGTAAATCACATACGACACATAGTGTTTATTGATTTCACTCACGTACTTAATGCTCTGCACACGATCGATGGCGATGGTAGCCATCTCGACGTGTCTAAACCATTGGTTGGGGTCCAGTCCCATTTGCAAAGTCATATCGCGCGCTCTCAAAATGGTTGAAGGGCCTGCGTTATAAGCCGCCAGTGTCATGCGCAACTTTTCTTTCTCCGACAGCTCTGCAATCGGATCAAAATGACTTTTTTTAATCCAGGCAAAATACTTGATCCCTGCATGAATGTTATTCTCGATGTTTTCAATTCCTGCGATCTGCGGAATTCCAACATACGGCTCGGCCGCTGTTTGCGGTTTGATCTGAAACAATCCCACTGCACCTTGATCACTTCTGGCCTCGGGATTGAAATGCGACTCCTGATAGCAAAGCGCCGCCATCAGGCGCCAATCCAGGCCGTACTCCTGTGAGTATTTTTGAATCCAGTGATCGAATGCAGAAAGGGAATTTTTCTTCCCACCCTTTTCTAAATTCGATTTGATTAAATTAAAATCTCGATAGTATCTGTGAAGAGTAACATTGCCAGGCTCAGTCCCCACTTTGAATTTCGGCAGAAAATCATTGATCTCACGAAGCATTTTTTTTGATTTTTTTTGAACAACCCAGGAAATCTTCATGGGTTTTCCCAGGGATATTTTTCGGACCCGCTTCAGATTTTGAAAAACTACCAAGCCAATTTCAGCGATGTGCGAATCAGCGATCGTAAAATCGTATTTTTTGAGTGAAACCAGCTCGAGCAGATTTTCTGTTTCGAGGTCCTCATCCACGAGTTCGATTTGGATGGGAGGTTTTCCTTTTGTTTTTAGCTTCTCGTTAATTTCCAGTATTTTCAAATAGGACGGCGAGCTTTTTTGAAGCGCCAAGCGCTTGCTCGAAAAATCCTCAATACTTCGGAACTGCTCCGCTGGCAAATGCGTCACCACCCACTGGTCTACGGTTCGATAAGGTTTCGAAAAAGCAACTGACTGCGAGACATCCGGAGTTTCCGCAATATCAGCTGCGATAAAATCTCCCTTGCCCGCTAGCAAGCCGGGGATCAGTTGGTCACGCTTCAGCGGAACCAACTCGAATTGAATTTTTAGAGGATCATTATTGAGGAATTTGTCATTGACGTGGTCAATGAACGCCTTCGCCATTTCATACTGGTATCCGCGAGCGTGGCCCTCATGAATAAAATAATCAAAAGAATTGCTAGTCGTGAGAATTCGGATATAGCGTTTTTGAATGACCTCATCGAGCCCCCCTGTACGCTGTTGCTTGAGGTGATCCGATAACCCGGAGCCATCCGTCTGGATGTTGGAAACATTTTTTTGGCTTTGAACCGTTGGCTTTGAATCCTTGCTACAACCCAACACAGCAAACAGACTCAAAAGACAGCAGATCCAAATCATTCGACTCAGCATTGGAATAGAACTCATGGCGTAAGTTCCTATCGGCAAAAGGCGTTGGACACCTAAATAAGCAACATTTTTTTGACACTCCAGATGTGGAACCAGAAATCCGATAGAAAATAGTATGTCTGACGCTAAAAAAACTGACCCACTTCACTCCCTGTCAGGGGGACGACTCGTCGGAGGGCGACTTTCGGAAATCGCTACTTATTCGGACTTGTTCATCCGCACTCGCGATGCGATTTTTTTACTCGATTCCAAAGATTTAAAAATTCTGGAATGCAATCCGTCAGTTCAGCAACTTTTGGGAACCTCCACCGATAAAATCGAGGGCGATAGCTTCCTCAAATGGGTCCACCCTTCCTCCCAGGCCAACACGCAAAAACACCTGACCCGCAGCGCTCGCAGCAAGCGCGCTGAGACGCCGTTTGACTGCGAGATGGGCAATGGCGTGGTCTTTGAACTTTCAGTCTGTGGGCTTAAGCTCGCTGATTATGGCGAGGTCCTACAAATCATCGCCAAAGACGTCACCGAAATGCGGCACGCAAAACGAGAGCTCGAAGAAGTGAATCTCAAGCTCCAGGCCGTCTCAATCACCGACGAAATGACCCAAGTGAGTAATTTTAGACACTTCATGACTGAGCTCGAAAAAGAACACGATCGATCGTCACGCTACGACGGAAAATACTCTGTGATTTTCTGCGACGTCGATCATTTCAAAAACTACAACGACACGCACGGGCATCCAGCAGGTGACGAAGTCCTTAAATCAGTCGCCAAGATTCTCCAGTCCCGAACCCGAAAAGCCGATCTCTGTGCTCGCTATGGTGGCGAAGAATTTGTGATTCTCTGCCCCAGTACTCATTCTGAACAAGCCGCTGCCCTTGCAGAGGCCCTGCGAAAAGCAATCGAGTCACATCCGTTCCCTAACGCCTCCCAACAACCTCTGGGAAAAGTCACCATCAGCCTGGGCGTCTCCAGCTTCCCCGAACATGGCGAATCCTGGAAGGAAGTTCTTCAATCCGCTGATGAAGGCGTTTACTCCTCAAAGCACGGCGGCCGCAATCGCGTCAGCACCGTGACAAAAAAGACCGCTCGCTCAAAATCCAAACGTGCTGCTTAAAGATTTCCTTTTCGGCGCTTCTTTCGTAGCATTGAAGTAAGTAAATGAAAATGTTCTACGAAGTAGTCATCGACTCCAGCGAAACCGCCAACAAATGTACCATCCTGCCCCTGGCCAGCCGACCCGATTTCCATTTGATCCGGATAAAAAAAATAAAAAAACTTCCCACTCTCAATTCCCCGATTCTCTTGCATCACGAGGGAGAATGCCTGACGGAAATTCGAAAATCCTTGGGACAAGTTCAAGCCATCGCCAGCATCGACTGCGTTTGGCGCCGCCTGGAGGGGATACTCGCGCGAGTGGAGCGCCCACTTCCCCGATTTGCCCGCATCCCCGACGGTTTCCAAACAGCTTACCCTCGCAAGAGCTCAGACAACTCCGACCCAGACGGAGGCCTTGCAACAATCGAAGCTCTTTTCATCGCAGGCGCATTGCTGGGAAATTGGGATGCGACTTTATTATCTAAATATTATTTTGGACGGAAATTCGTTGAATTGAATCGAAACCGTTTTCAGGAACTGGGCGTGTATCCAGAGAACGATCAAGAAGCCATGCCCGTTTTGTCCAAGCCGCCACGTCATGCCTTACAACGACGTCGGGATCGAGAGCGCGTCTAAAGTGAAAACAGAGGAGAAGATATGACTCAACCCAAAACAAAAGTAGGTCTGCTCACCGTTGCAGATATCATGGTTCACAAAGTCCGCACCGTGACGCCCTTGATGACGATTCGCGAAGCCATGCATCTTTTCCTGACCTTCAACATCAGCGGGGCACCCGTGATTGATCCGATGGGCATCGCGGTCTCAGTCGTCAGCCAGTCGGACCTCATGAAATTCGCCGCGGGCGGTTTCATGGACGAGCCTCTGCTCAAAGTGATGGACAAATTGGCCACGATCGATCAACTCGTCGTCGTGAAAAAAACAGACCCATTCAAGGAAGTATTCAAGCAATTCCTCTTGCAGCCTGTGCGCCGAGTCCTTGTTGTTGATAACACCGGAAAACTCGAGGGCATCGTCTCTCAGAGTTCCATTCTCAAAGCTTTTATGAGCACCGAGTCGCACTGATCCAGTGCTCGGCTTGCAACAGTCTTCCGAAAAGTCAGCAAATTTGGTAGCATCAAACCAAGATGCCGCTCATTTACCAAATTGACGGAGTACCGAAACCCTTCGAACCCATTCGCGAAGTTCAGCCTGTCGCAGAAACTTTCGCTACCACTCTTTCTGAAGAAATTAAAAAGGCAAACACCCACATCATTGCACGGGGCGATTCGAAACCTCAGCTCCCACCTTCCTACGCCGAGGCCGACTTGGATAAAAAACGACATTCAAGCAACAAAAGAAAGCCTGCTCTCAAAGCCCAAGACATGATGACTCGAAATGTGATTACGATTTCACCCAGTCTACCTCTTGAAGAAGCCAGAAACCGAATGAACCAGCATAGAATTCGACATCTGCCAGTAGTCACCGACGATGATCGAATCATCGGAATTCTCTCGGATCGCGATCTCCTTCAAGCGGGAGAAAAAATGTCTCTTCTTATTTCTGAGAGGATGTCCAGGGCCGTCCTCACTGCCACTCCCGACACGCCCATCCGAGAAATCGCTCAAGTCATGTTGGAAAAAAGAATTCACACACTGCCCATCGTCAATTCGTTGCAAAAACTCGTGGGGATCGTGAGTACGTCAGACCTGCTTCAAGCAATCATCAATCCAGCCCCACTCGAATTGTGGACATAAAAAGGAACTATGAGCTTAACCAAAACACCTGAGCTGCAAACATTTCTATCCGCCTACTTTCCTGACACAGATCCAGAGTCTGACGACGAAACCACACGTGCGTTTGTCTCAACTACCACTCCCGAACGTTTACGCCTGATTTCTACTCAAGCCAAACGCCTGCTCGAATCCCCTGAATTTCCCACTGAAGAATTCGGCACCGAAGCGAATCGCTGGTTCGCCGATGCTGACGAAGGCCGCGCTTGGTTGAGCCGCATTCTGGGCATCCTCGAAGGGGGATCGGCTGCCGAAGCAACGGTCGTCAAAGACAGCAACGGCACCGTACTCACCGAAGGGGATTCCGTTCAAGTCATCAAGGATCTCAAAGTCAAAGGCGGCTCAAGCGACCTCAAACGCGGCACGCTGATCAAGAAAATCCATCTCATCGACGATCCCGAGAACATCGAATGCCGAGTGGACGGGAGCACGCTCGTACTCAAAACTTGTTTTCTGAAGAAAGCGTGACTAGTTTTTTTTCCAAAAGCTGACCACCACAAAAACCGCAAACCCAATCCCAAGAGCAGAGGCAAACTCCACTATCGTAAGCGGCGAGAAATGAAATAAATCTCGCACTCGTGGAGTTTGGGTCACGATGAGCAAAATCGCTGCAATCCCAAAAACAATCAGCAGATTGAAGGGTTTCCGAAAAATAGTGCCCAGGTGTCGAGCAGTACCATCGCTCATATTCGCAAAAATGAGAGCAACATTGCTCAGTGCAAGCGCCGAAAATATGAATGCCCTGACCTGATTCGGACTCTCATTTGTAAAACGCAACAGGTACCACATCAAAGCAGTCAAGGCCGCCAGAACCCATACTCCCTGAATAAAACTGCGCAAAAGATCCCTCACCGAAAACAATCGCGCATGGAGAGATCGGGGTGGACGTCCCATAATCCCGCGTTCACTGATCTGCGATTCAAACATCAACGAGCACGAGGGATCAATAATCAACTCCAAAAATACGATGTGGATCGGCATCAAAATCAGAGGCCATCCAAAAATCACCGGAAAAATGGAGAGACCCGCAATCGGAATGTGAACCGAAACAATATAGGCCATCGCTTTTCGTATATTGTGAAAAATCAGGCGCCCTCGTTCAATTCCAGAAACAATGGACGCAAAGTGATCGTCCAGCAACACGATGTCCGAAGCCTCGCGCGCAACGTCCGTCCCGCGAGCTCCCATAGCAATACCAATATCGGCCCACTTCAAGCTCGGAGCATCGTTGACGCCATCCCCGGTCATCGCCACGACATGTCCTTGTTTTTTCAACAATTTCACAATACGCAGTTTTTGCTCTGGAACCATTCGTGCAAAAACATGCGCTGTTTTGAGACGTTCACTGAGCTCTGGGTCAGATAGCGCACCCAACTCAGATCCCGTGATCAAAGCATTGACTGTATCGATCCCGGCTTGATTCGCAATTTTCAAAGCAGTCTCAGGATAGTCCCCGGTCATCATAATGACCCGAATCCCCGCATTTCTGCAAAGCTGGACCGCGCCGGGAACCTCTGGACGCAATGGGTCCTCGAGTCCAATCAAACCCACCCATTGAAACGAAAAATCATGCTGATCGGGCGGAAGAGTTGGATTGGAAAACGAGGCGCGGGCCACGCCTAGAACTCTCAGACCCTGCAGAGCCAATTCGCGAGTGGCATCCAGAACCTGCTGTGCTTGCTCAAACTCAAGATGACAAAGATCGACCATTGCCTCGGGCGCACCTTTGGAAGCGATCACATAGGATTCCGCGTGCGGATCTTTCCAAACACACGACATCGCCAAAAGACGATCCGACAAAGGATAATCACGAACCAGGTCCCAATCTTGATGGATGTGATCTTTTCCCCACTGGGCCTCTTCCACCAAGCGGCGGATTGCCTTTTCCATCGGATCAAAAGGATCTCGATGACTTGCCAAAACACCATACTCGGCAACCTCATGAAACTCTTCTTCGAGATTTTTCAATGACTTTGAATGATTAAGACAAACCACCGACATTTGGTTTTGAGTCAGTGTCCCTGTCTTATCCACGCAAAGCACTGAAACCGCTCCCAATCGCTCGATGGCTCTGGGTTTCCGGATCAAAACCTGAACTTTGGAAAGCCGCCAAGCACCCATTGCCAAAAAAACTGTCAGCACAACCGGAAATTCTTCTGGCAAGAGTGACATCTCGGTCGCAAGGCCCACCAGAAAAGCATCCATCCACCCGCCTCGGGTCAATCGATAAAGAATAATAATAGCTATGCAAATGGCTGCACCACCCCAAGCAAAAAGCCGGACCATTTGGCGAATTTCGTGCGCCAACCCGAGTTCTTCTGGTTCCATTTCCTGAAGACTCTTGCCGATTTTTCCAACCTCGGTGCGAATTCCTGTCTCATCCACCCGCACCAAAGCGGTTCCATTAACCACGAGCGTGCTGGAAAAAACTTTTTGATCCTGGGACTTGTTCGCTGGAAACGACTCACCCGTCAGCAAGGATTCATCGATTCGAAAACCCGATGATCGCAACACAACACCATCTGCTGGAACCCGATCGCCCTCACACAATACCACGAGATCTCCTGGAACAATTTGAGTAGCTGAGACTCTCCTCTCAACTCCGCCTCGAATCACCAAGGCTCGCGGGCTGGATAGTTCACGCAACGCGGCCAGGGCTTTCTCGGATTTTCTCTCTTGATAAAATGAAATCCCCACCACAACAAAAATCGAACCCCCGAGCATCAGCCCTTCGCCCAGATCACCCATGAGCAAATAGATCACACCAGCCAAGACCAGAAGAAGAAGCATCGGCTCACGAAACAGGTTCAAACACCGAGTCCAAAAATTTTCTTTTTTTGATTCTGGAAGTTCGTTGAGACCGACCTCTTGAAGTCGTTCGGCAGCCTGACTTTCCGTTAGACTTTGGGATAAAAACACGTCATCCATATAGCCATAGCTACAAGCTCGCCATTACAAAGCAAGCCTATTCGAGAGGGAATCAAAGTTTGGTTAACCCGCTGCTTTTAGAATAGAGCCATACTCGTGCAATACTTTTAAAATTTCTTCATCCGAGTAGGGTTTTGCAAAAACCTTCATGAATTTATAGTTTGTTTCAATAAAAATATCCCCTGTGATCAGAAACTTAGGGATTTTAGGATCTAAGGCTTGAGCGATCTGATCACCCGTGGTTCCGGGGAGGCGATAGTCCAAAAAAAACAGATCGGGAGGATTGAGCTTCGCTGCTTCGACGGCCTTCGCCGGATCTGTAAAAGTAATCACGCAAAACTTCTCGGTGGAAAATGCGTCCGAAAAATTTTCGCAAAGTCCCTCTTCATCATCTAAATAATACACTTTAAGCGACATTTTTCATTCTCTCAATCTTAGAAAAACGAATTTCAAAGCATGTATTCGGAGAATCAGGAACGATTGAAATACTCGCACCATGCTCATCTAAAATTCCTTTTGTAATTGAAAGGCCAAGGCCGGTGCCATTACCCACCGGCTTGGTTGTAAAAAATGGATCAAAAATCCTATCTCGAATCTCCGCTGGTATACCCAGACCAGAATCCACAACTCTCAACACAACAGACGAATCCTCTTCAAAAACTGTAATTTTAACCCATTTTTCTTGCAGCCTTTCGACGGCATCGATTCCATTATTGATCAGATTGACGATCACCTGTTCTATTTCAATTTCGTTGCACAAAATCGGAGCATCACTTTTGCATTCATAGGCAACAGTAGTATTATACCGTTTTGCTTTTGACTCAGTCAAAGCGATCGCTTCCTTGACCGTCTCGCATAGCGAGTGAGACCCTAAGGTCACTTGATCACCCGATCTTGAAAATTTCTTCAATCCTTGGACTATCTTTGAAATACGAATGCAGGAATTTTGTATCGACTCAATTTTAGCAGAAAATTTTTCCGGGTTGTCTGCAAACTTTGAAAGCAACCCGACTGAGCCAGAAATAATAGCCAATGGATTATTGATCTCGTGCGCTATTCTCGCTGACATTTCACCCAAGGACGCGAGCTTTGCTTGCCTCACCAGCAACATGGCATTTTCTCTGATTCGACTTTCCAAGGTGGAACTTAAATCAACCAAATCGCGGTTAATAGACCTGAGCCGCAGAAATACAATACTCCACCCCACCAAGGCCAATGCAATAAAAATAATTCTGAACAATGTCGCTGTTTTTAATTTTGAATTGAGATGAGCCTGCTCAAAGTAGAATCTTCCTTCCAGGTTTTTTCTTGCATCATCTACACTGACACTGAATATTTTTTTTAGTTTAGTGTACTCTTCACTGAAATAAACAGCAAAAGCCTTCTCTTTCAATCCATTTTTTGCAATCGAAAAACTCTGAATCTCCAGATCCACCATTTTTTGGTTGGAAACATCAATTTGTTCCCCAGATTTCAAATCGGGGAAAATCTGGAGAAAGTCTTTGATAGCTTGGCTCATCGCCGGATTGAATTGGTCGTATCTATTTTTCCAGTAATCATCGCTGGTCAAAACATACATTGTTGACGCCATGGACAAAATCTCATCCAGAGTGAGAACTTCTCCAATGAGCTTTTCGGATTTCACCTGCCTCTGGTGAGATAGTTCCAACTGACCTACTGTTTTATGGCCGATTGCACCCATCACTAAAGCACAAACCACCATCACCATCGACCCGATCGTCCAGGCATGTCCCCAAGATCTACGCAATAGCGCCGCTTGTGAATGAGGGGGATGATTCGTTTCGATGGCCATCCTGATAGCAAAATCCTTTCCCAGACTCATCGTCAAAAAAACGAATCCTCTTTAAAAAATGTTCCCACCATGTTTTTTCCCCGCGAAAATGTCCTCTGTTTATTTCCTGGCGAAAATGTCCCCTGAACCGGTCTTCTGGAACTCTGATTTCATGATTGAAATCAGAGAGATGAGGACTCATGGAAGGGATCGTCACAATGAACAAGAAACAAAGACAAGTGTATCAGCTATCTCCCCTTGGAAGATGAAGTAGATTGGCGTTCCCAATGGGAGTCGCCCTCCAAGCTCCTTCGCTTCACGCTCAGTCGTTTCCGGGCCGGACAATTTTCTAAATCGGGCATCGTGCCCGATTTGCCACGCTAAACGCTCGCGCGTTCATCGCGGCCGAAAATTCTCGTTCGACTCCCATTGGGAACGCAAAAAAAAAGCACCTCTTGTGAGGTGCGCATTTTTGTTGGCGTTCCCAATGGGAGTCGAACCCATGTTACTCCCGTGAAAGGGGAGTGTCCTAGGCCTCTAGACGATGGGAACGCACAAGGCCACGTTTGAATGTGGAGCGGACGGGATACCCTGTATATTTTGTTTTTTCAACTTTAAATTCGGTGACTCAAAAACTTACTCGAGATCCATATACAGAATGCAACGAACACTCATGGATCGACGGGCTTTTGCACCCAATACTTCCAATATCCCGTTGCGAATCGCCTCTTCAATTTGAGCCTGAGAGGGACGACCATAGGCCCCCTGGCAAACTGCGCCCGAGGCATCCGTTCGCCAAAGGATGCCTGTCTCCAAATCGACCCAACCGGCGCCAAAGCCGTCCACTTCAAGACGCTCAAACGGCACCTCAGACTGAGACAAGCAAAATAACGGGCCTGTCGGCGAATTCAATGCGGCTACGGTAAAGCTTTTGCAATATGCAGCCCCAGTGAAATTTTGATCATCCGCACGACCGCGCGCAATCACCGACAAAAACACAAAAAAAGCCATCAACATCGCCAAAACACTTTGCATAAACACTCCGAATTTTCCGGAATTATAGCAAAAACAGCTCTATCAGTAAATTTATTTAATATTTTTTATGTATTTTATTTCAACGAAGCCAGCTGGTCCTGGCGATCCAACTCCGCCAGCTGCTGGTACCCGCCGATCAGGCGGTCCCCCGCAAAGATCTGGGGCATCGTGCGCATGCCGGTCAGTTTGTACAGGCGTGCCCACTCCGCATCGTCGTCCTGAGCCACGCGGACTTCGGTATACGCAACGCCACGCTGCTTGAGCAGGCGCTTGGCCTGCTCGCAATAAGGGCAGTAATCCATGGTGTAGACAATAACCACCACTCCATCCTACCATTACCTACACTAAGTTTCGCGTTTGGCGAAGAAACCGTCCTCGAAACCAGTTTCAAAGGCTATAACTTCGCGTTTAACGAAGTTCTCACAAAAACCCAGAAGGCACAGTTTTTGCTTATCCGCTGGCGGTATGATTCACCTGGTTGCTCGTATTCAAAGTCCTGGCCGTCCTTTTGCTGATTCCAATTTGGCAGCACCGTTTTGGCGAAAGCTAAGGCTTTGTTTTCCAGAGGCCTTATCAGCAGTGCTGATGCCCAATCACCTTCATCTTTTATTGCCAAAAAACACTGACGCTGCCGTCGCCTGGCATAGGCTCAAGGTTTTGATCAGTCGCAGCCAACTTCGGTGGGAGGCGGTTCCCATGCCCGAGCTCATTCAAGACCCTAAGCATGCGCGTCGCCAGGCAAGATATATTGCATTGAACCCATGCCGAAGCGGTTTGGCGGGCGATCCCCTTGAGTGGCAGTGGTCGACTTACCGAGGGTACTTTGGTGCGCTGGCGAATCCATGGGTTGATCCAAAAAAACTGGCTGCGCTCTACGAACGGAGTTCACTCCACACATTTTTACCCTGGTTTCATGAATATGTTTCTTCAGACAATACCGTTCGCACCACTGGAACCCCATTCCTAAAATCAACCTCATCGTCCGAAATACGGCACTATCCTTTGGAGCAAATTATTTTGGCCGTGCTGGCGGCGGCAGAGGAAAGTCCTGCGATTTTGAAAACTCGGCAGCAGACCTCAATACGACGAGCCATCATCCACTTGGCCGCCGAGAGTGGTTGGAATCAGACACGGCTTTTGGCTGAACAGTTTCACACCACACCTCGGTCAGTCCAATATTTGAGAAAGGACGCCCCAAACCCCAAACTCATGCAGGCAGCACGGGTTTGTTTAGGAGATGCTCGAATGACAGCTTCGCTAAACGCGAAGTTTTAGCCTTTGAAGCTGGGTTTCGAGGACGGTTTCTTCGCCAAACGCGAAGTTGCCCGTCAATGCGCGGTAGATCCACCGGTTTTGGGGCGGGCATTCCATAAAAATAACATCAAAACCCCGCCCATCACCGAAAACCCAATCATGCTGGGACCCCAGACTCCCCAGCCAAACTTCTCGAGCAGCCAGCCCATGCCGATACCCACAACCGACCCGCCCACGTACTGCATTCCATCAAACATTCCAGCAGCCGTAGCAGCAGCCTTCTTGCCGCCAAAGTCCATCGACGAAGTCCCGGACAACATCGAATGCACCACGCTGATGGCGAATGAGTTGACCACAAAAGCCCCGATCACCCACTCCAAAGACGGCGCTTTCCAGACTACAGCCAGACAAATCGTCTGGGTTAAATAGCCCAAGAACGCCACCGGTGGACGACGCCCCTTAAAAACCCAATCCGAGATCGTGCCCGCAAAAAACGCCCCAGCAATCCCCGCCAAGACCACCGCACCAGCGCCCTTCTGAAATATGGGTGAACCCAGCTCCAGGTGCTGAGCCTCAATCATGTAGCGCGGGAACCACTGCTCAAACCCATGCCGCACAAACCCCGTGCAAAACTCCGCAAACGCAATCGTCAGCGTCACCGGATTGGCCAAAACCTTTTTCAGCACATACTTCAGATCCGCCTTGCCCACATGCCCGCTCGAAGCATCCTGCACATCCAACTCAGGCAAACCGCAGTCCTCGGGTCCATTCTGCACAAAAAGAAAAGTCATCACCGCCATCACAGCCACCACAGCCGAGGGGACAAAAAACACCCACTGCCAAGGCAAAATCGTCACCAAAACCCCTCCGATAAAGAAGATCAACGCGCGACCACTCTGAATCATCGATCCAAAAATCGCGGAGAAAACCCCACGCTCGCCAATGTGAAACCAACCCGCATTGACCTTGATCAAAGACAACGCACTGAAAGATTGGAAGTAAGAATTCAGCGCCCAGACGGTCGTGAAATATCCCAGGAGCAAAGTTCCGGTCCCCAAAAATCCCAGATACGCGCCCAAGCCGAACAAGAAGTTAAAAACCACCGTCCCTGTTGCACCGATCAACATCGCGCGACGGCCACCGATTCGATCCGCAATCGGACCGTTGAAAATCGCCGAGAATCCATAAATCGAAAGCGCCGCCGTAATGATCGCGCCGATTTGCGTTTTATCCCAGCCGTAGGTTTTGGAGAGCGAAGCATTGGCAAACGACAAGTTGTAGCGCCCCATGTACATGGCCGAATAAGTCAGCCCGAGGGTCAGCCAATTAATCCCCCTGCGACGTCTGAATTCGGGCGTGTAGTCGGGGACGTTTTTGCGAACGCCTCTTTTAGTTCGAGGTGTTTTCGGGGCCTTGGATTTGGATCGAGAAGTAGCTTTTTCCATCGATCATTGGTGCTAGCTAATCCGAGCCCGAAAGGCAATGGGCCCCAACGAAATCCTAAAAAACTACTTCGCCTGCGTAACCTTCACGCCCTTGACGCGATCCAGAGTCAAGGCTTTCTCTCCCCGCAAGAACTCCAAAATCTCCTGCCCAATCAGCTCGCCCGCCCAGCGGCTCAACAAACCCTGGTTCATCCACTCCACAGCCGACTCCACAGTCGAAGTCCGCATCAGAGGCAGAAGCTGCTGGGACATCACAATATGCCTAACAGCCACGCGATGCTGATCAGCCAAAATCCCAATGTAGCATTGAAGCAATGACAAAGCCTGAGACTCGCGAGCCGAGGGCGGCCGGGTCATTTCACGCTCCGCCGGAGTAGCCTTCCGCCTCGATGTGGGATGTGGAATCGGATTCTCTTTGCCGCTCCGAATGGCATCCAAAATCGCCTCGCCACTTTTTTGAATCTCGCCTACCTGAATCCCTCTGAACGCCTTCAAATGCTCCATGTCCCGGGGACTCACTTGAGCCAAATTCAGCAAAATTCCATCGTCAGCAATCCACTTCCTTGGACGGTTGAGCTGCTTCACCCTCGCCTCACGCCACCTCACCAGCTCGATCAAAGCCGAAAATTCCTTGGGATCCAAGGACGCACGTCCATCAATCTTCGCTGCCAGCGTCTCCGGTGCGGGATCATACATAGCAACGTCTTCCCACTTGGCCGTCAACTCCATCGCCCAATCACGGCGCTTCAGTTCGTCGAGCTCTTTGATCAAAGCCTGCCCCATCGCAACCAGATACCGCACATCATCGAGCGCATATTCAACCAACTGCTCGGGGAGCGGCCTCACCGCCCAGTTCGTGCGAGCGTGGCCTTTTTTCAGCTGCACATCGAGAACAGATTTCAATAAATTACCTAATCCTTGTTGATCACCATATCCGCAAAGGGACGCGGCAATCGCAGTATCCAATGTCGGCGAGGCAATACATCCAAAGGCTGTGAAGAGGCATTCCTGATCAGCCTGAGCGGCATGCAGGATTTTTAGAATTCCAGGATCTCGAAGCACATCCAAAAACGGCTTCAATCCCTCCACATCTTTCCGGAAGGCTTGCACGTCCACAATCCAAGCATCAGAAGCTGTGGCAACCTGGATGATCTCGAGTTGAGGAAAAAAAGTCGTCTCGCGAATAAACTCCGTATCAAAGGCAATGATGTTTTCCTTGGATAGAATGTCCACGAGGGATCGAAGATCCGATGGGGTCTGAATCAGGTTCACTGAGAATGGGGATATCTCAAGTGTGGCAGGTTTTCAATTAAGAGCCTCTATGCTGCGTTCGATGCCGCAATTTCAGCCTTGGTCGGGAGAATCCTGACTCTGACCGATGCCGTAGGTCCCGAAAGAACAAAGTCTGACTTTTGTGGATCTCGGCAATAAATATCATAGGCATAGGTCGCGATGACCCGAGTGGCCTCGAGCTCACTTTTGCGGAACTCTTCAATTCTCATCTTGGATTTCAACCACTGAACCCCATGATGCAGGATTTCGGGTTTGACGAACGGCTGCGAGAGCAGCTCTTCGACATAATTGCCGAACTCTTCGTCTTCCTGCTCTTGTTGAACCCGCCACTCATACACGCATTTCAGCGGGTCCGGGTGACTCGATTCCAGAGCTTCCACATAGAGTGAAATTTCTTTTTCGTCAGAAAGAGCCTCGAGGAGCTGAGGTTTTCCGCCTTTTGATTCGTCGATAATGAGGGCGACGAGCCCCGTTTTTGAGGAGGTCTGAGTGGTGTTCATACGTACAGCTTTCCTTACACCTATCTATTCGGTGAAGGTCGGCTAACTGCTGAACGGGTTAACTATTAGCCTTAATCGTTGTTTTATTGATCCTACCTTTAAAAAGGCGAAGCAAAGTGGTCACACCCCTGAAAAGTTCCTTCACATCCACCTTGGAGACCCCCGCACGACGGTCCTCAAAATAAATCGGGAATTCAGTCATCTGAGAGGTGGTTTTCTGAATCTGATAGAGGCTCTCCACAAAAAAGCCATACCCCTCGGAGCGAACACCGCTCATATCCAATCGGGCTAGAAGGCTTTTTTGGTACCCACGATAGGCCGTGGTGGTTTCCTTCAATTGCATTCCCAGCAATCCGCGCGCCATGAGATTAGCGGTTCGGCTGACCACCTGTCGGTACAAACCATAGTCACATCCGCCGCCCCGAGTGTAACGCGAACCGATGACGAACTCGCTTTTTTCGAGATTTTTCACCATCGTCGGAAGGTACTTGGGATGATGAGAAAAATCGGCATCCATCGTGATCAGGCCATCGTACCCATGCTCTGCTGCATACTGAAAAGCCAATCGGTGTGCTGTACCCAATCCGAGTTTTCCTGATCTTTCAATCAGCTCCAAACGTGGCATGGTTTTCTGTAATTTCCTGATCAGATCCGACGTCCCATCGGGCGAGTGATCATCCACGACCAAAAGATCACATTGAGGCAACTGCTCTCGAATCGATCGGAGCAGGTTTTCTATATTTTCGATCTCGTTATAAGTCGCTGTAAAAACCAGGATTCTGTTGAGTTGAACGCGATTCTTTTGAGTTTCCATCTGTAATCGAAGTACAAGATTTCGCTCTGGTAAACAAGTAGAAGTAATGGCAGATCCTTAATGTCGCATCATGAAAGCATTGATTACGGGGATTACAGGACAAGATGGATCTTATCTCGCTGAGCTCTTGCTCAGTCGAGGGTATCAAGTTTTTGGTTTGAGTAGAGATCCTGCGCACATTGAATTAAGCCCCATCCAGCATCTCAAAGGCAAGGTCGAGTTATTTCGCGGAGACCTGCTCGATTCCCATGCATTGCTTTCCACCTTCGAGCAAATTCGACCGGATGAAGTCTATAATTTTGCGGGTCCCGGATTTGTCGGAGCCTCCTGGAATTACCCCATCGAAACCGCAGATTACGTAGCCATCGGTGTCTCTCGCTTGCTGGAAACCATTCGAAAAGTCTCGCCTCGCACGCGATTCTATCAAGCCTCCTCCAGTGAAATGTTTGGCGATGCAATCAGCGCCCCTCAAAACGAGCAGAGCTTGTTTCGACCTCGGACTCCGTATGGGACATCCAAAGCATACGCACATTGGATGACTGCGAATTACCGAAATCACTACGGAATGCATGCGAGCAGCGGCATCCTCTACAACCACGAATCCTCTCGCCGTCGGCCAGAATTCGTCACGCGCAAAATCACCATCGGTGCTGCTCGGATCAAAATGGGTTTGGATCAAGAATTACGTTTGGGAAATCTGGATGCCGTCCGAGACTGGGGATTTTCGGGAGATTATGTCAAAGCCATGTGGTTGATGCTTCAACAGGACAAGGCCGACGATTATGTTGTGTCCACAGGTGAGCCCCACACCGTTCGGGAATTCGTGGACCTGGCCTTTTCACGGCTTGATTTGGACTATCGAGAGTATGTGAAAGTGGATGAATCTTTTTACAGACCCAACGAGGCAGTGCCTCTTATTGGCGATTCCTCAAAAGCCCGCAAAATATTGAACTGGGAACCTCAGGTGAGCTTCAAAGCCCTGGTTCAAATGATGGTCGATGCGGATTGGGCCGCTTTGCAAAAAGCAAAGCCGCTTTCACCCTAACGTTTCTTTTTGTTTTTCTTGCTGGGCATGGCTGCGGCGGCCTTCAGCACAGCCTGAGCCGCCGCCAATCGCGCCAGGGGCACGCGATAAGGAGAGCAGCTCACATAATCCAGGCCCATCTGATGGCAGAGTTCCACAGACACAGGATCGCCGCCGTGCTCACCGCAAATGCCCATCTTGAGGCCGGGACGAGCTTTACGGCCTTCAGTAATGGCCATTTTCATCAAGCGGCCTACGCCCATCGGATCGAGTGAGGCAAACGGGTCTTTTTCGTAAATTTTTGCATCCAGGTAATCCTTCAGGAAGGCCCCCGAATCATCCCGCGAAAGGCCATAGGTCGTCTGGGTCAGATCGTTGGTTCCAAAGCTGAAGAAATCGGCATGCTGAGCAATTTCACCCGCCGTCAACGCGGCTCGGGGCAGCTCAATCATGGTTCCCATCAGATATTCCACCTTCATGGGACGGCCTTTGGAATCCGAGTATTTACGCAGGACTTGGTTGGCTTCCTCGATGCAATAATCTTTGACGAACTTGAGTTCGCGCCAGTCGCCCACGAGCGGAATCATGATCTCGGGAACGATCTTGAATCCTTCGTCGCGCATGAGTTCACACGCGGCTTCGAAAATCGCGCGGACTTGTGTGCGGTAGATTTCGGGGTAACTGATTCCGAGGCGGCAACCGCGGTGACCGAGCATCGGATTGAATTCGTGCAATGTCTCGGCTTTGCGTTTCAGGCGATCAAACGAAACATCGATTTTTTTCGCAAGCGCTTGGAGTTCGCTGTCCTTGTGCGGAATGAATTCGTGCAGAGGTGGATCGAGTAATCGAATCGTGACGGGCATTCCCTTCATCTCGCGGAAGATGCCTTTGAAGTCGGATTTCTGCATCGGCAGGATTTTGAGCAACGCGCGCTCGCGGCCTTCTTTGCTATCGGCCAGAATCATTTCGCGGACCGCGTCGATTCTATCGGTCTCAAAAAACATGTGCTCAGTTCGGCAAAGTCCAATTCCCTCGGCGCCAAAGCTTTTCGCTGCTCGAGTATCAGCAGGAGTATCTGCGTTGGTTCTGACTTTGAGTACGCGATATTGATCGACCCATTTCATCAGTTCCAGGAATTGCTTGTTGAGAGTCGGCGCGATCGTGGCGATTTTTCCCTGCATCACTTCGCCGGAGCTACCTTCGAGGGTGATGAAGTCGCCTTCTTTGATCGTCACATTGCCGACTTGCATTTCTTTTTTGTCGTAGTTGATTCGCAGGACGCCGCAGCCAGAGACACAACACTTGCCCATTCCGCGCGCTACAACGGCGGCGTGGGAGTTGCTGACCAAGATCGGAGTCAAACGACTTGAGAAAACCACGAAATTTTTGTCCAACTCATCGGCTGCATCCACTTCAAAATTGTAAACAAACATCGACTCTTTTTCGCCAACCTGTTTGATTCGGTACGATCGCAGCGAGGAATTGAGAATAGTTTCCAGTTGCGCGCGAGACTCGCCTGGGCAAAGCGGCAGAACATCTCTTCGAAGTTTTTCTACTCCGAACATCAGGTTTCGTTTGATACCTTCACGAATTCTTCCCATGAAGTTCACATGGTCAACAATGTCATCCACTGTTCCCTTGAGAGCCAGGCAGCGAGACTCCTGCGATCGCGGCGGAATTTCAGCGTGAACTCTCTGGGTATAAGCCAAAATCTCGTCCACTTGCTCTGCAATTTGAATGGTGAAATTATTTCGATTAGGAACCATTTGTGGAACGATCCCGAGACGCAAACATGCGAGCATCAACGCTTGAATCAGTTTGGTTTCTTTTTCGGAAATCGAAATCTGCAGGCGCACTGCGCTTGATTCTTCCGCGTAGGTTCCATCTCCATCTACATACCCTGCCAAGAAATGCAGCAAGGCTGTGCGATCCAAAGAAAGAACCCAGCGATCCACATGATTGTAGATTTCCATCAACCGTGCGGCAGGTTCTCTTTTAAAACAGATTCGATCTTCCACCGCACCGTGAATCGTTCGACCTCTCAGCTCAGAGCTTTGAGAACGCTCCCGCAAATAACTAAACGGAACACCGAATGCATCCAGGAAAGATTTTTCAACTGCCGCAATGAAATCCGCTTTTTCTGGAGTCGGCTTTTGAATAAAAGTAACGGAACCCTTAGTAGGTTTTAAATTGATGTACCCATCCGAGAAAATAGCTCCTGCAACATAAGCCAGCGCAGGCGTGACCTTCACCTCAGAAAGTGCAGGAAGATCCGAAACCACCTGAATGAAACCACCTTCTTCCAAAACTTGTTCCAGAGGCTTCTTCGTCAACTTTCTTTTGTCGAAAGTGTACATTTTGTGATCTGGCGTAATCCGCAAATGATTGTTTTCACCGTTCCCCGTTTGAGAAACAGAAGCAGTGATCACATCCGAGGTCCGTCTGCCTGTGGCAATGACGTCTCTCCAAACAGGTTTCATGGTCGTGCTATCGACGGAGAGCATTTTTAGCCCTTCCTCTTTCTCAATCAGCTGAAATCCTTCTTCTGCTGTCATGAATCCACGATCAGTCAAAATTTTGGTTTCTCCAGCAACACAGGTCATCCCCCCCCGAGCGGTGAGAATTCCCTCTGCTACCGACATTCCATGAATGTCCTCGGGTGAAGTTTCGATACGCACTAAAATGATTTTGCGATTGTATTCTTTGACCCATTTCTCGGCGGTGTCGGGATCGAATACGACTTGGCCGGTTCCTGCACCGGGTGATGCGGGCAATCCTTTGGCGAAAACTTCTTTCTTCGCTTTGGGATCCAAGCAAGGGTGAAGCAACTGATCCAGCTGTTCTGGTTTTACGCGAAGAATCGCTTCTTCTTTAGTGATCAGTTTTTCTTGAACCATCTCGACAGCGATTCTCACTGCGGCTGCAGCTGTGCGCTTGCCGCTGCGAGTTTGCAACATGAACAATCGTCCACGCTCGATCGTGAACTCGATGTCCTGCATATCGCGATAGTGTTTTTCCAACCGCTGATAAACTTTCACCAGCTCTTTGTAAGGCTTGGGCATGACTTGCTCGAGAGTCGGAAGCGACTCCCCGCCAGCGTGCCTGGACGAAGCATTGATCGGCTGAGGTGTGCGAATTCCGGCTACGACATCCTCACCTTGCGCATTCAGCAAAAATTCACCGAAAAATTTTCGTTCGCCCGTCGAAGGATCTCGAGTAAACGCAACACCAGTTGCGCAATCCTCACCCATGTTCCCGAAAACCATGGCCTGAATATTCACAGCAGTTCCCCAAGACTCGGGGATATCACTCAACTTGCGGTAGGTGATCGCGCGCGGATTCATCCAAGAACCAAAAACTGCGCCAGCAGCGCCCCAGAGTTGCTCCCAAGGATCTTCGGGAAACATCTTGCCGCTCGTGCGTACGATTTGTTTGAATTGCCTGACCAGCTCACGCAGATCGTCTGCGGTGAGTTCGGTATCCAGCTCCACACCGCGCATGTGCTTCATGTCTTCGAGTGTGGCTTCGAATTGATTCGAGTGAATTCCCAAAACCACATCCGAATACATGGTGATGAATCGGCGGTAACTGTCGTAAGCAAATCGTGCGTTGGTCGCTTCTTTCGCCAGAGCTTCGACTGTGACGTCGTTGAGGCCCAGATTGAGAATCGTATCCATCATTCCCGGCATCGATGCGCGAGCGCCCGATCGGACGGAGACGAGCAGAGGATTTTTCTTGCCGCCAAACTCACGGCCCATTTCTTTTTCAACACGCTTGAGAGCGGTGCGAACTTGTGACTCGAGGTTTTTGGGGTAGTTGTTGTGATTGGCGTAAAAATAAGTGCAAACCTCGGTCGACATCGTGAAGCCCGGAGGAACCGGAAGTCCCAAGCGAGTCATCTCATGGAGGTTGGCGCCTTTGCCGCCCAACAGAGTTTTTTGCGTTTCATTGCCGTCGGCTTTGCCGCCGCCGAAGGAGTAGACAAATTTACCGGTGGCCTTCACCGCTGTCTTAGCGACCCCAGTTTTGAATTTTGTCTTCGAGGAACGAGACGAGGTTTTCAGCGCTGATCCTTTCTTGGACCATGTTGTCGCGGTGCCTGAGCGTGACTGTGTGGTTGGTGAGTGTGTCATAATCGATCGTGACTCCAAAGGGTGTTCCAATTTCATCTTGCCGACGGTAGCGCTTCCCGATCGATCCTGCGTCGTCGGTCGTCGCGCGGAATCGTCGTTTTACGTCTTGGTACACTTTGTCTGAATATTCGAGCAACTCGGGCTTTTTCATCAACGGATAGACTGCGACTTTGTAGGGCGCGAGTCGGGGATGAAGTGCCAACCAAGTTCGGTCGCCATCGAATCGATAGGCGTCTGCGAGAGCAACCAGCAATGTACGGTCGCAACCTGCGGAGGTTTCTACGATGTAAGGCAGGTATTTTTCTTTTCCAGCCTCGTCGAAGTATTCCAGTTTTTTGCTGCTGAACTGTTGGTGGCGTCCAAGGTCAAAATCCGAACGATTGTGAATTCCTTCGAGCTCCTGCCATCCGAACGGGAATTCGTACTCAATGTCGAAAGCGGCGCGTGCATAGTGAGCGAGCTCTTTCGGGCCATGCTCGTGAAAGCGCAGTTTCTCTTTTCGAATGCCGTTATCCAGATGCCATTGAATACGAGTCTGTTTCCACTTCTCAAACCAGTCCATGTCGGAGCCAGGCTTGACGAAAAACTGCATTTCCATCTGCTCGAATTCACGCGTGCGGAAAATAAAGTTCCCCGGTGTAATTTCGTTTCGGAAAGCTTTTCCGATCTGAGCAATTCCGAATGGAACTTTTTGTCGGCAAGATTGCTGGACGTTCAGAAAATTCACATAAATGCCTTGGGCGGTTTCTGGACGAAGATAAACGATCGCAGAAGTGTCCTCGAGAGGGCCCATGTGAGTCTTGAACATCAGGTTGAACTGACGAGCTTCGGTCAACTCACCCGCGCACTGGCCCACCATTTTGCTGGGCTTTTGTGGGCAGGAGGTGCCTTCCAATTTGTCGGCGCGGAATCGGCCTTTGCAAGTCTTGCAATCCACCATGGGATCGACAAATCCTTCGACGTGGCCGGAGGCTTCCCAAACCCGAGGATGCATGAGGATCGCGGCATCCAAGCCCTCGATGTCCTCGCGATCGGTCATCGAACGCCACCAGAGTTCCTTGACGTTGCGCTTGAGTTCGATGCCCAGGGGTCCGTAGTCCCAGCAGGCGTTAATTCCGCCATAAATCTCGCTGGAAGGGAAAACGAAGCCTCGTCGTTTACACAACGAAACTAGATCGTTCATGTCTGTTAAATCTTTAGCGGGACCTGCTGCCGTGCGTGTTTCCTCAGTGGAAGTCATTCACAATTTCGATAACAGAACGCACTGCGAAATGCAAAGCTTGATTTTGCATTTTGAACATGATACGCAGCGCCAACTTCACGGTTTTTCGTGGGTGGAGAGATTCGTTTTTATAACCAAAAGGAGTAAGTACATGAGCCGTTTTCTAGTTTTGAAAGCATTGTTACTAACCGGAGGAATGATTTCGACAGCTGCTTTCGCAGCTGACCAAAATCTGGATTATATCAACAAAGGGATCTCGGTGGGCCGCAAAATTTGCGATGTCCGCTACAATCCCAGCGCAATCAATACGACTGAGATTTTCCGCCAAGGAATGCAATTGGGCGTTGAACTTGAGCGCACAGGAGGAGCTGCTGGCCAATTGAGATCCAATTTGGACAAAGGCATCGAAGTCGGCGAGCAATCTTGCTCTTCTACAGTCGCTCCTTTGGCGATCGCTTACTACAACTGCAAAGTTTTGATGGAAGGCCGAATCGGCTATCCTGGTCAGGGTGAAACTCCGCAAGCTTGCGAGCAAAGTGCTCGTGACAACTGCGTCGCTCAAAACCAAGGTAGGGACTTTTGGGCCGGTGCACGCCGCCTGAGCTGCGTGGATCGCGGACGCAGCCCGATTGCTGATGTGGTCGCTCAATATTACATTGATCGACGCGACGGCAGGGATCCTTATCCTCTTTAATTTGAGTTGGATTAAAATTTAAAAAAACCTTCTGCATTCATTTGTAGAAGGTTTTTTTATTTCGAAACCGTTAACTCAGTGAGTTAACTCATCCAGTTTCTGAAGAACTTTCTTGGCGTCCAGAACCGGATCGACATCCTTCTCAATCCACCGAATTCGAAGTCCCGGATCAATGATGAACGTCCAGCGCTTGGACATTCCAATGATGGGCATTTGTGATCCATAGAGTTGAGTAATTTTTTTGTCGGCGTCGGCAAGCAAGGCGAAGTTGAGATTCTCTTTGCGATGGAATTTGGCCTGCGCTTCTACACTGTCTGTGCTGATTCCAAAAACTCCAACCTTTCTTTTTTCAAATTCCGCGCGGTGGTCCCGAAATGCACAGGCTTGCTTGGTGCATCCCGGAGTCTCAGCCTTGGGATAAAAATAAAGAACCGTCCACGAACCTCTGCGGCTAATCAAATCAAACGACTGACCGTCATGAGTCTTGGTTTGAAACTCAGGAGCCGGATCGCCCACTTGCAAGTCTGTTGCGTGAGCAGAGAACGATGCCGAAGCAATTCCAGCCATCAAAACCCAGTGCGAGATTCTTTTCATAAAACTAGAGATAACATAAAAGTCGCGTTTGGCGACAGAGTCATGCGAAGAGAGGGGTGCTGACCCCTTTATTGTCGCGTTTCGCGACTTTGCATCGCGCTCGCAACGCCACTCACCCTAGTCTGTGCATCCCGCCACGAAAGAACACGTCAATCTTGCCAAAAACCTCAAACCGCTCCTGCCCTGTATCCATCACCACTCCACCCCCATCGCGGCAGGCATAGATGGGGTTTTCAGTTCTGCGAGAATACTGCAGCAACTCACGCTTGGCCTGAGCAATACCCGTGTAGTGAGGGGAAAACTCGAATTTCACCAACCCCAAGCCGCTGAGATTTTTGATCGCGACTTCGTTGCGATCGGCGTTTTGTTTGGGAATCGAAGCCAGGCGAATATTCGGAGTGAGAATCAATGCGCCCGCACTCAATCCAGCCAATACGCCGCCTTCCTTTGCATACTTACGTAAAAGAGGAATCAATCCGTTTTTCTGCAGATGTTTGAGAAAATAATAAGTATTCCCCCCTGCCAGATAAATCACGTCACTCTGGAGAGCTTTCCTAAGATCCGCTTTTTGCATCGCCTGGTCCACCGGCAGGCAATGAAAACTAGTCGCCCCGAACTGGCGATATCTTTTTCTGAATCGATTGAAATAAACCTCCGCCCCATCCGAGCAAAAAGGAACATAAGTCATCCGCTTGGTCCGCCCCGATCCCGTCAAACCCAGCAAGGCTTCGTGGAGGAACCGATTCTTAGGCTCTTGACCCCCCGAGTAGAGGACGAGTTTCATATGTCATCTGATCGGCAAGCAAGGGTCACGAAATGAGAGCACCTTTTTACTTAACGCCAGGCTCCAGATAACCGATAGGTCCGGTATGAGAGTTCATGCTCTGAGTCAGAGCACGCCTTATTCCAGTTTTAGCGAGATCAATGGGCTTCACTCGTTCCAAAAGGCGGTTCCGAACGGCTATATCCTTTATCAGGCTCGCACGCGCCACAACGGCAAGATTGCCTTCTTTAATTTCCCACTCGCCAAAGAAATGGGGCTGATCCCCAAAGACCATCCTCACCGGCTCAACCCCCAACTCATTAAACAGGTTTTGAATCATTTCGCCCTGATGATCATCAACGACTACGACATCCAAAAAGGCACCCGCTTCGATCCCAAGGACGTGAAGCCTCACCCCTACATGGCGACTCGATACCTCCAGCTTCAGCATCCTGACCGCCGAGGATTGTCGTCTGGCGATGGACGAGGAATTTGGAATGGAGAATTCAGACGCAACGGCGTGACCTGGGACATTTCGAGTTCTGGCACCGGCGCCACCCGACTCAGCCCAGCTGTCACTCTCGAAAAACGCTTCTTCAAATCCGGCGACCCGCGAGTCTGCTATGGCAACGGCCTCAACCACATCGACGACGGGATCAGCACAGCTCTGCTCAGCGAAATATTCCACAAAAATGGTATATCCACCGAGCGGACCTTGACCGTCATCGAATTCCCGGACGGCAGCTCCATCAATGTGCGCTCGTCCCAGTGCCTGCTTCGCCCTTCGCATTTCTTCTGGCACCTCAAACAAGGCGACTTCGAGGGACTCAGGGCGTCCGTGGATTACTGGATCCAACGAAGAACCGCCAACGGAGACTGGACCCCCCCCAAGGACACTCGCGGGCGTTACGAATACATGTGCCAGCAAGTAGCACAGGATTTTTCTCGGGCGGCCGCACGGTTCGAAAGTGATTATATATTTTGCTGGATGGATTGGGACGGCGACAACATTCTTTGTGATGGAGGAATCATCGACTACGGATCGGTTCGGCAATTCGGCCTCTATCACCATGAGTACCGATATGACGACGTCGAGCGATTCTCGACCAAGATCCCTGAGCAGAAAGCAAAGGCCCGCTACACCGTCCAGACCTTCGCGCAAATTCGAGACTACCTGATCACCGGGAAAAAAAGACCTATTCATAAATTCAGAAACGATTCAGCACTCAAACTCTTCGATCAAAATTTCAACCGCGTTCTGAACGACTCCCTGCTCTACAAGATCGGATTCAAACAAGAGCAGCGAGCGTATCTCAAAAAATACCACCACAGCGACGTTCAAGAATTCAGAAAATATTTTTCTTATTTCGAAAAAGCCAAATCCCACCGCGGAATTTATGAAACCGAGGATGGCATCACTTGCGATGCGATTTTCTGCATGCGGGATGCGTTGAGGGAATTGCCTCGGATGCTGCTGGAGAATAAAACACAAAAACTCAGCGCACAAAAACTCATCGAAAAAATAAAATCCAGCTATGCCAAGAAAAAAGATCTGAACATCAAACCCTACCGCGAAGAACAGGCGAATCGATTGCAAAGCTGTTATCTGAAGCTGGCCTCGGAAATTTCGAAACGTTTCAATCACTCTTCTCTGAAAAAAACGCTGTTGCAACTCACGATGAGATCTTCAGTGATCAACCGCCCGGATCGAATCACGGGGGATGGAGTGATTTATGTGACGGATCGCCTGCTGAAGGATAAAAAACGGATTTCTTCGGACGAATTCCACAAAATCCTGGAAGACATCGTCCACTATCAAGTTCTGGTTCCCGAGCACAGCCGCAACAAGCCAGCTATTTCTCTCGACAAGAAAACAACCATCGCTCGCAAGATCAAATCTCACCTACGAATTATTCAGAATAATAGAGAAAGCTGTTAGAGTTCGAAGCGAAGACCCATGCTCAAAGTATCGCCGTTCAAAGATCCTTTGTTGGCATCGTTGCTTCTCGTAGCACCCCGAACGTTCCGGTACTCAGCAACGAGATAGGTTCGAGTAATACCCATCTGTCCATTGAGCGAGCGTGCCGTGGTGTCATCCAAGGAATTCAAGCAAAACATCAGACCCGCCATGGGGCCACGCGCATTGAGGAATCCACGCTTCTGATCCACGCCACGGAGCTGATATCGCCATTGTTCGGCCGAATATCCAACGACAGGAACGATGATCTGAGAATCTGAGTATCGAGCTTGGTAAGTCACTTCTGCACCATAGGCCCAAGCAAAAACAAGGTTGGCTCGATCTCCGCGACTAGCAAAATCCGCACGTGTCGAGTTGGTCTTCAACAATGCACCGATTCCCAAAACACCGAATTTTTGAATGGGCATGATATTGAACCCAAAATCCATCGGCAGATTGTAATAATTGTCTTTCACGCTTTTGAATCCGAACCGATTCGAAACGCCGCTTGGACTTGTGTTCACTTGAACGCCAGTCGCAATCGCGCTCTTAGAAGAATGCGGCACATCCACCGAAGTCTCCGACACGCTCGACTCAGCCTGCGCCAGAGAAGCCATGGTTAACGAACTCAAAACAACTGCCCACTTCATTTTCTTGAAATTTCTCATAGGTGCAGCGAATTTACTATATTTTACTAAATTAGTCAAATATAATTTCTAATATTTATTTAAAAACAGATCAACTTGACTCGTTTAAATCAAACCCTGTCGGCGAAATTTCAGCAACGTAATCAGATCTTCTGAGCTGACCAGCCGATTACCCAAATCAGGCTCATTTTGAACGATCAGGATCTTGAGCGAAAGCAAGAGATGGTAGTAAATTTTCTCTTGCTCAGTGGCAGGCCGCCCTTGAATGAGCTTTTGGTTAATCAAGCGAATCGCTCCCAATCGTTTCTCAGGTTCATTGCTGAGAATCTCGTAAACAGGCTTGAGTGATTTCTTTTTCCCTGGCTCCAGCTTCTCCCTGGCTTCGTCCAAGAGATCTTCCATTTGGGAGCTAACCTGATCCCACTTTTTCGTCTTAGACAAATAGGATTCCAAAGACGTATCAGCCAACAACGAATCATTTCTCAGAGCATCATCAAAAAAGAGTGGAACTCTCCCGGTCACCAGACCTGTCTCCACTTTGATCCCGAATGCCTTTTCAAGAATATCCCGGATCTCAGTCGTGCAATTTTTTGACAAGAGCGAGTATTTTTCGCCATTATGGCGATAATCAAATAGATCGCTGTATCTCATCTGAAGATAAAAAATCAGATCCCAAATTTTTTCTTGTTTGTAACTGATCTCGTAGCGTTTCAGCGTCCGATCTTCGAGCATGTTGTAAATATGTTTGGCAGTGTTGAGCTCAAAGGCCACCAAGGTCAACGGGATCCGATCATTCACCGCATCCGAAACTACATCCAAAAATCCATCACTCTGCTGAGGGACGCCTGCAAAAGAAAAAACAAGATCGTTCTCATCATTGACATCACAATCCCTGATCCTCAGCATTGAATGCCCCAACATTCCTTCTCGGGAACCCGATGTGGCAACCATCAGTTCTATGACTGGCTTTTGGTGCATGGTTTCGCAATAGTGGTACATTTCATAAACACGGCTAGTCACATAGTCCGTCGGGTGGATCCTCATGTGCAGCGGAGCTGTTGAACCATAGGTCTCGTAATCAAAGAAATGCTCACGAAGTAGTCCAAAAATCTCCCGGTGGCCCTGCCAATAGTCGGGATACCTGATATAAGCCAAAGTGTTTTCGATCCAAAACTGAAGCACACTCGCATCATCCGTTTTTTTCCCACTGTTTTCTAAAAATCTAAGAACCAAGGGATGTTTAAAAAGAGATGATTTTTTTGCCCAAATCGAAAGGTGTGCAGAATACAAAGCACTGATGAATTTTGTGGGGATCAGCTCCCATCTTCGGAGCCGGATATGATCTCGATCGATCTCAGTCAAACAGTCTAATCCCACCACAATAGCCCGGGTTTCTACATTAACTTCAACGCAGCCTGGGACTTGAGCTTCCAACGAAACAGAAACGTGTTCCCAAATATCACTGAGCGTATTCGGCAAGGTATATGGATACGAATCCACCAGCCAATCCCGGAGCGATTCAGAAAACCTCACTTCAGACTGAGGCAAATGTGATGCCACCTGGGCCGCAATCGCTGATTCTACAAACCAGCTCGACACTGCGGTCAGCAGAATGAGAACAAACGACTGAAGGGGAGATCTTCCGTTTACAGGGTTTTCCATTGGGGACTTGTCGAATTCTTCAAATACGAACCCACAAACACGGCTACATAATCTTTGTAGTTATTCGCGCCTGCTGCGTCGTCCTTAGATAAATCCCCATGCTGAATCAACCCCTGAATGTTTTGATTGCTGTCTTCAATAATCCTGTTCGCAATTTGATCGGCAGTTGTCCCTGTTTTTGCGGCGTTTTCTGCAGAATAAATATTTGTGCCAAATGCGTTGAGAACAGCTGCATGAACCAATGCACTGTCTTTTTCTGTTTTCGGGAAGGCCAGATTTTTCGCGACCGCTTCTTGCCGAGCTTTTTTGAGTGATTCGCACTGATTAAACTCGTTGTTTTGTAGCTCGCAAAGCTGAAATCCGCTTGCAAATTGCTTGAGCTGAACCTCATCGCGACTCGCAATGGAGCTATCCAAAATCACCACGATGGTACCCTCGATCGGACTAGAAACCAGTGACAAAGGAACATAGATCGGCAAAAGAAGCGTGGAAATCAATGAACAGCTGTATGAACCCGGGTCCGAGTCGAAAGACTCCAGGGGAAGCAGGCTTCCCATCCGAATTTTAAATCCACCCACATTGTTCGTGTATTCACACGACAGAGTGTAATCGTGCTCTTTCGCGTAAGATAATCCGGCAACAGCCGAACTGAGAACCATGCTAAGACCGACAGCAACTTGAACTGATTTAGAATTTCTCATAGGTGCGGCGAATTTACTATGTCTTACTAAATTAGTCAAATATAATTTCTAATATTTATTTAAACCGAAATAAACATGAGCCGCAGCCTGCGGCGAATCAACAAAACAATCAACTGAATCGATTTACCTAGGCTGCTTCCAGTCCGAATAGATTGCCGCTAAGCGTGGCACAACCAATCGGCGATAGCGCTCGAATAGCGCGCCCTGAGCTGCTGGGTCTTTCACCGCGTGCTTTTTCAACGCTCTCAGTGTCTCCACATAAGCCAAGCCCTGGCAGAATGTCTCGGCATGCACAATCAGGCGATTGACCTTTTTCTCATCCATATTGAATGAAGGTCGGGACTGAAGCCACTTAGTGAGTTCAAACCCGACGTTCTTGTCAGTGGCTTCGGAACCCGTCACGGTGCGCAACAACAGGAGAGCCAGATTTTTATTGAACTCATAGTGAACGTTTCTAAATCCACGTTCAAACTCGTTGGAGCTCGTCACCAAATTCCCCAGCGGGTGATTGGCCATGATGATTTGCAAAAATCGAGTCGGACGACGGAACGAGAACTTCAAGAAATCCTTCATCGCCATGAGCGATTGAATTTGCGAAGTCCCCTCGTACAACAAAGCTCCGAAACTATCTCGATGATAGCGCTCGATCTGATACTCACCAATAAATCCGTACCCACCAAAACCCTGGATCGCCTTTTTTGAAATCTCGGCATACGCTTCGGAGCCATAAAATTTCACCAAAGGAGTCAGGTGCCGGGTTTTGCGGAGTGCTTTTTTATACAAAGCCGATTCCGGCTCGGTCAAATCCCCCGTGTGGCGCTTTTTCATATCGAGCTTCTGGTACACATCAAATGAACAAAGTGCCTCGATCATCAGAACACGAATCGCATCGCGCTCAGTTTCCCAATCGGTTAAATTGCGCTTATATAAAGAATGCTCGACCAAAGGCTTGCCAAATTGCATCCGAGTCTGTGCGTATTCACTCACGCGATCCAGTGAGCCTTCGATTCCGCCGATTCCTTGAATACCCACGCCGATCCGAGCCTCGTTCATCAAGTGCAACATGATCTGGAAACCGTGATTCTCTTCTCCCACCAACTGAGCAGTGGTATTTTCGTAAACCACTTCGCAAGTCGCAGAACCATGCAATCCCATTTTTTCTTCGAGTTTGGTGATGCGATAGTTGTGGCGATCGCCTAACCATTCTTCGACCAAGAACAACGAGATTCCCTTGAGCCCCTCTGGAGCTCCCGGAGTCCGAGCCAAAACAAATCCCAAACCACCGCCACCGTTGGAAATAAAAATTTTCGCGCCATTGAGGAGGTACGTTCCATCCGCTTGCTTCACTGCGCGGGTTTTGATCGCGCCGACATCGGATCCAGCACCGGGCTCGGTCAAACACATGCTCCCGCTCAACTCACCGTTCATGATTTTTGGAATCAGGCGATCACGAGTCTCCTTCGGGCAGAACCGTTCGATCATGTCTTCGAACGCCAGAAAAAATCCCAGTTGAATCGAGGTCGAAGAGCAGGCTCGGCAAACTTGTTCCATCGCCAGCCACGCAACCACAGCAGGAACACCCATTCCACCGTACTCGGGACCCGGTAGAAGCGAAAACAATCCGAGTTCTTTGGCTTCGCGATAAGTTTTTGCCAAAGGTTCAGAAGGAATAAACGCATCGTTCTTCAAGGTGCCTGAACCAACACGATCCAACTCCCCTGCTCGCTCTCGCAAAGAAGTCCCAGCCCATTTGCCAATACTGGCGACGAGCTCTTCGTAGAACGAAATCACTTCTTCTTTGTTCGTGAATCCCTCAGGCGTGGGGAAGCTGGGATAATAAACGGGAATAATCGTATCCCAATCAACTGCGTTTTTGAATAAAACTGCCCATTCCGGTGTGTCTCTGTAGTAGTCCATACCTCGCTATAGTCCCAACCTTCCGAGCTGTAAACGATCATTCAGCGAACGACAGTTTTGGTACTAATTCACGCCATATACTTTTTTGCCGGATACCCGCTTAACGCGGCCGCACGATGCGGCTTAAGCGTTAGATCAGGACGATCGGAGCGGCGTATCCGGCAAAAAAGTATATGGTGTGAATTAGTACCAGAACTTCAAAGCCAGGTTGAAAAGGAAGGCAGATGGCGCCGTCGCGCTTAAGAATCCATACATATATGAAATGTCCACTCCACCTGAAAATCTCCAAAAGAAATAGTCATATCCCAGCACCGGCCCCGCATAGAAAAACCCTGTGGGGTCGCTGATCAGCACACTGCCATCGCTGGTCGTCGTCGTCAGTGAAAGCGTATTGCGGCCATAGCCAGCCCTCAGGCCTCCGTGCACCCCTTTGAGCGAAGATGAACCAAAGAGTTGCCCATCGACCCCGTAATACTGGGTCGAACGAGAAAAGATAACCTGACTTGAATCGGATGCCGTTGCGGTTGCGCTCACCTTGTAATGCTGAAAATAAAGCCCCGCTCCAATCAACGGCACAATTCGATAAATGGCAGTCGCACCCACCGCAAAAGCCGGACTGACATCGCTGGAAAGCGATAACCCGCCCAGCGCCCCCACGTATCCACGCGCTTTGATCTCAGCCGCGTGCCCAGCACCTGCCGTAAGAATGAGAAAAATGAAATTCAAGAGAATCGGCCATCGCCGAATTAGGCTTGAGAGCACACCCTAATACTACTCCACAGCCATAGCCTGGTGCAACCGGGTGTATTCACCACTCTTCGAAATCAAATCAGCATGCCGACCCCGCTCAATGATCTGGCCCTGCTTCAAAACCAAGATCTCGTCCGCATTCTTCACGGTCGAAAGACGATGCGCGATCATCAAAGTCGTTCGATCCTTCATCAACTCAAACAAACTCTCCTGAATCGCGGCTTCCGACGCTGTATCCAGATTCGAGGTCGCTTCGTCCAAAATCAAAATCGGAGCTTGCCGCAAGAATGCACGCGCGATCGACAGCCTTTGGCGTTCGCCGCCCGACAGCTTCTGCCCTCGATCACCAATCACCGTTTTCATCCCTTCGGGCAAACGGTCGATGAACGCCAACGCGTGAGCGCGATCAGCAGCTTCGCGCACTTCTGCATCCGTCGCATCAAATCGTCCGCAACGAATATTCGCTTCGACCGAGTCATTGAAAAGAAAAACATCCTGGCTCACGACCGCGATCTGGCGGCGCAGTTCTGCCAGACTCAATTCCCGGATATCCACGCCATCGATTCGAATCACTCCGCCCGTCACATCAAAAATCCGAGGTAGCAAATTTACCAGCGAGCTCTTTCCTCCCCCGCTCGCTCCGACCAAAGCAATCACGCTGTTCTTGGGCAAGGAAAAGCTAATCCCGGCAATGACTTCCTTGCCCAGGTTATCGGGGTACGCAAATCGCACTCGATCAAACTCAATCTTGTCCTTGAACCCAGAAAATCCGCGAGGCTGAGCAGGCTCAGCGATATTGCTCTTCCAATCAAAGACCTCAAAAATCCGTGCTGCAGCCGCCGCTGCTGCATACATCTTGATGTTGACGTCGTTCATATTGCGGAGAGGATTCATCATCATCGCAAACGCCGCAAAAAACGCCAGCAAATCTCCAGAAGTCATTTGCCCACTCAAAACCTGCGAACCACCGACATAGATGACCGCAGCAATCGCAAACGCGGTCAAAAGCTCGATCATGGGATGCGCAGATTCTTCCAGCACAGCCGTTTTCAATAAAAAATGCCTGAACGCATCGGTGCTCTTGTGAAACTGCCCTTTGATATATTTTTCCAGTTGAAAAGCCTGAATCACGCGAATCCCGCTCAGCCCCTCCTGCAAAGTCGCAAAGAGCTGCGCGTTGTGCTCAGTCATCCGGGAAATATAGCGTTTGAGGTTGCGACCTGTGGCCGAAAAAACCCAGGCAAGAGGTGGCAAAATAAAAACGGTGATCACCGTCAGTTTCCAGTTCAGCCAAAAGACGTAACCGAAAAGAAAAAGAAACGTGATAGGTTCGCGAAATAGCACATTGAGCGTCGAGAGCCCCCCATCAATATATTGAGGATCATTGCCCACGCGCGAAATCAGCGCGCCTGTTTTTTGGGAACTGAAATAATCTGCCGAGAGGCCCATCAGATGTTCGAAGAGATCATTCTTGATCTGCTGATTGACCCGCGCCACGACGATCCGGAGCATGTAATAATGCAAAAATCGAATGACAAAATTGAGGACGAAAATCCCCACGAAAAGAATGGGGAAATAATAAAGCTTGTGGGCATCGCGAGAAACCAACAAATCATCCACGATGTGTTTGACCAACGGAACCGGGCTGAATCGCAAAGCTGCCAGAGGAATCGCCAGAAACGCGCTCGCAAAAATGAGTTTGAGCTGGGGGCGGATATACGGAAAAAGTCGTTTCAGTGGCGCTAGCGTATTCATGCGATGATTCTCAAAATGTCTTATGCTAATACTTCGAACATGGCAAAGGTTCTAGTAGTGGGCGGCGCAGGTTATGTTGGAAGTTCCAACGTCGCCTGGTTGCGCGACCAGGGCCACTTCTGCTGGGTCGTGGACAATCTGGCTACGTCTCGCCGAAGATTTGCTCTGGGAGATCGGTTTAGCCTCGTCAGCGCAGGAGATCACGAAGCCATCGAGGCCATTCTCAAAAAAGAAAAATTCGACTGTGTGATGCATTTTGCCGCCAGCACTTTGGTTTCCGAAAGTGTTGCGAATCCCTCCAAGTACTTTGAGAACAATGTCGAGCAAACCCGTTTGCTGCTGGATGTTTTGCTGAGTAATGGGGTGAAAAATCTGGTTTTCTCCTCCACCTGCGCGGTCTTTGGTGACCCCAAAGGACAGGCCATTCACGAGAGGCTTTCCAGAGCTCCCTTGTCACCCTACGGCGAATCCAAAGTTCGCGCAGAGGCACTCATTCAAAACCTTTGCAAGGATCGCGGACTCCGGGCCATTGTTTTGCGCTACTTCAACGCATCGGGCACCGAACCTAAAATCCGCACGGGAGAGTGGCACGAACCCGAAACACACTTGATTCCCAATGTCTTGCGGGCGGCGGCAACTGGACAGGCCGTTGAAGTTTTTGGCAAAGACTATGCGACGCCCGACGGCACCTGCATTCGGGATTACGTGCACGTCACTGACCTAGCGCGAACGCACGAGGCGGCCCTCCAGAAACTTTTGGCATTGCCGACGAGCCCCAATGGATTTTTTGAGGACTACAATCTGGGAAGCGAATCTGGGCATTCGGTCTTAGAAGTGATCCGGGAATGCGAACGAGTCACTGGAAAAAAAATCCCGCACCAGGTCCGTGAACGACGTGCCGGAGATGCGGATCGCCTGGTCGCCGATTCCAGCAAAGCAAAACGCGACTTGGCATTTTTCATCCAACATGATTTAAGCAGCATCGTGAGCACTTCGTGGGAATGGGAAAAAAAACGGAATATTCGCCGAAAAGCAGCCTTTTTGGATCGTGACGGCACGATCAATTTCGATCCGGGTTATTTGAAAGCTCCCGAAGAAATGCGGCTGCTCGACGGCGTAGGCGACGCGCTTCAGGCCCTGCAAAAAGCCGGGTATTTATTGATTATGGTCTCGAATCAGTCTGGAGTGGGGCGAGGCCTCATTGAGGCTGGCCAAATTCAGCGGATTCACGCAAGGCTCGACGAACTCCTGGCTCCCTGGGGAGTCGCCATCGACGACTACGCCCTGTGTTTTCACAAACCCGAAGACCACTGCGATTGCCGCAAACCCAAACCCAAGCTGATCCTGGACATGGCCGAGCGCTGGAACATCGATTTGTCTCAATCCATCATGATCGGCGACCGCGACACCGACCTCATGGCCGGCCGAGCCGCCGGCTGCGCCCGAGTGGGCTGGATCGAGCACCTCGTCCCCGGCGTTGCAAAAGCCATCGGCACCCCCGTCGACCCCGTACCCGCGCCAGAGCTGTACGACCTACACGCAGATTCTTTGCTGGGAATTACTAAGAGTTTTCTGAATTTGTAAGCGCTCGATGCGAGCACTGGATTAAATCGAAAGCCTACGGGCCTTTATGGGGGAGAGGGGGAAAACGCTCTTGAATTTTTTACGTATGAGATGTCCCCGCAAGTCCGCGCGCTCGTTGGCGCGCTTTCATTCCAATTTGTGAAGGCTCGAATGCAACAAAACCTTCCATTCGGTGGATTACAAATGGTTTGTGATGCCCTGAATGAGACGAAACCTTCCATTCGAGGGGTCACAAATTTTTTAAGTGAATAATCGATTCGAGCGGTCGCACGATTCGAGACAGGAGTCGAGAATCCGTCAGTGCGACAGCACTGTCCCGGAGCAGTATGCGTAGGGAAGGGCGGCTTGAGCGAGAGGACACGATGTCCGTATCGATTATTCACTTAAAAAATATTGGAAGGAAAATCCCGCTGTAAAAATCTAAAAGTTTTGAGAGGCGCCCCAGCCCCCGGCGCGTGAAAAAGCAACACCGCCTCCAACCAACGCAAAACCCGCTCTTGATCCGCGCGCTGAATTTGCAAACCTTGCACCGATCGCGCCAACTCGCGCACCGGCGCAACCAAGCTCATCAGCACATCCCGCAATCCCACCGCCGGGATTTTGAGTGAAGCACCCTGAACCGCGCCATCCTCGCCCGAAGTCTTTGCACCCATTCCTGATTCGCGGCAATTCGGACAAATCCATCCCGCGCGCGCAACAATGGCATTCAGATCCAACTTGCTATCCACCCATTTGGACAGCGCAGATTCGCACGACAGGCAACAATCGAGCTGCGGCAAACTCCCCGAAAGCTGGAGAGTCTTGATCATCGCATGATTCAAGAATACCAAGTCCAATCGCTGCAAGTCCTCGTGCGAAACCTCCTCCACCCAAGCCAAGGCATTCGCGTGCAACCGAAAAAGCCCCGGCGCCGGCTCATGCTCAGGAGCCAAGCGCAACATCACTTCGGTCAGAGCACTGGCCAAAGCCAGCCGCTCAAAATCCTTCGCGATCCCCGCATAATCCCGCTTGATCAAAGTCTCGTTGAGATGAAGCATGTCCCCGCTCGATCGCTGCGTAAACGTCCATTGGGATGCAGCAAAAGGCTCCAGCGTCCCCCCAAATCGCCTGGACTGAATCGCGTTTTTCGCCAAAGCCGTCACGCGGCCATGATTCTCGGTCAAAGCCGTCACCACGCGATGCCGCTCTTCGAACGGGGTCGAACGTAGAATGATGGCTTGGTCTCGAAGGGGTTCCACTCGATTCGTTTAACACAAAAACAATAGTTAAGATGCTTACGCTTTTAAAAAAAGCCTCCGACAGGCTTATAGGAACTTAATTTTCAAAGGGGAAAGCTGTACTTATGAAAAAATCATATTTTTATCAAACCACCATTTCGATCTTCCTTTCGGCACTACCACTCACCTCACAGGCGAATTTTTTCACTGATCTCTTCAGCAGCGAGCCAGAAAGGCAACGAAACATCACCCGAAGCAGCCAAGAAGCCACTGAGCAAAGGGGTGAAATGAGAGAAATCGTGAATGTTTTGGACAATGTCAGAAGAAAAGACGAAGCAACTCGCCAGGCTTTGATTGCAGCAGAAAAAGAAAGGGACAAACTCGCTGAAGAGCAAAACAGAGCACGTGCCGCTCTGGAACAAGAACAAAAAGACTTGGATCAAAGAATCAAAGATGTGCCGTCCATTGCAGGCTTGAGCCCCAGTGATGTCGAGGTTGTCAGACAGAATCGAACGAAAGAGCTCGAGGCAGCTCAACAACGTTATAACCAAAAGAAACAGGAATTTGATCGGCAAACCGCAGAACGACAAGAGAGAATTACTGTGGCGAATACAAATGTGCAACAAGCCACTCAAGAGCTACAAAAAACTCGAGGAGAAGTGGAAAAAACTCTCGCAGATCTCGAAGCCAAATATCCAGACGGCAGCGATCAACGTAAACTCATCGCCCAACTGAGACAACAAGTATCGGATCCTGTCGCCGCCAACAAAACTATTTCTGATCTCGAAAAGCTTCAAGAAGAGACCTTTGGTAAAGAACGAAATATCGCCAAGCTACGAGACAAAGCAGAAGCTCTTCTCCGCCAAAACGCTGATCTCAAAACGGACGCGTACATGCTCACAATGGATTTTCGTCAACTCGGGGCTACCGAGGCAGAAATCAATGATGCCTACGCTCACTTGAAAGAGAAATTAGATCGCTCACTCCTCAGCAAGTATTTGGATGAAAAGGTCAAACAACAAATCAAACAAGACGCGATCAACGCCGTCTGCGAAGCGATGACTAAGCCAGGTGAAGCATCCTGCATGACCAGTAAAATCAGCAGCATGATTTCCTCCGCCGAAGAAGCACGCAAACGACAAGAGCGCCAACTCCAGGAGGCAGGACAAAACCATACTCCGGTCAGGTCTAGGCCCGCTGATGGCGGTTCTCACTAAATTTTAAAAACAGAAACACTAGCCTTTCACCGGCTTTTCATGCAGGCTGCGGAGCCATATGAAAAGCCGGTTTTATTTTTTCTCACTGCTCCTCCTCACCACAACCCAGCTCCACGCAGATCCCGAATGCCGCCGGTATCCCATCTGCCCCGATGCAAAAGACTTCGAGCTCATCAAGCTCACCCAAACTGACCACCCCTATTACAAATTCCGGGACAATCACTACCTGTGCTTTTATCTCGCCAAGCCTGAATTCATTAAGGCCTATAAAAATGAGCCCGTCACCGCGGTCTTGAACGCCGTCCTAGAAAGCTTCGACCAATTCGGCGGCGGCCAGATCCAGATGCTGCCCATGCCCTTGCCCGGCGGCCCCAAGGAAATCCAACGCTACTTAGGTCAATTGCGGCTTTATCGCGAATGTACCCCGGCCCCAGCGCTCATCACATCCAAGGTCTGGAAAGAATCCGGCGACCTGATCTACATCGATGTCAAACACACGCCAAACCGGTAATTACTGCCCACTGATCAAATGCAACTGCAGTGATATTATATAGAGCGTGTGGATCGCTCTCATTCTTTCTTGCTGTTCCGTTTTGTTTGCCGGTGAAATCCAACGCCAGGTCATCATCCGGCTCAAAAACGAAAAAAACCTGACCGAGTTCAAGAAAAAAATCCCACCCCATTTTGAAATCATCGACTCTGCAGGCACGATTGTCATTCTGCGATCCAAAAATCCGACGGTTTCTTCTGGCGAAATCAAATCACTCCAAAAACTTCCCGTAGTTCGATCTGCGACTTTGGATGCGGTAGTCAAAGAACGTGAATCTCCGCACACCTGTGCCGATTGCAACCCCTCTGCGGGCAGACCTGACTCGATCGACATTTCTTCCCTGGTTCCAGCGCTGTGCCCGCTTCAACAAGTTTGTCCTGACGGATTGTCACAAGACCAGTTTTGGGGGCAACGACGAGTGGATGGGGACCTGATGATCAAGGCGGTCCAGAACATTGAAAACCAATTACGATCTCAGGGCAAGTCGAGCCCCACCACAAAAATCTGCGTAATCGACACCGGATTCGACTTAAAAAACATGCGGTCCGAGATTTCGTCTCCAGAATTCGAAGTCAAATCTTGCGCTCGCTCATTCCCTTTTTTCAATTCGCATTCGATCGGAAACCCAGAGTCAGACGAGCGCGGGCACGGAACAGCAGTATCAGGACTCATCGGAGGAAAACAAGGCATCGGACTCGCACCCAACCTACAAATGGTTGCATACCGGATGAGCCCTCCTGGGTCTGAAGAAGCCGCATTGCCCTTAAGCGTAACACAAATTTGTATTGAGCGTGCTCTACGGGATGAATGCGATATCATCAACTACAGTCATGGAACAGATCAGGAAGAACACGGTGAGAATCAAGGCACGTCCGGAATCGAAACTAACCCAGAAATTCGCGAGCAATTGGCGAACAATGGCAGCTTGATGGTGACAGCCGCAGGTAATAACTCCTTTCGTGTCCCGAACCGCAATCAAAACCCAGAAGACGGAATTCTCCGTGTAGCAGCCTCAAACGGCACCGGTGAAATTTCATTCTTTTCTACGGACGGTGAGATCCAGGCTCCTGGAGAGTCCATCTACACTCTCAATACTCCCACCTCTCATACAGCGGGGACACGATGTACTGATAAAAATCCTCCCGGCACACTCATTCACGGTACAAGTTTCGCTGCCCCCATTGTTTCTGCAATTGCAGGGCAGGTCCTTTGGGTACTCAAAACCAAACCCTATTTCATGCGCATGCGGCCTGAACTCCGGATTGCACTGCTCAATCGCATTCTCAAGGCATCTGAACTCCGGGGCAGCATCAATGGCCTTCGAGCGATCTCCCTAGCAAACCGCTTGAACAGCAACCTGCCCCTCCCATCGATTGAACAATTGAAAGATTCGATGTCCCATCCACCCGACGAATCGTGCTCCCATCCCGTGAAAAAATGCTCTGTCGACAACAATATCTCATGTAGCGATCAACAAAAATGCGTGGACGAAAATCGAATGCAGATTTCGCTCTGCGAACCCCCAAGTGACGAAGCAATCGACTCATTGACCCACTATTACCTTCAGTCGCCCAGTTTTTCGGAAACAGCGGAATACTTCATGAGTATGCACACTCCACAAACAGATCCTAGAAAAGCCTCTAGTTTGGCCCTGCAAACGTGGAACTCTTTGGAAAAATCTCCTGGAATTGCGCAACTTTCTTCTTACGAGCGGATTTTTCCGGCACTGATTCATGGAGCAGCTCGCACACCGGAAGGTTCAGAGAAGGTTCGTTCCTACATCAGCACCTTGGTCAATCACTACCGCCTCAACACAAGAATTCTGGACCTGCCATTGGGTACCTCCGACGAAGTTCGCAGACGGGATGAAGAAGATGTAACGAGGCGAGGTGCTAACGAAGCTCTGGATCACCTCGCTAGTACGCTTTACACTGTGGTGCAAGAACGCGGTCCCAGCGAACTCACCAGTGCGCTTTCGTCCGTATGGATTCAAAACCCCTATTCGTGGCTGAAACCTAATTCCGGAAAAATTCCAGTGGCGCCCGCAAGAATCATCAACAGCCTCATCGAAGATCCGCGCTTCGTAACTCTCCGACCACAGCTCCTGCAAATTGAAAAGCAGATGTATGCACTGTACGAAGCCAAGCGAGGCACCCCTAACTTCCAAAACTCTTCTTATCTCAATCCAATGATTGCGAGGCAACGCCCGCAAACATCACCCAGCCCATCAAAGTAGTTTCTTTGAAACCGCTTTCCCATTCGAATCAATCTCGTAAACAATCGGCTGCCCATTGGCGATTTCGAGCGCAACCACTTGCTCAGGTGTGAGCTTGTCCAGCTCCATGCAAATCGCGCGCAGGCTGTTTCCATGCGCGGCGATCACCACGTTCTTGCCCTGCTTGAGTTGACTCATGATCCGCCAATCAAAGTAGGGAAGCGTCCTGCGTGCAGTCATCTCGAGGCTCTCTCCACCCGGAGGGGGCGTAGCATAGCTCCGGCGCCAGATTTTAACTTGCTCGTCACCAAAATTTTTAGCAGCCTCGGCTTTGTTCAGTCCCTGCAAATCTCCGTAATGCCGCTCGTTGAGTGCCGAATCCTGATCCACGGGAATTTTTGTTTGCTCCGCACCTTGCATCACTTCCGTGAGCGTATCGATGGCTCGGATCAATTTAGAAGTAAAAGCCAGATCAAGTTTGATATCGCGGATTTTCTCTCCCGCAACCCGCGCATCCTTCCGGCCTTTTTCGGTCAGGGGAATATCCACCCAACCCGTAAACCGATTGTCCAGGTTCCACTGAGATTCACCGTGCCGTATCAATACCAATTTTGCCATTTGAGAAGCCTCACCAGATACAATACTTTTTTTGTTGATTCCACTGCCAAACGAATTTGTTTTTTCTTAAATAATCGATATTGAACTGGATCTGATTTCACCTGGACAGGAACAGCACCCGGTGTCAGAAAGTCCGACAAGCCAAAACTATTCCCCATCACGCCGTACTGTCCAAAGTCACTGTTGCTCGACTCTTGCCAAAACGCAGTCCAAGTCTGAGTCGTCTTGCGACCTCCGATCGTCAAAACCACAGGGCTGCGCAAAGACAGCAACGTCTCCAACGCCGATCGTTTCAACAGCCCCTCAAATCCACGCAGATGAGGATCGACCCCATCACGAATTTGCCTGCAACGCGTGCGATAGGCAGGATCCACAAAATCCTCCTGCGCCAGCTCAAGGGATTCAAATCCATCATCCCAAATATGATCCACGGGAACTGCATGAGCTGGAACTGCTGAGTCTTGAAGGTGATGAATCATGTGTCCAGCAATCGCATAAGGCGAATCTTCCACCATCGGATCGGAGAGGTCAGCCTCGAGCGACTCGATGCGATCCATCGAATCTTTGCGGAACATATTGAGCTTTTTTTGAGGGTGATAATAGTGAGAAAATTCCGTCCACTTGCGAAACAAGTTCGTATCTTCGTCCAGATTCTCACTCACCAATAATTCCACATCCGCAGTCGTCAGGACTCCCGGATAACACCCGTTCAACTCGGCTGCCGCCTGACGCGTAATCGTCTCATGATCGGTGAGAGAAAACGCCCAAGAGGCTTGCACCATCCAACCTAAGACCAAAACTAGAAAACCCATCCCCATACCCCCGTATATTGATTGCCGACTTTCAAATACAGCGAATGAGTAAAAAAACGAACAAGAATTACACAACTGACCAAAAGTTCGACGGTATTTTTTTTGCGCCAAATTCACACGATTCAAGGATTTCAGGCACTTATGAGTTGGCACGGTCCCTGCACAAAGGGTTCCCGACTGCCGTCGAGGCGGTCAATCACAACTCATAACTCCTCTCTCTCCTTTAGGGCTTCCTGGTGCAAACCAGGGAGCCCTAAAATTTTCAAGCGTCCCGCCACACATGCCTCCGCCCACCATCGACTGACTCACAAACCAACTCCCGAGTACTCAGGCTCTTTACGTCCTCGCGATCATGCGTGACAAAAATCAGAGGAACCGGCCATTCAGCGTGCAGGCTCAACAAATCCTGCCGGAGGCCTTCGCGATATTTCCGATCCAATGCAGAAAATGGTTCATCCAACAAAAGTGCGCGCGGCTTCCAAACCACGGCGCGGATCAAGGCCAAGCGCTGCTTTTCGCCACCGGACAATGTATCGACTCTTCGCTCCGCATGCGCACAAAGTCCCCATTTCTCAAGCCACGGCATCACTTGATCTCGGCGAATCTTCCTCATCACCCCACGCATTCGCAAACCAAATGCAGCATTTTCCAAAACAGTGAGCTCCGAAAACAAAACCGCTTCCTGAAACACAACACCAAACTCACGGCACTGGGGAGAAGCATGCGTCAAATCATCAGAGCCCAATTTGATTTTTCCGCTACCGTTCGGACAAACCTCAACCCCAGAAATCCAGCGCATCAAAGTACTTTTCCCGCAACCGCTTTGCCCCGTCAGCGTTAAGCGCTCACCCGGATTCACGGTGAAGTCTGCCTCCAGCAAAAACTCGGGAAGCTGCCTTTTAAATTTTTCTATTTTTAATGATTCCATCGTGTACCCACAAAGCTGATCCCCGCTGCGATTAACATCAAAACCAACGACAATGTCTGAGCCTCTCCAAATCGGTACTGCGCCATCCATCGCATAACTAAAACTGGAAGCGTAATTAAGTTTTCGCTGTAGAACAAACTGACTGCAGCCATTTCACCCAATGATGCCGCACAAACCATCGCCAGCACTGAGAAGATCGGTTTTTTCCAACGCGGCCATTCGACTATCCATCCCATTCGGAGCGGGCCTGCCCCGAGAGTTGCGGCGATCTCAAGTTCTTTGATCCGTATGCCGCCTTCGAGCGGCTTCAGATATCTGAATGCCAATGGAAGAAAAACCACCGACTGCATCGCAATCATTGCAAATGCGCTTCCCTCGAACGGGTCTACCCATTTTTGATAGGCAATCCAAAACCCCAAACTCAAAACCAGAACAGACATTGAGGCAGGCAAACCTGACAAAAAATTCAAGACTATACTGCTCACGCCTCCCAAAAACCTCTGCGACGTCAATATCAACAGCGCCACAGCAATGGTGAGCACAGCACTTGCCCCTGCGAGCTCGAGAGAGATCCTCAGAGGAACTTGAATCTCGCTCCAAATCTCCATGTTAAAAACATCCGATAACGATCCGAGCAAAATCAAATAGGGCAGAACAAACAAAATCGCAAACCCGAGCAAAATTCCATCTGCACCCAATTTCTTAGACCCCTGCGTATTCCGCACGTTCAAAAAGGCATGGGGAGCTCTCCAACGCTTCTCCAAAAATGCTGCAGCAAAAGCCAGCGGCAACGTCAAACTCATTTGTACCAGAGCACAAACCGCTGCGCCCGAAAGATCCAATCCCGAATACCGGATGCGCGAATAGATTTCCGTTTCGAGCGTTTGAACCGGAGGACCGCCTCCCAAAATCAGAACAATACTGAAACTCGTCAAACAAAGTTGAAAAACTTGCAACAAAACCTGCAACGAAGCCCAGCGGATCTGCGGCCAAACGATCCAGCGAAAAATCGACGCCCGACCTGCTCCCAACGTCGCTGCCGACTCCTCGATCAGAGGGTGAATCTCCGCTCGAGCTTGTGCCACCCGCAGCGCCACCCAAGGCAAATTAAAAAATACATGCGCCAAAATCACTGCCTTGAGTGAATAAGCCCAGTCCAAACCCAGCCGACCCAAAATCCCCGAACGCCCCAACCAGGCTACCCAAGCACTCGCTGCAACCACAGTCGGAATAGAAAATGTCACAGAGAAAAATCCCGAAACGATCCGAGCCACGCGGCTCTGATCCCGCAATCGTGTCCCCAGCATCCAACCCAACGGAATTCCCAGAGCAGAAATCACCGTGCTCCACAAAGCTTGTTGAAGAGTCAAAGCTGCTATTCCACCCAGGGCAGAAAAATCGCCTTGCACTGATCTCGCTTGAAAAAGCACATTCGCCAACGGAACCAAAATCCCCGCCACTAAAAATACTACTGTCAGTGCTGTTGCAAAAATTCCCCAGCTTCGTGGAATTTTCATGCCAAAATTCTCATGGGGCAGATACGATTTTATTCCAACGATCGAGAATTTCGCTCACTTGTTGAGAAATTGATTTGAGCAAAATGCGAGTCTTGAGCTTCGGCAGGTCCCGAAAAGAGTCCGGCAAAAGAACACCTTTCACTACAGGCATCATCCAATTCGCATGCGCAATCCTGGCTTGAATCTCGGGACGAATCAAGAACTCCAGGAACAATCGTGCAGCCGCCCGCTCCGCTTCATTTTGGATAGCACCCTTCACAATCCAAGCCCCTTCGATCTGCACGGGATTGCCCTCGTCCAAAATCACAGCCTGGTACCGCTTGTCGGAGTCACCGTGCTCGCGGTGATAAGCCTGACTCGTGACATAGCTCCAAACCAGCGGCGCCTCTCCCTTGAGGAACAACCCGTACCCCGCATCCCAACCCGGAGCCAAGGTCAGCCACTGCGACATGAATTCACGCCAGTATTTCTCCCACTCACGGCCTTTCAAAATCTTGTTCGTATAGAGTAAAAAAGAAAGTCCGGGAGACGAAGTCCGAGGATCTTCCAAAATCAAATTGCGCTTCCACTCCGGCTTGAGCACATCGAGAATGGAATGGGGGATCTCCAGCTTCTTTTTATTCAATGCCTGTGTGTCAGCAATCCACGCAAAAACACCTTGGTCCACAGGCAAAAAATCCTTGGGGAGGAAATCTTTGTCCTTCCCCCAGAGCTCTGGGTCCAAACCAGCCCAGCCCTTGGGCTTCCACGTCCCCCAAGGCTCTGCCAGGTTTTTCACCCGATCCCAAAGCACCAAATCGACTCCGACCCCAACATGTACCGAGGGCTTGCCTCGCTTGGCATCCAACTCCATCCGCGAAACCATGTGCGCAGCATCGCCGGAGGCCATCGCTCTCACCCGACATCCACACTCTTTTTCGAAATCAGGCAAAATCAGGGCCAATGCGCCTTTTTTAGTCAGCAAGCTATCATAGGCAGTGATTCGCAGTTCAACTGTTGGATTAACTGCGACTGGATTAACTGCGACTGAATTAGCTACGACTGGGCTAACATCTGGACTGACTGCGGTCGGCTCCTCCGCATAAACCATCCAACTCCACAGCAGCAGTAACACTCCTCCGAGCGAAAACATTCCCTAATCCATCTCCGGCACTTCGGCTTCCATGCCATGTTGAGGCACACGCAATAGCCGGACTTTATTCTGGGGGCGATCTTCTTCGAGATTCAACTGCCAAAGAATTTCGCAGTTCTGTAGATGCGTCGAGGTCTCTTCATTGGTGGTTTTGAGATGCACGATGCCGTTCTCATACAGAACTACATCAGCATGGTCGACATAGGTCCCCACCTCGCCGGGATAAAAAAATATCACCCGGGCCGCATACCCCTCTCTCATCACACGTACATTCATAATCCGGACGGGGGTATCTTGTTTGGGGCGAGTCGTCAATTAAACTCCGTGGCCATTGCGTGAAGACCCTCAAAAGTGCTATCTGTGGCCGGAATGTTTTCAGATATCGAACGCTTAAAAAAAGAAAAAAATGCCGTGATTCTGGCTCACTATTATCAAGAGCCGGACATCCAGGACGTTGCTGACTTCGTGGGCGATAGCCTTGAACTCGCCCGGTATGCGCAGAAGACCCAAGCTGAGATCATCGTTTTTGCCGGCGTGCACTTCATGGCCGAAGGAGCAAAAATCCTGAATCCCTCTCGCAAAGTCCTGATGCCTGATTTACGCGCGGGTTGCTCGCTCTCCGATAGCTGCCCCCCCGACGCATTTGCCCGGTTACGCGCGCAGCATCCAGATCATTTTGTGGTCTCGTATATTAATTGTTCCGCAGCGATCAAAGCCCAGAGCGATGTGATTTGCACGAGCTCAAACGCGGTGAAAATTGTCAGTCAAATCCCACGTGATCGTGGGATCATCTTTGCACCCGACCGCAACCTGGGAGCCTATGTGGCCAAGCAAACCGGCCGGGAGATGCTGCTCTGGCAAGGGACCTGCATCGTGCACGAAACATTCTCCGAGCGAAAAATCGCGGAGTTACAGCTTCAGCATCCCGACGCCCAGCTCATCGCTCATCCCGAGTGCGAACCCACTTTGCTCGCAAAAGCAGCCTTCATCGGCAGTACATCAGCTTTGTTAAAATATGTCATTGAGAACCCCTGCAAAAAATTCATTGTGGCGACCGAAGAGGGAATTCTTCACCAAATGGCAAAAAAAGCCCCCAACAAAACTCTAATTCCTGCCCCCCCAAATCACGCGTGCTCGTGCAATGCGTGTCCTTTTATGAAGCTGAATACTTTAGAAAAGGTCTATGCTTGCTTGAAAAACGAGGCGCCCGAAATCACATTGCCCGATGATTTGAGAGCCCGCGCACTCAAGCCGCTTGAACAGATGTTGGCTTGGTCCTAAAAAGAATTTGACAAAATGGCTCTACATTCGTACTTAACGCTCACTTTTATAGAGGAGAAGTGTGTGATGAATTCAAAATTTAAAATGTCTGCTGTCCTTTTTATTCTTGCTGCCAGCGTTTCCGCCTGCGGCGTCCAGAAGCTTGAAATTGAAAAAGTGAAAAAATTCGAGTCTGCTCCTGAGGTCAAAGCACCTTCCTTCATTCAAGATTCATTTTCGATGGCAGACAATCCCGCTGCCGAGAAATTATCGGTGAAATCCGCTGAACGCATCCAAGACGGGGACTCATCTGAGTTGATGCTGGATAAAACTCGCATCTCGATCGCGAAATCTTCTCTCGAAAAAGAATTCCTCCTTCAAACCGTCATGATCGAACAACCGGGCGCAGCCATGGGAAGCGGCATGAAAAGCCGCGTGGTTGCTTTGAGAAAACGTGAAAACTCGATTTTCTTGATGGAAGCCACACAAGGTCACACCGTGACTCGAGATCTTCCACAAAACTTGATCCTGGCAGAATTCCCGATTTTGTCAGAGACCGAGAATCGCATCACCTTTGATTTCAACAAAGGAATGACCCAACTCTATATCTATGGAGATTGGCACGCGGTTGATTTTGAAGGCCCGTGGTACCAACCTGCTTACAACTTTGTTTCTGTCAAAACACAATACAGCTTTATTGAAAGCGCTGCTTTTGATTCTCAAAACCGTCTAGTCATTCGTCAAATCGCTCAATTGGCTTTGCCTACTGGTCAAGTCAACGTCAATACTTCAGTCGAGATGAAATACTATCTCAGCCCCTATCGCCCCGATCCAACTTTCAAAGCGATGGAATCGACTGACCTTGATAAAGAACGTCTGGGCTATTTTGAGGTGGCTCCGCAGCTGACGCTTCAAGGGACTAACGTGACTTACGTTTCTCGATTCCACCCGGAAAAACCCATTACCTACGCTATTTCTGCCAATACTCCGGAAGATTATAAGCAAGCTGTTCGTGACGGGATTTTGTACTGGAACAAACTGACTGGCAAAGAAATGATCAGAGTCGTGGATGCGCCCGCTGGCGCAGTCGCTCCAGATTCCGATTTCAACATCATTCAATGGGTCAATTTTGATACTGCTGGCTTTGCATATGCTGATGCACAGATGGACCCACGTACGGGCCAAATTCTCCATGCTCAAGTTTACTTCACCAGTTCATTTGTATCGCACAGCAAGAACTACGCACGAAACTTGATCCGAAAACTTTCTGATCAAACTCCAGCAGACAAGCAAGCTGAAAAATTTAGACATGCACAACTCAGTTTGACAGGATTTATTCAACCTAAAATGTGTAACTACCAAGAAGAGAAAGAATTCAACGAAGGTCTGGCTCGCCTGGCCGCTGCTGGCGCGGATGATGCAACTCTGATGAAAGTCTCTCAAGATTACATCCGTGAAGTCGTTGCACACGAAGTAGGCCACACTCTGGGATTACGCCATAATTTTGCTGGGTCAGTTTACGCCAACTTCACGGTAGATCAGCGTGAAGGCATCGTAAAAAATTATCTGAAAACAGGAAAAACCCCAGCAGGTATCACCCCCACCAGTTCTGTGATGGAATATCAGATGGTGGAGGAGGGCGCATTGACTGGAAGCAATCTAGTCAATCAGGCCGATCTGCTCCAGTATGACCGCAAGGCAATTGGCACTTTGTATTTAGGTGAAAAATATGCTGATTCGCAAATTCCGCTGTTTTGCACGGATTCCCATCAGGGAAAGTACCTGGATTGCTTGGTTTTTGATACAGGCTCGAGTCCTGCTGCCTATTTCTTTTGGAAACAAAAATCAAACATGGCAAACTTGCCAGTGATGCTTTTTGACGATTACGTCGCTCTCACCAAAGCACCAGAGAGCGCAGGCATTCCCACCATTCCAGTCATAAAAGTGCCTTTGCCCTCGACATCGGATATTGCGGGCTATCTCTCAAAAGCACAAATGTTTGCAATCGTTGGAATCACTGATTTCGTTCAATTGATTCAGATTCAACGAAATTATCCAGTCGTAGATGATGCGAACAGCAAGATTGTACACAAAGCGGAAATTGCTGCTTACGCTCAAAATATCCAGTCTTTGGGTGGACTCACGACTTTATTGGCGGGGGTTCCAGCAGATTACGGAGACAAGGCCATCGCGCAGTTTGACTCGCTCGTCGAGCGTTACGCCAGTGGGACCGGAAGCAATGGTGTGGCTTACAGCTTCACCGCAGAAGAAATCTTGATCATGAAGCAAAGAATCCGCGAGATTTTTGCTCCACTGCCTGCCGAGCTTGCCAAGGCGGATATTGCCTCGCTTGCAGCACTGCCATACGATGCATTTCAATTAATTGACCAGCCCTTGGCTGACGAGTTCCTGAGCATCCTCAAAGCACGAGTGCAAAAGTACGTGTTCTCCACCACGGGGATTACACTGAGAGCAGACCTAGAATTGAAAAGCGCCACGGAAGTGAAAAAAGTTCAGGCACAACTGCCTTTATTCACCTATCCAGCAGCCGTCAGAATTGCAGCAGCTTCTTTGATCAGCAGCCAAAAAACCGATCAGATCCCTGATTTTGGTTTAGTGGCAAAAGCAGAGTTCTCGAAGCAATACACCGACCTGATGCAAGCTTCGATCGGCGCTCCCATCGAACAAGTCCAAAAACAGAAGCTCGCTCGCGAGCCTCTCCGTTGGATTCTGGAAGCGATCAAAGTCCAAGGCTCGTTCTAGGCCGGGCACAAAATGATCTCGCTGGATTTCACGCAGCTGCATCCGCGTGATGCCTACAAGATCATGATCAGCGCAATTGTTCCTCGACCGATTGCTTTTGTGACGACCATCAGCCCGAACGGAGTTCCCAACGCAGCTCCATTCAGCTTTTTCAATGGAGTCAGCTCCAAGCCGCCTTGCCTCGTTTTTTCGGTGACGCTCAGGCCGGATGGCAACAAAAAAGATACTTTGAGGAACATCGAAGCGAATGGAGAATGCGTCGTTCATGTAGCCTCCGAGTGGATCGCTGGAGCGGTCAATCACACGAGCGGAGAATTCCCGTACGAGACCGACGAAATTCAGCTCACGGGTTTGACGCCTCTCCCGTCACTCAAAGTCAAACCACCTCGAATTGCTGAGTCGCCCGTTCACTTTGAGTGCGTTACAGAAAAACTAGTGACCGTAGGCGAAGGGATTGGATCAGCAACATTGGTCATCGCACGCATCGTCCAGGCTCACATTCGCGAAACTGCTTATCAGAATGGGGCGGTGACGCTGGATCAAATCAAACCTCTCTCTAGGCTCGGCGGATCCGATTACGGATTGACCAGTGGGGTCTTTTCGCTACCGAGGCCCACGGTCTAGGCTAGTTTTTCACAGGCTTGAAATCATTGTCGACACGCAGTGGGATTTTTTCTTCAGGTGTGGGCGCGGAATAATCCAGCAACTCAGCCTCGCCCTCTGGACTCATCATTTTTTTCTTCACCCGAATTTTAATCTTCAATCCTGCAGGTTTTGAAGTGTCCAACTTCATGGCTTTTTCACCCTGGAGCGCAATTTTGAGTTCTGAGCGAGTTCTCCAGTTGAATACCGCTTGGGGTTCACCGCTCACTGATTTGCGAACCAGTGCTATGACTTCGTATGTGCCGGGATTCACCACAATCGCCGCATGTGCAGAAAGGGTGAATAGGGCAGCAAAAATTCCTGCCACAAAGATTAAATATTTTCTCAAAGGCTGGCCTCTCATGAACAGAACCCCAGGTTTTTCTTGGTTTTGAAATTATAGCCCAGGCAGCACATGGCTTTTTTGTATTGATCCAGATCCGCGGGAGCAGCTTCGGTCAAAAAGCGCACATGTTGCTTCAAGAGATTTTCGACGTATGGGGTTTGCGTCTCAGAAGAAAAATAATTTTTCAGCATCTCTGTAATGGGCGGGGTCAGCTGGGTTTTGATGGCAGCATCATTCGTCAAGCAAGCAAGAACGGCTTTATTGAACGCCTTATCATTTTCTTCAGGATTTGAAAAAAGATAGGTCGGCTTGCAAGCGATCGCCACCTTCTGAATATTTTCTCGGAACGCCGCCAGGAGCTGCTCTCGAAGGGGCGCGGATTGCGGAGTAGCCGCATGAAAAACCTCGATCATCCGGCTCGCAAATCGGCTCACAGGGCCTTGATTCATGGCTTCCGACACGTGGCCGCACTCAGCACACTCTCGCGTCGCAGGGTGCTTTTTCTCCCACTCCCTTACAATCACATCCAGGCTGGTGTTCGGCCGATTGAGCTGATCTTCGGCCAGCGCACACGAAAAAGCGCGCAACGAATCCCCATATTTTTTCATATCTTTTGAGTAAAAAGATGAAAAATCGCCGCTGGCTGAAACTGCGCCGGGACTCTCGCTGTCCGCTAGAGCCACAACGCAGGTGGGGCTCTTCAGGTTCAACTCTGTCAGTTGCAGGCTGAATCCCCCGCTATAGCAAGCTTCGACATCCAGATGCACTGTCACGCCGTTCGCGTTCAATTGATCGAAATGTTTTTTGAGATATTTGGGAGACAGATGAATACGCTTTTTTTTAAAAAAATCCCACCCAGGCAAAATAAATTTCCAAACACCCTCTTCCTTGATGCCATGATCATTCATGCTCAAGATGACGTGATCGCCAGGCTGGGTTTGGTGCATCAGCTGTTCCAACGCCCTCTTGACATTGGGACCTTCGGAGTTTCCTGTGACTTCATTCTCTCCATCTCCGTCCAGATCGAGCAAATTCCGAGCGGGCTGAGGCTGAAATTTTTTCTGATCTGCGATAAATTGCTTGCTGCTCAGGTCACAAACAACATTCGTCGCTCGATCTCCCATCATCATCTGCAAATAATCACCGATGGCAACACAATCGCCGGAGTTTTTCTCCAACCTCGCGTTCATGCGCTCCACGCGCTCCTGATCTAGGCCCTGAGTCACCCCAAAGCAGGCACTGGATTTATTACCAAAAAGAATTTGCCTTCGGTCGGCAGGAATCCCAAATTCCTTCATCCATTCGTTGCGACCTAACACCCCGTCATCATAAAAATTCTGAAATATGTCACGGTAGTCATCGCCACCGACGATCGACAGTCCCCAGGTCTTGCCCTCAGCTTGAGCAAGCGAGGCTTCACCCAAGGCAAGAACGACAAAGACCCAAAAATTGAAGCTTTTCCCCGAAGGCGTCACTTCATCTATTATTTATCGTTTCTGGTCCGCGCGCCAGCTCATCGTGTAACCTTCGACCTCTACCCGCTCAGCAGATTGTGCTGCGTGCAACGGGTGGTAGGTATCCACCATCACGGCGATTTCTTCGGTCTCGGTTTTGGGCTCGGCATTTTTTGCCGCGTTGGGATGCGGGCCATGGTGGATTCCTTGAGGATGCCACGTCACGGCCCCGGCTTCGATTCCCTCGCGCGAGAAGAAATTCCCAGCGTGGTAGAAAAGCACTTCGTCGAAGTCGATGTTACGATGGTAGAAAGGCACCTTCATCGCGCCTGGTTCGCTTTCCAGCGGCCTCGGCAGAAATGAACAAATCACAAAATTCTTGGCAATGAACGTCGTGTGTACACTCGGCGGCAGGTGGTATCGCGGCGAAATAATCGGGCGAATGTCCGCCACATTGAGTGCCCAAGGAGCCAAGTCGCCCTTCCATCCAGAAACGTTCATCGGATTCCAGGGATAAAAAACCTTCGTCCATTGATTCTCACGCTTCACTCGCAGCTCAAACTCACCCTGGGGATTCGCGCCCGTTTTGCGTTCTTTCTCGGGCAGAACAGGAACCCGCATCACCATCGGATCAAACTGCGCGTGCCGTCCCAGCATTCCACGATCCGGCAAACCGATTTCCGTCGGCGACTCCACCACCAGCTGTGTGCAAGCCCCTTTCGCAACAAAGCGATAGGTAGTCCCACGCGGAATCACCAGGTAGTCGCCCGTGCGAAACTCGAGATCACCGTAATCGGTTTCCAAAATACCGCTGCCGGTATGAATGAATCTCACCTCGTCGCCATCTGCATTGCGGGCAAAAATCTTCATCTCGCCGGTGAGTTTTGCAATTCCAATTCGAGCATCATGGTTCCAGAGCAGAGGCTCCGGCTGAGCATGCTCCAGGCCCTCGAGACGAGTGGCATGGTACGCATGGTGCTTCAGTGGCCCTTCGATGCGCAACCAGCCGGTCGGCGGATGGCGATGGTAAAGGTGACTCGTGCGCCCGAAAAACCCCTGGCGAGCGTGTTCTTCCTCGTAGGTCCCATCCGGAACCTGAACATGGGGCTGAAGAGCGTATTCACCCTGAGCCCAACCAAATCCTGTGGGTAAATTAGCAAAATCTTTTGTGGCCATTCATTCCCTCCTCAAAAGCTGATAACACAGGCTGAATGAGTCTTCCACTTCCACACCACTTGGCGCAAACTCGAGCGCAGGGATTGGTTCAGGGCGAACCCGTTGCTCAGTTTGAATTGGGCAGCCAGCGTAATTTCATTTACCTGCTCATCGATTGGCAGGCGCGTGAGGCTGTTCTGATGGACTGCCGTGCGGAATTCAAGACGGTGCTCGATGCGCTACACACCCATTCTTTACGCCTCACACAGGTCTGGCTCACCCATTCCCACCACGACCACGTCTCGGGGCTAGAAGCCCTGATCCAGCAGCGACCCAAATTGAAAATCTACGTCCACCCTGAGGAGCTGCAGCGCCTGCCCGCAGCCTGGGCCCAGTGGCCACAAATTCAGCACCTGCAAGACGGCCAGGAGCTCAATGTGGGTGAGATCAAGGCCCGGGTTTTACACACCCCCGGGCACAGCCGCGGGGAGTGCTGCTACCACGTCGCCGCAACTGCCTCGGAATTTCGCCAAACGCGAAATTCGACCCGAGATGAGGGCATCACCTCACTCCCAATTTCGCCAAACACGAAATTGGAGGTGGGTTACCTATTCACAGGTGATACCCTATTCATCCGCGACTGCGGCCGCACGGACTTTGACGGAGGGTCGAACGAGGAAATGTTTGCGTCCCTGCAACGGATCAAGCAGCTCCCGCCAGAGACAGTCATCCTGCCCGGACACCACTACAAACCTGAATGTGCATCAACACTGAAAAAGGAAATGCAAGAAAGCCCACCGCTCAAATGCACGAGCGTCGCCGAACTAGCTTCTCTCGAATAAATTAATCTGTGATTAAAAAACTACTGACCCAGAGCTGCGCGCAAAGCCTGCAACTGAGTTTGCATCAACGGAGTGATCCGAATGCGATAAACACTCTGAATCAATTGAGTCACCGTATTCCGTGCCTGCTGCATCCCTTTTTCTTTGATCCCATCGGTGCTCATTTTTGGAGAAACCAGATTTTGAAAAGCAATCAAAGTGCCCGTTCCCAAAGTCTCCATTCGAAGGGAGCCCATGGCAGATTTGGAATACTTAGATTCTCCAATCATCTTCCACTTGACTGTGTAACCTGCTGAAGTTTGCGAAAGTCTATTTTCCATCAAATAATGATCGTTCGGCATGAAAAACGGCATCGCCAGCTCGTAGTTCACATTGGCGATCGTAGCAGCGGGACGGCTGGCCACTTGAACGTTCAGCATGACCTTTTTGAAATATTCTGAATAGCGTGGAAAATCCCAAAACACAGCCGCCGTTTCGTCAGCACCCGCATCCAAGCGTTGGTAGACCGTGATCATCGGCCAAGCATTGCCGGCCACAGGCGTGGTCACAAAAACCTGCTGGCCATTCTGAACCTGATTTTGCTGAGCGGGGCTCAATTCATCATAAATTCCTGCTGACGCGACAGAAGCCACTAACAAACTCATCCCAGTCAAAATCGCTTTTTTCATTTAAAATACTCCCACTCCATTAAAGGTTCAGAAACTGTTGGAGGGTTATTAAACGATAGTGTATCTATTCGTCAATGCTCCGATTTATCCCTGAATTTTTTTCAGGTTGTGTCATTCCATTCCGCGCCCTATCCCTTCTCATTCGCTCGCCCAGGCTATGGTTTTGGGCTGCTCTCCCTACCCTAGTCACAGCTACAGCCTATTTTCTGCTGTTTCGGGAGTTCCTCGAATGGCTCAAACCCCTGTTGCCCGTCTGGGTGACGTATTCCCTGGGTGGAATCGTACTCCTGGTGGGAATTTTCTTTTTCACCACGGCATCGACCCTAATCGCAGGGCCTCTTTATGATTTATTATCGGAACGGGCTGAAAATCTGATCCAACTCCCCCCTGTCCCCGCAAACGAACAGGGCCTCCAAGCCTGGCCCAGGCACCTTTCCATCGACCTGGTGAAAAGTTTTTTTGCCCTACTGGGCTACGCCCTCAGTCTGGCATTTTCCTGGGTTCCCATCCTTAACCTGTTTTCAGTGCTGATTTCATGCCTGCTGATCACCTATCAATTCGTCAGCTACGCCCAAACCCGCCGGGGCATCGGACCCCTACAAGCCGTCCGACTTTTACTGGCCGATTGGCCACGAGCCTTCGGAATGGGGCTAGTCCTAGCATTCCCCCTAGCCATTCCGATCGTATCCTTCTTCGTCCTCCCTACCGCGATTGTCAGCGGAGTGATGTTTTCAAAAAGGTGTCCGACACCTTTTTGATGCTTGCCGCGTCATACGTAAAAAGGTGGCCCCCACCTTTTTGATATGCGCTGCATTATGATATTCCTGCGTCTCAAGTGACGCGCCCGCCTTGCCGACAAGTGTATTGAGCAAGGAGGCTTCACATGCCAACTGTACGCCCTTCATGGGCCCAAATCGCTTTGTGTGGTGTAGTTTCTGTCGTGATTTCATGGGTTTTCTCGGCTTGCCGATTCGGCAACCACGTGGATACCCCTCCTCCACCAGAACCTACCCCAACACCCACACCTCGACCTGGAATCACCGGATTTTATGAGACTTCCTTTAATAGCCTCACGTTCTTGGCTGACCCTTCCTCTCAAACAGCCCAGTCCAGCACAGCCGACAAAATTCCATCATTCGTCGGAGCGGCCATTTCCAGCCCTGTCGCTTTCATCCTGACCGGCAATGGAGGTGAAGGAAACCTCGTCAACGCCATGGAAAAAAACCCTGACGGTAGCCGTACTTCCTTACCCATGAACGCCGACGCCAGCGGAACTCTGTCCTACAATGTCAAAGAGAAATACACTTCGACCAAAATACCGCTCCTCAGCACTCCTCTTTGGACCCAAGACGACAGCTGCTTGGTCAGCACCTTGTTCATGGGCTCCGGCAAACTGAACATCGCGGATACTTATAACAATGATCACCCCTCGAAATGGCCAGTCAGTGGCCGGGTCGACCTGACGTTTCAAGTTTATGTCTTTTTTGATCCCTTCTCTCCCACCGCAACCTGTGCACCCGCCATGGAACTGCTCGCCGCATGTTATGTAGACAATGCAAAGTGCGATACGGACGACCCAGGACTCGCGCTGGAACGACAGAAATTCGCCATCAGTCTCTTCAAGCCCTACATTGACGCTGGTGCATTGCACGCATCCGATATTTCGAACGTCACAACACTTGCTTACGAAGTCACATATAAGTAGATTCTCTCTTATATGAGACTCGTCAATCAAGTCGTCCTGGCCTCGATGAACGTCGAGAAATACCGTGAATTTAAATCGTTATTATTGAGCTATCCAGAAATTGAGCTCATCCCAGTCGAGGGATTGATCCGAAATCCCGAGAAAATCGGCCAAGTCGAAAACCACTCCACTTATTTAGAAAACGCAATCGCCAAAGCCCGCCTTGTCAACCAAGGCTGCCATTATCCGGCGTTAGCCGATGACTCAGGACTGGAAGTCAATATCCTGAACGGCCGCCCTGGAGTACGATCGCATCGGTATGCTCCTCCCAAAGCTCGCGTATCTCAGGATCAAGCCAACGTACAATTGCTGCTCGAAGAGCTCAAAGGCAAACCCCAAGCCGAGCGAACCGCCCGCTTTGTCTGCAGCTTATGTCTGTGCATGGAAGGGATCCTGGTTCATTCCACTGGAGTTTTAGAAGGAACCCTCATCGAATCTCCCCGCGGAGAAAATGGCTTCGGCTATGATCCCATCTTCGTGCCCAAAGGCCATTCAAATACCCTCGCTGAAATGAGCGGCGCAGAGAAAAATAATATTTCCCATCGCGCACGTGCATTGCATGACATGATTGCACAGTTGAAATCGCGGGGGATGATTTTGACTAAGCCGTGAATGATTCAGTGCCCCGCCCGGTACCACAGCCACTTCAAATACTCGTTCACCGTCACCCGAACTCCATGCAAGCTCAGCAGCCACTCTCCCGGTTCAAACGGCTCTTGAAATAACGACGCAGTCTCGATCTGAACAGACAATCCATCCTGTGCAAGTGTTCGCTCGAAAACCAGCTTCGCGCGTTTCATGTGATAGCTGGAAGTAACGAGCAGAATTTTCTTCCACTGATTCTTCCGTGCATTTTTGGAAAACCATGCCGCGTTTTCTTCGGTGTTCTCGCTCTCGTCCTCGATCATCAAGTATTTCGGAGCCAGAACTTCGACCACTCCTCTGCGCATTTGCTTGGCGAGTAAAGCCCAGTTGGATTGATGACCTGTCCCCGAGAGATACAAAATTGGAATTTCCATGGGAGCTTTGGCCAGCGCCGCCTGCTGCGCTCGTTCCCAGTACCGGTACCAAAGATCCCCAGCCATCGCAAGGCGACCTCGCCCTCCGGCCAGGCAAACGACTGCATCCACGCTGGGCAGATGCGCGCCATCAAATGAATCTTGGTATTCGTAAATTTCGCCCGCGGCGAAAAGAATCACGCTCAAAGCACCGACCATCACCAAAGTCAGTGCAGACAAAAATCGAATCATCCCAGTCTCCTGCTACTGAAGAGCAATGACCTCGATTTCAACCAAAACATCTTTCGGCAATCGCGAAACCTCCACCGTCGAACGAGCAGGAGGAGCTTCAGTGAAATACCCACCGTACACTTCATTCACAGTGGGAAAATCCCCCATCGATTTCAGAAAAATCGTGGACTTCACCACACGGTTCAAATCGCTGCCTGCTTCTTGCAAAACGGCTCGCAGGTTTTCCATGACTTTTTTGGATTGCTCCTTCACATCTCCGGCCACCACTTGACCCGTCGATGCGTCGAGTGCGATTTGCCCAGAACAAAAAACAAATCCACCCACTTTCACCGCCTGGCTGTACGGCCCAATGGGTTGCGGCGCCTGGGAGGTCAAAACAATTTCTTTTTTCATCGCGGCTGACATTATAACATCCCCTTCTTTCGAATCTGAACTTCCATCGCGGCGATCGAAGCCATATTGACCACATCGTTCACGTCCGAATTGTGCTGCAAAACAAAAACAGGCTTATTCGTCCCGACGAGGATCGGACCGATCATGTCTGCAGAACCCAATTTTGCAATCAACTTATACGCAATGTTCCCCGACTGCAAATCTGGAAAAATCAAAACATTTGCATCCCCCGGAACACCGTTAAACGGGAAACTCGCTTTCGAAATTTCCGGATCCAGTGCTGTATCTGCCTGCATTTCTCCATCGATGACTAAATCTGGCTCACGTTTCTTGACGATCTCAGTCGCACGTCGAACTTTTTGTGCGAAGGGGTGCTCGTTCGATCCAAAGTTCGAAAACGAAAGCATCGCGACCCGAGGTTCCGCAATCATGAAATTTTTTGCAAAATGGCAGGTCTGAATCGCGATATCTGCCAACTCATCCGCGGTCGGTTCGATGTTCACGGTCGTATCGGAGAGCCACAAAACCCGCTTCTTGAACACTGCCATGTATAATCCAGCCAGCCTGGAACCCGGCTTCACCCCAATCACCTGAATCGCGGGCCGGATCGTTTCTGGATAGCTCTGAGAAATCCCGTTCAACAAAGTATCTGCGTGACCCATCTCCACCATCATCGCGCCAAAATAATTGGCTTGCTTCATCAGGAGCATCGCAGATTCCATCGTCACACCTTTTCTATGACGACGCTTTAAATACTCCTTCGCATACTCCTCGCGCAGCTCGCTTCGCGACGGACGGATGATTTTAACATCTTTGAGATCGTGCAATCCCATTTCCTGAAGTTTCGCAGCGATGTTTTCTGGGTTTCCGATCAGAATGGGCTCACCCACCCCCTCCTCACGAATTGTGTGGATCGCGCGAAGGATTTTGGGATTCTCTCCCTCGGGGAAAACAATCGTGACACGACCGTTGTCGCTCGATTTCTGAACACGTTTCTTAATCCCTCGCATGAAGGAATACGTTGAACCGAGCAACGTCTCCAGCTGCTCGCGGTACTGCTGCATATCCAATTTTTTGCGTGCAACACCGCTATCGATTGCGGCTTGAGCCACCGCTGGGGCCACCCACAACAAAACCCTGCGATCAAATGGCTTCGGAATTAGGTACTCGCGTCCAAATTTGAATTTCGTTCCTCCGTATGCACGCGACACACTTTCCGGAATATCTTCCTTAGTCAGTTGAGCGAGAGCCTTGACCGCGGCCATTTTCATATCCTCATTGATCGCGGTCGCCATCGTATCGAGCGCACCTCGGAAAATGAACGGAAACCCAAGAACATTGTTCACCTGATTGGGATAATCGGATCGCCCTGTCGCCATAATCGCATCCGGCCGAGCCTTCATCACTTCCTCAGGCAAAACTTCGGGATCAGGATTGGCCATGGCAAATACGATGGGATTCTTGGCCATTTTCTTGACCATATCCACGCTAATGCCGTCTTTGACTGACACTCCCACAAAAGCATCTGCTCCATCCAAGGCCTCTGCAATCGTACGTTTGGAGGTCTCGGACGCGAATCTTTCCTTGTAGGGATTCATTCCCTCTTTGCGTCCTTTGTAGATCACTCCCTTGGAGTCGCACATGATCACATTCTCTCGCTTCACGCCCAGAGCGAGATACAAATTCGCGCAAGCGATCGCAGCCGCACCGCCGCCGCAAAAAACGACTTTCACTTCTTTGATGTTTTTCTCAACAACTTCGAGCGCATTCAAAAACGCCGCCCCGCTGATCACTGCTGTTCCATGCTGATCGTCGTGGAAAACAGGGATTTTCAGCTTTTTTTTCAATGTCTCTTCGATATAAAAACACTCGGGCGCTTTGATATCCTCAAGATTGATCCCGCCAAAAGTTGGCTCCAGCATCTCGCAGGCACGGATCACATCATCCGGATTTTTCGCATTGAGCTCGATGTCAAAAACATCAATGTCAGCGAATTTTTTGAAGAGAATGCCCTTGCCTTCCATCACTGGCTTCGACGCCAGCGCTCCGATGTCCCCCAGCCCCAAAACAGCAGTGCCGTTCGTGACAACCGCAATGAGATTCCCCTTCGCCGTGTACTCGTAGACCAGCTCTTCTTTCTCAGCAATCATCCGGCAGGGTTCAGCGACACCCGGAGAGTATGCCAGCGAAAGATCCTGCTGAGTCGCAACTGACTTGCTGGAAACCACCTCGATCTTCCCCTTCCGGCCCTTGGAGTGATATTCGAGTGCTTGCTTGAGTAAGGAAGAATCAGAAGACATAGGTTTCCTTTCGATCACGTTGTTCATTCAAAATTTACACTGCCATTGAGCTGTGGCAAGCTATTCTTCATGAGGCGGTTTGTCGTGCTGTTCACTCTCGTGCATTTCATGCCAAGTTCGGGGCATGCTGATTTTTATCTGCATGTTTGGGAAAACCATTATCAGAGAGAAAAAACACTGGTTCTATCGCCCGAAGTGCAATATTTCATGAGCAGCGCGAACTATGATGCCGCCGGGAACGCGAGCATCCCATCGGGATTCACTGACTTGAGTCGCATTCAAGCCGATGTCAATTTCCGATACGGTGTTCTCAGCTGGCTTGCGATTTATGGCCGAGGGACTTGGGCCCGCCAAGTCGTCAACGGAACGTCGACCACCTCGTCTTCCAGCACTAGCAGCGACAATCTGGGCACCAGCTACGGATTCACCGATCAAACCGTGGGATTTGACGCACGTGTTTTGAAGAGCCGTGTTTTGATCGATGCGCAAGTGCAAGTGGATTTCCCCGCGTACGCCAATGCAGCTCCAGACACATCGACCAGTACATCCTCCAGCACCACATCGAGTTCCAGCACCACACTCTACCTGCCTAATTTAGGAGACGGATCCATTGATATTTCTGGTGGTGCATTTGTGACCTGGCCATTTCTCCGAATCAAAAATCATGCACTCAGCATGGTCGGCGGGTCCGGCTTGACTTACAGAACATCAGGGTTTTCGATGGCAATCCCTTACTCACTCGCGCTCAGATACGATCCCTACACCGACGGTATCAAAGCTCTGGTGGGAGCGTACGGATTCCAGTCCTTGTCGACGGATGCAGGCGGATTCACTTCCTGCTCCGGAGCGGGAGGCAGTTGCATCAGCAACGCAGTGAACCCCTCGGGGATGTACCTGCGCGCACAGGCGGGCTATCAGATTGATCCGCGGATGAATGTGACACTCACGTTCGCACAGTCGCTTTATGGACAATCGATGCCCAATAGCACCGCCATCCTGGCTGCGTTCCAAATGGGGTTCGATTTCATGGGTAAAAGAGACAAACTCACATCGACTAAAACCATGAGCTCCGAACCCAAACACTCGAGCGCTGGATTCGCCAATTACAATCTCGAAAGCCATGTGAAAAAAGTGAACGACCGTCAAGCCTTGATCAAAATCGACAAAGGATCACAGGAAGGAATCGAAGAAGGCCAAAATTTTGACGTATTCACTCCCGGAAAGGGCGGCCAAAAAATGGAAGCGATCGCCAAAGCCTCCGTGGTCAGCGTGGCGGCGGATGAAGCCACTCTCAAAATCACCGAATATTACAAAGAAGTTTGGATCGAAGAAGGCTTCATTGTGAAAAAACCGCTGGAATAATTCAACAGAATCATTAAACTAAAGAAACTGGAGAAAGAAAAAATGCTCAAGCTACTGAAAACACTTCCCCTGATTTGCATTTTGTTTTTGTCTGCCCCCTCGGCTCACGCCGCAAAATTCGCGAACCAATTCAGCGAATTTGAATTACCACCCAAATGGCAGTGCAACCTCGAAGGTGCCGAATGGGTTTGCCAAAGCACGGATGAAATGCGCAAAAAAGACGCCATCATCGTGTTGGCTGCAAAAATCAAAGGGGACCAGGATAGCCTGGATCAATACCTTTCTTATTTGAAGGCTGTGAAAAGCTATACCAGCATTCAAGGCAAGCCAGTCAAGTCAGAACCCAAATATGCCAAGAACATCAATTTGAACGGACACCCCTGGATCGATTCATTGCACTTGGAATCAGAGATCCCAGGCTTTTTCACTCGCTATCTCGCGACAGTGAAAGACGACATCGGAGTCCTGGTGACCTACTCGATCAACAAAGCAAAATACCAGGAATATTTGACTGACTTCGAAAACATGGTGCGCACGCTGAAAGTTTTCCGCAAAGCAGGCAGCATCAACGTTGCTCCACAAAATACCAATCTTTTCCAAAATGCACAGGTTCCACAAACCTTGTCTGAGAACAGCGTGTTCCCAGGCGCGGGCCCCGAGGGTGGAACTGCCGATAAACCCGCCCAAAAAGGCAACAACATGATCATTATCATCGTGCTTGCTGCAGTGGGCGCAATCGGGTTCCTGATCTGGAGAAAACGAAATCAGGGATAGATTTTTGGACAGACGTATTCTTCCCAGGGCTCCGCGACTCAAAAGCGGGGCCCTTTTTTTTTGCATCTTGCTGATCACTTTTTTCGCCACACAGTGCAATCAACAGAGCCGCTCTCCGCGGTTTGTTTTCGCTCGACTCACAGAGCCTCTGTGGAAATTCGCAGGTTCACATCTCGGAAAAGAACTCGAAGAGCACCGAGCCATCGCACGAGCTACCCTGGTCTACGCTGCAAATCGCCTCAAAACCTCGCCTGAACTCCCCAGTTCGGACGCATCCGAATTCAAAATCCGAGGAACCTACGGCAGGCTCCCGGAAGTTCGCGTTGATGTGGGAACAGCTGTGATTTTCCCTCTGCCTGTCGAAGACCCCTCTCGATTCTCCTGGTCACGGGTTTTCAAACGCTCGATCAAACTCATTCGAATTCTAAAAAAAATTGAAACTCAGGCACGCGCAGCAAAAAATGCACAGGAACTGAGCCGTCTTTCATCGATGTTTCGTTTGGTTGAGGGGGAAACAGCTCTGGTTTTCACATGGATCCGTCATTTAGAAACCTGGATTCCTTTGCTCAAAACCAATCCTTCTCCGGATCACGAACAATTGATCCAAGCGATTAAAAAAAACAAACCTGAACTCATCGATTCATTGAGAGAAAAGTTCCGGCCTCATCGGGTTTGGTCACCGACCTACTTGCCCGCCGCGCTCAAACCCTACCAGGGACAGGCTGTAGTTTTTCCAATTGCTACAGACATCAAGGACAGAAAATTTCTCGCTGAGGTCGAAGGCGCAGTGCAAATTCACTGGAACCAATCCGCCTGGGCTAAAGCAGAGAAAATCCGATTCCAAATCCGCTGGCATCCCATGCCTTTCAACCGCGCCTACCATCGGGGCGAAATGGATTTAGAACAGCACCTCGAACGATTTCCAAAACACTATGCAATCCTCACCACAGGCGCACAAAGCTTGCACGTTCAAGGCCGTGCGATGTTCCTCAGCCCCTCTCACATCACTCCGCGCACACTGGCACACGAACTCGGACATCTCATGGGATTTGCCGATTGCTACTTCCGCACGCTAGGCGCCGAAGGACTTTTTGGATTCGCCGTCCTAGAGTGGGACAACCCGCTCTACCCGGACGACCTCATGTGTGAGAACGAGATCGGGGTCGCCCGCGCCGAAGTCTGGTAAAAGAAAAGTTGTCCGACAACTTAGTGATGCCCAGCGCGTCACACAGATATCAGCATATTAATTACACTAATTATATTTATTAAGAACTACAACCTGTGACGCACCGGGCATCACTAAGTTGTCGGACACCTTTTTTAGTGTCTATGGGGTCTATCGCCGCGTCCGCCGCCATCCCGGCCACCGCCGCGAGGTCCGCGATCTCCGCCGCGTCCACCACCGCCGCCATGCCCACCTTCAGATGCTGGAGGCAGATTGTCAGGGCGAGGCAACAAGACTTTGCGAGACAATCGGATTTTGCCCATACGATCGACTTCGATGACTTTCACTTCGATCTCGTCGCCTTCCTTCATATAATCCAGAACATTGTTCACGCGCTCGTGTGCAATTTCGGAAACGTGGAGCAATCCATCTTGATTCGGCATGATTCCGACGAATGCACCGAACTCGACGATTTTCTTCACGATGCCTTTGTAGGTCTTGCCCACTTCAGCTTCGCAAATAATATCTTGAATCATCTTGATCGCTTTTTGGGTCGCTTCTGCGTTGCTCGAAGCAATGTTCACTTTGCCATCATCGCTGATGTCAACTTTGCAACCGGATTGAGCCACGATGTCGCGAATGACTTTTCCGCCGGACCCGATGACTTCGCGGATTTTGTCGACAGGAACTTGGATCGTCGTGATGCGAGGTGCGAATGCAGACATCTCAGCTCGTGGAGCTTCGATCGCTTTCGACATTTCGCCCAAGATGTGCAAACGGCCTTCGCGAGCTTGCATCAATGCTGTGCGCATAATGCTCTCGTCAATGCCTTCGATCTTGATATCCATTTGAATTCCGGTGATGCCTTCGCGAGTTCCAGCCACTTTGAAATCCATATCGCCCAAGTGATCTTCGTCACCCAGGATATCGGACAGAACTGCAGCGCGGCTGCCTTCTTTGATCAATCCCATCGCGATACCCGCGACGGGTTTCAAATAAGGAGCGCCCGAATCCATCAGAGCCATGGAGGATGCGCAGACCGATCCCATCGAAGATGATCCGTTGCTCTCCAAAGTCTCGCAAACGATGCGGACGGTGTAAGGGAATTTTTCGTAAGCAGGCATCATGGCTTTGACCGATCGCTCTGCCAACGCGCCGTGACCGATTTCTCGGCGGCTCTGTCCACCCATGCGGCCGGTTTCGCCGACGCTGTACGGAGGAAAGTTGTAGTGCAACATGAATTTGCGCATGGTGTTCTGGAACATGTTGTCGACGATTTGCTCGTCGTCGCTGGTGCCCAAGGTCACTGCTGCGAGAACTTGTGTCTCACCGCGAGTAAACAATGCACTGCCGTGAGTGCGTGGCAACAATCCCGCTTCGACCGAAATCGGACGAATGGTTTTGGTATCGCGGCCGTCAATACGAACGCCTTCGCTCAAAATCATTTCGCGCATCAGATTGTACTGAAGCAATTCGAAACCGGCTTTCACAAGCTCAGTTTTCTTGGTCGCTGCTGCTGCATCGGTTTCTTTCAACGATGCGGGAACCAAAGCTTCGAGAGTTTTCTTTTTGGTTTCGTCGACGAGGTCATAACGAGCGCCTTTGTCTTTGGTCTTGAGAGCTTTCATCAAATCTTGACGAGCAGCTTTCTCAATTTCGGATTTCAAAGAAGCTTCCATCGGAACCGCCTTGAATTCAATTTTAGGTTGGCCAGCCAACTTACGAAGTTCATCAATACAACCCACGACTTTTTTGATCTCGTTATGAGCCAAAACAATCGCAGACAGAACTTGTTCTTCGGCCACTTCGCGAGCTCCGCCTTCGACCATCATGATCGCATTGCGAGTACCAGCCACGAAAATCTCCATGTCGGTTTCGCCCGTGTCGATCTGTGCCCAAGTTGGATTCACAATCAATTCGCCATTCACACGACCGACGCGGCAAGCAGCGGTCGGACCGTTGAAAGGAATTTCGGAAATATGCAACGCTGCCGAAGCGCCGATTCCAGCCGCCATGTCGACATCTGCTTCCATATCCACAGAAAGAATCGTTGCGACGACTTGCGTGTCACAAAGATAGCCTTCGGGGAAAAGCGGACGAATCGGACGATCAATCAAACGAGCTGACAGAGTCGCCTCTGCAGTCGGGCGACCTTCCCGTTTGTGGAAGCTGCCGGGGATTTTTCCAGCAGCGTAGAATTTTTCTGCGAACTCAACCGTCAGAGGGAAAAAATCCTGACCGGGTTTGGGTTCTTTTTTTGCACACGCAGTGACCAGCACGCGAGTGTCGCCGTAGCTTACAAGGACAGCGCCTTGAGCTTGACGAGCGAGTTTACCAGTTTCCAGAGTGAGGGTTTTGCCCCCGATTTCACAAGATACACGATGGACCATGAGGTCCTCCTTATTGATTAGAATTAAAATGCGTTAAAAATGATTGATAAAAAAAACAGATTACTTTCTCAACTCGAGCGATTGAATCAGCTGAGTGTAGCGTTTAGCATCTGTTTTTCTGAGATAGCTCAGGAGTCTTTTGCGTTGTCCGACCATGACCAACAATCCTTGTTTGGAGTGGAAGTCTTTGGGGAATGATTTGAAATGACCATTGAGTTGATTGATGCGATCCGTGAGAAGCGCAACTTGCACTTCAGGAGAACCGGTGTCACTAGCGGAGGTCGAGAACTTTTTCATGATTTCCGATTTGTGAATTTTAATATCTGCTTTGCCTGCCATTTGAGTACCTTTACGTTGTTAATTTCCCCTATTTGGGGAATGTTTACTTTACTATTTTTGTTGGGCTGTTGTTAGCATGCCACACCCCAGAGAGCAACTTGTAAATTTTACATAGAAATTTACTTCGCCCCAAACCAGTGTTAGCTGCACTGCAATATGAAAAACCGTATTTTAAATATAGGACTGTTCAGTTTAATCGTTTTATGTTCCGTCACCGCTTGGGCAGACACACAGGGCCTGCCGCCATCAGAAATGGCCAAGATTGTCAGCATTATGAATTGCAAGCTGGAGCTCTCGTCAGAAGGCAAGGCTTTGAGCCCGAGCCTATTGGCGGCCCAAGCTTTATTCACTGAAGACTCGAAAATCTATGCAAAGACCTTTGCCCCCACGACATTGGCTGCATCGGGCCGTGGCCTTCAAATCAAAGGGTATGGAATCGGAACTTATCGCTTTTTGATCGGCGGCTCTTTGGCTGAAGACCACCTCCAGGTTTATCTCCTGGTTGCCAAAAAGCACCTGATTTCACCTGGATCGCAGATTGACTTGGATCGAGATCTTGCGGAAACTCGCATGATTACTGTTCCTTGGCCGAATGAGTACGATTACTCCACTGGCCCCTACATCCACATGGAAAAAATCGCGAGCATGAACATCGATGTTGAGCTTTCCTGCTCGATGGTGAATGTGCACGAAGTGCCAGAAGAATCAGAAGATTCAGCGATTTCGCCTTTCATTTAATCATTTTCCGAAGGATCGATTTTAAGAAAAGCAGCCAGCTTTTGAATCACGCGCGCCTCAATTTGCCGAGCCCGCTCGCGTGTCAGACCGTATCGATCCGCAACTTCCTGGAGAGTCTGCGGCTCCTCGGCCAAAAGCCGATCTTGCAGAATTCGACGCTCTTTTTCATTCAGCCCCTGCTCAAATTCTGGGAGCTTTTCTTTCAGAATTCGCAGCATCTGATCGCGCGAGAGCGCCTCGTCGGGCAACTCCCCCTCATCCGGCATCAGATCCATGTGCGAAGCACCCCTGCCCTCGTCTGCTCCCCGCACCGGGGTATCCAGCGAAACCTCAGCCCCAGGGGACAAAAGACGCTGCTGCATCTCCACGACGTCTTTTTCGCGAACATGGAGCTTCTCGGCCAGGAGTTTGGGGCCAGCCAAGAGTCCTTGGGCTTCGAGTCGTTCTTTTTCTCTAACTAAATGATAAAAAAGCTTCTTCTGCGCCTGGGTCGTCCCGACTTTGACGAGCCTGAAATTATCCAAAAGATATTTCAAAATATAAGACCGGATCCACCAGGAGGCATAGTATCCAAGGCGCGCGCCCTTGGTCGGGTCGAACTTAGAAACGGCCTTCATGAGGCCGATATTCCCCTCCTGGATCAAATCTAGCAGGTTGGTGTAAATACTGCGATACTCCATCGCAATCTTGATCACGAGCCGGAGGTTGGCGGAAACCAGACGCTTGGCGACTGAGATATCACCGGTCTGAATCAGCTCTTTGGCCAAGCGGAACTCCTCCTCGGGAGCCAAGAGAGCGTAACGTCCGACTTCTTGAATATATCGCTTGAGCGGGTCGGTTGAAGATACTGCAGATGAGGACACTGCAAATGCGGGATCGTTGCTCCAATCTACGTCCAGCGATGGAAGATTGGCGTCGGCACCAGAAGCCTCTACATCCGCCTCAATTTCCAGATCGACATCGCCGTCTGCATCTTCGTCGATATCATTTTCCACAGACTCGTTTTCATTGGACTGCGTGTCATCTTCTGATAGTTTTTTAGAGTGGCCAGTAGTTTTTTTGCGGCCCATAGCCAGGAAATATACATGGAAATCAAAAAAACGGTATTGGAAAACGGCCTCGTTTTGATGACCGAGGTATTGCCCCAATTCGAAAGCGTAGCCATCGGAGCCGGGGTGCGACTGGGCAGCCAGAACGAAGCGGCTCCCAAAGCGGGCGTTTCGCATTTCTTGGAGCACATGGTTTTCAAGGGAACCGCCACCCGCGACGCATTCCAAATTGTCCGTGATATTGAGCAACTCGGTGGCGAATTTAATGCTTTCACCGGGCGAGATATGACTTGCCTGCATGTGCTCGTTCCGAAACGAGGCCTGAAAACTGGATTGGACATCCTGGCTGATGTGATTCTGAACTCGAAGCTCGACGCAGCCGAAATGAAACGTGAGCGACAAGTCATCCTGCAAGAAATCTCGATGGTCGAAGAAAGCCCCGAGGAGCTGGCGTTCGATTTGTTCTACGAGCGGGTGTACGGTCGCGAGGGATTGGGGAGCCCCATCGCAGGGACTCGCACTACAGTCCGGAACATGCGGCGCAGGGATCTTGCAAAATATTACCACGGCTACTACCGACCCGAGCAAACCGTGATTTCCGTCGTGGGCGATGTCGATCCGGATCAAGTACATGCGATGGTTCAATCGCTATTAGGTAAAAAATCTTGGCCAGGCAGGGATCCCTCGCCAGAACACAAGTTCCCGGGATTGCCCCTCAACGATCAACCTCCCCCATTCAAGTCAGGACGTTGGTGGATCGAGCAAAACTCCGAGCAAGCTCACCTGGTTTGGGGATTCGATGCCCCTCACGGAAAATCTCCTTTGCGAATCGCAGCCAATCTCCTGCAAATTTACCTCGGCGGAGGAATGAGTTCGGCTCTTTTTCAAGAAGTCAGAGAAAAACACGCGCTCGCCTATTCCGTCTACGCAACCTATGCTCCCCATCTGGATAGCGGTTGTTTTTTGGTTTACGCCGCCACACGCAAATCCAAGGTGAATGAATGCCTGAAACTCATCGAAGGCTGCGTGCGACGGTTGGCAGAAAAACCCCTCACCGAATCCGAGTTCCGAAAAGTGCAGGAAAATCTCAAAGGAACCCTGCGATTGTCAGTCGACAGCTCCGAATCCCGAATGCTCAACACCGCGCAGAATGAGTTGATCTACGGAGTTCCCGCCCCGATTGAAGAAATCTGCGCACTGATCGACCAAACCAAGCGCAAGGACCTGAGCCGCCTGGCTCGCGCGTTCCTGGCCGATAGTCGGCAGGCGATTTTGGGAGTGGGGCCGGGCACGGCGCCGTCTTCGTTTTAAAAAATTCAGGCAAACGGGCAGACTGGCAAGCAGGATTCTGGTGTCAGTGTCGGATTCCAGTATCAGGATGAACCTCCGGGATTCTGCATGAGTCGGTACAGTGAAGCGGCTAGTGGCTGCGATGATTGAAAAATTTTTGTGTTGCCCGTGAGATCTAGAATTGCCTGAACCTCGCGAAGAGATCCCATCGAAATTGCATAAAACCGTCTTCGATCCTTGCTGGTTGGTTTTCCGACCCCTTCCGCTAAGTTCAAAACAATACTCAGAACCGCTCGTTCAAATTGATTTTTGATGGGTTCCCTCAGTTTCAGCCCTTGGCAGTCTGAGTAGAATGTCTTGGCCAGTTGGTAAGTTCGAAAATTGTGCAGCACAGGTGTTTTCTCCTTTTTGGAAATTTTTAGGTTCTACCCGTGGTGAGACCTAAAAATTTTCAAAAGGAGAAAACACACCCATGAATCAATTTCGAACTTACCAACTGGCCATCCAATTTTATCGAGACTGCCAAGGGCTGAAACTCAAAGGAGCGATGAAAGATCAATTTGAACGAGCGGTTCTGAGTATTCCATTGAATCTGGCTGAGGGGACCGCGAAACCTACAGCCAAGGATCGAAGTCGATTTTATCACATTGCATTAGGGTCGCTGCGTGAAGTGCAATGCTTATTGATGCTCTCAGGAACAAAAGAATTGATTCAACAAGCGGACACTCTCGGCGCTCATCTCTACCGACTCTGCAAAAACTGTGTGCCGTGACCGAACACAGCCAACCGTTACAGTTCACCGCTCACAGTACACGGTTCACTTTTTTATTATTTCACCGAGAACGGTGTATAAAGCAAAACACAATTCAGCCAGCAAACGCACAACCCCAGAACAAGAACCCAGGTTCGCGGAATCTCCCACACCCGGATCAGCGAACAAGCAATAATCCCCGCAAGATAGCTAAACACATTGATGATGTCCGAATCCTTGGGGAACCCCAGGGCATAATCCATGAAAAGCGAAAATCCCAAATATCCCGAATAAGCAGTCAGAAGATAATACAGCTCGGTTTGCGGAGTGATCGCCTTTTGGATATCTGCAAAATACCGCCTACGGCTTGGCTCTGCGATTTGAAGCTGCCGAAGGAGGTGGAAAAAAAACACTCCCGGAATCCAAGCCCCGCAAAACAAAACGATCTGCGCGACTTCTGCCATGTGCATCCAGCCGAAAAGCCAGAACTGCCGATAGGTTCTCAACCTGAAAGCCTCATCTCCCGACCATGGGATCATGAGAGTGTGGTTTGAGCTGCCATCGGCGTTGCCCACTTGAATCTCATAACCCTTGTAACGGCAAAATCCATAAATCCCCGCAGCCATGGCCGCGATCAAGATCACTCCAGCAGCACCCTGCAACCACACGCTCTTCTTGATCCGCGAACGGTAAAAAAACAATCCCATCGGGATCAACGGCGTCATCACAAACCCCGACCCATGAATTATGAAGTCGAGTCCCCAGAGCGCAATCGCCCAGGTCAAGCCCTTGCCTGTCGCGATGAATTGCAGAAACCAAGCAATGGACAAAATGAAAACCGGGTACCCAAGCTGGGTGTTTTCCACATAATTGCGGATGAAAAAAATCGGGCTGATCGAGAGCACGTAAGTCAGGAGCAGAAGCGGAATCGGGTTCTCATGCCCGAAGTACCTTCCCAAAACCTTCCCAAGCCGAATCAGCGATAACACAGTCAAAACCCCAAAAACACAGGGCAGGTACATCAGCGCGCCCGCCCAAACCCGGTAGGTCAATTTGAAAAGCAGCATCGCCAAGGGCTCGCTGAGCCAGACCACGTTCTGCTCCATCAAGCTGCGATACTGCGCTCCGTCTCCCACATCTTCGAGGGCACAGGACCACATTAAACTCCAAAAGTGGACCAGCGTAAACCCTGCTAACCGAAGTGGACCGGGAGATTTCGCATTCCGAGCAGAACCCGCCCCCAAAAAAATCAAACTGGCTGCGAGATTCACAAAATAAAAAACCATGAGTTTCTTTTTGATGAGAATTTCCCAAACTGGCGTATAGGGAGAAACCACAGGTTTGACCACTGCAAACATCCACCAGGGATGAGAGAAAAATAAAATAATCGCCGAGCCGATCAGGAATGTCAGGACAAAGTAGGCGGGCAGGTAATTCCAGACGCTTTCAATACGCTTCTTCAGATGGTGCATGCTAAAGTATCTCTCCAAAAACAGTCTTAAATCCGATTTGCCAAGGAAGGCAATGAACACCCTCAATTTTCTTTTCCAATGGATCCAAGGACCAAACATGTGCTTCCACGGGACGATCCCAATCCCCCAAAAAACGTTTGAGTGATCTCACATCGTCATCAGTGACTCGACTGGCAGATTTGATTTCAAGCAGCAGATCCTTTTGTCCCGGTCTTTCCATGATGACGTCAATCTCCACATCATCCTTGGTTCGCAAATAGCTGAGTCGAAAATCATTTTGCAAATATTCGCATGCGCGAAAAATCTCCAGGATCATGAAACTCTCAAATGCGCGCCCAAATTCAGAAGTGCCAGGATGCAACGGAATTTTGATCTCACGAGACAATGCCCGCTTCACCCCGGTATCGAAAATATAAAACTTAGGAGCTTCTCGTTGTCTTTTTCGGATCGAGCGATGAAACGGCATCAACGAAACCCCGACCAACGTATCCTCGAGTATCGAGTAAAAACTTTTTACAGTCTGATCAGAAACTCCAACATCACGGCTGATTTTGGCGTAATTGATAATTTCACCATTCATCTGGGCGGCGACTTCAAGAAAGTCTTTGAATGGTTCGATTTGTCTCACGATTTGCTCAACCAAAATTTCTTCTTTCAAATAGCTGCGAACATAACCGCGCAAAAAAGCCTCTTTCTTGTCGTCCGTTTCAAATTGAACAGCAAGTGGCAATGAACCAAACTGCAAAACTTCATTGAGGTTGAAATGAGTCCCTAACTCCTGATGAGTGAAAGGAAACAAATGATAAGTAAAAGCCCGCCCACCCAATAAATTAGCGCCGTCGCGCTTGAGCTTCCGTGCACTAGAGCCCGTCAGAATGAAATAAGGCCGTTTCTTTTTTGTCTCGATGATGGAGTGGATCACATCCAGCAGCTTTGGATTTTTTTGGATTTCATCTATGACAACATAGTCATAAGCCGCACCCGCCAAATGCCTCGAGAGCTCATCAGGATGTCTGCCAAAGCGCTCTTCCGATTCTTCTGTCAGCAAGTCAATCCAAAGCACTCGGAATGAATCAAAAACCGAGTGAATCAGCGTTGATTTGCCAGTTCCGCGCGCTCCAAATAGAAATAAGTCATTGGATTTACTTAATTTTTGAATACGATCAACCATACTTCGAAATTGTACGCCAAATCCGAAGCGTGGTCAACTTACTTCACCCGAGATCCCACATGCGCGATTTTTTCGGACACGAGCTCGAAGATCGTGACGTCGGCGTTGATGTGGTAGATGTCGGCTTCGCCGTCTTTGGGGGCGAGCTGGGCCTTCGCGGCCATGAATGCGGCTTGCTGGGCGGTTTTCTCATCGCCGGAGAAGAAGCCATCGCCCGCGATTTTGGAGTCGCCCGCCGAAGCGCCGCCCACAGAGGCTGGGGCACGCTGGGCTTCTGATGCAGCGGCACCGCCGCCGCCAGCAGAGGCGTACTTCGCGCCCGCGTCGGGGCTGAAGAGCGAAGGTTCTGCCTCGGCAATCTCAAAGGTCTTGGCCATCATTTTGCCGGATTTGCCTTGGAGTCTGAATCCCATCTCGGAGAGGGCCGCTGTGATTGCAGCTCCAGCTCCGCCTGAACTTAGGTTCCGTTCAAAGCCGTCCATGTCCATTCTGGATGCTTTCTGCTCGAGGAGTTTGTCTAGCCCGGATTGTGAGAGCATTTGGCCGTCTATTGCTCCAGAAGCTACTGAGAACCAGCCTGATTCTCCGCCATGAATGCCCTTAGCTGAGGGGCCGGAACCGCCGCCGCCAGGCTTAGACACATGAAACGGCATGCCGCCTGCCACCGCCAAGGCTGCTGGCATCGATTGCTCTGCTGCTGCTATTTCTGCATTCAGATTAGCGATTCGCGCTCTAGATGCATCCGTTTGGGGACTGATACGCTCTGCTTCTTGCTTTGCTGTCCGAGCTGATTTGATCCGTGTATCCAGCATCTGCGCCGAGCAAGCTCCTGCGTTCTTCGACTGAAGTTCTTTGATGTTGTCGCAGGTTTTCTTGAGTTGTTTTTTAGTCTCCATCATGGCGAGACCTCGAGCGACACTCAGAGCTGAGAATCCTGCTGCTGCGACACAGGTTCCTTGTTCCCAGAATTTAAATCCTTGATCTGTAGGGGTAGGCGGTTGAGGATTACCTCCAGTTCCATCGATGCCAGCTGTTTTTTTGTCAGGATTAACTTTAACATTTCGTTGTTCAGATGTGCTCCCAGCAGCTGAACTACCACCGTTAGGGATGCAATAACCTGTGTTCAACAGAGTTTCACCTGCCCCACACTTCCCATCAACACCGGGTGCGTGTGGTTGTGTACCTGTTGCTTGACTAGCAGCACCGCTAGCAGGTTTATGCACAACGTTACTGCTGTCCCCCTCGCACGTAAATGATTTATCAGCACGAATGTGCGCAACATTACCGCCGCAAGTGCTATTTGCCCATCTGCTGTAGGCTACTGAATTACTGCTGCTGGGCGGGGATGCCTGCGCCAAATTCTCAAATGACAACATATTTTCCACCACAAACCGCACCACCGAACTCGCGCGCTCCAATACACTCGGATGCAATCCCGCCACTAAAAATTTTTGTCTAGGATGAAAAATCTCCTTTTCGAGAGAAGAAGTGAGGCCAAAAGATTTTTCTTTAAATTTTACCAACGCAGCAATCTCGGCTACTCCTGCAACACCAGCGACAGCGATACATCCATTCGTCCATCGGTCAGCAGAATGATTGGCAGCTCCAGCTGCATTGACCCTGGCATTATCTTCGCTGGCAACAGAACCGGATCCTGAGCCATCTTTATGAAATGGACGTTTTTCAAGATCATTCCTTGCATCCAAAGCCTGACTTTCCTTATAACAAGCCGTTCCGCAAGTCCCAGCTGCTGCGACATCGAGCGGCAGCAAGTACTTATTCGCATCATCTACTTTTTTGAGTTCCTTGTAGGCTCTGCATTGGTCAATCGATTGCCCATCCCCAAAAACAGCCTGAACGTTACCCGCGATGTTTTTACCTTTGAGTGCTTCAGCTGATTCCAATGCGTAAATTTTGGAACTGCAAAAACTCTCGCAGTCTTGAGCAGCGGCGAGAGTGATGAGTTCAGGCGTGCAATCCGTCACAGCAACAGGCGTAGGCAGCGTGATGTTAGATAAATTGATCGATTGCGCCCACGCGCTGACCCCAGTACTCATTTGTAAAACAATCAAAGACCAAGCAATTATTCCCCGAATCATGAATGAATCCCCCTTAAACAATCTGTGCCCCGGAGAGGATGAGCGTCAAAGTTGCCTTTTCTGCCTT
>CAYILR010000013.1:0-86674 GCA_964364175.1 uncultured Bacteriovoracaceae bacterium
TTTTAGGTGCACCGCTTCAGCCACTGCTCGCATAATCAGGCTGAACAGTTACAAAGGGAGATTGAAAATGAACGGAAAAAAATCGGTAATTTTAGCATTGGTTTTGGGATTAACAGCTGGATCGCAGGCGGTTTGGGCCTGCTCTAAGGACTGTGATCACAAGGATGAAAAACACGCTGATTGTAAGGGGAAAAAGTGTAAAAAGTGCAAAAAGGGCGAGTGTGAACACCACAAAAAAGTCAAAGAAAAGGCTGACGCTCCTGCGGATCAAAAAGACCCAAAAGCTGAGTAGGTCAGGCAGGGCGCTTGTTTAAAAGTTGATTGTTTGAGTTCGCTATTGCTGGGCGTTCCAGCGCAATATTGTTCTGACGGGAGATCAGCCGTGCCTCCAAATTTTTCAAAGGGGGGCTGCGAAGATTTTTTACCACCCCAACCCTGGATAAAAGGGTCAGAATTGTATAGCTGATGTCGATTTCCCACCAAAAGAACCCTTGGCGCGCACTGCTCATGTAGGTGTGGTGATTATTGTGCCAGCCCTCGCCCAGAGTGAGGAGTGAGAGCCAAAAGTTATTTTTGCTGGTATCCGACGTCACATACCTCTGGCTTCCGAAAACATGCGAGAGCGAATTGATGGTGAATGTTCCGTGCCAGAGCAGGGTCGTGCTGAGGAAAAATCCCCAAAACAACCCTGGCATTCCCCAGGCCAAGTACATTCCCAATGCGTACAAAAATTGTGGAATGAAATAATACCGGTTCAGCCATCGGAGTTCTGGGTAACGCTCGAAATCTTTGATCAGAGTCCATTGGGTGGGCTCGTGTTCGGTCGCCATGATCCAACCCATGTGTGACCACCAGAACCCGTGTTGCAGAGGGGAATGGATATCGTTCGGTTGATCGGAGTATTTGTGGTGGTGGCGGTGATTGGCTGCCCACCAGAGGACGCCTTTTTGAACTGAGGTGGTTCCCAAGAGTGCCATGAAGAATTGTGAAATGCGGTTCATTTCATAACTTCTGTGTGAAAAATATCGGTGATATCCTGCCGTGATGGCAAACATGCGCAGGTAGTAGCTGCCTACGCAAAGAGCAACCCATTTCCAGTCAAATGGAAAAAAGAAAACTCCGAGCGCCAAAAAATGGACTATGAGAAAGGGTAAACTCTTCAACCAGCTGATTTTTCGGATGGGCATGCTGTTCCTTCCCTGCGCCTCCAGCTCCGGGACGGTGCTTATGCACCGACGGATCCTCGGCTCGTGCCTCGTATTATCGGCTAATTTTGTGCATCTCGATGTAAAACTATTGTAAATTTAAAACACCGATGAACCCCCAATCCAGAGTGCCGTTGGCCTTTACCCCTTACCAAAAATTTGTTGTCGCGCTTTTGGCATTTCTTCAGTTCACGATCATTTTGGACTTTATGATCCTTTCTCCGTTGGGTGCAATCTTGATTCCACAATTGAATATCACGCCTGTGCAGTTCGGTGCGGTAGTGTCGGCCTATGCTTTTAGTGCAGGATTGTCCGGATTGATCGCCGCTGGATTTGCGGATCGATTTGATCGCAAGAAGATGCTTTTGTTCTTTTACACAGGATTTGTTGTAGCGACCCTGTTTTGCGGGATTGCGCCTAATTATGAGTTATTGCTGGTGGCTCGAATGATGACAGGAATCTTTGGGGGAGTCATTGGTTCGATCGTGATGGCTATTACCACTGATCTGTTTCCTTTCAACATGCGTGGTCGTGTGATGGGTGTGGTGATGACGGCATTTGCTGCCAGCCAAGTTTTGGGAATTCCTGTGGGATTGGTTCTGGCCAACGCTTGGGGATGGCATGCCCCTTTCTTGATGATTGTCGGAGTGAGCTCGGCCGTGGGTGTGGCGATTGTTTTGTTCCTGAAGCCGATCAACGAGCATCTTCAGAAAAAATCCGAGCGCAGTCCGTTCCGGCATTTGTTGAAAACTGTGACGACTCCTCGCTACGTTCAGGGTTACACAGCAACGATGTTGTTGAGCACGGGTGGGTTCATGCTGATGCCGTTCAGCAGTGCCTTCATGGTGCATAACGTGCAGATCTCGATTGAGAAGCTTCCTATCATCTATGCAGTCACAGGCGTGTTTTCGATCTTCATGGGACCGCTGATCGGCCGAATGTGTGATCGCTTGGGTAAATTCAAAGTTTTCGCTTTTGGATGTTTTTGGACGATTTTGATGGTGACGTTCTATACCCATCTGGGACCCACCTCGATTCCAGTCGTGATTTTCATCAACGTTCTTTTGTTTCTGGGAATCACTTCGAGAATGATTTCGTCCTCAGCGCTGATGTCAGCGGTTCCTAAGCCCGAAGATCGCGGGGCATACATGGCAGTCAGTAATTCGCTCCAGCAAATTTCCGGAGGGGTTTCGGCCGCGGTTGCGGGTTTGATTGTGTTCCGAGCCACAGATGGGCATTTGGAGCATTTTGACCGCATTGGTTATGTGGTGACGATGACCACGTTAATTACTATGGTTTTGATGTATTTCATCGATCGACGTATTCAAAAAGATTAGCATCCTGCCGATCAGTGAATGAAATGCTTCGCTTATGGTGGGATAAATTGCGCAGTCGTGCCCTGGCTAGCTCCCTGGTGTATCTATTGATCGTATGGGTAGCCATTGCATGGGTTGTCTTTAAGCTCGAAAAGGGTCAAGAAGGCGCCAACATCCAGTCATTTTGGGATGGAATTTGGTGGGGGATCGTCACTTTTTTAACGGTTGGCTACGGTGACCGCTATCCCATCACTCCCAGTGGACGTCTTTGGGCCATGCTCTTGATGGTTTCGGGTGCGGTGACGATGTCGATTTTGACCGCTAAAATTTCGTCTTATTTCTTAGAAAAAGTCTTGGAAGGGAAACTCTCTGTGGATCCAAAAAAACTGAATGATCATATTATCATTTGTGGCTGGAAAGAGGAGATGCATGAGATTCTCTTCAATATTCTCAATTTCAATCCAGGGCTAAAGACGGAGCAAATCGTCGTCATTGCGAATCTTAAGGCTGATATTGTGGAGTCGCTCTGTTCGCATCCCAAACTACAAGGAATGCATGTGCTGGTGGGCAACTACTTTGAGGAAGTGAATTTGCGCCGGGCAGCTCCCGAGCGAGCAAGAAAAGTAGTGATTCTAGGTGACCGAACTCCGCTGCCCAACGGTCAAATGGCAAGTGTTGTCGAGGTGGATTCTCGAACAGTGATGACTGCGATGACCTTGTCGCATATCGCGCGTGGAACGTCTGTGGTGGCCGAAGTCATGGACAAAAAAATGGACCAGTACCTGAAAATGGCATCAGTCAGCGATATTCTCTATGTTCGAGAATACAGCCGATTTTTGCTGGGAAACGCATCAGGCGGGACTGGGGTTTCGAATATTATCTTTGATTTGCTGGATCCCAGTACGCCAACTATGATTACGACTCAGTCTATTCCCGAAGCCTTTCACGGGAAAAAATTCGATGAGTATAAAAAAGAATTGGAGTCCCATGCTCATACTGCGACAGTTTTGATTGGGATCCTGGAAAACACCGGCAATATGCATACGATCAAAGAAGCTGCGCTCAAGCAGGCCCAAAAAACGCCGGACGTCCAGAAGCTGGTCGAAAACCTCAAAAATGTTAAACAATTGCGATGCAATAATCCTATTTTTAATCCACCTAAAGACTATCTGATTCCAGATGGTTCATTGGCGATCGTAGTCATTACTCGCGAGCACAGGGAGAAATCGGCGTGAATCGGGTCGAACATCTCAAGAAGGTGAACCTCTTCCAGGATCTTGTGAATCATCCGGTCGCTTTAGAGTCGATAGCCCAAGTGATGGACGAAAAAATATTCAAAAAAGGTGTCAACATCATCACTGAGGGCGAGGCGGGATCCGAATTTTTTATTTTGATTCAGGGAGCAGCCAGTGTTTTCAAGAAAACAGCGGAGGGTGATCCCTACAAAGTAGCGATTATGAATGGAGATCAGCATCCTTTTTTTGGTGAAGGGGCACTGCTGGATTCGGATGCGCGCTCAGCGACCATTCGAGCGGAGGATGAGTGCCATTGCTTGGTACTTTCTCGCGAGCATTTTGACCAGATTGGCATTCAGCATCCGGATTGGTGTCTGCCTGTGATGCGACGGATTTCTCGTGTGGTGATGGGTCGATTTAAGAAGGCTAATCACGATCTTCTTATGCTGTATCACGCGCTCGTTTCTGAGATCCGAGGAGGATGAAAAGAAGTCCTCCAGCGATGGCAGCTGCGATCCAATAAGGCAGTGCTGCATTCCAAGCAAAAACCCACAAGCCCACGAAAGGCCCAAAGGCTCGAGCCAAGCTAGCAAATCCTTGAGAGAGCCCCATCGTACTGCCCTGGCGGCTGGCATCGGCGTTTTTGGAAATCATTGCTGAAAGGCAGGGATTGAGGAGTGCTGATCCCAGGCCGAGCGGGATCAGAAACAAGTAGGTCATGCCATAGCTGGGGGACAGGGGGAGTGCCAGCAAGGAGACTGCATTCAGCGCAAGTCCCACGATCATCAGTCGATTTTCGCCCCAACGAGGAACCAGCTTGCGGATCATCCCTCCTTGAATGACCGCTCCGAGCAATCCAGCGCTCATGAGAAGTAGCCCGGTTTTCATCGCGGCTTCTTGAACTTCAAAGTTAAAAAGGCTCTGCACCAGGAGCGCGAAGGTCTGCTCCATCATCGAGAAGGCGAAGGTCCATGCGAAGAATGAGAAAATAAACAAAACGAGTGTAGGGCGTTCCTGGATCATCTGGCGCCACTCGGGCAGTGAAGGGAGGCGGTTTCTCAGCTTGAGGACTTGGGCTCGGTTCTCGTTGGACAAAGATTCAGGCAGCCGAACGATGGCCAAAAGAAAATTAAGCCCGCAAATCGCTGCGGCGATCAGGCCAGGCGCCCCTAACCCTAGTTTTGCCGAAGCGATTCCGCCCAAGGGGGGGCCCAGTGTAAACCCAATCCCAAAGGCGGCTCCCAGCAATCCCATTCCGCGAGCCCGATCAGCAGGCGTGGTTACGTCAGCGATGTAGGCTTGAGCGGCAGAGATATTAGCAGCAAAAATTCCCGCAAAAATCCGTGTAGTCAGCAGTACCGCGAAGCTGTTTGCCAAACCAAATCCCAGGTAGGCAAGCGTCGAACCCGCAAGCGACACCAGCAAAATCGGGCGGCGTCCGTAGCGATCCGAAAGTCCGCCCCAGATCGGTGCGAAGAAAAACTGCATGAGCGAGTAACTGGCTCCGAGAATGCCCAGTTCAAGTGCCGAAGCTCCAAAGTGTTTGCCGTAAACGCTGACCAGAGGAATCACCATCCCAAAACCAACCAGGTCGATGAGGACGGTCGTAAATAAGACAATTAAGGGAGATTTTTTTGCCATTAGTTCCTGGGGAACTGCGTGTAAATCACCATACAGACATCTTGGGGATTCCAGTAATTCCATCCCTTGCGATCAAATGTTTTACCATTGACGCGGAAAGTATGAATTTTGCTGAGGTCGTATTGAACTTTATCGAAGTAATCCAGGCACTGATTCCGGATTTCAATTGCGCTATTTCCTGTGAAGCGAAAAGGCAAGGTCATCATCCAACCTGCAACTTCGCCACGAGCGGTGAGTTTTGCGCCCGAGTTACGTGCGGTGTAAAAAAGAATGGCCCGTAGTGTATCCCCCGAAAATCCACCTGAGATGACCGACGAATAAGGCACTCCCTGAATAACAATGTGATTGACCTCAACGGAACTGACCAAAGATGGAATGACAGCATCCAAAACTGCACGAAGGTCGGTGGATGAATGGGGGTAGATCGTGAATGGAAAGTCTTCGATTGTGCCTAAACTCAGCGGAGATATCGATGAGCTAATGGAATCGTTTCGAGCATTCAGTGTTACGGCCGCGCAAGTGGTCTCCGGGATCCAATGGCCAAAGGTCTTGGTGATTTCGCGACCGTTGATGGTGATTTTGTCCACGAAGTTAGCGACACGCGAGACAATCGCGAAGTCCATGCAATCTTTGTAAACTTCGAGGAGGCTGTTGCCCTGAAATCGCACCGGAGTGCTATTCAATTGTCCTTCGAAATAGAAAAAATCGAGTTTACTTCGAGCTGAATCAGCGGGGGCAGCTAAAGCTGAAACGCCGACTGAAATACTGAGAATAGGAAGAGCGACACACCTAAAAAAACTTTTCATCATACAAATTTCCCTCAACAACTTCTTGAAGCCCCGGCATCATTACCTGAAAAACGGTGACAAAACAACACCATGCATGAAAATTTTGTCATTCAAAGGTTCCTTGAAAAAGAGTTTTGAGCTAATGAGGTTTAAACGGGTGGGAGAAGGTTGATTTTTAGTTGGCGCGCATCTTGCGTAGCCCGAAGATGGCAGTTGAAAATCATATTCGTTACTAGAGAGAGAGAAGAGAAAAAAATGAGTCATAGGAATCAGGGATATTGGCGTTGGGCTTTGTTAGGGATGATGGTTTTTCTGGTCGGCTCATCCGCCAGTTGGGCTGCAACAGGGGGGCAGGGAGGCGAAGAAGTCGTCGATACGACCAGTACCTGGGGAACGGTCAAAAGATATGTGGGGGCTAACTACAACGTTTTTTTTGCGGGGCCTGGACTTCCGAACGGGGATTACAAGAATAGTTTTACACACACACCAGGTATGAATGGGATGCCCAGCGATACCGGCTGGAATTTTTTCGGTTTGGCCTCCTTAAGACTAAAAGTTACACCTAAGTTTGGTTTCGATCTTCAGGGTCGAGGTCAGGCAGTGGTGACCAATGTCGCTTTTTCTAGACCGCCGGATTGGCTTCGGTTTCAGGGCCTGAGATGGGGAACTTTTGCTAATTTTCTCAAGGGAGAAACTTGGAGTTTCACTGGTGCTTTGAATACTGAACTCCCACTGGGACCTTTGATGGGTCAGATGGCCAAACAAAGAACCCAGCTTTTTAACCCAGGGTTGTTTTCATTCTTTGATTGGACTCCTAAGGACAGTAAGTGGTCAGTTTTTGCGATGGTCACTCCTCGATACTGGATTTACCGAGACATCGACGCGATGGCGGTTCAGGACGAAGTGAGCGGTGGCTTGGGCAATAAAATTCATTGGACCTTCCAAGTCAATCCTTCGATCAACTACGCGGTCAACAGCAAGACAGGTGTTCGTCTAGGGATCACTCCTGCAGTGACCAAGTATGTGGGATTGCCAAGCCCTGTTCGAGATTACATGCCTGTGGAAACTGGCGTGACTTACGACATCAACGAGCAGTTCAGTGTTTATCCGTACATTTATTTTTCAACACCTTTGGATAATAAATTACGTGCCCAACAAGCTGAAGCGGCGGGTGGAAAGGTGCTGCCTTGGCAGGATTCGCTCTCGTTCAATATCTGGCTGAGTGGAAAGCTATTTTAGATCAGGATCGCGGTATTCGTGGATGAAGACGGTCATGCCTGCGTTGACGGCATTTGCGGATCCGCGGGCTGCGCTCCCCGTGTTTGAGCTGACAGTTGAGAGAGCTGTGCCCATGTAGGTGTCCTGAACGAACACAGGGAATGAATACTGCCGAATTGCAAGTGTGCTGCTTCCCACCACTTGGGTGAAGTAGAAATTATCCCGGGTCGTTGCCGAGGGTTCTGTGGGAGTGGGATAGGCCTCATGGATGGCGCTGAGCTCATCAGCGTGTGGGCTGGGGGTATCCGTGATGAAGGGGTACATGACGTAGTCTATGTTATTGGTGTGTCGAAGCCCCAAGCAGTGGCCGATTTCATGCGAAAAAACCGCCTTTTTTCGTGTTTCAGAGACGGCCATATTGTCCTGATAGGATTTTCTGATCACCAGTGTGGTATCCGCGATCGATGCAGTTCCTCCCCAGACGCGGATTTGGCAAATACCGATCACGTTGGTTTGATAAAATGGGCAATTGCTACTGCCCTGAAGGTCCGCAGGGACCCCTGTGGCGTTGCATAGATCATCCGTGACAGTGATCCAGTTTGCGGGAATGTAACCGCCTGAGTTCATTTGTCGAGTGCTGGCGTAAGTTTGAGTGTTGAGTCCGATTTGCCAAGAATCTAGACCGAATGCTGCTCGTGTTTTGTAGGTCGCAGCGTCTCCGTAGATGCCAGGCGGATTGTCGGAGTCGGTGAAGCAAAAAAGAACGGATCGGCCATCACCGCCTGGGGTATGCCAGTAGTTTGAGAGAATGGGTTGATTTTTTCCATGATCCTCATAGACGAAACCGTTGAGAATTTTTGTGTGTGAACTGATTTCGATGGTCTGGTAACAGCTTGAGTTCGGCGAAGCAAGGTTGGTACATGATTTTGAGGATGTGGACACGATCTTTGTCAGTCCGCGGAGCCAGCGTTCCTCAATCTGCAGCTCTACTCCTCCATGGGCTACGCAGTTCGCATTGAAGCCTTGAAATGCAGTATTTCCGGGTTGAATCAGATGGAATTGATAGTCATAGTCAGGCGATGTATTGAGCTCAAGAAGACCAATTGCCATCCAAAAATTACGCTCGTTTTTTTCCTTTTTCTCTTTGTTTTTTCCATTCAAGTCATTAATGGAAAAATCGTTGCAGGCCGATGCTCCCAGAATTGAAATGATGAGAGTAAAGAATTTTAGTTTTCGCATTGGCTCGTGAGTTGAAAGAGGCGAGTGCCTGAGTTGGGTTCAACGGTGTAAGTTCCTCGATAGTCCATTTGCAAGCTCGGAACAGCCCCAACGCTCTTGCTGATCCCTTTCCATGCCCATCGAATGGGCTTGGAGGAAGTTCCGTTGCTTAAATTGAGTTGATAGGTTTCCCCGGTGCGAATCAAAGTCGCGTTTTGATACACAATCTTGGTTTGGGGTGGGAAGTAGGCCTCGATCGATTGGCATTCTTTGATCAATGTTCTCACTCCAATGGAAGGCGTGCTGAATTCCAGCGAACCCTGGATCGAGTCTGAGTTGCTTCGGTCTTTGCGGAAAAAAATTTGAACTTTGCTTCCAAATTGTCTTTGCAGCTCCTGAGGAAAGCCCATTGAGATTGGAGAGTCCTTGAACTGGCTCCCGAGGTCAACCCGGTTTGCTCTGGAGGTTTGGATGCGTTTAAAAGTATGTTTCCAAAAGGAATGGATTTCGTGAATATCGGTGATCTCTCTTGGGAATTCTGGGGAGCCCGGATTTCCGGAGCCTCCACGAAGGCTGGTGGGGCCACGCTGCCCCTGTGGGTCATTGCCAACCCAACGGTGGACAAAAAGTCCCAATAATAAAAGTGTAAAAAAGAAAACTGAAGAGTATACAGCTCGATCCTTGAGCATCTTGATTAAGACTCCCTGAATCATTGTAAACGAGGTTTTTAATTTTAAAAGTCTAATTGTGTAATTTTTAGACTTGCCATTTGACGCCCCGCCGTGGTTTATCCCGGTCACTGAAATTTATGAAGAGCTGGAACTTTAAATACACCCTGTGTGCTATTTTTTTCGTCATTGGTTTGGCGGTCTCCGCACGTGCTGAGGATGTTGCTGAATCTAGTTCTACTGTGGTTTTGGATTCTGTTTCGGCCACGGACCGCTATGCCATCGAACTTGTGACCCGCCTCAAGCAAGGTAAAGTCACGTCTGTAGAGTTGTACCACGCAGGAGAAGACAATCCGGATGAGCTGCAAGCATTGACTCATTGGCTGACTGTTTCTGGCATCCGTGTCTATTACCATGGAGTAAAAAAAGCTGAGTTGGACGAGGTTCTTGAAGAGCAGAATCAAAAGCTTTCCTCTGGGTATCTGAATTTGATGACGGAGGTGGAATATGCGGCTGGTTCTCCGACGCATCGATCTGGATTTAAGCTGAGGCAAGAAATTTTGGCTCGCATTCGGCATTTTTTTGGCGTTCCCAAAGGGATCAGTTTTTTAACTTACTCTCAAGAACGTCCCATCAAAGAACGTCTGGTCGAAGTAGGCGTTGCAGTGACCAAAACCGTGGTGACTTCTGCTGTTTTGATTCATTCGTTGGCTGCAAGGAAAGCCATGGGTGAGGACGTGAACATGGTCCTTCCGGTAATTGTAGCGGCCGCATTTAATCTGGGTTTTGATTATTGGCAGAGAGGAAATAGCGCGTTCAAAGGGCAGGGGGTCGACTACGATTTTATGGCAGGTCGCCCCAAGATGAATCGCAAATTCTACCTTCTGACGGCATTGGTTCATTCAGTTTTTGTTCGCGAGGCTATTATGGCATCGGCTCATTTGACTGGAGCTGGATTTTCTATGGGTTGGAGTGATGCATGGATCGCTCTCCAAACTAGTTTGAAGGGACTTTTGGGCAAAGCCCCGATTGAAATGCTGATCGAAAAAGGTCGGCGGACCCACGGACCTTGGTGGACCATTGGGTGGATGACCATGTGGGGGAGCTTGTATGCCTCTTTGCAAATTCTAGATATGTTTCAGATGGGAGATGTTTTTAGAATCGCTTTGACGGTCACAGGTTCTGCAGGCCTCGTGTATGAAATATACAAAGATCGTTCAGCCATCTATCAGGGCTTTACTCGTCTCGTGAATTGGATCCGTGGAGCAAGAGCGAGAGACTGCCGCTCGCTACTGGTTCCTAATCCTCCTGAACCTGACGCTACCATCGAGAAAGAGTAATTGTTGTGGGAATTTGGTCATCACTCAAAGCTCAACCTGCGTCCCCTGAATTGATTCAGGGCAAAGAGGCAATCGACCAATCGTACAAGCATTGGCGTGTGCGCACGATGTACGCGATGTTCATTGGCTATGCGATCTATTATTTTTGTAGAAAAAACCTGTCTGCGGCCCAGCCCGCATTGATTCAGGAGCTGGGATACAGCAAAACCCAGATGGGAATGATCTGGTCAGCTCTCTATCTGACCTATGGCCTCAGCAAAATGGTGAATGGCCTGATTGGCGATCGAGCCAACCCGCGCTATTTCATGGCGATTGGACTCTTGCTGTCGGCTGTCGTGAACGTGTTTTTTGGTTTGAGCTCCTCATTGGTGATGCTCGGGGTTTTGTGGGGAGTTAATGGTTGGGTGCAGGGCATGGGTTGGCCTCCTTGCGCGCGTCTACTAACTCAGTGGTATTCGCCGAGTGAGCGGGGCACGAGTTGGGCGATTTGGAATACGGCTCACCAAGTGGGCGGTGGTTTGATTCTGGTGCTGGCGGGATATCTGACCGAGCACTATGGCTGGCGTACGAGTTTTTATGTTCCCGCTGTGATTGCGGTATTGGTCGCTTTTTTTCTAGCAGAGAGGTTGAGAGATACCCCTGAATCCTTGGGGTTGCCTCCAGTGGAAGTTTGGAGAGGGGATACGAAGACGAGTGCTGGGGTTTCGGTAGCGACGGGTTCCGAGTCGTTTCGAAGTATTTTATTCGATCATGTTCTCAAAAATCCGGAGATCTGGTTGCTCGCGATCGCGAATTTCTTTGTTTATCTGGTTCGATATGGAGCAATGGATTGGGCTCCGACTTTCCTCGTGGAAGTGAAACATTCCACCGTTGCGAATGCTTCTTACAAAACAGCTCTTTTTGAAATTGCGGGAATAGCGGGTTCTGTTTTGGCTGGCCGACTGATTGATACTCATTTTAGAAATCATCGAGCGCTGGTGAACGTGATTTACATGGTTCTACTGGTATTTGCGGTTTGGGGTTTTTGGATGATTCCTACGGGACATCCATGGCTCGAGTGTTTTAGTTTGGCTGCAGTCGGATTCTTGGTTTATGGCCCGCAGATGTTGGTTGGTCTTTGTGCAGCTGACGCAGGTGGAAAGTACGCGGCGGCAACTGCGTCCGGATTTACGGGTCTCTTTGGATACATCGGCAGCATTGCTTCCGGCGTCGGAACCGGATTGTTGGTCGATCGATTCGGTTGGGTCGGTGGATTTGCATTTTTCACAGTCAGCGCGCTGATTGGTGTGTTTTGCTTTGTTGGTGTGATGATATTGAATAAAAAACGTGATATGCGGAGTTCATGAATTCACGCTTTCGTATGCCCGCAGAATGGGCACCCCACGAGGCCTGCTGGTTGGCTTGGCCTTGGGATGAATCGCTTTGGCAAGAAAACATGGCACCCGCTCAACGCGAGTTCGCGGATCTTTGCCGGGCTATTGCCCGTAGCGAGCGCTTAGAGATTCTGGTTCCAGATGCCCATCATCGTGTTCAAGCTGAAAAGGCTTTGGCTGGATTGCCTGTTCGATTTCACAATATCCCTGTAGGTGATATTTGGTTGAGAGACACGGCTCCGATTTTTGTCTGGGATCAAGAGGGCGGAAAAGAACGCCTGTCGAGTGCACGATTTCGCTTCAATGGTTGGGGCGATAAGTATGTTTTGGAACACGATGACCAAGTTGCAGAGCGAGTAGCGCGTGCAAGTGGATTGCCTGAGTTCAAGCACGATTGGATTTTAGAGGGTGGTTCGATTGAAATCGACGGCCAGGGTGTCTGCATGACGACGGAGCAATGCTTGCTCAATCCGAACCGCAATCCCGGAATGAATCGAGTTCGCATCGAAGCTGTTTTGCGTGAGAGCTTGGGTGTCAGCGAGTTTATTTGGCTCCGCGAAGGTTTGCTTAACGACCATACCGATGGCCACATCGATACAATTGCCCGATTTGCGGCTCCAGGAGTCGCGCTGTGCATGAAGGCGGTCGATTCCGACGATCCCAATCGCGAAGTGATGCAGCAATTAGAAGATGATTTGCGGCATGCTCGGGGGGGCACGCTTCAAGTCGTGACGATTCCATCACCGGGTTTGGTCGAGAACGAGGACGGCGATGTGATGCCGGCGAGTTATCTCAATTTTTATATTTCCAATGATTCAGTGATTGTTCCCGTCTATGGTTCAAAGAACGACGCGAAAGCAGTTGAGTCGATCGCACGTTGCTTTCCAGGTCGCAAGACCGTTGGATTATCAGCTCAAGCGATTTTGAGCGGGGGCGGAGCGTTTCATTGTATTACACAGCAGGTGCCTTCAGTGAAAGGAAATGCATGAAGACAACAGTAGCAGCAATCCAAATGCCGTTTTCTACCGATGTTGCTGACAATGTCAAACGCGTGAGCACGCATGTTGAAGAAGCAGCCCGAAAAGGCGCGCAGGTGATTTTGCCTTCTGAGCTTTTTGAGAATCATTATTTCTGCAAAGAAGAAAAAGACGAGTACTTTGCTTGGGCTCGTCCACTCGAAGGCAATCCCACGATTCTACATTTTCAAAAATTGGCACAGAAACTCGGAGTCGTGATTCCGGTTTCTTATTTCGAACGCGACAATCAAGCCCACTACAACAGCGTCGCGATGATCGATGCGGACGGAAAAATCCTGGGCAACTATCGCAAGACGCACATCCCCGATGGACCTGGATACGAGGAGAAGTTTTATTTCCGTCCGGGCAATACAGGGTTCCAAGTTTGGAATACTAAGTTTGGAAAAATCGGCGTCGGAATTTGCTGGGATCAGTGGTTCCCTGAATGCGCGCGAGCCATGATGCTTCAGGGTGCGGATGTTTTGCTCTATCCGACTGCGATCGGCAGTGAGCCCTCAGAAACCGCGGTGGAGGGCGAAGATCCATTGAACACCAAGGACCTGTGGCAGCGAGCGATGATTGGTCACTGTGTTTCGAACGTGGTGCCAGTGGTGGCGGCCAACCGAATCGGTACTGAGGGGAATCAGAGTTTTTACGGACATTCCTTCATCGCCGATCACCGAGGCGAGAAAGTCGCAGAGCTGACTCGTGGAGAAGAGGGAATCATTACAGCGCAGTTTGATTTTGAGCTGATCCGTAAGAACCGCGCGTCTTTTGGATTTTTCCGAGATCGCAGACCTGAACTATACGGAATTCTGACTCAGAAATAAAAAAGAGAAACGAGAAATTTCGCTGAAAAGTTGATATTTTTTTTCTATTACCATCATTGTGAATATTGATTATCCTGAGGGAACAAATTCATTTAGATTTGATCTAAGAAAAGGATGGATCACGACATGAAAAACAAACTGATTAAGAAAATTATTGCTGCGAAAATTAAGGCAAATGCATTGAGGCCGAAGTTTTGCAGTGGGGGTGGGTGGTCAGGAGCCGGGGCAGGGTCGAGCTCGTATCAAGGGGTCGTGTAAAGGGGAAAACGGAAAAAAGACAATTCGACTGTCGGGACATCTCAATTCAACTCAGTTTCAATTATAATTCATCTCATCAGAAATTAAATCTAAACTAGAACCAATTTCAATCACAGCCTATCAATCAACGATCGAAAAATCACCTTGCTCAATTCACCTCGTGGATCCTGCTGAACCAATTGATCCCATTCCTTTGGTGTCGCCTGATCTACCCAGGCATGGAGGTTTTTACTGAAATCGTCAGCCCAATTCGGAGAATATTTTTTCTGCAGTTTTTTCAGATTCAACCCAGCTGCGACCGATAAATCTCCCATTTGTGTCAGAACAAACCAAATCCCATAAAGATCCTTGAGGTATTTCGAAGATTTCTTGGGCCTCCGATTGAAGGTAAGTCCTTTGTGAAAAACCCATGCTTCGGGTGTGACCACTCGAATTTCAATTCCATTTTTTAGAGTTGCAACTGTGGTCTCATCCAAGCTCATTTCGAGATAAGAAAGGGGTTGAGCTGTGACTTCGGCCTTTTGAATAGTGACTGAGTCACCCAGTTTCTCTCTAGATTTATTATCGGTCAGGAACTCTACTTCGATTTCTTGATCTTCAACTTCCTTAATGTAGGACGAAACAGGAGGAGTTCCAGGACCTTTGCTTCGATAGGAATATCCACAGCTTTCGAGAATTTCAGAAATCGAATCAGATTTACCTTTCATTAGGGGCTTGCGAGGAATGAGCCAATCCATGTCGCTTGTGCCAAGAGGTTCAACCTTTTCTTCGGACATGAGCTGACCATAAACCAGCAGGGCGACTCCACCACCGAGCACCACATGGTCACGCCAATTTCCGAGAGCTGCTGCTAGTTTCTCCAGTTCTTGGAGAATCAGTAAATCAGAATGATGAGATGTATTTTTATTCAACCGATTCCTCGATTTCTTTCCAGGAACAAATGCTTTTCAACGCACTACTTTTTCTAAATAGTGCCTCCGCCTGCTCCCGCCCCCGGATTGGGAAATGATACAGATCCAAGAAAGTGAGAATCTCGTAGGCGCTGTTCCAATCAGGCTTATTATAATTTTCGAAATAGAGCGAAACAAAATGATGATAGTAGGGTTCGATGAGCAGTACGTCGTAGCCCCGATCCTGTTCGACCAGAGAGAGCTTGGAGGCGATGCTGCTTATTTTCTTCCAATTCAAAACATAACCTTCGAAACTTCGAATATTAACTACACCGACATGAAAAGTTTTCCGTGCTGCCGTGTGCAGCGCGGGAACAATCCCCAAATCCAGTAAATTAAGTTTTGTCAGTAAGCTAGGGTCACTCGATGTGGCTTGAAGTTTCTTGGTCCGTTGCAAGACCTTGTAACTTTGCAGCCACTGCTTGAGAAGTTCTTTGGGGTTGTTGAGGCTGTATTGTTTTGCTGTTCTCAAACCTGACGTACTGAAGATTCCCTCATAAGCCAGAACTGCCAAGGTTCGATGTACCGTTCCGGGACTTAGATTAAGAGTTTTTCCTAGTTCGTTGATTGAAAAGGATCGCTGATACTGTTGATGTGCCAAAATCCATAGCAATGCTGTTCCTGATTTCTTGCTGAATGGGTCTTTTACCCATTCTATCTTTTTTGCAGGTGCAAGAGAGGTTCGATTTGTCATCTATTCAATAATAACAGCTATTCAATTTTTTTTGAATAGCTGTTATTATTGAATAGATGACTTTAAAAAACAATTGTAATATCAACTGGTTGACTCGGATCGGGTTATAGAGTAGCGTCTGGGACGCTACTCTTATGATTTTATGATATTCTCAAAAACTCCCGCACCGATTGATACCCATAAAAAGTAGAATGACCGACGTCAAATCAGCGAGCAGCGAAACGCCCACTTTCAGCATTCTTGCCTCAATTGAGTATCTGAGAGCAGGACACCACCCTGGGGAAGAATGCTCTTTACGGCAGGCAGGATCTCGCCCAGCCCCAGCTGATGCTGCCAAAATATAGGCTCTCCCAGCAGAGGCCGTCGTGAGTTACGGCTCCTCAGCAACCGCGGTCCCACGCGATAGACGCGCATCTTCTGAAACTCCGACCCGGACTGCCGAATCTGAGCCCTCAATTCTCGCATCCGAGAGGGCACCGCACGAACGCCACTCGAAATCGGCACGGATTCGATGTACCCAGCTCGTACTAGCTTTGAGAGTCGCATTCGACAACTCGCATCCGAATGAAAATACCCCCGACAAAGCTGATCAAAAGTCGCTACACCTTGCGAATGCAAAAAAGCCAGCACATCAACATCCCGCGGAGTCAGCGCAATCAGCAAACTCATCGATCGAGCTTCCAACGCTCGCGTTCCAACTGCGTAGCATTAGCGTAGCACGGAGATTCTGCGAGCTGCAGAATCATTAGGATTTTTTCGGCGAGATTTGCTTTGATTTTCTCGTAGTTTTCGAGGGCTTTTTGCACTTCATCTAAAGAATTACAGGCACTTGCATCACCGGATTTTTGATCCTTCGGGACGAAGAGGTCGTGGGTTCGAATCCCGCTACCCCGACCAGTTTCAGAGCCTGAGTTCATCATCTGATTCGCTTAAACAAAAGCACCGGAGCGTCCTCCGGACAGCCTGCCTGCCAGGTCTGAGAGGGAAGGTCGATCATGACTCTTCCATTCGAGCATTTTTTGAATGTGATTTCAGCCACAGACGAACTTACGGATGCATTCACCAAAGTCTGCATGATCTGCGCCTCATACCAAAATAAACCTGCTTGCCCCTGAGAGGTGCCGGCGGTGGGTTGGATCCAGAAAATCTCGAGGTAACGATCCTTGCGCATTTCATCGGAGAAATAGATCCCGGGTTTACCGTTCTTCAAATCTTCCACGGAAACATCACTCGCTTTGAGTTTTTGGGAGCTTCCGTCGCTGGAAATGATTTTTCCTGAGCGAGCGGAGAGCTCAATTCGAAGTCCAGATTCGGATTCGACATAGTCCCCGCGGTATCCCTTGGGGACAACGCCGCAAGCGGTTCCTGTGATTGCTACAATTCCAACTGCTAATAATACTCTTGAGTTCATTTAAAACCTCGCCTGATGGATGACTACAGTTCGACCGGATTCTCGGAGTTCCAGTTCAACGGTTCCTCCGGAATTGATTTTTTTGGATAAAACAGGAACAACGAATTCTCGCATTTCACCCGGAAGGATGGCGCGCAAGTATTGTGGATTGGGTCCGATGATTACCCAGGAATCACTCAGAGTTTCTGTTTCGTCTTTGACTCGAACTGCGAGTTGGACACCGTAGGCGGAATGTTGCCCTTCCAAGTTGTGAATTCGGTATTTGAGACGCACAATCGATTCTCCTCGAAGACCGCCCGCGATTTCTGGATCGGTGAGTTCAATCAAATAATCGTTCTTCAGCGGAATTCGGCGTGCTTCGTCCAAAAGTCCCACGCGAAATTCGCTGCCTTCTTCGATCACGTTGATCGTGAGAGGAACGCGTTCTTGTCCGACTCGGTGACGTGCAATCACTGGAAACTCCACCCAAGCTTCTTGGGAGGAGTGCAGATTTGAAGTCCGAACGATTCCGTCTCCAATAATTTGGAGGAACGAAGGGTCCGACGTCAGACGAACGCGAAGTCCCGACCCCAAAGTGTTTGCCGATCCTGCATTGCGGAGTTTGAAGCGAAGAGTAGTTTGGATTCCTTCCTTCAATTCCGGATTTTCTTGCAAACTGGTTTGAATCAAGAACTGGGGCGATGCAGTGACGATTTTTTCATCACAAAGAGTTTGTCCCAGCCAGAGAGTGAGTTTGAATCGTTTGTTTCGATTCACCAGAGTCTCGTCTACTCGAAAATCCAACGCTCCACGGACAGCCAGTGCACCACGAGCGCGAGCTTGAGCACGAAGTGGAGTTGATCCCTGATGGAGCGTGACTCCATCGTTTCCGTCCAAGGGTTCAATCTTGAGAGTGACATTTTTGCCGTTCACGATTTCCGAAGAAAAATTCCTGAACTCGGTTTGGATCTTTAGGACTTCTCCGGGCTCGATGATCTCATTGACTCGAGTTTCTTGAATGGCTCCTTCTGTAAAACGAAGCGGTCGTTTTTTGAAATCAGCTTCTTCGTCACGACGGCCTTTTTCGTAATATTGTTTAGAAAAAATAGGATACTTTTCGTCGTACTTGGCTCGATAGGCAGGTTGGTAGGAGGCCTGATAAAGCTGCTGATACCGTTCGCGGTAAGCGGCGCTTCTCGCAGTTTCGAAATGTTGTTGATAGTAACCATCGTAAGAATCGCTATAAGCTCTTTCGGATGCCGACGAAAATGCACTTCGGTAAGCCGCATCGTAGGCAGCTTGATAGGCTGGTGGATAGGTACGATCGTATCCTGCGCGATACCCCTCATCGAATCCGCGACGCTCGTCGACCGAATAGCTTTCTCTTTCGGCGCGTACACATCCTTCACGGTAGGAGAGATCGTAGCTCATTCGATAACGAGATTGAAAAGCGGGTGGGTATTCATCCGAAAATCCATCCTGATATCCAGAAGCGTACCCCGAAAGGTAAGCGTTTTGTTCTTCTGGAAATGGGAATATTTTGTTGGGGCGATAGAATCTGCGATCGGGAGTGCCGTGTCGCTGGGCGCTACTATCGGATGAATGTGCAGATTTTATTTGTTTTTCGTGGCGCGAGCTACTGGGAAGCGCGAGTTTCTTTTCGTCCATTAACTGTGCAGCCGAAGTTGTATTCGGAGGAGATAGATCGACTTCGTCGCGTGCTTCCACGCGCTCCGCCCATCTCTCTTGGCGATAGTCAGTGCGTCCACGAGGATAGTCTTTTTCGATGGCGTCGGCCAAAGCTTGAGCTTCGCCTTCGCTTAGTCCGTCTGTGCGTCCTTTTGAGCTCGCGTCGGAGCGGTCGGCTTCGCTTTGTCCTTGTCGTCGCCCGAGTGGAGTGGCAGCTACGTTGGCGTCAGTATTGGCGCGGTTGAGTCCATCGGTTCGACCGTTGTTTTCACCCTCAGTTCGGCCGTTGCTGTTACCTCGAGTATATCCTTCTCGTGCACCTGTCGATTCACCATCTGCGTGCCCCCGACGGTATCCGTAATCATAAGCGGCCTGTCTGGTTTCTGCTTGGCATCGGTCGTAACCGTTTTGAAATCCTTCTTCGCGTCCGAGGCGAATTCCATCTTCTGCACCATGCTCGCGGCCCTCACGTGCGCCATCCGGACGTCCTTCAATGACTCCGATATGTCGTGCGGCTGCGGGATCGGGTTGTCGTTCGCCGGGATTGCCGGGGCCCGGTGCGGCTAAGGCAATGGTAGGTTGGACTATCAATGCGGATATGATCCAGATAGAAAATATTTTTTGAATATGATTCACGGAATTTCCCCTCTCTCAGTTTAGAGCCAGGCATGAAATAGCATGAAACATGAATAAATCAAGTTGGTATTGAAGTGGCTTTGGTGCAACTCATAACGTTGTCGATTTCTTGTTTTTAATCCAAATATAAGAAATCGACAACGCTGGGGCACAAGTGGAAGCGCTGGATTTTCGATCCTTCGGGACGAAGAGGTCGCCGGACTCGAACGTTTGCTGGCAATGAAGTCTCGCTTCTTGCTTGATTTTCAAGTAGGCACTTATGTCTATGCGAAAAAATACGGTTATATTTTGGATGCCATGTAGCTTGTTTTTTTTGATAGTTTTTTCATCGATTCAAAATCTGACTTGGGCTGACGAGCATGCTCCTATAAAAACAGTTCCTCTGGTCGATCTCAATCGATATCTGGGAAAGTGGTATGAAATTGCTAGGTTCCCTAATTTTTTTCAAAAAAACTGTGACAAAGCGATTGCTCAATACAGTTTAGGGGATAATGGCGAGGTTGATATTGTAAATATTTGTCGCAAAATTTCGGATGGAACCTTAGAAGAAGTTCACGGCATTGCTCGCGTGGAAGATACAAAAACCTATGCTAAACTCAGCGTAACGTTCTTGCCTCCTTGGCTCAGGTGGACTGGAGTGGGCAGAGGTAAATACTGGGTAATCGATTTGGAGCCAGAGTATCAGTTTGCAGTGGTGAGTGAACCCAACAGGAAATATCTTTGGATTTTGAGTCGTACCGCTGAAATGAAAAAATCGGTCTATGATGGAATTCTCAGCCGGTTGGTAGAACAAGGTTATGATACTACCCGACTTATTTCATCTCGTGATGGGAATCTTGTACACTGACGTCAAGCATCCGAATGAAAATACCCCGGCAAAGCCGATCAACAAACTCGTAAGTTTATTTAGATTTCTTACGATAGTTCTCATCGCAATAGATGAGTTCACGATCGAAGGTTCTAGCCACATCTTTAAAATAGTAATGTCCTTGAAATCGTCCGAGCATTCGGTACGTGGTATATCCGCCGTTCCCCCCACCGACACCCATATCGACTCGATAGAGCGTGGATCCAAAGCCATTAGGCTTTTTGAGTTTGATCTTTTCGATCGTCACATCGTCGATGAGTTCGAGATAATCTGTGATCTTAATTTTTTTTTCACGATGATTTTCATTAATAAACCCCAGCATATTCAACGCTGTAGAAACAAACAGGTCTTTTTGTAGTGGAGTCAGGTTATTGAAATACTCCAAAGATGGATTGTTCACATACTTTCGAAGAGTTTGTACTGTGTATTCAATATCTTTGTACTCTTCATGTAAAATACAACCTTCGGTAAAATTTTCATCTGGAGTTTCTCGTGCGCTCTCCGCCTGAGCAAAAGAACTCATCACGGCTAGTAAAATTACAAAAAAATATTTTTTCATTGCTGCTTTCCTCCCTTAAACTTCGGTTCGTATAGTGAAATGGATACAAACTCCTCGTGTCGACGTCTCGCTAAGACAATCGTCAAGATCAAACCCAAGGTTGCAACCACTAAGAAAATTTTCATTGTTTTCTGTTCTTCAGTAGTAACTCGTACACGGCAAGGCCACCGGTAGCTCCATTGCGAATAGCAGTGATTTCAACTTTTCCAGGTGGGACGATTGAGATCCCCTGAGGGGCCTTGCAGCGAAAATGATCTTGCTTCGTCTCACACTTCAGTGGCGATTCTTTTTTCCCTAATTTAAAAATGACTTTCACAGACGAGCCCTCGGTCATAGGATTCGCCCAGTCCATGTCGAGCAGAAAGACGTTCAGTTCTGTCTTGGACTTCGTTACAAGCTCAGTGTGAAAGGCTCCGGGCATTCGAATGTGACCACCGTGGGGGCCTGGTTGATCTTCCCCATGGCCCCAGACCATTCCAGGCATCAAATTCACCGAAAAAAACAGACCGAGCAGATACGCGACGGATTGAGAGGCCATATATGTTCCTTCGTACACTGCTTTATGAAGGATTGTAAGGAGGGGGGAATGCTCGTATCTATTCTTATAAGAAAAACTGAGATAGGTAATCTTTAATGCTAGACCGGATGATTCGTTTTTCACTGACGCATAGGCTCCTGGTTGTCGCAGCTGCGGCACTGGTTATGGTCTATGGTGCCTATGTGATCGTGACCCTTCCGGTCGATGTCTTCCCGGACCTCAACCGTCCGACTGTGAATATCATGACGGAAGCTCCGGGGATGGCGCCAGAGGAAGTGGAAACGCTCGTTACGCTACCGCTCGAAACGGTGCTGAATGGACTTCCCGGTGTTGAGCGGGTGCGATCCACTTCGGGGATCGGGCTATCCGTCATCTATGTCGAGTTTGGATGGGGCACCGAGATCTATCGAAACCGTCAAATCGTGGCGGAAAAGCTCCAGCTGGCCAAAGAGAAGCTACCCAAGAACGCCACTCCCGTCATGGGACCGATCGCTTCGATCATGGGAGAGATTCAGCTTCTGGGACTGACCTCGGAAGACGGAAAAGTTTCGCCCATCGATCTGAGAACCCTTGCGGACTGGGTGATCCGCCGGAGGCTTTTGAGTGTCCCGGGTGTTGCGCAGGTTATTTCAATCGGTGGTGGTGTGCGCCAGTATCAGATTTTGCTTTCTGCTGAGAAGATTCAGAAGCTTCAGTTCACATTGGAAGACGTGGAGCATAGCCTTGCTCACCTGAGCCAGAACACGACCGGCGGTTTTATCAACTTGGACAAAAAAGAGTTCTTGATTCGAAACATCGGAACGGTGCGTTCCGAGGAAGATATTTTGAACTCAATTGTCGGGCGCCATTTGGGACGCCCCGTACTTGTCAAAGAGATTGCTGAAGTGAGAGTCGGACCGCAAATCAAGCGTGGCGATGGAAGCGTAAACGCTTCACCCGCTGTGATCATGAGCATCCAAAAGCAACCTGGGGCGAACACGGTAGAGCTCACCCGGCGCATTGATGAGGCTCTCAATGAAGTGGCCAAGGGCTTTCCCAAGGGGGTGAAACTTGAACGGGATCTTTTTAAACAATCTCACTTCATCGAAGCAGCGATTCATAACGTTGTGGAGGCTCTGCGTGACGGCGCGGTTCTCGTTTTCATTGTGCTCTTCATCTTCCTCCTGAACTTCCGAACGACGGCAATCACACTTACCGCAATTCCACTGTCGTTTGTATTGACCGCGATCGTGATGAAGTTTTTTGATATCTCAGTCAACACAATGACCTTGGGAGGGCTAGCGGTCGCTATTGGCGAATTGGTGGATGATGCGATCGTTGATGTCGAAAACGTCTTTCGGCGATTGAGGGAGAACAAGAAACGTCCCGATCCGTTGCCGACTCTGCAAGTGATTTACAATGCTTCATCCGAAGTCAGAAACTCAATCGTATTTGCCACGATCATCGTTGTGTTGGTTTTCGTTCCGCTCTTTTACTTAAGTGGTATCGAAGGACGGCTATTCATCCCACTGGGCATTGCATATATCGTCTCCCTTCTTGCCTCGCTTCTGGTGTCGCTGACGGTGACGCCGGTTTTGTGCTCCTTTCTTCTCAGCAAAGGCAAACTCATCGAAAATGAGGATGGGGCCTTGGTTCGTTTTCTAAAGAAATGGGATACGAGGCTTCTCAACCGGGCACTGAACCATCCTCGAATTGTGATCGGCGCGGCGATAGTATTGCTTGTTGGCGCGCTTGCGCTGATTCCTTTCATGGGAAAAGAATTTCTGCCTAAGTTCAACGAAGGCACGGCCACGGTGAATGTCATCGCGCAGCCGGGCATTTCGCTTGAGGAGAGCAATAAGCTCGGGACTCAAGCCGAAAAACTGATCTTAAGTGTACCCGAAGTCAAATCCGTAGCCAGGCGCACCGGGCGTGCGGAACTGGATGAACATGCTGAGGGTGTCCATTACGGTGAGCTGGACGTGGATTTCAAACCCTCCCATCGTCCGCGTGAACTTGTGCTTGAGGAGATCAGGAAAAAACTCGATAGCATTCCCGGTATTTTCTCGAACGTCGGACAACCGATCTCTCATCGCCTGGATCACCTGCTTTCTGGTGTAAGAGCGCAAATCGCGATCAAGCTCTTTGGGCCGGACCTCACTGTTCTCCGGAGCAAAGCCGCCGAAATTCATCGAGCGATCCAAGGCACCCCAGGGCTTGTGGACCTTCAAGTCGAGCAACAGGTTCTTGTTCCTCAAGTGAAGATTCAACTTCTGAGGGAGGAGGCCGCGAAGTACGCTATCATCTTGGGCGATCTTGCTTCGATGCTTGAGATGGCGCTGAATGGCGAAGTCGTCGCACAGGTTCTTGAGAATCAGCGGATATTCAATGTGTTCATGCGTTTTGATGATCAGTCCCGCTCGAACATTGAGCTCATGAAGAGAACCACGATCAAGATCATGCCCGATGGCACACGAATTCCTCTTGAAAAAGTAGCGGATGTTTTTGAGTCCACGGGGCCGAACATCATCAATCGCGAAAATGTTCAGCGCAGGATCGTGGTTCAGGCTAATTCGGCGGGAAGAGATTTAGATAGCCTCGTTCGAGATGTGAAAACGAAAATTGGCGAGAAGGTGAAGCTACCGGATGGGTACTACATCGAGCTCGGCGGTCAGTTTGAGAGCCAGCAGAAGGCTTCTCGCCTGATCCTTCTTCTCGGAACTCTCTCGCTCTTGGGTATTTTCATGGTTCTCTATGGGCACTTCAAATCAAGCTTCATCGCTTTCCAGGTCATGCTCAATATCCCGATGGCGCTCATTGGTAGCTTGATCGCGATTTTTTTCTCGGATCGTATTTTCTCAGTGGCGACCCTTGTGGCGTTTATCACCTTGAGCGGGATCGCAAGCCGAAATGGGATCATGATGATTTCCCACTATTTGCATCTCATGAAGTTTGAAGGAGAGAAGTTTAGCAAGGAAATGGTGATTCGTGGCTCTCTTGAGCGCCTGGTGCCGGTGCTCATGACTGCTCTGACCGCAGCTCTTGCACTGGTTCCGCTCGTGCTTTCGAAAGGGCAACCTGGAAAGGAAATCCTGCATCCAGTAGCCGTCGTGATTGTCGGTGGTTTATTTAGCTCAACTCTTCTGGATATGGTGCTCACGCCAATCGTCTTCTTCCACTTTGGAAGGAAATCAGCTGAAAAAGCGATCGGGTTTTCAAAGACAGTTTTAATCAACACAAATGAAGGAGGTCATAACGTATGAAAAGTATTTTTCTTATTCTCATGGTTACATTGGGCTATGCTCACGAGGGTCATGACAAAATGCCTGGCGCGGTACAAGCCCCACACGGTGGTACGGTCAAGGGTACAAGTCAGCTCTACATCGAGCTGGTGAATGAGGCGTCCGGGATCAAGCTCTATCCACTGACGCATGAAATGGCGCCAGTGGCTCCGAAAGAAGTAACGATTGTGGCGACGGTGCAGGCGCCCAAGAAGAAAAAGGAAGCTGTCAAATTCACGGTTGCTGATGATCACTACGAGGCAAAGGTGGATGCCAAAGGCGCGTACCGATATACGCTCGAACTCACAACGACTTACAAAGGAAAGAAAGAAAAGGTCGTTTTCCAAGTCGAGCCACAAAGCTAAAGGTAAAGAATGAAGCGATTCCTTCGTCTTCCTCTCAATTTTGTTTTTTTTACCAGTGGTCTAGCTCTCGTAGGGCTTGCCGGATCGCTTGTGGTTGCGGCAGGCCCCACTCAACTCGACTTTGAGGATATACCGAAGCTGATTCGAGAGAAGAACGGAAACGTCGAGGGAGCGCGTCTCAGTGTAGAATCGCAGGAGAAGAGAACCGGCTACTTATTTCGCTCTTATTTGCCGACTCTGAGGGCTGAAGTGGGAAGAGAGACGTTTCGCTCCAATCCGCTAGGAGTGAAGAGTCAGCCTTTTGGGGGCGTTGAGACAAGAATCAATCTTTTTCGGGGTGGACGGGATGCCATTGAGGAGGCGATTCGCAACGGACGGGTTCAGGTCTCTTACGCTGAAAAGCAACAGACGTTCTTTGAAGAGCTCATCCGTGCCCGGAAAGCATATTGGATCACGGTCTATCAAAAAGAAGTACTTCAGATCCTTCGGGAGGCTCTTGATCTCAACACCAAGAATCGGAGCGCGGCTGAAAAGCGGATTCGTTCGGGCATTGCTACTGAAACGGATCGTATCGAGTTTGAGATCAATCGCGTTCAGCTTGAGCAGGATGCGGCGCGGGTGGAACTGGGTCTTGCAAATGCTGAGCGGGATTTGAGCGCCATTCTGGGTATGTCGCCCGATACGCGGTTTGAAACGTTATCTCAGGCTCCTCATGAGCATTTTGACGACTTGCTCGCCCTTCAGACTGATTTCAATGCGCACCGAGACGTGGTTCAATTTCGGGCGAGTGGAGCGATATTTGAACAGCAAAAGCGCCAGCTCAATCGCTGGTGGACGCCATCGGTGGATATTTTTGGCGGATATTTCTTGTTTACCCAAAGAGAGCGCGATCCAGGGCTTCTCGCAGATCGCTTCGAGACTGTCGGTGGAGTGAGACTGACTCTCGAACTTTTTGATGGTCTACAATCCAGAGTGGACGGGAGTGCCTCGCAGTTACAAGCCGACGCTCTGGATAGCCGAGCAAGCCAGCGTCGATTGGAACTTGAAGCGAGTCTTCAGTCGGCAAAAGCAGAACTGAAACTGAACCATGATCTCATTCATGCCGGCGAGAAAAACCTTGAGCTTGGGAAAGACTACTTCACGCGAAGCCTGGGTGAATACGCCCGCGGACTGAAGAACTCCCCGGACGTTCTGGGTGCAACCCAGAAGTATGTTGAGTATAAAAGGCGGTATGCGGAACTCAGGCGAGACTATCACCTGGCCCACGCTGAGCTGCTTGCAGTGATCGGAAAGTAGGAGAGTGAGCAGAGGCCAGCCCAAAATCAGGCCCTCTCTGCTCACTCCTAGCTTCTATTTAATCGTGATTTGCCGGACGGAACCTCCCGCTGTTTTAAGCAGGTTGACCGACAAAACCCCGTTATCATAACGGGCCTCCACTTTTTCGGGATCCACGGTTTGAGGAAGTGTGAATGACCTCATGAATGAGCCGTAGTACAGCTCGGAAAAGTGGCTTTTCTTGTCTTTGTCTTCCTCCTTTCTTTCTTCTTTTCGTTCACCAGAGACCGTCAGTTGATTTTCGTGTAGATCAATTTTGATCTGATCTTTACTCATTCCTGGCAGATCGAATTTCAATTGATAACCCGACTTGTTCTCTGTGATTTCGCACGAAGGACTCGTCGTGTAGTTTGCGACCGCCCCCGGCTTAGCAGCCGTTCGCCAACCCGCCCAATCATCAAAAAGGCGATCAATGGTGCGTTGAAACTGTCCAATATCCCTCGATGGACTCAACATGTTTCCTCTCCAAAAATCTAAGTTGCTCATAATCATTTCCTCCTCTGATTTTCTAATGGTTCTGAACCAGTCTGACCTGGTAAAGAGCAAGTCTGATGCCAAGCTGTTTCCAGATTAAAATGGCTATTATGCTGTGATATGAAAAAAGAGCGACATTCTGCCCTCAATGAAGTGAGCGGATGCGACAAAATGGCTCAATGGCTGAAAAGTATTCTTTGAAGAAATCTCCCTGTAATTATTACCCTAATGTCTTATATAAATAAAACAAGTGTGCTACACGGCGCGTGATGAAATCAAGTGTGTGGTATTCATTTAGGCTGGTTCTTGCCGTCGTTTTCGGCCTGGGCACATTGCTCTCGCAAGCCTGTGCATCCTTAGGTTGCGAAAAATTTCTCATTCCTGCAGATACGATTATTCAGAAGCGAACTCTGGATCAGATTCAGGAGCTGCGGGTGGGGACCTACAACGTCGAAAATTTCTTTTTGTATCAAGGCCGTCATGAATATACCCAGGACGGTTCATTGGTGCGCGTCACTGGCCCTTCTCCGAAGCCCGATCACAAGGTTTTAGGGGTAGCGCAAGCATTGCTCGATTTGGATTTGGATATTGTTGTTTTGCAAGAAGTCGAAAGCATCGAAGGCTCAGATGAGCTGATTTCTAAATACCTGGGTGGGCAATACATCCCGATTCTGGTGAAGGGGAATGACCATAAGAGGGATATCAACATCGGTTTTCTCGTGAAAAAGGACTTGCCGTTCACCATCGAAAATCACAGTTTTCGGGCAGAAATCGGGATCGATCCTTTGCGCCCGGAGAGAAAAGATTTTCGAGTATTTTCTAGAGATCTGCCTGTTCTGGTATTTCGGCAAGCAGGAGCCGCTCGGGATGCCCCTCCCTGGTTCATTGTCATCGGTGGGCACTATAAGTCCAAACGACCGATCAAAGGTCAGGATGGGCGCGTCTCGGATCGTGAGTCCAGTGTGATGCGGACGGTACAGTTTGAGAAAACAGCTGAAATCGTCGAGCGATATCGCGATGAGTACGGGAGTGACTTGCCGATTATTTTAGCAGGCGATTTTAACGGAGATGTGAACAGGGACCCCGAGATTCTGCCCTCCATTCAAAAGGCAGGGCTTGCAAACTCATTCGATCTCTTGCCACAGCCGCTTTCGGAGCTGGATCGAATGACTCATATTTTTTTCCCTGGTCGGGGTGAGACGCCCCAGCGACATCAGATGGATGCGATTTTTGTTTCGAAGGAGCTTCAGGGAGATGTCGCCGATGCGGGTGTCTATCGTTACAAGAAGCAGTCTGGCAAGCCGGTCCCATTGCCTGAGAACAAGCACCAGCGTGATCGGAATCCATCGGATCATTGGCCGGCCTGGGCTACGATTAAAATGGATGCGATCCGAGCACGAATTAATCAATTTTTAACACAATAAATAAATTACATTTTATATATTTATGTATTATACATTCGGCCCATGCTTCAATTTTTAATTCCAGGCATCCGTTCCCTGTGGAATAAGCCTAAAAATCAGATTCCTGCACTCGATGGGCTCAGGTCGTTGGCGATCTTATTGGTGATTGGCACCCATTCTACTGCTGCTTTCACCGGGATGGGCGGGACCCCCAGCTTTTTGAGCCAGTTCCGCCTGCTCACGGGTGGATGGGTAGGGGTTGATTTATTCTTTATTTTAAGTGGATTTTTTATTGGCAAACAGCTCTGGCAGGAGGTTGCCCACTCAGGCACGGTGAATTTCAAGCAGTTCATCTTGCGCCGGGGACTCAGGATTTGGCCACTCTATTTTGCTGTTCTTTTTATTACGGTTGGATTTTTTTTGGTCATGGGGAAGGATTCCCGCCCGCTTTGGCCGGAACTATTCTTCCTTTCCAACTATTTTGGCGTTCACTACATCGGAGGGAGCTGGTCCCTAGCTACCGAGGAGCAGTTTTATATCGCAATTCCATTGATTTTGCTGGGTCTGAGCCGTCTCACGGGTTCGCTGCGGGTCATGCGCTGGGTGATGATCGGGGTTTTGGCAGGATTGCCGTTGATCCGTGCGCTGGTTGTAGCTCGGCTGGGGGCTGTTGATTGGTCGGATGTGCATCGGGTGATTTCAACTCTGTATGAGCCGATTCACACTCACAGCGATCCTTTGATTTTCGGCATGATCCTTTCAAATATTATGACTGATTCCAAGGCTCGTGAATGGTATTCTCGCAACCCCTCTTGGGCGATTTTCATCGGGCTGTCTGTTTTCGGGGTTATTTTGCGAAAACTGAATTTGCTGGTTTTTGAATACACATTCCTGGCGTTGATGTTTGGTGGATTGGCTTGGTATTCACTCCAGGCGACAGCTCAGAATCTGCTGGTGAAAGTCATGTCTTGGAGAGGGTTCTATCTGATTTCCAAGCTCTCTTTTGGAATGTATTTGATGCATCAATATGCCATGGATTTCATCGGTGAGCAGACCTTGGCTCTTTTGCCCGGAACTCACCCAGCGTTGCAATTTGCGGTCTTTAGCTTGGCTAATTTGGCAGTCGCCATGGGTTCTGCTGCCCTTGGATTTGTGGTGGTCGAACATCCGTTTCTGAGACTTCGCGGCAGGCTGGGTTTCGGGGCTGTTCATTGATTCATTCGCTTTGACTTTCGGCACCAGTATTGCAACCATCCTGACCTGTGAACGTACTGCTGATCCCATTTTGGATTTTAGCTCTTTCAACGAGTGGCTTCGCCGCCACACAAGTATTTTCTCTCGCAGAACTCCAGAAGCGCGCACTAGAAAATTCAAATTTAATCCGCTCCAAGCTGGCCCATGTTCAGGCAGAAGAGGCTTTGGCTCAGCAAAGCGGAGTGTACAGTAATCCAAGTTTGAATATTCAGGGTGGAACGATGAAGAGCGGTGGCAGCTCGGGTCCTCTTCTGGATGTGACGCTGGGGCAAACCATCCCATTTCCTGGGAAAAAAAGCCTCATGGAGCGCATCAATGAGTTGAAAACACATATTGCGGATTCTGATCACCAGCAGACGCGGCTGCTGGTTCAACATGCTGTGACACTTTCAGCACTCCGGCTGGCGGTACTGCGGGAGCTTTCCAAGCACAGCTTGGAAAGACAGTCGCGCTTCAAGTTGATTTTGGGCTATCTGAAAAGCCACCCGCAGGCTTCCCCTTCTCAAAAAATCGAATCGGGGTTGATTGAGAATCAAATCCGGATTTTAGAAAAGGGAATTTTGGAGCTGAATCAGGATCGCTTGATTGCGATGAGTGAATTGGGTTTTTTCGTCCAGATGGAGACCCCTCCCGAGGTTCAGTTTGAATGGATATCCCGAGCGCGACTTCCTGTGAAATCCGAACTTGAGAAACAGATTTTTGGTGCGAGCTATCTCTGGAAAAAGAAAGAAAAAGAGGTGGAAGCCGCAGCGGTCGAGCTCAAGCTGGCCAAGCTGTCCTATCTGCCTGATTTTGGATTGGCAGTGAATTACCGACAGGAACGCGTGTTGCCACCCAATCATTTTTATTCGGGTGGGTTGACCGTATCGATTCCATTGTGGGATCACGGACAGCACGTGGTCCCTGCGGCTCAGGCTAAACTAGTGTCAGAGGAGAGCGCGCAAAGTTTTGCCCGCTCACAACTTTCTCAAGAGTTAGAGGAAGCCTGGATTCGAGTCAACAGCACGCAGCAGGTTTTGGAGTTGTTTCCTCTGAAACTCGTGCTGGATTCGGAGAAAAAATTTGAGCAGGCTGAGACTGAGTTCAAGCGAGGCCGGATCGGTACCGCTGTATTCCTTCAAACCGATGCACAAATTCATGAAACTCTGGACACGATTTATCAAACCCAAATACAGCTGGTTCAAAACCTGAGTCGTCTTTTGCTCCTGGCAAGTCGACCGCTGGAGTGGTGAGAAAGGAAGTCCTCGATGTTGACTCGACTGGTTGAAATCGCACTCAATAATCGCTACTGGATTTTGGGGATCACCTGGATGAGTGTCTTCGCGGGCGTTCAGGGCGTCATGAATCTCCCGATCGATGCGGTGCCAGACATCACGAATATTCAAGTGGTGGTGAATACGAAAACAGGAGCTCTGGATCCCGAAGGGATCGAGATTCTGGTCACTCGACCTGTGGAAATTGAAATGGCGGGAATTCCTGGATTGGAAGAAGTCCGCTCGATTTCGAAGTACGGACTTTCACAAGTGACTCTCGTTTTTTCGGATCAGACGGATGTCTATTGGGCGCGTCAGCAGGTGATGGAGCGCCTGCAAAATGTTCGCAAGGATTTGCCCCAACGAGTTTCGCCTGAACTCGCACCCATCACCACTGGATTGGGTGAGGTTTTCATGTATTCGCTCGAGGCGATTCCAGGATCGACGATGGCAAAGCGACCCGAAGTGGAGCGTTTGACTGAGCTTCGGAGCATTCAGGATTTCCTGGTGAAGCCGCTGTTGAAACGCATGGAAGGAGTTGCGGACATTGATTCGAATGGCGGGTACCAAAAAGAAATTCACGTCAATTTTTTTCCGGATCGCCTGGATCGAATGGGGTTGACGACTGAGCAGCTTGTAAAAAGACTCGAGAGTGTCGGTGAAAATTATGGGGGTGGATATATTCAGCAAAAAGGCGAACAGGTCATTGTGAGGACTGTTCCAGGAATTTCTCAGTTGAAGGATATGGAAGAAATTTCTTTGGGCCTCGATGTCCGGGGACGCCCAATTCGTCTTAAGGAAGTGGCTCAAGTCCGCGAGGATCATGCGTTGAGAGTAGGGGCTGCAACACGCAACGGGCAAGAGACTGTCTTGGGGACTGTGTTGATGAGAGTGGGCGCCAACAGTCGAGAGGTGGCTCATCTAGCTGAAAAAACGATTGCGGAGTTGCACTTGCCGGAAGGAGTTCGAATTGTGCCTCTCTATTCCAGAAGTTTTTTGGTGGATGCGACGATTTCTACAGTGATGCGGAGCTTGATTGAAGGGGCAGTGTTGGTCATCGCGGTTCTTTTTCTTTTGCTCGGGAATTTTCGCGCGTCCGTGATGGTTGCTTTGGCAATTCCGATTTCGATGCTGGTTGCTGGCCGAGGGATGTTGAGCTTGGGAATTTCTGGAAACCTGATGAGCCTAGGAGCAATTGATTTCGGATTGCTAGTCGATGGCTCGGTTGTGCTGATTGAGAACATTCTCAGCCGGATGCAGCGAGAGGGTGGTACGGCTACTTCGGAGCAAAAAAGAAAATATGTTTTAGAGGGAGCTTCCGAGGTGATTCGCCCTGTGGTTTTTGGGCTTTTCATGATCATGGTGGTGTACCTACCGATTTTGACTCTTCAAGGAATTGAAGGGAAAATGTTTCGTCCAATGGCGGCCACTGTATTGATGGCATTGGCGGCATCGCTTTTGGCGGCCGTGTTCGTGATGCCGGTGCTAGCGGATATTTTTCTGCCCATGCAAAAACAGGGTGAACATGAGACCTGGTTTTTTCGCATCATGAAAAAAATCTACGTCCCTGTTCTGCGATATTGTTTGAATCGGCCAAAAATAATTTTATTTCCTGCTCTGGTGATTTTTTTGGGCGGAGTGGCTCTGGCGACCCGTTTGGGTTCGGATTTTATCCCTCAATTGGACGAAGGGGATTTGGTCGTAGGTCTGACCCGTTCGTCACGAATTGGAATTAATGCGTCGGTGGATGGGCAAAAAGCGGCTGAACTTGCAATTGCCCAGCACCCCGAAGTGGAGACGGTTTTCTCTCGGTTAGGGACTCCTGAATCCGCAACTGATCCGATGGGGGTTCACATTGCGGATACTTTTGTGATCCTCAAAAAGGATCGCAGCACATGGAAAGAACCTTCTAAAAATGCGCTATTTGAGACCATTCGCGAGGAGTTGATAAAAATAGATCCAACGCAGGAAGTTTCGGATACGCAGCCGATTCAAATGAGGTTCAACGAGATTTTGGAGGGGAGTCGGGCTGATGTCACTCTCCGTATTTTTGGGCCTGAATTGCCGGTTCTGCTCCGGCTGATTGAATCCAGCCACAAGACGATGAGTGAGATGACTGGGGTAGACTCTGTGAACTTCGACCCTCTGACGGCGCTCAAAACCAGCCCCATTCTAGATCTGATCCCTCGATATGATGAACAAGCAAAGTATGGAATTACACTTTCTGACTTGAATCAGATTTTTGAGCTGTCCATGAGTGGACGCGTGGTGGGGAGTTATATCGAAGCCAATCGAAGGCTACCTGTGGTCGTTCACCTGGATGAGTCTTTGCGGGAACAAAGAAGAGCAATCGAGCAAATTCCGATTGGGTTGCCAAACGGCGGGACGATTCCTCTCTCTCGGCTGGCAAAGCTGGATATCCGGGACCGTGTGACCACAATCGCACGATCTTGGGGTGAGAGATATGCTGCCATCTCGATCAATCTCAAGGACCGCGACATCGCATCTTTCGTGAAAGAAGCTCAGGCAAAAGTCACAAGCGCGATTCAGCTTCCAAAAGGATATCGATTTTATTGGGGAGGGCAGTTCAAAAATCTGGATCGAGCCAAGACGCGCCTGGTGATTATTGTCCCGTTGACTCTTTTTGCAGTTTTTTTGGTGCTTTTGCGAAGCTTCGGGAACCTGACGCAAACTTTGCTTGTGTTTTCTTGCATCCCATTTGCGACAGTGGGTGGGATCTATTCCTTGTATTTAAGAAATATTCATTTTAGCGTATCAGCCGCTGTCGGATTCATTGCTTTGATTGGAATTGCGCTGCTGAACGCGCTGGTTTTGATGACAGTTCTGAATGAGAAACGGGCTCATTCGAGCTCCGCTCAATCCATCAAGGAACTCGCATTAGAGGCGACAGTTTCACGTTTACGGCCTGTCGTCATGACTGCATTAGTGGCGAGTTTGGGATTCCTACCTATGGCTTTGAATACGGGCCTGGGTAGCGAAGTTCAAAAGCCATTGGCCACGGTCGTGATTGGTGGTTTGATGACTGCCACCCTCTTGACCTTGCTATTGCTCCCTTCGTTATTTTGTTACACTCAGGAATTTTTGGGCCGCAATCGGGAGATGAAATGATTTTTTTAATAATTCATGTGCATTGAGCCCGATGGCTGCGGCCTGCTGCACATCCAAACCGACTAGGGTCTGAATCCATTCGTCAGCTGTTTCGGCTTGGAAATAGGTCTTGCCCCGTTCAAGCCCCAGGCCTTCGATTCCAATCGCAGTGCTCAGGCAGGCTCGGCCGAATCTGCTGGCTTCGATCGCTTTGACTCGCGTGCCGCTGCCGTAAAAAATGGGGACCAACGACAGGACACTTTCCTCATAGGTTTTTTCAACGCTTGCAACACGCCCCAGAAAGGTCACACCCGGGAGGGCCAGTTTTTCCTTCAACCCTCGGGTGTCACCGCTACCAGCGATCACGAGTTCGAGTGATGGCCGGCGGCGATGGGCCTCTGGCCAAACATTTTCCAGAAACCAAAGCAATCCATCGCGATTCGGTGGCCAATCAAGTCGGCCTAAAAATAAGAGTCTTTCGCTGTTTTGAGGAAGAGCGGGCGGTGGCGTGAACTCGTAACCAATGGGAACCGTGGTGCCGTGCATTTCGGGACAAGTGCCTCGAAAGATGTCTAGATCTGTGTCTGAAACCGTCATCACAGAATCCGATTGGCGGACGAGTGAATTTTCAAAACGCTGCATCAGCGCAGTCTGAATCACAAAGAACCATCTTAAAGGAAGAAAGTGAGTCAGAGTTGCCTTTCGCTTCCAAATATCAGATTCCACATTGTGGGCACGATAGATGACTCGCAGATCTTTTGAAGGTTTACGAAATAATCCGAAGGCCGAGCTATGAGCTGCAACGTGGAGACCATCGTAGACGATGGAATCCCATTTTTCTCCGGTGCGTGACCCTTGAGCCAGGATAGCTGAGATTTCGTTTCTCACTTTATTTTTTGAAAATGCCCCCAGAGTTACGGCTAGCCAGGGACGAGAGATCAGCGACAAGAGAACTTCGATCATGCCTTTGAGGCGAAATCGTGAGCCACCAGATTTTTTTCTGAGAACATAAAGCTCAGAAATTCCGCAAACACGTTGGATTTCTTCGATGCTGCAAGGATCATTTTCTCCCGCAATCGAAATCAAATCAATTTTGACACCGAGACTGGTGAGACCTTTGAGGAGATGGACGTTTGCAACGCTGGCTCCGTCTTGCATCGGGAGCGGCCACCTCGGCAGGATCCAAAGTAAGCGTTGAGGGGAGGATTTGCTCATGATGATTTGGTTTTCTGAGGAAGAAGAACTCCCAGCATGAGTTTTTTACCAGCGGTTTCCCAATGGCGATAAATGAGCATGGATGCGCCGATGAGCGCAGCGATGACACCGATTGCAACAAATTCTCCTCGAATCATCGTGGTATCCGTGATGTAGCGGATCATCGCAACACCGGCATTTTGGTGCAATAGGTACAGGCTGTAACTTGCGGCTCCCACTGCGCTGACAGGTTTCCATCCAAAAAATGAAAACCACTGTGGGCGATACACAAAAATATAGAAGGCCCCGACAACTGCCGCATAAACTCCCAACTCAACTCCCATTGAAAGTGAGTGGGTGGTTTTCTGTTGATATGTATATCTGGCTTCAAGAACTAGGACGGCCAGACTTTCCAAAATAATAAAATGCGCAAATTTTTCTCGCTTTTTATCGTACAGATAGAAAAACCCGACCCCCATGGCAAAAAGAGGCAGAAATTTCGGGAAAAATGCATACTCGACCAGCGTCCGGATTCCAGGGACGGCGTACTGTCCGGCAAAAAACAAAATCACTCCAGCAGTTGTGAACGCGAAAAAAGCTTCCAGGAAACGCGATTTGCTAAAAAAATAAATCAAAGCCGCCCAGAAGTAGAATCTGACTTCGACAAACAAAGACCAGTACGCGCCATCCATCCACTCAAAATCCTGCTTCAGAGCTTTGCCGAGAATGAAAGGATCGATGAAGGTGAGGCTGGGCAGAAAGTTTTTGGCATTCGCGCTAAAAAGTTCCTGCGGAATGATTTTCAGAAGAACAAAAGTCAGGACCGAGCAAAGCAGCATGGCGGGCCAAAGTCGCGATACACGCTTGATAGCGAAGTCATAACCCGATTTTGAAGTAGACAGCGTCATGCAGATTACGAAACCAGAAATCACGAAAAAGAACTCCACGCCCAGAAATCCGTACTGAAACAAGGGAATATCTCGATAGGTTTCGCCGTAGGGATAGAAGTTGGTGGGGTTCATCGGCGGGGTCCATCGTGAAAAGTAGTGGAAAAAAATCACAGGGATAATTGCCAATGCGCGGAAACCATCTAAAATCGATATACGCTTCATAATTTCTCTTCCTTCTGTGCTACGCGGGAGGCACTCAATATCATAAAAATTAATAAATATGGATATATTGTGTAACAATGTGAAAGCACAGTCATCGTGATGCCATATCCCAGCGAGGCCATGATCCATTCGGGACTGCCAGTACGCATTTTCCAAGCTTTGCCAACCATCTTGAAGAAAAGAACAGAGAATAGAATCAAACCGATGAATCCGCTCTCGGCCAATAGAAGCATCCAGGTGGAGTGGGCAGTTCTTGCCCCGGTTTCGAGATAGCTCATGGTGTATCGCTCGTAAAATCGAGGGTAGTTATTCACACCGACTCCGAAAATCGGATGATCTCGCAGCATTCTGAAGCCTGAAACAATGTAGTTAAAACGAGAGTCAGAAGAGCCCTCAAGGTCATCCTTGGATCGCTGCATCGCCACAGTGACAAAAATCAGTAGGAACGGGACCAGCATACTGAGCCGAAGGATCAGGCGAATGATCGATTTCGTGGTCATAAACATATAGAGTAGAAAAGAAGCGCCCAGGGCCATCACACCGGCGCGAGACTTGGTCATCAACAAACCGATCAACAAAATCGCCAGGCAAAAAATATCAATCCAAGAAATACGTTTTTTATCCCAAGCTCGGAGAAGCGATATAATTGCGAACGGGGATGCCAAGACTGAGAACGCGGCAAGGTCATTTGAATTGCCATTGAGGCCTATTACCCCTTGAAGTCGCATTCCCCCGCTTCGATACTCAGGATGAAACACTGTGATGGTGATTGCTCCCGCAACCACAGCAGTCAGGGCTAGCGTCACCGTGGATTTGAGAAGATCTAAGTCTCTTTGAGTCTCAACAGAATTGACCAGGAAAACACAAACGACGTAAGTGGGAAGAAAGATCTTGAAGATGAAATCAAAATTTTCGTCGCTGAAGGGAGAAATGAGGGCTGAGATGATCAACCAAATAAAAATCAGGGTGAAAATCGTCAGCCAGCGATTCCAGACAAAGGTGAGTTTACGTTGAACAAATCGGCTTGAAATCCAGGAGAGGATTGCAACAGCGGCCAACAATCTGGGAAAAACAGCCAAGGTTGAATTGCTCTTGAACGTTTCCCAAGGACGGATCAGAAGGTTGGAAACCATGAATGAAACTGCGGCAACCGGATGCAAAAAACTGAGTGTAACGCCAATTGCCAAGGCTACAGCCAAGAGCGTGTCGGCTGGTTCAAAAAAAAGCAGCAAAAATCCAGAAATTCCAAAAATTCCGGCGGATAGAAAGAGCAAGGTGGGGAGTGGAATTCGAATCCAACTGCTATTGAATTCGTAGACCTGAAAAAGATATTGAGCGATTTTCACAGCGATCAAAAAGAGGAAAATCCCGATAACGATATGAGTAAATAGATTGGGAAATAGGAACATAGCTTATCCCGGAGGAGGAGCAGGCAATGCTTTTTTTGTTGAACTCGATGAAATCCAGGGTGGGAGGCTGCCAAGGAATGGGGCCTCTAAAATGTGGGAGATATGGGTTGGGCTTGCGAATGTGCCTCGCCTGAGTTCTGAGAAGATCATCCACAAAAGCGAAATGACAAACCCAAGAGCAAAACCTGCAATGGCAAAGATCGGCTTCTTGGGAAATGTCGCAGCGCTAGGAATAGCGGGTTGTTCAAGAATGGATACGTAAGGGTAGTGATCAGGGGATTTTTCCATGTCACTGACGATGTTGAGATAATTATATCTGCGGAACAAATCGTCATGGAGGTCTTGTAGGGCTCGTTGAGATGCAGCAATCGAGTTATCTCGATCGATCGGAGGGAGTTTTCCCACATCGATGTGACTGTTTTTCAGAAAATCTCGAGTTTTGTGCTTAGATCGGAGGCGATCCACCCTGCTGCGTTGCTGAACGACGTTGGGATGTTGTGAGGTGTATTTTTGTTCGAGTTCTGTCAGTTTTGCTTGCTCAACTTCCAGAGATTCTAGTGCGCTATGATCAGGCTTCTGCGGTGATATGGCTCCCTTGGCCAATTCTACCTTGAGAGCATCAATATTGGACTGAATGGCCACTCTTGCCCGATTCAGTTTATTGAGTCGCTCTGAAATGAGCGTGGCAATCATTTGATTAATCACTTCTTCGGTGAGCTTATAGGCCAGCTCTGCATACCTCGCGCTGACAGAAATTTGGTAGCTATTGGATCCAATTCCAAAATATTCAATTCGATTGAATAGGCTCTCTCGCTCTCCCATGTGCCTACGGTCTTTTGTAGAGTATCTGAACATTTTGTATTTTTCGCCCAATTCGTCCAGAAAATCATTGTTCAAAGCCTGACGAAGCAAAGATTCCCGCTGTGCTTTGTTCTCGACGCTGTCGCTGCCGCCGCCGACGAGATCGCCTACCAGGGGAATTTGAAAGTAAGCGGCCTGAATATTGATGACAGCTCTCGATTTGAATTTTTTTGGAACGAGGTAGTATCCGCCGATACCAGCACCAACACCGAGCGTGCAAATCAGTATTGTTTTTAGAACGTGTCTACGTAGAATCGCAAAAACTTCTTGAAATGAAATGATGTCACTGCTCATTTTGCGCTCCCAAAATTATAAATGGTTCCGAGCGGTGAGATTCCCCAATCTCTCATTTGACCTTGAAGCTGCTTGAAGTCCCCCGACGTGACACTTTGTCCAGAAATGGCAATAACCGCATGACCTGCTGTTTTTGCTACAATAACAGGGTCCATACCACTTGAATTGTCGGATTGAATCGCTGTTGTGTCAAAAATAACTAAGTCGTACTTGTTCTGATAAAGATCAATCAATTCCTTGAGTTTAAAATCGGCAACATCATCGTTCCCGTTTGAAGAATACTGGGGAGAAATAAGATCGACATATTTTTCAAGCGAGGCCTGCCCAAAGATTCTTTCCAGATACAAATGTCCTTGATCCGGTTGACTGGTTGTATCGACGACGAGAACCTTTTTTTTCATAAAAATCGCGGCAGCAACTGCCAGGACGGCAACCAAAAATGTTCTTCCTTCTCCAGGTTTGAGGCTGACTACAGCGATCGATTTTGCTTTTTTCTTGTTCAGCTCATCAAAAAAACGGTGAATCATGCGTTTGATTTCGCCCTGGCGCATGTACTCGAGAAAGTAAGAGAGGTTATCAGAGCTCATTTTTGACCTTCCAACGCAACGTTTTTGTAAATCTGGAGCAGATTTTCTCTCCAACGCTGTCCAGAAAATTCAAGCATTACTCTTTTTTGGAAGGCTCGGCCAATCGATTCTCTTCGTGTTTGATTTTTCAATAGATCGACCAGTTGATTTGCAATCTTTTCATCAGATTCATGAACGTTCACTAAAACACCGAGATCAGGTGTCGGCATGAGATCCAAATTGCCGTCAACCTGGGTTGCAAAAACAGGAACTCCGCCCCAGCCTGCTTCCACCAAATTGACGGGGAGGCCCTCGGCATCCGACATCGAAATGACAATATCGAATCCCGCCAGTTCATTTCCCAATCCAGCTCGATATCCCATCCAAAGGACTCGGTCAGTGAGTTTAAATGAGTGTGCGATTTGTTTCAGCTCGCTGTCGAGTGCGCCCGAACCAAAAACGACGAGTTTCCATTGAGGCAAATCCTGATACTTTTGCTCGATCAGAGAACAGATTTTCAAAATTCGGTTCATTCTCTTCTCAGGAGAAAGTCGACCCACAAACCCAATGAGGAGTGTATCGTCATTGATGCCTAGGTCTGTCAAACCCCAGGAGTTGCGAATTTTTGAACGGATTCCCTGTAGCTGCTTGGGTGCTACGGGCGTGCGATCAGCTCCATTGAGATGCGCAATGACTCGATTTGATTTCAATCCACGATTGACCAGAAGTTTCTGATCAGACGTACACACTGCCAGCACTCGATCAAATTTTGGCAATACGCTGTGGGTATAAAACCATTCGTATGCTTTGATCTTGATTCCGCTGCGTCCTCTGACGCCGTGATGGGTAGAAATAAGCTTCCAAGTCCTTCTGCCCGATTTTTCAGAAATTTGTGATGCTTTCATCGTGTAGGTAGATGCTTTTACGTCATGGGAATGGATCAAGGATGGATTGAGATTCTCAAAAACTTGGGAGAGTTCACGAATAGCATTCTTATCGTATCGTGATTGAACCCATACTTCTTGAGTTTTAATGCCAAATGATTTTGCATATTCGACAGCACGCAGGCAATCAGCCTCTCTTCGTCGTTCGCAAAGGAATACGACTATGACAGGCGTCCCCAGCGAAGGGAGTGAGGGGATAACCAGCGTTTCTGGACCGCTCACGACTGTTGAATTGAAAACATGGACCAACATAGAGTATATTTTCTGCCGAATTACTCGGCTCCTAAAATTTTTACAACCTTGGCTGGGTTTCCGGCCAAAAGACTGTTTTCTGGATAGTTACCCCGCAAAACGACTGCCCCGGAAGCGATGATAGATCCGTTTCCGATTCGAGCTCCCTTGAGAATCGTTGCGTTTGCTCCCACCCAAACATCATCGCCAATGACAATTTCTTCGCCAGGAAAGTTCCATCCTCTCGATTTCCATTCTTCACGGACGGATGCCTGAGTGGGGGCGCCAAAACGGGGTCTGAAGCTCAAAGCCATGTCTGCAACTTGCAACGCACGGAGAGAGGACTCGGTGGGGTGTGGATCGAAATCTTCGATGAAAACGTTCCAGCTGGATAGAAATCTTTTTCCGATGGTGATTCGGTACCGAGCGATCATCTTGATGTCGCCCAGGATGGATTGAGCGCCGATTTGAATCTGGCCGTCATTGTAGGCTTCGATTTTTGCATTTTCGTAAACAACGCTATCACTGGATATTGTAATTCTGGCACCGGGAGCTTCGGCCATAATCGATCGATTGTTTTGAATTCGGACATTTCGTCCTAGATTGACTCCCATAGGCGGGAAGGCGCGACGCATAGCTGCTGCCCAGTAAAACAACACTAACCCACGGACGGTGCCCAACACGTGTGCTGGACGTCGTCTGAGAACCCAAATCGCCTTTCCGATGAAAGACGTGGGTTGCTGGATAGGCTTGGTGCTGATTTTTTTCTGCAGCTGCTGATGAGTCGCGACTTCCTGCATATTTTCTCCTCTGACCTGTTGGCCGTGGCGTGAGCCACTGCCTTGTTTATCGTGGCGTGAGCCACTTGCTCCTTATCCTGTATAAAATTCTGTATATTGCTCCGCCATGGCATTCAGCGAATATTGCTTACGGATCCAATCGGTTTTTTCCCAAAGTGATTGGTAGTAGATTTCGCTTCCAAACTCGGGGTTGCACAGAATGTTTTCGATCAAACGTGCTCCTTCGTCGGGTAAATCTAATGAATACTGCTGGCTGACTTTTTCCAGGAACCGATGTCCCGTGATCCCTGAAAGAACAGCGGGTAGGCCTGATCCGATCGCTTCTAGTGGACCCAGTGGCATTCCTTCGAATTTTGAGCAGGACAAAAACAAATCAGCGGCTGCGATCCAATCCTGCGGTGATTTTGTTCCGTCCAGGAAAATCACGCGGTCGCGGTCAGGCATCCCCTCAAATGCTTGAATCGCATTTTTGTACTCTCCTGATTCGGCCTCGGGACCAATCATGAGTAGCACTGTTTTTTGTCGGAGTTCTGGCGTTAGACTCTTCCAAATGGAAGGAACTTCTCTTTGGCCTTTGACCGAATGGAATCGCGCCAAGTAGAGGATCCAGTGATCTTCCAGCAGGGGGCGAAGTAGGTCCTGATCTGATTCGGGCAGTTGCCGAATCAGGTTGATCCGGTTGTGCAGTTTTTCATTTCGAGTTTGAATCGGTGAGCTGATGAATGAAACTCCATTGTTCACAATTCGAATTTTATTTTCGTCTAAACCCAGATTTTTATAGGGTTCGATCAGGCTGTGGTTCACGACCGTCAACGTATCCACGAATTGAGTGAATATTTTTTCGTAGAGTGAGTAGCGTTTATGCCGACTCAAGTGAACAAAACTATGCTGTGTATGAACAATTCGAACACGTCCTAAAGAGAAAAATTTGGCAAGAACAGCATAAATCAAAGTTCCCATGTCGTGAGAGTGAATCACATCGATTTGATTTTTGTAGATATTCCGAACGAGTCTGAAAAGTGTAATAAACGAAAATCCGGGGTTCTTTTTCAGTGCATCCACTGGAATTCCAGATTCAATAAAATCGCCGACCAGTGTTCGTTTTGTGTAGGCATCTGCGTTTTCATCGGAGTCGTGAGAAAATACAAAAACCTTCCATTTGGAGTTTTTTTGGAGTGTCTGACCAAGAGAAAGGACCAGGCGTTCCAGGCCACCTACCCCGAGATGCTGAGAAAAAAGCAATACTCGTCCACCATCACTCAAAATTCGGTTGCGCCGATGCCAATTAGTGATCACCAGAGCAATAAACAGGTATGCGGTAGTGAATAAAAATCCACAGATCAGGAACCAGTGGTGTGCGTTGTTGAAGCTAGGTTTAAGAAGCATGCAAACAAGCCCCAGCGTGATGCCGACTGCGGAGAAAATTCCGATACTGCGGAATGGAATGAAGTCGCGGAAGCTCCATCCAGTCGATGCTCGGATGAAAATCATTGAATAGGTTCTCATCAGCAGGCGCGAAATCAGCAATCCGGCCAACGCACCGAATTCCGCATATTTCATGCCCAAGAAATAACAGAGGATCAGCGGAATCGCGGCGAAGACCATGAAGCTCTTCAGGATCCAGCGTCCTTGTCCTCTGGCCCTAGGGACAGCATCATGAGGAAAAATGAGCATGAGGTAACTCAGCGCGAACCATCTGAGGTAAATGGATGCGTTGGAATACTGGGTGGTAAACAGCATTTCGATGATGGGGCGGGAAAAAACAATCAAACCGATCACGGCAGGAATCAATAGCCAAGCGAGTTGCTCGACGCCATCTCGGTAGTTTTTTGCAGCCCGAGCGAAATTTCCAGCAGCAAATGATTCGGACATTTGAGGAATCATGACTCGTGTGATGGATTGCTCGAGGATCATCAGGGGAGGAACCATCAGGCAGCCAATGGCATATACAGCGAAAGCGCCTGGGTTCATGATTTTGGACAAAACTACCTGATCAGCGGTCCCGACAAAAATTCCGAGAAACCAAGCAAATGAAACGGGAAGGGAGTATTTCAGGATGCTGTGGACGATTTCCCAATCAATGCTGAATCTTAAAAGATTTCTTCTTTTCGCTAGGATGATGCTTAAACCTACCTTGACCAGTGAAAGCAGAGTTGCAGTCATTAAAATTGCATCCAGATTGCGGAAATAGAGGGCCGTCAGAACGATTGCGGCCGATCGAATAATTTCAATACTGGAAGTGTATATTGCCCCGAACCAGATCTCTCCAGTCACAATGGAGGATTCTTCCAGAAAAGTAAGTCCAACAGCTCCAATGATTGAAATGGAAAAATAAATCGAGTAAATCGCTGGCCATTTAAAAAAATTAGTGATCCAAGGGCTTGCTGCCAAGCTCACCAATGACATCAAAACCCCAGCAGAAAGAATCATGGCATTTGAGGTAGCAATTGCGTGTCTGCCTTTTTCGCCCTGTCCTGCCCAGTAGCCTAGGCCACTTAATAATCCAGTGGTTAACGATAGCAATGGAGTCATGACCAAGTAGAGAAAGAAAATCTTGAACAAGCCCACTTGATCTGGGGTCAGGATACGCACCATCACCAACGGGACGAACATATTCACTAACGCAGACGCGCTCGAGAGTATGGAAATCGGCCAGTGAGAAAGTGATTTTGATTTCAGAGTACTCTCCTAAATCGGCTGGCGCGAGCTCGACCGTGAGTGGTGAGTCCCGGAGCGCGAGCCATAGCTGTTTCGATAGGTAGTTCAGCGGGCTGCGGAATATATTCATGCCCGAAAATAACCACTTTTAAAGTCATGAGGAGCACAACCAGATCCAAGCGCATGGAAGTGTGTTGAATGTAGTAGAGGTCGTGTTCCAGTTTAATTTTAGACTCCTCGATCGAGGCTGCGTATCCAGCGCAAACCTGAGCCCAGCCAGTGATTCCTGGTCGAACATCTGTGCGCAGAAAAAATAATGGAATTTTTTCTCTTAAGTCTTGATAGAATTCTGGACGTTCCGGACGAGGCCCCACGAAAGCCATCTCACGACAGGCCACGTTCCAAAATTGGGGCAGCTCATCGAGCCGGGTTTTGCGTAGGAATCGACCGACCGTCGTAATGCGAGGATCTGATTTTTGTGCCCACTGGTAGCCAGATGACTCAGAGTCAGATCTCATGCTGCGAAATTTGTGCAGGAAAAAGGTCTTTCCCATATAACCTGTGCGTTTTTGGGAATAAAAAACAGGCCCTTTTGAAGTAGTTTTAATTAAAATCGCAATTAAGGAAAAAACAGGGGACAGAACCACCAGCATGATCAAGGCGATCAGCGGTTCCACCCAGCTTTGAACTCGGCGTCCAAAACGAATCCAAGTGGTTTGTGGTTTCGCGGACGAAATATAGCTCCAGACATCGATGTCTTTGAGGCTCACACGGCGGGTGAGGGAGGCCATGCTGCTGCGGCGATCGATGATTGGAATTCCAGCTAGGTGGGCACGCAGCAAAAACCAGTCAGACTGCATATCGCGTGCTGCGGCTTGAGAAAATATGATCACATCCATATTCGATTTTTTTCCGGCTGAAAAATCACTCATCACTTGAGATGGATAGAAAATCCGAACTTCTTTTGACAAGTCCGCTTTGACTAGGCTTTGGACAAATTCATCTGCCTCATCGGGGCGTAGATGCAGAATCACGCGCCGTTTTCGGACGCGCGAGATCCAGCGCGTGAGCTCGGTGTATGCATCAAAATACAGGCTTGCTACTAACGGGAGCGAAAGCGTCAAACGGAATAACGCCGAGGGTGAATGGCTAAAAACCATCGAGTGAACGAGAGCAACGGTCGCTCCCCCTACGCTCAATGCAAATAACAATAAGAGGAAATCGCTTTTTCTGGGTACGATTCTCAGCAAATCGAAATATCCAATGGATCTCAGGATACTGCTTGCTGCGAGCCCAATGGTGGCCGCGAGCAGGAATTCTGCTGGAACAAATCGAATGTGAACCGGACTTTGCATCAATCCCCAGAGCAGCCAATAATAGCTGCTGATAGCAGCCCAGCAGATCAACCAAAGTCCATCTAGGTCAAAGCGTCGGCGTAGTTGTTTTGTCAGCATATTCATAGATATTTATTTCCACCTCATTAGGTTTTGCCCGGATGCCAAATAGTAAGGAGCAGAGAGAGAAACAAAGCCCGCATCCACGAGCATTTGGATTGGTCTCTTTCCGAGAAAAATTATTCCAAAAATCATACCTGCGACCGTTAAAATTAAAAAACCACTGATACCCAACATCCATGCAACGGCCAACACGCATGCCGCGATCCAATATGCCCAAAGCATGCGGAAAATTCGTCGCAGTGCAATCAACGACGCTACTTTGTTGGTGTGCCAGTTTGGTTTCAGAATCGCGGTCATCCACTGGAGATTTCCTAAGACCATTCTTTTTCTGCGGTTAAACTCACGAATGGGTGCTCCAGTGGCTGCCTCGAGATGTGCTTCTGGACAATCCCATGATCCCACCGAGGGGATATAGACGATTCGTCCATTGGGTCGTGTCAGTCGCAAGAATAATGAAATGGCCACATCATCATTGATCCAGGTCGATCCCATGGATGTAAGAGCGTCAAACGCGGTTCTCAGTTCAGTTTGCCGATACATGACGGTGGGTCCATGCACGCTGACAGGCCCGCCGGCTGCGTTTTCAAGTGTTTTTAATGCACATTCCAAATTCCAGATCAATTTTTCTACTAATCCAGCGGATGGATTGCGATAGGTGGGAGAGACTCCGATGACGCCGCGTTGCTGACAATAAGGGATGCACTCGCTCAGAAAATTCTGAGGCCAAATGATTCCGGAGTCGGCCAGCACAATCCAGTCAGCGTTTTGTGAAGCTCGAATCATTTCGTGAACGATTTTCCATTTTCCGCGTGAAGGATTGGATTCGAGAACTTCGGCTCCAAAAGATCTGGCAAGCTCAGCAGTGTGATCGCTACAACCATCTGCTCCGACACGAATATCTACTTGAATCCCAGGATGAGTTTTTTTGAGATGTTCGATCGAGGCAACGATCGATGGCAGTGTTTTGGGCAGGGTCCGTACTTCGTTATGGGCAGGAATTACGATGGCAATCCGGCTGATGGGATCGGTTTGGGCATTGTTTTTGCCTAGAAAGCCTTGCCGCCGAGCATAGATCCGGGCGATGACTGGAAATAACCACGTCATTGCAGATAGACCGAGTAATCCTATGGCGAGAAAAGCATTGAACATTTTATAGAATCTCCGCTAGTCCTTGTTCGAGTTGAATTTTAGCACTCCAGTTTAAAATATCGCGAGCCCGAGATACGTTCGCCATGGAATGAGGCACATCGCCTTCGCGAGCTGGCACATCCAGCAATGATCCAGAACTTTTTGACACTTTCAGGATAGACTCGCCTAATTGGCGAATGGTGATTGATTTTCCACATCCAAGGTTGAATGCATTCCCATCACATCGGGAATGATCTAACCTGAGTGCGGCTAAATTGGCTTGAGCAATGTCAGACACGGAAATAAAATCTCGGGTTTGAACTCCTCCGCCATGTAGTTGCAGATCCTTTCCTTCGCGCGCTAATCGTGCAAAAATCGTGATCACTCCTGAATAAGGTGATTTTGGATCTTGGCCAATCCCGTAAACGTTAAAAAATCTAAAAACAACGGCAGGAACACCTCGGTGTTCGTGGAACAATCGAATGACTTCTTCTGAGGCTTTCTTTTGGTTGGCATAGTAGGAGAGCGGATTTGTGGAAACCTCGCTCTCGTTGATGGGAGTATTTTGTTTCCCATTCAATCCGTACACCGCACTGGAGCCGGCAAAAATCACGCGTGGCATTGTTCCAGCTCGTTTTCCTTCTGCGCAAACTGCTTCCAGAACTTTTACAGTTCCCATGAAGTTCGTTTCGTAACTCTCGACAGGTTTTTCTTGGCACTCGAGCACGTTGACAATAGCAGCGAAGTGGTAGACTGCGATCACGCCGTGAACAGCACCGCGCAGATCGTCTGGGGATCTGACATCTCCGCGGATGTATTCTACGCCGGCAACTGCAGTGCGCGGATCCTTAAGATCCAGACTTCTCACTGAGTATCCTTCTTGAATGAGTAATCGACAAAGGTGGGTTCCGATAAAGCCTGCGCCACCAGTAATGAGCACAGTTGATTGGGGTTGTTTCATTTTTTTCTCCGTAGCATCTCTTTTTTTGATGCACCATACCATGAATTTATTTATTTAAAATATATTTTTTAAACAATAAAAATAAAACAGATTAATTGACGCGATGCGTATTTTGATGTTATCGCCTCCTGAATCATGAGAAGGCAACGGACTTTCAGCTTCATCATTCTGACCATGAGCTTATTCACAGCTTTTGTTGAATTTTCGGGAGCGTCCGACTATGTTCCGCGCGGCATGGGTGGGGGTGGGGCGATGTCTGGTTTGTCGCTGAGCCCGTATGCGAAACTTTGGTTTGTCGGGACGGACATGGGAACTCTTTTTCGAAGCACTAATGAGGGAAAGTCTTGGCGGGCAATTAGCCACAAGCAAGTGGTATTCGATTCAAATCTCGAGCGCAGCTCATCGGTGGGCTTTAGTTCCAACCCAAAACTTGTTTTTTATGCTCAAGGCGGAAAGAAACCCAAGCGAAGTCAGGACTCTGGCCTAACTTGGGAGGCAATTCAGCTACCTTTGGAAAAGGAAGAGCTCGTTCGCTATTGGCTGGGGGACACGGCTGATTCTCAGTTGATGTTTTGTGCCACTACACAGGGATTATGGAGAAGTTCGGATTCTGGATTGCATTGGAAAAAAGTGCAGGGAGTAATCGGGGACAGCAAGGGAACTTTTATTTCCAATACTCAATCGGGAAAGCTGATTTTTCATGCGACGGCATCCAGTATCCTCATTTCAAAAAATCGAGGTCGTGATTTTGAAGTTTGGTTTACCCCTGCCAAAGTGGGAATTCGAAGTTTTGCTGGCGGAGCAAATGAGGATGCCGCTACATTATCGTGGATCGATACAGATGGCGCGCGCGCTTGCGAATGGGCTCGTTATGCAAAAGATTCCAGCCAGCAGCAAATAGCTGCAACCATTGCAGAATGTGGCTATGTCTGGGTGAGCAAGCAGCTGACTCCTGATGTAGCCCCAAATTTTATTCGGACGCAAAAAGATGCTGGCCGTTATGTCCGAATGGCAGAAAACGATCCTGCGACTATCTATATCACGGGTGGAAATTGGGTGCGGCAATACGGGAGCAAAGTGTGGGTTTCGCACGATTTTGGAGCAAAATGGGAGATGAGATTTCACATTTTGAATTGGGACACCCGGCCCTATGCCCCATGGCCTAAAGAAAAGCTCGAATACAGTGCGGTTGGGCTTGATGTAGGCTGGCATGACAATGCTTTTCCGAGTTTTGTTGTGGACCAGAGAAATTCTGCACGTGCGGGTGGCACGGGATATTATTTTGTTCATGTAACCGATGACTTTGGAAAAAACTGGAAGGCTCCGTTTACAGAATTCGCTGATGAGGGCGAACGTCTGAAGGGGAAAAAGTGGAAATCGACTGGTTTGGAAGTTACATCGGTTCAAAAACTTAAATTTCATCCCAAGGATACGAAGATCGGCTACGCCGGACTCGCAGATATGGGCGGTCTAGTGACTGAAGATGGCGGAGAAACATGGCGAATTTCTCAATGTAAATACAATACTAACTACGATTATGCTTTTGATCCAAGCGATTCAAAACTGGTCTATGCGGCCTCGGGGAGTTTGCACGATTTTCCCATTGGAAATCATAATCTCATGGATGGGACTGAGGGTGGAGTTTTTCGTTCGATGGACCGGGGCCGGACATGGGTGCGTTTGACGCCCACTGATCGTGAGTGGAACATTGAATTTCTGTCAGTAGCCTACGATCCTATCCACAAAACCCTCTATGGCGGCACGAGGGGAAAAGGAATTGGGTACTCGACCGACGGTGGTCGAAAATGGAAGTTTTTTAATGAAGGTTTGCCCGCAAGTGGAAATATGATTCCACAAATGGAAGTTGATCCAGAAAATGGGAATGTCTACGCATTGCTGACCGGAGATGCGCCGGCATTTACCAATCAGAAAAAAACGGGAATTTATATTTTGGAGCACTCGCGAGGTGGAAAACGCTGGCGCCTGCTGAGGGGTTCGATTGCAACCCCCCGAGGTATATCACCCAGCGTCCAACCTTGGTGGTTTCCAACTGCGTTTGCGGTCGATTTTTCGAGACCCAAGAGAGACGTTCTGTGGCTGGCTGATATGGAGAGCAAGGGAGCTTGGCTTTCTTCTGGGATCTGGAAAAGTATCGATTCAGGAGATAGCTGGCAACGTTTGAAGCAGTTTACCCATCCTACTGCGATTACACTTAACCCAAAAAACCCAGACAGAGTATATGCGTCAGGATTACACAACATTGATGGAGTATGGGGTGAGGGCGGGGCGATTTTCTCAATCGATGGTGGATCAAGTTGGCAAAAAAATGAAAACATACCTTTATTATCTAATTTAGATGGAACTGTATTGGACCCAAATCGTCAGGGAAAGATTTTCTATCTGTTCTTTGGCGGCGGAATGTTATATGGAAATGAACCAAATTAAGAAGGAATTCGTACTGTGAAAGGCAAGAAGCAAATATTTTCTCAATTTCTGATGTATAGCGGCCTGGGTCGCGTGCTTCGAAGTTCGAATTTGGCGATTATCGGATCTTCCAGTTTGATTGTTTTTAATTTTCATAGAATTCGATCGGATGACAAAAATATTGTTTGCGAATTTGACGACGAAGTCTTTGGTCCAACCGCAAGTGAATTTCGATCACAAATGAAATGGTTGAAAGAAAACACGAACATTATTTCTGAAAGTGAAATGCTGGATTGTCTGAAAAATAAAACCTCGTTTCCTCCACAGAGCACGATGGTGACATTCGATGATGGGTACATCGATAATTATACACTCGCTTTTCCGGTTCTGAAGGAGTTCGAAATTCCTGCTATTTATTTTATTCCGTGCGATTCAATCGAAGATCGTTCGCTCGGATGGTGGGATCAAATTGCATATTTGATCAAGAAAACAAAGAAATCTGAAATTATTCTGAATGGTGAGCTAATTCCAGTGACTGAGGATCATCGCGCAGCCTGTACTCGGATTTTTCAGCGTATGAAGCTGAGAAATGCCCATGAAAATGCCGATTTGATGGTTCGTTTAGTTGAGGCGTGTGAAGTCGAATTGCCTTCGAAAGAGGTTTGTAGCCGCGAACTCATGACCTGGGATCAAGTTCGAGAGGTTTCAAAAAGTGGAATTTCAATTGGGTCTCACTCTTGTACTCAGCGTGTTTTAGCCACCCTGACCATGGAAGAGCAGTTTGAAGAGCTGGATCGATCAAAAAAGGAACTTGAAGAAAAGCTTGGGCTCAAAATTCGGACTATTGCCTATCCGGTGGGTGGATACGAGCATTTCAATACAGAAACCCAGTCGTTGTCTCGACAGTGTGGTTATGAAGCAGCATTTTCTTATACACACGAAATCAATCTGGATGGACCCATCCATCCTTATAATATCAAGCGTATTGTCCCACCAGAAACATTGCCGCTCTATGTGGGTACAATGGCGTTGCCTAGACTCTATGTGCGACGTCGCAGTATCGCGGAAGCGCCGATTTCAATCATGGGTGGGGCGTTGTAGTTATGAATCATGTATTTATGAATCGAATGGTTGTTGCATTGGCTTTGTTGTTAGTTGGGTCGACGTCCCTTTCTTCTTGCAAGTGGATAGACGCGATTAAAGCGAAGAAGATCGCAGCAAAAGAAAAAGAAGCGAAACAGGCAGCTGAAAAATCCAGGGAAATTGATAAGAGCTTTCAGGTCGAGGCTTCTGTTGAAGCTCAAAAAGAATACGATGCTCGCAAACAGTATTTTTATGCTTTGGATGGAGATTTTGAGGGCACATTCGTTGAAATCGAGACTTCAGCCAAAAAAGACGAGTCAAAAGAACTTGCGATAAGGCTAGAAGATGCGCCGATTGCTGTAACACAGTCGAAGATCAGCGTTCGCGTTCAAACGCTACATGATACAGTAAAATTTTCAGCGGATCAGTTTGTTCCTGCGGAGCAAATTCGAGGGCAGGCGGAGATGCTGAGCTGGCAATTTGATGTCAGTGAAGAATTTGGTGTTTTAGATTCTGTTGAGTTGACACAGCGAGGTGCTTGTCCGAACAACGAAATCAAGCCTGATGTGAAGACCGGTGTGATGCGCTTTGTTTGTAGAGCATCTGGGCTTCTGGGTGGCAGAGACTACCAATTTGTCTTGGACGATATGGATTTTAGCTGGCAGATTGATCGAACTCCGGAAACTATGCTTTCGCGAGGAGCGACGACGAGTGAGCGCCTCCGGAACGGTGGTATTGCAAAAATTCGCTCAATGAATGTGAAAATCATTGCCGGTAACGCAAAAGAATTTTTTGGAAAATTAGAACGAAAGAATTAAACGGAGTGCAGTTTGCGTAATTTAATAGCGTCGGCAGTATTAATTCAGATGAGCTTATTGGGAATTTTTGGGTGTGCATCAAAACCCATTGATCAAGCTGAAGTTCGAAAATCTTCTGAGGCGTACGAGCAGATGAGAAAAGCCCTTCAGCTAGGAGATCGAGTAGCACCGGGTAATACTCTTTCGGTTGATTTTCCAGCGGATACGAAGGTGACTGGCGAATACAAGGTGGATTTTGAGGGCAATATACAAATGCCGTATAAAATTACTTTGAAGGTGGGTGGGCAAACCATTCGTGAGTTGAAGGAAAGCATTCAAAAGGCTTATCAACCCTTCGTGAAGGGAAAACCAGCACTCGGTATCGAAATCAAAGAGCGGAGTGTTTGGGTTGAGGTGAGGGGCGAAGTCAAAAATGCGGGTCGGTATTTGGTACGCCTCGATACGTCGATCGAAGAGATCGTGACCATAGCAGGTGGCTTTGCAGGAGAGCAGGCAGGTGGTGCTGGTGCTTCGCGTTCCTCTGGGCGTCCTGACTATTTGCGCATCGACCGGATGAATGCAGATTCCTCGGATAAGGATTCGATCTGGTTTGAATTAGCAGAGTATTTTTCGCAATACGACACTGAGCCTGATTTGTTGTGGCGAGGTGGCGAGTCGATTTTTTTCCAGAAAACCGCGCCTGCGGACGCCAATGTGAAAAAGAGCTGGCACAATGTCACCGTGATGGGTGAGGTGCGCGACCCTAAAGAGCACCCGGTTTTGCCCAATGCAGATTTGCTCACTTACGTGAGCCGCTCGGGTGGCCCCACGACGGCTGCCGATTTATCACGTGTGGAGATCATTCATCGCAACTCAGACAAACGTCGAACGGTGAATATGGTCAAAGATCGTATGACCAACGAGCTCAAAGAAGGAGATGTCGTTGTGGTGCGCGCGATCGATAATTCGCCGCCGTTCATCAGCACGATTCTGACCACCGTTTTGGCTGTGACTTCGATTTCGATGAGCATCATCATGGGAATGATCCTCACCGGAATGATTTAAGACACTTAGGCTAAGACAAAATTCTCCAGGCACACGAACTTCGTTGCTCACGGTTGGGAATAGCCTTCGTAAGCTGCGCTATCGGGGAACGCGCATCCTTTCCTCCCCTCCGCTTCACGCTTCGGGGCAACGCTTTCGCGTTGGCGGCTTCTCGGACTCCTGTCCTCGAAGTGTTCGCGCCCTTCGGGCTGCGCCATCCATGGCGCGAAGAATCCCCGAATACCGCACTTACTACGGCATATCCCAACCGACAGAAAGCTTTAGGTGGAGCAAGGGTGATTCTGGAATAAATTCTCCAGGCACTTGGACTTTTTTGTGTGCGGGTACCCGCTCCACGCGGCGCCGGATGCGCCGGAGCGTGAGGTCAGGATGACCGCAGCGGCGTACCCGACACAAAAAAGTTCAAGTCGACTGGAGAATTCTGTTCAGGCTAGACTCTACGGTCCGGCAGATTCAATGATTGCGGCGAGTTGCTCGCGAACATTTTCCCATACATCTGGGTTCGTCGACCACGAGATGTCCGTGCGTGCCCAGGTCGGATCGGAGGGTACTGTCACGTCGTTCTCCCACATGATTTTTGGGACCATCTGTTGAACGATTGCGTCGACTTGCGCAGGATTGATGGCGCGAGCCAAGGTGAGGTAGTCCACGTCTTGGATGCCGCGTCTCCAGTGCTTCAAGCGCAAGCTGGCGATTGGACCGTTGAGCGCCATGGAATCGGCAGGGAAAACGGTGTCAGTTCCTGGATAGAACAACACTCCGTCCCCGTTGCAATGGTTCCAGCCGGTTTCGCCGGTGCTCGAGCTGAATCCGGTTTTTCCTCCGAATGTCTGAGCGTCATGAAAGAGATTGTTCTGACCTCGGCCGCTTTGGTAGTCCCTGTAATAAGTGGATTCCCAGAAGAACCAGCGAGAGACTTTCTTCTTGAACTGAGTCCATGCAACCACACGCAGTGCAACTCCGTCGTCCTCCGTGGCGTAAGACCCTGTCGCAGGCCTTTTTCCATTGTAGCTGTAGAATTTTTTGTTCCCCGAAGCCAATACAGTTTGGTGCGCGTTTTCCCAAAGTGTTTTTGGGGCAACAGCGATCCAGCTTGCAATGACATTGAGAGACGGAGTGTAATTCAGAGCGTTTGGCAGAGAGATGGTTGCAAAAGTCGGCAACGCACTTCCTACGCCTGGATTGGAGGCAGCCCAACCAGCCCACATCTCGGTCTGAGCATAATTCGTGCTCTCATCAATGAGGTACAAGAACCGTTCAGTGGAAGGGCTGTTGTCGCGGAACCATTGTTCCCAGCCGTTCATATGAGTTTGCAGGGTTGCCTGGCTGATCGGCGTCCATTGATATTGCCATCCCCCATAGGTGTGGACTGAAAACACGTTGTTCCCAGTCGCCACGCCGGGACCGTCGTATCCATTGGCGCTCGTAAAGAGTGAGCCGTCCAGTCGAGGGATCCATTCCGTTCGAGGACGGTCCGCGCTCCAAACGTCGGTTCCAGGATTGGAATCGATCATGGAAATTTTATGCCGGTGAGCCAGCAGATAGTGCTTGTTCTTGATCTGAGTGGCAGACGAGCTCAACGATGTGCCCGGATTTGGCCAAGCATTTCCTAAATAACGCTCGTTGACGTCGGAATATCCCATGTAGAGCATGGTTTTGGAGTTGGGTACGTCTGGCAGGGTGAAGTTTCTCACTGTGAGTTCAACTGGAACGGTGCGGACAACAGATCCGTTCAGTGAAATCGACACATTCCCTGTGTAAAGTCCCGCGGGAGCAGTTTTTGGAATGTAAATGTCCACCCAGATGCTTTGGTTTTTTCCAACATCGATGTTGAATGCGCCTGCCACCTCAGTGGGCACAGCGATTTCTGGGTAGAATTTGTCGTGATCGGGGCGTTGAGTCCATGTGCCCGAACCGATGCCTTCACCTGTATAAGGCCTACGCATGCGTTTCGGAACGTGGCGCTCGTCGTAAGTATCGTAAGATAGGGCGCTCAATCCCTTGATGGGCAAATAGCGAACATGAAAGAGCTCGATGTTGCGATTGACCCAATTGAATACGCTGGATGTAGGTGAGGAGCCGATGATCGCTCCCCCTGGGCCAGTCAGCTGATTGAAGCTGACATTGACCAGTGAGGCTGACTGCGAGGCTGCCTCAAGAATCAAGTTGAAGGCCACAACCTCGTTTTTGGCTCCGAAGGTAGAGACTTTGCTTCCATCCCAGAGTTTGTTCACAACAGCACTAGAAGAAGTGCTGGCTCGAAGCTCATCCTGCGTGACTTTGTCAGCACCGTCGTTTGCCCAGATTGCGCTAATGGCGATTGGGTTTGAGGAAGGGCTTGGTGATGGTGTTTGAGTCGGGCTTGGGCTTGGAGTTGGCGTAGGAGTGGGTGATGGAGACGGACTCGGAGTCGGCGTAGGCGAAGGACTTGGAGTAGGAGTCGGTGTGGGTGTAGGCGTAGGAACGGGTGTTGGAGAATCAATCGGAGTGGGACTGGCGCTTGGCTCTGCTGAAGGTTCGGGTGTGGGGGTCGGAGTGGGCGTAGCCGTCGGGGTTGGAGTAGGGGTCGGTGTAGGTTTTGGACTCCAGGGTAATTGGCAAGCGTTCAATCCAATGGCAATCCCTACCCAAGTCAACTGCTGAATATATAATTTTTTCACTATGCGCTCTCCTTAGCAGTGTAATTCTAACACTACTGCCTCCCTCCAATGGAAGATTTATTAGTTGACGCGAGCGCGTGCGTCAACAAAAACCTTGTTTAATAATGACGCATTGTATATAAAAATCGCGCTCAACCCGAGGAAAGTATCCATGATTTTTAGACGTCCCATTCAGTTGATTTTTTTAGTCGCTGCGCTTCTTTTGAGCGGATGCGGAAGTAAATTTGATGATATTGCAGGTCTTTACGAAGGTGATTTCAGCAAAATTGAGAACGGCACGACGCAGTCGCTGCGCGTTACAACAGAGATCAGTGAAGCCAATTGGCACCACGGAAACTTCAACATCACAGTCTACGAGCGAGACACTAAAAACCCCGTTTTGATGATGACCGTCGAGAAGCGTGGCGTTATCAGCAAGCTTTTTTTCAGAAGCAGCATATTGGCAGGTGCCTCCGAAGTCGAAATTGAAAATCGAGGTGGCTCGTGCGCTGTTCCCGTAGCGGACAAGGATCAACCGAATGCACCGTCACGAATGATATTTTGTGCTCAGTCTGATGTGATTAGTTTTTTCTCGTCAGATGGAACGGGCAAATACCGTGTCCTCCTTTACATGAGTAAAAACACTCCTCTCAAAGAAGACCCGTTGATCAAGGACGGTCTTTATAGCCTGGATGATCTTTTCCGCCATGTCGCCACCGACAATTATGAAACTCGTCTGGCGACGGAGAAACTTTATCAAGCGCAAGAACAAGTGAAAATCACTCGATCCTATTTATTTCCTTCGTTGAGTTACGGTACGGCGAAAATGCTGGCAAATCCGCCTACAGAGGGATTTTGGTCGACACGAGGCCAGGTGCTTCCCATTGTCTATCCAGCAGGCTGGTTGAGCGTGCGGGGATCTTCTGAAGCGTATGCGAGCAACGTCAGCGGCTATCAGAATGGAATCATTGCAATGGCGGGTTCGTTGTTCCCGTTTATTTTTCCCACCTATTGGTTAGCGCTGGATCGGCACAAGGAACTCTACGAGGCCGAAGTGATTGGTTTTCAAGCATTGATCGCAAATCAAATGACGACGGTCCAAGATATCTATCACGAAATTTTGAGGGATCGCAGTGCTCTGAAGCGAATGCAAGAGATGCTGACTTCATTGAAAATTCGTCGGAATGTTTTTGAGATTTTATTTAAGAATGGAATTGGAACTCAGCTGGATCTGGACGAAATGGATGAGTTTATCCGTGAGAGTGAACAGGATATTGCTCGGATCGAACGTTCGGTGACAACCCAGTACGCCCTGCTTTCGGTAGGAATTGGTTTGTCTCCTCGAAATGGAGTCAAAGGCTTGATTGATCCCGCTCCGCTGGGAGAGTTGAATCCCATTGATACAAAAGACCTTTGGGCAGAAGCCAAAGCAGGCTCGCTTGAAATTCGTCAAATGTTGTATTTGGAGCAGGCAGCGGCCAAGCAATCGAAAGAAGAGTATTTTTCTTTTATCAATCCGTCGGAATGGATTGGATTCAGCGAAAGTATTTTCCATCGGATTAAAATTTCAAAATCAGCTGTTGAAGAAGTAAAAATTCGTCGTGAAAAAACCGAACGCGAAGTGGAAGATAAAGTGACTGAGTTGGCTGCAGCCTACAACTTCCTGTTGAGTGAGAGAGTTAAAGTGCAAGAAAATTTGCTGAGAAAACAGAAAATTTTGGATCAGATTTCGGCTCAGTACAGTAGTGGTGCTGGTGGCATTACCCTGATGCATTTGAGAACGGCTTACGAACGACTGTTGAAGGGGAGACTCGATCAAGACAATATCGAAAACGAATTGGCTGCTGTGATCGGAAAAATGAATCGTCTCATGTGGCGAGGAGCCTATGTGAATGTGCTCCAATCCGAAGTTCCTAGAACCATGTGGTGACCCGTGGTTAAAAAAATTATAAAAAAAATATTACTGAGTTTGTTGGCTGTGCTGCCTTCACCTCGACTGACCGGCGAGACAGGCGCAGGATTACATTTGTCTTGGCGCCAGGGTTGGATCAAGGGAATGTTGCTTCGGCCTATTTGGAGGATTCGAGGCCTGCTGGGGGGGGCGCAAGTTGAAATCGGAAAACGATTTTCTCTTCAAGGTTCATTGATTTTCAGCGGTCCAGGCACGGTTCGAATCGGTGATGATGTGACCGTAGCAATGGTTGTCACTCCATTCACTCATTCTCGCGAGGCTGTCATAGAAATTGGCGATCGATGCTTTGTGAATGGAACTCGCTTCGGCTGTTCTCGGTCGATTCGTGTGGGGAGCGATTGTATTTTGGCCGATGTGCGGATCATGGACACTGATTTTCACCCGGTTTCAAAGCGACGCTCAGGTCCAGGGCTCAAAATCGGCGTGGCTCCCATCGAGATTGGAAACAATGTTTGGGTTGCTGCAGGCGCAGCGATCCTCAAGGGCGTTAAAATTGGCGATAATTCGGTTGTCGCTTTTGGATCAGTGTTGGTCAAAAGTGTTCCAGCCAATCGAATTGTGGGTGGCAATCCCGCCGTTGATATTGCTCCTGTTCCTGAGTTGCACTAAAAAATTAGTTTTGATTGCGGGATTCGATTTTGCGACGTCTGTATTTCATCACAGCCGCGCCACCGCCTGCAGCCAGCAAGAAGAGAGTTGCTGGTTCTGGAGCTCCGCCGCCACCGTTAGGCTGCTCTCCTCCACCGCCGGGAATTTCGCCGCCACCGCCGCCAGGAATATCAATGATGTCGCCTCCAGGGGTTCCGTTACCTTCACCCCCGTTGCTTCCACCACCGCCATCACCGCTGCCGCCGTTGTCTCCACCACCGCCACCGCCTTGTTGGCTAGCCAGCCAAGCCAGTAATAAGAACTCGCGGTTATGATTTTTTTTGCGCTTGTGGCCGAACGCCATTGCGTTCTCAGACAAAGACACGCTTCCAAAGCCTAAAATAACAAGCAAAGTCGCAAATTTTAATAGATTCATAATCTCTCTCACTCTCTCGTGGAGGACTCGTACAATAATTGTTTTTCAATTGCACTATTATTTTTAAGATGTTTAAAAAAAACTACAACGATGAGTTGTTGAGTCGGTCTTGGTCAGAAATCCAGGATTCCAAGCGTTTTTTCGCATCAAGGAAAGACCGTTCTACGGGACTATTTGTCCTGATTTCGGTGGCAACGCGAATCATTGTCCCATCAGTTGGAGCAGCGACAAAGGCCAGCTTCTTGATTTGGTTCCAGCTCCATCGCAGTTGGTGCTCCAAATAACTCGATGTCTCGACACCGCCCATTCGGTACCAGTAGTACACCAGCAAAGCATAGTTTCCTCTTCGAACAATCATCTGGACGATGGGGAGAGTGCGGCCATTGACTTGCAAGGTGGTGGGGGTTCTCGCCAGAATTTCGTAGTGCTCAGCGCGATAACAAAGTTCGGGTGGATGCCCGATTTTTCGGCTGTCGGGTGAATGGACTCGATACAGGAAAACCGGCGCCGTGGAGAGGAGGCTTTCGAAACGGAACATCCGAGCGTCCCGGGTGCCTACCACGTCAAAAGTAGTTGCATCGACTTTCAGCTCGGTTGTTTTCCATCCAGGAATGTTGAACTGAGCGGTTGTGTCGGTTTCCTGAGAGACCGCTACAAAATCTGCCTGTCTGCGGATTTGAATCGAAAGTATCGCGAAAAAGATTAAAACTCCCAAAAATACCAGCGTGCGAGAACGTGAGTGGCCGACTTGAGGTTCGGGTGACGAGCTTTCTATGGCTTCGATTTTTTCCGATTTTTTTGTGGGCTGATCCCATTTGAGGGGTATGCGGACTCCTAAGGCCAAAAAGAGGAGAGAAGCCCCCACTGTGACGATTCCGATGCCACTATGCCCAGCACCAAAAGCAAACTCTCCCCACCCGGCTGCGACAAATGCGCAAATAGCAAGGATTCGCATGAGGTTAGTCAGGATTGCTGTGGGCACTAGCAAAAACGCGATGACCCAGGATTTCACTCGTGACGTTTCCATGTAGATCAGCACCCAGCCAATCGCGATGACAGTGATCAGCGTGTTCATGCCGCTGCAAGCGTCGACGATTGTTACTTTGTGTTGGGCAAAATGCAGGACGTTCCCCACCCGAGAATAAGGCAATCCCAGGATCGCCATGATGCCATGAAGTGTCCATCCGGCCAGGGTTGCGCTCAATTCACGCATTCCATAAGTCAGCTGCGACATGAAAAATGAAGGAATGGGGATGAGCAAAAGAAGGTAAAGAAGTGCCCAGCGATATCGTTTGAATCCCTCGACGCCACCCAGCCAGATTACGCTGCTCCAAATCCAAAGGACCAAAGCAGCACCTTGGAGAACGGTGATTTGTTGTGAAGCTCCCAGCAAGTGCAGGAAAAGTGCAGAAAAAATGAAGAAAAGCGCGGGATAACGATGGGTGGATTTTTGAGTGGATCCTGGATTGGCAGTGTAGGTTCTCCAGGCCATCCAAATGCTGACGAATGGAACCAGGATCGCGTGATCGTAAAAAGATACTGGCTCAAGCCAGCGCATGTAGAGTGCAGAAAATGTGGGGTAAAAAATAAAAGTGGCAGCGATCAACGCTGCCACTTTTTCAACCTTTAAAACTATTTTCAAGGGTTGGACTTTTTGCACTGCTTAGGCCCAACTCATGAGTTAGTTGACTTAGTTGTTGTTTGCTTGGCTAGCTTTACGACGTCTGTATTTCATTACAGCCGCGCCACCGCCAGCAGCTAACAAGAACAGGGTTGCGGGTTCTGGAGCACCGCCGCCGCCGTTATCCGTGTTTTCGGTACGTACGCCTTCGTTGCCAGTGGATCCGCCGCCGCCTTGTTGATCGTCTCCGCCACTTCCATTGTTGGTGCCACCTGTGTTGCCACCCATCATGGAAAGAGCGAAAATAGCGCCAGTGTTATCTGAGCTTTTATGAGAACCGAAAGCGAATGCATTTTTGGTAGCAGCAACAGTGCCGATTCCCAGAATTGCAGTAGCAATCAAGATATTTGTTGTTTTCATAATTATTTCTCTCCTCTGGAGAGCGTCACTACATCTTCTATTTTTTTTTTGCACGCTTTATTTTGATCTATTTTATTTTTTTCAAGTTTAGTTTCTCGAAATAAATAATAATGCGATGCATTAATTAATCAAAATATCTCATGACAGGACGTTTTTGCACGATCTGTGCTCGAGAGAATCTTCGAGAACTTTTTTTATGCCCAGGATTTCTTGCTCGAGAATTGCTGGAGCGTGATTTTTTTGAAAAATGACTCTCTCGCGAAAAGCGTGAAACGCGTTTTGAACTTGCTCGAGCGCTTGCTTCTTGAACATCAGCGCGAATGAGGACTTGGGAACCACGAAATTTTGATACGCAACCAGTGTGCCGCCTTCGAAAGGCTCAAATCGCGCGCTTCCTTGAGTCGTTTTCAGTGCGCCCGATTTGACCAACTTCCAGTCCGCTACAAAACTGCTGCCTTCGTTGTAGTCATTCAGCGAGCTTCTCAGAGTGTAGGTTTGATTCGGGAGAAAGGGGAGCGAGACTGAATATTCGACTTCGAGAATGTGGGGAGCTTCGATTTGGGTGATGACCGATTGATTGAGATGGGGAAAAAAATCCTTGTGGCTCTCGCAATTGCCAAAAACCGCCACGCACTCCTCGGGCGAGGCGTCGAATTTTTGGTAAAGGGTGACGACAGGCCATGATTCGCCTTTGACGTCCACGATTTTGAGGACGGCTTCGCCAGAGCGAACAGAGGCCAATTGCTGCGCATCCAGCTCCTGAAGGATGTCGTCGGCAGATGCAGGAAATGCCGAAGCCCAAATGAGGCAGAGCGCAGTCAGGATCAATTTGTTTTGAATAATAAGTCGTTGAGTCACAAGGCAGCCCCTCCACAGAGTGGAGGGCTTTTAGCCCACAAGGAGCTGTTTGGTCAACGAGTTATATTTTTTAAAATCAGAGTTATTTCTTCTTACGGCGCATTTTATTGACGCAGTTACGGCACTTATGCGTGAGGCCGAATTTGTTCTCGGATGCTACGCAGAAGTATTCTTTGTTGAAAGATTTACGGACGTGACACTTGGGACATTCTTGAGTTTTTGGTTTCATATACTCAGCGTATCGGAGGTGGGGTGGGGGAGCTTGAGTGGCTTAACATTTACTGGTTCAGTCGAACTGCTTTTGACGGCGCAATGCTGGAAATTTCTGGATTTTTTTTGAGCTCCACAAGGTGAGGAAGAGGTGATCCGCCCCCTTGATAGCTTCCGCTGAAATACCTCATTTTTTTTTCGCTGACGGAAGTGCAATCCAGACCGAAGGAATTTTTTGCTAGCAAAGTTTTTGCTGCCTCACATGACAGGGGTTTTTTGAATTCAAAAACCCACTGAGTCGCTTCATGAACTTCCACACTATGAGCTGTCAGACCGATCGAAAGGCAGTTCAGCAGCATGAGAGCAATCAGAATATTATTTTTCATAATCCAAGTATTTCCCAATAATTTCTTTCAGAGAAAAGGTCTTTTTTCTATCATCAAAAAGAAGGCTTACTTTAAAAGTAAAATCCTGGTCTTTTAGCTGATCCAGCAGCAATTTTGCATTTTGTGGACTCTGGTGCCCAAAATTAACTAATTTTTGAATGAGGTACTGATAGGTAGCAGTATCATCGGATTCTGTTTGTAAATGTTGGATGATGGGACCGATCAATTCGGGGTAGTGGATCATTTCGCTGTCAAACTTCAGGTCTGCCCCCTGCAAGCTGTGCTTCTCTGTAATACTTTCAAGGTGGATTTCAAATTTTTTCAAATAAAAGTCCTTCAGAGCAGGCGGAATAGGCGTGATATTTTCTCTTTGATCGAATAGTTCTGCGGTTGAAGGGATTCCTTGCAAGCTTGTGTTTGCGTTGATTTTTTGCAAGTCAGCCCAGATCGGATCATTCTTCAAAATCTGGTTTCCGGCGACTGAAGCGTTCAGTAAGGTGAAATAATTAAGCAAGTATTCCGCACCCCTCGCGGGGCGGTAGCCAGCAGCAGCCAATTTTTCGTACCCATCTTTGGTTTTGCCTGATTCAGTTCGCCACAAGAAACTCTCATCGTGAACAAATGGTTTCAGTGTTTCAATCATTTTTTTGACTAATTCTGTATTTTCTCCCTGATGAACAACAATATTTTTCACAAGAGATTGTAAAGTTCTCACCGGTACAACATTTCTAGATGGCATTTTTTGCAAGGCATTCACCACTTCTGATCCGAATTCTCGGATTGAGGCTGGTTCCATTGAGTCGATCCAATTCCATGCACGCAAACCTTGGTCGTCTTCCATTTTTCCTTCACTGATTTCTCGAAGTGCAGCATGAGTGAGTTGCCTTGCTTCCGGACTGACAACACAGAGTTTTGGATTGGATCCCAAGATCCAAAAAGGGGGATCAGATCGTCTTTTCTCTAAAATAAGTTGAAAATCAGGGGTGACATGATCCAATCGGGTTGAGCTCCAAAGTTGATTTTCTTTGAGTGGGTATAATTTATTTTTTTTATCGGACCGATCGACTTCGCGTTGGACTTCCTGAACCGCTGGGATATCAGTGCCATAGCTTAGAATCGCACTTAGCTTGCTCATCATATAGCCCTCCGGCATGCTGATGACTGCTTTCAGCAGTTTGCGTTTGGTGTCTTCAGCAACATTTTCGTTCCGGAGAAGATCTAGAAGATCGAGGTCCAGCCCAGGAACGCGAAGGACTTGCAGCAGGCGATCTGTTTTGGCGAGGTAGGCAGCCAAGTCAGGCGCCGAGTCTGATCGAATGATCCTGTTCAATGCGTTTTTGAGAGGAGCTGCTTCGGTAAAATAGTCGTTGATATCACTGTATTTATCCACCGCATCTTCGATTGCATTCATCAATTCAGGGGGACGTTGGCCTGCCTCGGCTAGAAGCGAAAGGTACCTTAAAAGCGTTGCAGCTTTAGACTCTTTCGCATGTGCGGTTTCGCCTCCTTTCTCATAGATTCCCCGTTCCAGAACTGAGTTTTTCCCCTCATGAGTCGACTGCATCAATGCCTCTTTGAGTTCAAATGCATGTTTCTTGATTTCGCTCTTGCTCTCTTCCTGAGAGAGGTCACTTCTGATTTTCCAAAGTTTGATATAGGACTCCTGTATGTCTGCTCTCTCAAACTGATCTGGGCGGAAATAATCAGGAATTTTTTCTCCAGACTTGAGGCGCTCAAGCATCAAATGACTAAGCTTCTGCTTTCCTTCAAGAGTGATGAATTTGCTTTTATACAAATTTTCCAATCCTCGGAGATCACACTTTATTTTTTCGATGCAATATTGAACCGTTTTATTGAAAACCTGCTGATAAGCATCGTTGAATGCAGGGTCGTACTGAAAATTTAGTGAATCCAGCATATCAATGTTTTTGAGTGGTGGATCAAGGCTGCTTAGGTGTGACAAAAGTTTTTCTTTAAAACGCCTTGGGGCTCCTCCCACAAAAGTTAAACAGGGTGCTTTGTTATCGGTAGAATAAAACTGGCTTTTACAAAAATCCAAAAATTTTTCAAAATTCTCCGGTGTGGGGAGCAGAAGCTCAAGAGGATGCTTGTCGGTCGCCCTCGGCTTATTGGCTAACCAGTCTTCAAGGGTATAAGGACGGTGTTGGGTCGAATCAAATTTGCGATTGACTTGATCGAAGTCAAGTTTCCCGTCGGAAAAATCCATTGCCCGATTAGCTTCTCGACTGTAGATTCCAGGGAGTGTTTTTTTGGATAAAAGTTTTTTGCGTTCGCTGTGATCATTCCCCAAAAACATAAATTTTTCTGCAATCGGTTTAACTTCGCTGGCAAAAAGCTCTTTTAATGCATTTTTTGCCAGTGAGCCGCCTTGACTGAGGAAATAGGCTTTGCGAAGCGAAGAGTAATAATCTTTCAAAGCACTGCAAGTCGATGGAACTGGTTTTTTAGGAAGGACGGCGGACTGTAGTTGTTTTTTTCTGCTTTGATCGATGCATGTTCTGGCGAGAGTTTTGGTCTTCAGGCAGGCATTGGCGCCTTGCAGGGTTTTGAAAGCAAGATAAGCATTCAAAAATAAAAACGGCCTGGCATGGGTTCCTGTATTCATTGCTGTGGACTGAACGAGGTACTTGATGGTTTCTGAGTCGAGCTGAGGCTGAAGATTTGCCAAAGTTGCAAGCACTGCTGCAAAGTGAGGCGAAGCCATGCTGGTACCGTCCATCGGGACCGAGCTGCGTGCGGCAATGAGATTAGAGTTGTGCCGCCCATCCAGAGAATCAATATGTGATCCGGGTGCATAAACAGTGACATCTGGCCCAGTATTTGAGAAAGCAGCGGGGCTTCCAAAATAGGAAGATGCACCTGTTTTAAAAAAACTAGATCTATTTAAAAAATGGTCGTGCCCTGTAGTCCCGATGTTTGAAACAGTGTCTTCGTTGCCAGCTGCATAGACAAACCATTTTCCTTTTTTAATACCTTGATCGACCAAGTCGACCAATTGAGGATTTTCGTAAAATGACCAGGAAAGATTGATGACCTTGACCGAGGGGTCATTGATGGCTTGATCCAGGCTGTTCATGAGGTCTTCTGATTTTGCGCCTCCGAAAGGGTTCAGTTTTACCGGAAAAGCTTTGAGGGGTAAGTAGGGGTTGACTCCGTGGGATTGTGAGGTCGCGATTCCCGCAACATGAGTCCCGTGAAATACGCCTCCGTCAATTTCTGGAGACCCCTGAGCGAGTTTTTCACCGGCTTTTGGATTTCCTCTCAATCTCAGGCCGCTGTCTACAATGCCAAGAGAAGTACCGTAAGACAGATTTTTGACTACTGGATCGTCTCTCATGAGGTCCGCGCCGGTCATCGTGAGTCCCCAGTCTTTTGGAACTAGTTTGAGATCTCCTCGAGGACCTTTAAAATCGCAAACGCTGGCGTTTCCCCTAGGATAAGCGAAGCAGCTGTTATTTTCTGAAGGTGTAGCGTTATTGACCCATGTATTGATGTCGAGAAAAGGGTCCTCGTCAGGATTTTCGGCCCATGCTGGGTTCACGAGCAAAATAAGGAGTATCGGCAATTTTTCCACTCATCGTTTTATCGGGTTTTTCTGAAAAATTTTTGAGATTATTCATTAACATTCGAATTCCTTATGTAGCATCTATTTAGCTATTTATATGTACAAGTATATGTGATATTATATAGTCATGAAGAAGGCTAACATTGCGGACCTGCGAAGTCATCTGAGTGAATTAATTTCAGAAGTTGAGAACGGTGAAGAAATCCAGATTCAAAAAAGGAATGTTCCTGTTGCCAGAATTATTCCCATGAAGGCTGTGAAAAAGAACGCAACTCAATTGGGCATTGGAAAAGGGACTGTAAAAATTAAGACTGATTTGACTCGCCCGGCGATGGATGACGATTGGGAAATGTTAAAATGAAATTTTTACTGGATACCTGTTCTTTGATTTGGGCAATTGCAGAGCCAGATGAGTTATCCAAAGCTGCGAAGTTAGCTTTACAAGACAAGTCGAGTGAAATTCTTGTTTCCCCCATGAGTTGTGCAGAGATAGCATGTCTGGTGGATCGAAAAAAAATCACTTTAAACCAGCATTGGAAAATCTGGTTTAGGAAGTATGTGGAGCAAAATCAATGGGAGCTCATTCCAGTTGATTTACCCATTATTGAGGAAGCCTATTGTTTGCCCGGAGAGTTTCATAAAGATCCGGTAGATCGAATTTTGGTGTCAACATCAAGGCTTCATCAGGCTGTCTTGTTGACAGCTGATCGAAAAATTCTCGATTACCCTCATGTTGATTCAAAGTGGTGACTAGTGTTTAACTCCACCTATCCTTCTTCGGTCTTAGCCAGCGGGTAGCAGTGCAATCCGACGCGATAGACTCGGTCGGCTTGGTCCTGATTGGCATATTCAGTGCGGAGTTGGTTGACCCATTCCGAGAGCTTTGCTTTCAGCTCTGGAATCTGAGAGCTCGGCAAAGCGATCGTCAGTCCATAAAATCCACGCTCGGCCAGTGGAAGATTGAGTGATTCTTCGGCCATTTTGAGGGTTTCGCGGTGATTGAGTTGGATGACAGAGTCTCGAATCCCCTCGGTTGTGGTGAGGTAGATGGGTTTTTGGACGTAGCGTTTGGAGGAATCTTCTCGGATGAGTAAGTTCCGTTGAGCAAGGAATTCAAGTGATTCTTTGGCTTGTTGCACGGAGATTTTGCCCTGGAGCGCTTTTGCGATTCCTTTGGGGCTGAGGTCTGCATTCTTGCAACTCGCGAGTTCCCAGATTGCGGCAATGTACCAGTGGGTAAAAATGGAATTGTCGACGACAGGGGACATGGATTGCTTGCGGGCTTTCAGCAATGTTTCCATTTGACGATAGAACTGGGTTTTCTCCGACGGCTGAGTGGAGTTTTGATATTCAGTCATGATGTGAAAATAACGGCTCTCCTGCGGATTCAGTGCGAGAGCCTTAGCGAACCGTCCGGTCATTTTGGGACCCAGATTGCGCTGGCGGCGCAAAACCCTGAGCAAGTAATTGTCGGTGTTGATCTTCGCTTTGAGGCAGAACTGGCGGACGGTGAATCCTTTTTTGGAGGAGCGCTTCCATTCCAGGTAGTCTCGCAAGTACTCGCGGTAGTCGGTGTAATCAAATACGGAGATAGTCATAGGGGCTGTCCTTATTTGAGGCCGACGTAGAGGTAGAGGCCGTTCCTGCTGTAGCCAAAGCTTTGTTTGACAGACGAAGGACTCAATCCAAACTCGGAAGCAGGATAGCTTCCCGTCAAATATTCCTGGATCGATCTTCTCGTATGAGCCCTGAAATGAACCACGTTGTCCGAAAAGTAACGCAAAGATTCGTTGTTAAATGGATTCCTGGTCATTTCCTTAATAGCGAGTGCATCGGGCCGATCTGCCCAAAGGATTCGTGAACCAATGAAATCGGTTTGGTAGAAAAGAAAATCCATTTTCTGAATAGCTCCCTGTCTGTAAGAGACGCGGATGTCCGATCGGTTTGCCGCAACCAGCTGTTGCATTGCAAACGCCAAGATGTCATCTGAGATTCGAACGCCATAACTTTCCTGGTCTGGACTCATTTCCAGGTTTTCTTGGTTGGATAGGTTTTGTCGAGCGACGCGCTCCCACTTCTTGTAGACGGATGCAACTCCGGGAATGTTCCCTACAGGAATGATTCCCGGTTTCATGGGGTTGAACGAAATGAGAGGAAGCGAGAATCCACTCGGACCTACGGCGCTGCAATAGGATCGAAGTTTTAGAGTGGGACGAAGTGGGTGTGTCCGTCTCTCGTTTTCGCTGTTGCGATAGACATGGGAGCTGCGTTCAGTGGTCACTTCAATTTCCAGCGGAAGTGTGGATTGAGTCAAATAGCTCCAAAATTTTGGAAAAATTTCTGAATAGGTGACGAACCCGCGAGGGAGCGCATCGATGAAAGTGCGGCCTTCAGGGGTTTTTGAGAAGCAGTAGTTACGATAAAATCTGAAAAATTGATGATCTTGATCGATTTTTGAGACAAATGACCGGGGTGCGATCGGAAAAGATCTGAGATTGCCGAAGAAATCGATGGGAGTGCTTTCCGTAAAATCGTCGCAGATATGCTGGATGTGGATCGCTTGGAGATAAGTCTTCAGGACGGATTCGGACATCGCGGAAATGTCCTTTTCGAGGTCTTCGCGTACCTTCATGTAGGAGAAAGTCACCCGATTGAAGTCTGCGAGGAGCGTGGCAAGTCGGGATTTAATCTGGTTTTTGTTTCCGATCTGCAAAGCCAAATCAGAAATCAGATCAGCGATTTCCAGGGTCAGCTCTTCATCATGGTGAGTGATGAGAATATGAGTCAGTTCATGCAAAATGGCTCGAACTTGAGAAGGAGACTGATCTTGAGTTTGCAGGGGGAGTGCGTCGTAATCTTGATAGAGGAATATCCTCGCTTTTTGTGGGTAGGCGGTTTCTTTCCAAGAAGAGTCATCTTCATAAATAAAGCTCGAATATTTATAAGGATGCTTTGCCTTGACTTGGTAAATTTTGAAATCAGGGCTCAAAACTCCGAGCTGAGTCCTGTTTTCGCTATTCGGGAACAAATCAATCGCCTGAATCAGGTGAAAAGTAAGAGTCGGGAAGTCTGCCGCTAGTGGAGCGAGGAGAGCTTGGATTTTCTCGCGGTTGGGGATTTCCCGAAGTTCTACGTATTGAACGTCCTTGCTGGGATAACCGTCACTGGTGACGGCTCCGCCGCCTTCGGCGTGGAGGCTGCTGTTGATCGAAAAAGAGAGCACGATAGTAAGAAGACTGAGGGTTCGTATTTTCATGAACCGGTATTTATTAAACTAACAAAGGATAGTCAAAACAAATATGGACTTGAAATAAAAAAGTCTGGACAAAGTCCTGGACTCCGATGAGGCAGGGATGAGTCGGACGATGTTGTACCTAGCTCTTAGTCCAGCCGCTGATGCCTTCTTTGAAGTGGCGGATGTTCTTGTATCCCTGTTTGCAGGCCTCTTCGGCGGCTTTTTTCCAGGCAGAGCATTGCGGGCCGCCACAGTAAGAGACGATCAGTTTGTTCTTGTCGGCGGGGAGGAGCTTGGCGAAGTCGTTTTTGTGGCTGCCGTAGTGGATGGCGCCCGGGACGTGGGCTTTTTTGTAACTGGAGTCACTGTTGACGTCGACGATGAATGCGGATTTTGACTCGGCTGCTTTTTGGAGATCAGCCTTGTTGATGAGAGGATAGGTTTCTTCGTTGGCGCAGGGATCTTCGGCTGCGTGAGTCCAGGTGGCTGAGGTTAGTGCTTTCGCTAGAATGATTCCCGCAATGAAAAAAGCTGAATAGGTTTTCTTTGAGTCCATGAGCTCATCCTCCATAGGGGCTAGAGTAGATCCACTGGGTTCCTAGTCAAGTGACTTTATTGAATGTTTAATGACGGGGAATTCAACTAAGTCGCCATGACTAGAATGCCTCTGACTCGGTTGGTTGGTTCTTGTTTTCTGTTCAATAGCCCAACCGACTCAAAAAGATTCAGCACCAGATAATTGCTGACCGCTCGAAACTCCCGACCCCAGTTCACCACACGCGTGTAGGCGAGAGCGTCCCAGAAACGCTTCTTCAGACCGTTGCCCTTGACCGCACGGGTGATTCTCAGAGCAATGGAGCCCGCAAAGTGTCTGAGGAAGGCTTGAAAGGCTTTTCGGCTGGGAGCCTTGATCAAAAGATGCAGGTGATTGCCAACATTGGCGAATTTGTACACGCGGATTCCGTAACGCCTCGAAAGCCGAGTGAGTAGGTGACGAATATAGAGCTGCGATGCGGGTTTGAGCATGGACCACGGCCCCTGGGCTTGAGTCGCTCGCATGACAAGATGAACCGAACGTTTGGGGTCGAGTGGACGCAGAGTCTTTCTCTTTTTTGGGCGTGTCGAGCCTCCGTGTTCGAGTTCGGGCACGGGAAATAATTCGAGTTGCTTGGGTTTGGATGAGGATTTCTTGATCGACATTTTTTGTACCTGTTATTTTTGAAAGTTAAATTAACGGTATGCTTAAAATTATGCAGGGGCAATGGTATTTTATTAAAAATAAATGAATTAATTCATGTGTGAATCGAAATATTTCAACGTGTTGAAGTCAAGATGAGGGAGCTGCACTCTCGCAGCCTCAAAAAATCTCAAAAAAATCAGAGAAAAAAATCTCGGGATAAGTTATCAATAGGATGTGTCGTCAGTTAAACTCCGTAATGAGGGTACTGAGACAAGTCCATAGTGAGGCGCGCGTAGGGGTGAGCGAAGGAGCCATCCTCGAAGTAGGCTGGCGTACTGAGCGAAATCCCCGAGCACGCCTCACTATGGACTTGTCTCAGTACCCTCATTACGGAGTTTAACTGACGACACATCCTAACCAAAGGTGGAAAAATTATGAGCCAAATTGCATACATCATTGACGCTGTCAGAACTCCTCGTGGTCGTGGTCGCTTGGGGAAGGGTGCCCTGGGGCAAATTCATCCGCAGGAGCTGCTGGCGCAGACCCTTCAGCAACTCATTCAGCGCACGGGTGCAAATCCGGGTGATGTGGATGATGTAATCGTCGGATGCGTGGCTCAGGTCAATGAACAGGGAGCGAATATTTCCAAAAATTCCGTCATGTCTGCCGGATGGCCAGATCATGTGACGGCTGTGACGCTCAATCGTTTTTGTGGATCGGGACTTCAGGCAATTCAGTTTGCTGCGATGGGTGTGATGTCGGGCGCTCAGGACCTGGTGGTTGCAGGCGGCGTTGAGAATATGTCCAAACACGGCCTCGGTTGCGACGGCGGTGGAATCGATGGCAACAATCTCAAGCTCAGAGAGAAAATCTTCCAAGTTCCTCAGGGAATCAGCGCGGACTTGATCGCGACTCTCGATAAATATTCTCGAACTGACGTCGATCAGTACGCACTCCGATCTCATCAACGTGCAGCGCAGGCACAGGCCGAAGGTCGATTTAATAAGAGCTTGTTCTCCGTCGTCGATCCTGCGACCGGAAAAGTGGTTCTTGAAAAAGACGAGTGCGTTCGTCCGGAGACTACTCTTGAAGGTCTGGCTGGGTTGAAAGCTTCGTTCGTCGAAATGGGCGCGCACGCTGCGGGTCCGAATGGCGAAACGCTGGATCAAATTGCTCTCAAAAAATATCCGCAGGCGGGAACCATTCAACACATTCACACCGCCGGAAACTCCAGTGCGATTTCGGATGGAGCAGGCGTGGCGATGCTGGCATCTGAATCTTATGCAAAATCCCACGGCCTGAAACCTCGCGGCCGAATCCGTGCCGTGGCGACCATGGGCGCTGAACCGGTCATCATGCTGACGGGTCCTGCTCCCGCATGCCGAAAAGCCCTGAAAAAGGCTGGCATGAATGTGGGAAACATCGATCTTTGGGAAATTAATGAAGCCTTTGCCGTGGTTCCATTGCAAGTGATGCGGGAATTGGGTCTGGACGCAGCAAAAGTCAATGTGAACGGGGGGGCGATTGCCATGGGGCATCCATTGGGAGCCTCCGGCGCGATCCTTTTTGGCACGGCTTTGGATGAACTCGAACGTCGCAATCTCTCTACCGCAATGATCACGCTTTGTATTGGTGGCGGGCAAGCTGTCGCGACGGTGATTGAGCGAATTTAGCTAGAAATTATGAAAAAACGAATCGGGCTGATCATTGCCATGCAGGCAGAGGCTCAAGGGATTATCGAGGAAATGGAGTTTTCGCCCATTCCGTCCCCGGATCCGAGTTTGCCAGCGCAGTTCTATCAGACGCGTTTGAACTCGGGGATTGAAGTGGTTCTGGCCGTCAATGGTGTGGACACTCACCACGGGGTAGACTTGATTGGTTGCGAAGCTGCGACGCTGACTGCCTACTTGATGCTCCATCATTTCAAGCCCGACTTGGTTCTCAACGCGGGGACCGCGGGCGGATTCGAGAGGCGAGGCGCCAAGATCGGCGAAGTGATGCTGGTTCAAGAACATGTATTTTTCCATGATCGTCGTGTGCCGATCCCCGGATTTATGGAACAGGGTGAGGGACGTTTTGGAGTTTGGGAAGCCAAACACCTGGCTCGTGAACTGGGTGTTAGAACTGGCGTGGTTTCCACGGGGAGTTCTTTGGAGTTGAGTCCGCGAGATGCTGAAAAACTCGAAGAGCAAAAGGCTGACCTCAAGGAAATGGAGGCCGCCGCCATTGCTTGGGTTTGCCAACTCAAAAAGACCCCATTTCTGGCTCTGAAATCAGTAACGGACTTTGTGGATCACCCCGAGCCTGCTCAAGATCAGTTTTTGAAGAATCTGTCCCTGGCTTCGGCGAATCTAACTGGAATTTTAGCTAATCTTTTAAACAATATTAGTTTATAAACATTAAAAGTGGACTAAAACGCTTGCTTTCTAGGTCCCTCAATATTATATTTCGTCACGTGAAAACCCTATTATTACGACGGAATTTGGCTGCAGCTCTAAGCTTGTTTGTGCTGATCGGAGTATCGGCAGGGATGATGGGATGTAAACCTCAGACGCAAAAACCCATTCTCGCTCCTGCAGGAAAATTCCCCGAAGCGATTTACATCAAGACCCACCAGCAAACATTCAACATGCTCTTCTTTTTCGCCCTCGATGAGGCCGGAAAAATCTGGGTAAAACCCATTGAACAGCGCAAGGAAACCGAAGGTTTCGCTCCGGGCTGGCAGCTTTTCGGGACCGGACTTCCAGCAAATCCTGAGAAAGAAGGTTTCGCTCAACCCAAAAAAATCGTCGAGATGAACGCCGACTCCGACGAGTTGATGGTTCTCTCGGATACTGGCCGCTATTACTTCATCCGCTGGTTGCCAAATCCGTTTTTTCCGGGCGAACCCACGGTTTGGCAAGATGTTTTCGGTTGGCCGCTAGGTGAACCTTACGTTCGAGAAGATCGAATTCAGAAAAACCGAGGTTGGGGTATTGGGCGTCGCGGTCTTTTGATGGATTATTTCGAAGACGCGAACGGAAAAATGATTTGGGGCGGAGGCGGATTGTCTTCGTACTACCATCTTGCAGCAGATGGAACCGATGTGCATTTTGCTGATTCGGGATTGCCTGCGGATTTCAGCCACACGCTCTGTGGTCCTCGTAGAAGCACGGTGATTGGCGAAGGATTTGATGTTGCTGGATCCACGATGTTTGTCATTAACAAAAAAGGCGAAATATTCACTCGGATGGCTGACTTTGATACCAACGGCAGTGATATTATGTTCTTTGAGTATACTTATGATCAAAGCAACAAGAAGAAGAGCCTGATCACGATTCCGAGCGAAGAGTGGTTGCAGCACGCTTCAATTCCTTTGACTGGAAAAGCTCAAATCACCAGCCAGCTCTCGATTCTCATCACTGGCCTAGGGAACCCAGGTCGTGAACTGCGAGTTGCAGGATTCAATGCAGAAGGTAAAAAAGGATATTACTACAAGAAGATTTTTAATCAAAAGCCCGACTCTCGCGAGCGCGAGATGATCAACGAGTGGAGCTTCAAAGAAGTGGCTGATTTGCAAATCGATCCAGCCAAAGTTCTATCGACTGAGTATATCAATAGTACTGCTCCTGCAGTCGACGCTCCATCAAAAGACATCAACTACAGCGGATGGATGTCGGATAAAAAGAAAAGAATTCCTGTGAAGGTCGAGCTCCTCGGTATGAGCTTGAGCTGTACGCCTGCGACTTTGAGAATTTCTCACATGGGCGAATCCATCGATCTCACTCTTCACACTGTGGAAGAATGGTATCACTTGAAGCGTGTGGATCCGGGAAAAGACGGAACTCCAAAAAAGCTCATCGGAACTCTCGAAGTTCCCACGGAGGCTTACCAAAAAGCCAGCCCACGGATGAAGAAAATCCTGGATAAATATCTCATGCCTTATCATCTAAAAGATTTTGCTTTCTGGATGGATGCGACGACTGAGTACGTGGCTCTTGAAAATCGACTTTCGGGTTGGGGAATTCAGGGGATCACCATGGGCATGACCCGAAGTGGAATGGACTATCCTTCACTAGCGGTTGCGCAGCGTGAAGCTTTGGAAAAAGAAGGCTTCAAAGCTTTAGCTAAGACAAAAACGCTGCAGGTGGATCGTCCGCTCAAGGAATTCACAGCCTTAGACATTGAGCAATTGCTTCAAAAAATTGAAACGAATCAAGCGACCTTACAAAACCTGCACGATATGTTTGGCGCAGCCGATAGGGCGGATGAGGAGACTCCGTTCTTTATTACTCGCGTGGGTGTGTTGGCATTGAAGGCTATCGGGAGTGTTTTGGGCGGAATTTCTTATTGGGCGCCCTATGCATCCAATTTGATGAAAACCTTGCCAGTCTTGATTATCAAAAACCAGGAACTTAAAAAAACGATCATGTTGAACTCGCGGGACGATTATCAACTCGGCGTAGCGATCATCAACGCGCGAATCAAAGCCTACCAGCGGCGCTTGGCAGAGCTCGAAGGAAAAATCGAGCATTCCGAATGGGTGCATTTCGAGGCGATTTCGGAGTTCTGGGCACCGATGGAGTTTGGCAAAGTGAGCGCGCGCGTGACGGATGTATCTACTGGAAAAGAAGTCCAGAATTGCACGGCGATTGTCGATGACAAGCCTGTGATGGACGAAAGCGCCCGAAACTGGATGGGCCGAGACTTGGGAGAGGCGGCTCTTCTGCAAGTGATTTGTACTGGAAAAGAAGCAGGAAGCCTGGTGTTCCGAGTGGCTCCTCAGAACAAGGAAATCGAGAAATACCTCTTTATCGATGCGCCGATCGCAGATCCTCTGAAAATTGAGCTCGCGGTTGAACTGCAGCTTTATCAGACATCGTTTGAATCCCGCTCGGTTTATGAGAAGGTATTTCAGACTGAGGATGAGCGAAAATCGGAAAAAACTCTGAGCGCTCTCTTGACAGTTGAGCAAGGCCGACGCTACAGCGTCAGAGTAGGCAATCTGCAAGTGAATTGGGAAAAATAGTGAAGGTGGAAAAGTAAAAATGCATCTTTCTGTCAGTCGACTGATTCATTCTAAGAAAACGGAAGCCATTTTGGAACAAATGGCCGAGGGGATTCGGAAGTATTTTCGGGTGGAGCTCGAAGGGATGGAACACATCCCTCAAAAAGGGAAGGTCTTGCTGATCGCCAATCACTCCGGGTTCGTGGGTGCGGATGCCGTGATGATCTGCCACATGATTCATCATGAGATGTCTCGAATCCCAAAAATCCTGGCTCATCGGGCTTATTTTGAATCTTTCAAGTTGCTGAAAAAAGTTTCGAAGGCATTTGGGCTTGAAGAAGCGTCTGTGGACAATGCGGTCCGACTTCTCCAAAAAAAGGGAATGGTCCTGATTTTCCCGGAAGGTGAAGCGGGGAATTTTAAATCAACAGCTCAGCGATATCATCTCCAGAAATTCCACACTGGATTCATGCGAATGGCAGTTTTGGCGCAAGCTCCGGTGATTCCTTGTCTGGTGATTGGTGCTGAGGAGAGTAATATTAATCTTGGGAATATCGATCTCAATAAATACGTCAAAGGTTTGAGAATTCCGATACCAGCGAATTTTGTTCCACTTCCTGCGAAGTGGAGAATCAAATTTTTGGAGCCGATTGATTTGAGTCAGTACACCCCTGAGCAGGCGGATGATCGTGAGCTGATGACGAGGCTGAGTCGGAAAATCCAGCGCAAGATGCAGATTGAGCTGCGGAATGAAGTTCGCAAGCGGTCTTATGTTTACTTTCCCGTCGTCGAAAACAGCCCTCTAGCGAAATTTTAGTGCGATTCACTGAAATACTAACTGATCCAGCCAGCGAGAATTGCGCCTAGGGTGGCGATCGAGACGGTAATCCAAAGTGTTACGCCCAGTAAGAATGGCCGAGGGCCCACTTCGCGGATGGATTGGATCGAGAGGTGGGAGCCGATCAGAAAAAGTGTCAGCACGAGGAGCTTCTTGGATATGGAATAAATTCCTGCACTGTAAGGTTGAACGTCAGGAATCCAGGTTGCCAGGGCTGCGCAGATAAGGAAGCCCAGGATGAACCAGGGTTTCTTGATTTTTGCTGCAGTAGTTTCATTTTTCTTCTCGCCAATCCAGCCTGCGCCGGCTGCCAGTGTGAGTGGGACGATCCACAGGGCTCGGGCGAGTTTCACGGTGGTGGCGGTTTCCAGAGCCTGAGCGCCGTATTGGAGGGATGCTCCCACCACGGAGCTGGTATCGTGGATTGCTAAGGCGCTCCAAAGTCCGAATTGGGTTTGAGTGAGGTTAAAAAAGTGGCCAATCGTGGGAAAAATCAATAGAGCGACTGAGTTGAGAATGAAAACAATCGCGAGAGCCACGGTGACGTCCCGCTCTTTGGCGCGGATTGCGCCGCTCATCGCTGCTATGGCGCTGCCGCCGCAAATCGCTGTTCCCACTGAAATCAAAAGCGAGGCGTCTGGCTCGGTCGAAAAAATCTTTCGCAAAATCTGGTTTCCTAGGACGAGTGTCATGCCAATTCCAACAGCCGTGTAAATCACGCCGTGCGCACCGACACGTAGGACACTGTTGAGGTCCATTCCTGCTCCCAATCCCACGACTGAGATTTGGAGCAGTGGTGTGACCCACGCTTTGGTTTTTTTGGAATAGGGATTTCCCAACAGAGCAGAAACGAGGATTCCCAGGGTCAGAGCCAGGGGCGCACTGATGAATGGAGTGAGAGTTAGCAATGCTAAAGCCGGGAATACTACTCGGGATATTTTCTGCACCATGGGGCCTCCTTAATTGATCGTAAACCCGGTGTGGATTCGTGACGGGTCGATGGAAAAATGCCCAGTGAGGAGCTGAGCACGACGAAAATCGATCGACAAGTCGGTCAAAAGCTCAAATTTGATCTTTTCGGAATTGAGGTCCACTTCCAGAACCTGCGCTTCGTGAAAGCCAAAGTACTTGCCAACAAGTGGGTTGAGGCATTTGTACAAAGCTTCTTTGGCGGAGAAAATCAGAGTTACAAATTCGTTAAACCTAAAATTTTGTTGAAAGTGCTCTCTCCACAAAACTGACTCCGCTTCAAGTAGGATCTGTTTTTCGACACGCTTCGCACCATCGTCAGTCATGATGACTTCGGTGTCGATTCCCAAAGATTGATATTGGGATTTTCTGGCTACAGCCGCCGAGGCAAATCCGTGACAATGGGTGATCGAGCCCACCCACGGATCTGGCCATCGGGGGCTGCGGTCTTCATTCATCTCAATTTGTTTAATATTAAATTCTTGATCCCCGCCGATTGCCTCGAACGCGCAGTATCGACCTGCCACAAACTCTTGCCTTCTTTTAAGGACGGCCTTGGGAGTCATGACTTCATCAGTTAGTTTTTCCCAATTCAGGTCAGATTCTCGGGACGGGTCGAATTCTACCGAATAAACGGTCACATCTGGCCCTAAAATCAGGGGCGAGTCGTGCTTTTTGAAAAATTTTGAAAGTGCAGAGGATTGGCTCACTGTGAAACTGGTTTTATCAAAAAAAAACAGTTTAGTAACGCATCAGATTGATCCGACTAGCTTTCTGAGGTTTGTCTTTTCATGAAAGCTGGGAGAGCGTTTTCTATTATTCTTTGTGGCACGATCGGGTGTCAAATTATTAACAGCACTTGGCTTTTGGCTGAGCCGCGGGTCGAAACCTGCCAAAAAGAGCCAGGCCCTGCTTTTACTGCCCCTCAGGTGATCAGCGATTCGCTGGTGAAAAATTTGGATTGTTCTACTTTGACACTCGAGAGTGTTTTGCTGAAGGTTCAGCCCGATGCGTTTAGCTGGACGAGGCATCTTCCAGTAGTGAATGGGAAGGACACGGAAACTCAACTCTGGCCTTTTGGAAGTTGCTGGGCGCAGTCGGTTGCTCAGCGAAGGTTTTTTTATTTCACCCGTTTTGGGGTTTCAGGGTCGCAGAGCTTCGAAGACCTGAGTTTCATGGATTGGAGCACTATTCTAGATGGGAGCTCAACCGATTGGTCTGTGCGGGAAGTCAGAGAGACGCGGGCTCCCAGCGACTCGTTGAGAAAAAGAAGGCGAGGTTGGGCAACCTTCGATCAAGAGACAAGGGACATCTTGGCAGTCACTCAGATCGAAAATTTCTTCAGCTTGAAAAATCTCAAGTACGTGTTTACTTCAAATGAAATCAAGCAAGAGAACGAAGCTAAATTTCAGAAAATTCGGCGCGACCTTTCGCAGGGTCGGGTACCGATGGTGATTCGTCGAGTCGGACCTGGTGATCTTCATGTGATGTTGGTTACTCAGATCATTCCAGTTGTGGGAACCGCAGATGAGTACATTTTTGAGACCTACGATCCCAATAGTCCTCAAGCAGCGGAGGGTGGAATCGAGACTTTGACCTACAAAAATGGAAAATTCATCGCCAAGAAATTCACAAGAGTCGCGAGTGAGAAAGTCCGAGACGTGGATGTTTTTTTAACGGGTGAAGACGAGATGGATCAAATTCAAAAAGCGCTTTATCAGTACTATCGAAATCTTTGTGATAAAAAAGGTGTTTCAGGTTTTAAGTAATTCACAACCATTGAATCTGGAAAATTTTTTCAACTCGCTTTGCATCACAGACTTGAATAAAGAGGTAGGTTTGAATGTAGGCTCAAAATTCATGCTTTGAATGATCAATGTCTTTTTTTTGCGATCGGCTTTCGCATCCAGCCTGCCTATGAGTTTATCGCCGTAAAGCAGAGGAAGACAGAAATAGCCGTACTTTCGCTTTTTATCCGGGACGTAGCATTCGATCAGATAGTCGAATTCGAAAAGAGACTTAAGGCGTTTTCGTTGGATGATTAAATTGTCAAAAGGTGAGAGGATGTGGATGTTTTTTTTTATATTTCTGGCTTGGCTTGAGGATTCTATATTTTTACTAAAAACATAAAATTTCTGATCTTCGATTCCTTCGACAACCGCTTCACAAATTTCACCACTAGCGGCCATTTCTTTGAGTACTTTTCTGATTTGAATTTGAATTCCCTTTCTCAGGTACCGGATTTCAAGTTCAGTGACGATTCCATGCGATCTCAAGGCAGTTTCGATGAGATAACGGGCATATTCATCCTGAGTGGGTGGAGTCTGATCCACGGAAGTAGGTAAAACACGATCTTTGAGATCATAGACCTTCTGGAATCCTCGGCGCTCACGTACCATGAGGGTACCTTCCATGAACAGTTGCTCGAGAGCTATTTTTGAAGGCTTCCAATCAAACCAAGGCCCCGACTTGCGATCGTGAGCCGCATCGAAATCTTTGGACATCAGAGGGCCTTCGACAGTGATTTTATCTAAAACGTATTTCATGATCCGCCGGTTGCGGGCAAACCAGTGACGCTGTCCGGAGGCGAAGGCAAGTTTTCGAGGCAGGCTGAATCGGTAGTCACGCGTGGGAAGATAAGCGGCAGCATGGCTCCAATATTCAAATACTAGCTTTTTTTGTTGGAGATCGTGAAGTAGGGAAGGGGTGTAATCCGGTACTCGGGACCAAAGCACATGATGATGCGCGCGTTCGACTACTGAGATTGTGTCGATTTGGATGTAGCCCAGGTGCTCAATGGTTTTGAGTGTGCCTTTCAGCCCCTTCCCGAAAGGAAATTCCTCCGTCAGTCCCTGGGCAGTGAGTGCAATTCGTCGTGCCTCGGTAATGGAGAATTTGTGTTTTTTGGACATCGCAAAATCACTTCCGAGATTTTTCAGCCCGATTTCAATTCACAGCATTTTTTGTATTTTTTCCCGCTGCCGCAAGTGCACGGATCATTGCGCCCGGTTTTGGGTTCGCTGCGGACGATGGGTTCGATTTTTTGGTGAGCTGGGTGGCCTTCGCCCTCGGCGTGGGTGTGGAACTCGCCATCGACGAATAGCCATTGGCCGGCGTCGTTCTTGCGAAACTGCGAGACCTCGTGGTGCTCGGTGGCTTTGCCGTCCATTTCGTAGACAGCCGTAAATTCAACAATGCCACGTTTGTCGGAAGCGGTGCCTTTCTCGGTAGAATTGATTTGCAGGCCTTTCCAGATGGACTTCTCTGCCCACTCTTTGGCACTTGCGGAGTCGTAGTCGCTCTGGGATTCGGGTGCGAGTGTCTTTTTCAGGTAATCCATGTCGGCGCGAGTAAAGGCCGTATAGCGCGACCGCATGAGTTTCTCCGCGGTTTCTGGCAGGGCTTTGTTGCTGAGGAATGGGCCGCAGCACTCGGCATAAGTCTGTGTGGATCCGCATGGGCAGGTGTCGGTTGGCATAAAAAATCCTTTTCGTTAGCTTCGGGGTTGGTAGGCTTTTCCGGGGGTTGCTCCCAGCGCAAGCACGGTAATTCCGTTTGAGCCGGGGAGGAGTTTGCGTTTCTCGGTTGGCCCGACCCGCACCATCGTACCGGGTTTGAGTTCTATTTTCTCATTGCCTGACTGTAGGACTCCATCGCCCTTCAATACGACATAGACTTCTTCCTGCTCATCTTTAACATGGTCATGCTCGGGATAGGCGGTGCAACCCGCGTCGATTTCCAAAACATTCATGCCCCAGGCGGTTACGCCCAGATCCTTAGCCGCGTATTTAAACCGAATGCCCGGAATAGCGTGTTCGCCTTGATAGTACCCCAGCTCGGAGATTTCCTTTTTATTCATGGATTATATCCATCACACGCATGCCCCGTTTGGCAAGTGGGCTTGGATTTCGCCAAATGCGAAATGTAAGCCGAGTTAACGCATCGAATACCTGTTACATTTCGCGTTTGACGAAATCTAACATAGGTTGAGGTGGATGAATTCGTCTGTCACCAAGGCAAACTCGTGCAGCCTGGAGCAGAGACGGGTCAGGTGATTCTTTACGGCAATACTGTATGAATCGTGGCGTGCATTTCAACTGCCTGGAGAGGAGTCCGGTCTGGGTCCAGCCAGTTTCGCTGGCAAGGTGGACGACGACTTTTCGGATTTTGCTTCGGTCTCGCAAAATGTCTTCGTTGGTGGACTCGGAGGCGGCTAGGACTGCTTCTCGAATTCGTTCCAGGTGAGGATGGTGGTAAAATGACTGATTTCCGGACAGGGTGTTTGTTTTCAAGACAGGAGTGCCTGAGGTGCAAACGGTACTGTCGGACGAAACGTATTCATGAAACCAGGGCAAAAAATTCTGAACGGATTTCCAACCAAACGCCCTGGCTAGCGCATGGGCAGGTACCCAAGGACGAGCAATTGCTCCAAAATACCCGCGATAAGTGGACCAAGGCCATTCCAGTGGGTCTTTGCACAGTGAATTTCTGCAGGGATTGAGGTTGATGTAGCGGATTTGACGACGACCGTGCTTAGGATCGCGGATTTTTTCAGGATTTGGGATGGGTTCCCAGTCCAGAGCGCTCGAGCGGGTGAGGCTTTTGAGTGTTCGATGAGCGATGTTCAGGTCCGCTTCCTCTGGCAAGAGGAGGTGTAAGTGATTGTGCATGAGCACCGATGCAACGACATTCGGGAACCGACGTCGCATGTCTCTCCAAAACTGTGTAGCGAGCAGGGGATCGGTGAACGGTTTTCCGGGCGACTGGATGCGGGCAACGAGATTGATCATGCTGAGGAGTAAGCAAAGGCTATACCGATGTTAGCTCGAGCGGCCGCGTGGTGGATTTCGCTAAATGCGAAATGTAAGCCGAATTGACACGCTGAGCATCGCTCACATTTCGTGTTTGGCGAAATGTGAGTTGAAACGTCTCAAACGGACGGTAATTTTACCCCAAAAAGGCAAAAATCCCGGGTATGGGTGTATACGCGGCGTTGGAATGCTAATTGCTAATCAAATACAAATTAAAGCAATTTCACAAGGAGACCCTCATGAAGCTTCAATGTACCTGGAACGAAAAAATGAAATTCACCGCTCAAGCAGCTGGTAACTCAGCCGAAATGGACGCCAAGTCCCCGATCGGCAGCGGCTCAGCGATGACACCGAAGGAACTGGTGGTGGCCGGAATTTGCGGGTGTACGGCGATGGACGTAGTGGCGCTGATGAAGAAATACAAACAGCCCCTGGATTCGTTTGACATCGATGCGGATGTCACTGCGAGTGAGGGCGTGCACCCGGCTGTTTTCACCCAGGTTCATCTGCTTTTTAAACTGACGGGCCAGGTGGATGCTTCGAAGGTGCTCGAGGCTGTTCATCTCTCGCAAACCAAATTCTGTGGAGTGAGCGCGATGCTGAGCAAGGCCGTGCCCATTTCCTATACCGTGGAGCTCAATGGAAAAAATATTGGTGAAGGACAAGCTGCATTCTGATCCCATTTGCGGGATGGACGTCGACCCGCACGATTGCGCAGGCTCTCATGAGTACATGGGCAAGGTGTATTATTTTTGCTCGGACCATTGCCTGAAAAAATTCGCGGCCAATCCTGCGAAATTTATTTCAAAAGAGGGCGGCGTTGTTCGGCCCGCTCAAACGCACGACTCTCAAGCGATTTACACTTGTCCCATGCATCCCGAGATTAGGCAGGTTGGATTTGGGACCTGTCCCAAGTGCGGAATGGCGCTCGAACCGGCGGAGGTGAGCTTAAGCGCGGAGGAAGTTCCCAACCCGGAACTCATCGACATGACTCGGCGATTTTGGGTAGGCGCCGTGTTTTCGGTGCCTCTGCTCGTGATTTCAATGTCTGAGATGGGATTCAACTGGATTCAGGGATTGCTTGCGACTCCCGTGGTTTTCTGGTGCGGGTTTCCGATTTTTGAACGGGCGTGGCAGTCGATTGTACATCGCAGTCCCAATATGTTCACACTGATTGGATTGGGGACGGGCATTTCATACCTATTCAGTGTATTCGCAACGATTTTTCCCGATCTGCTGCCTGATTCGTTTCGCATGCATGGGGGACATGTCGGTGTGTACTTCGAACCTGCGGCCGTCATTGTTACTTTGGTATTGCTCGGGCAAGTTTTGGAACTCAAGGCTCGCGGCCAAACGGGATCCGCCATTCGAGCACTTTTGAAACTCGCTCCCAAAACTGCAATTCGTTTGAATGGCGCCAAGGACGAAGAAGTCAGCGTTGATTCCATCGTGCAGGGAGATTTTTTGAGGGTCCGCCCCGGTGAGAGCATTCCGGTGGATGGAAAAGTCGTATCCGGAAAAAGCTCTGTGGACGAATCCATGATCACGGGCGAATCCATTCCCGTCGAAAAATCCCGAGGCGCCGCTGTGACTGCAGGGACAATCAATGGCACGGGGAGTTTTGTGATGGAGGCCACTCGTGTGGGATCTGAGACTCTTCTGGCTCAAATTGTTCGAATGGTCAGTGAAGCGCAACGGAGCCGGGCCCCAATTCAACGCCTGGCAGATGTGATTTCTGGATATTTTGTTCCGGCCGTGGTCGCGTCGGCGGTGATTACATTTATTTTGTGGAGTATTTTTGGGCCAGAACCACGCTTGGCCTATGCGCTCGTCAACGCCGTCGCAGTTTTGATCATCGCATGCCCTTGCGCGCTTGGGCTAGCGACTCCGATGTCAATCATGGTCGCGACAGGTGAGGGAGCCCGACGTGGAGTTTTGGTGAGAAATGCCGAGGCACTCGAGGTATTGCAAAAAGTGGACACCCTAGTGGTCGACAAGACAGGGACTTTGACTGAGGGGAAACCCAAGCTGGTCCACGTGGAAGCTTTGCCGGGATTCACGGAGGCGCAGGTTTTGGAATACGCTGCAGCACTTGAAAAAAGCAGCGAGCATCCGCTGGCCTCTGCGATTCTCAAAGGAGCTCGCGAACGAGGTATTAGCAAAATTCCAGTGTCCACGGATTTTGAATCAAAAACGGGGCGAGGGGTTGAAGCACGAGTGGATGGCAAGCGAGTGTCGCTCGGGAATTTGACTTGGATGGGCGAGTTAGGGCTCGACTCGAATGATTTGCAAAAGAGAGCTACGCCAGGCTTAGTGGAAGGGCAGACCGTGGTTTTCCTTTCGGTGGATGGACGAGCAGCTGGAATTTTGGGCGTGGTGGATCCCATCAAGGCCACTTCTCTTGAAGCTATCGATAAACTGACGAAAGAAGGAATTCGGGTTGTGATGTTGACCGGGGACAATCGTATAACAGCAGAAGCTGTTGCGCGGCAGCTGGGGATCACCGAGATTCACGCAGAAGTTCTGCCGGACCAGAAACGAGCCGTGATTCAATCTTTGCAAAACCGGGGTCGAACGGTGGCCATGGCCGGAGACGGCGTCAACGATGGCCCCGCATTGGCGCAGGCCCAAGTCGGAATCGCTATGGGAACTGGCACCGACGTGGCAATGCAGAGCGCAGGGATTACGCTGGTGAAAGGGGATTTGCGTACGATCGCCCGCGCGCGTGCGCTCAGTCAGGCGACCATGAGGAACATTCGCCAGAATTTGTTTTTTGCACTCGTGTATAACTTCTTGGGAGTTCCGGTGGCGGCAGGGATTCTCTACCCATTTTTTGGAATTCTTATGAGTCCCATGATCGCCAGCGCGGCGATGAGTCTGAGTTCCGTTTCGGTGATCGCGAATGCTTTGCGGTTGAGGCGGGCGGTCTTGTAAGGAGGCTCTATGATGCCAGTTCTATTTGTCGGTCATGGATCGCCTATGAATGCGATCGAGGACAATGATTTCACCGAGGCATTGAGGCGCCTGGGACAGTCGATCCCCAAGCCGAAGGCGATTCTGTGCGTGTCAGCGCATTGGATGACACAGGGGACTTGGGTCACGCACATGCCCAAACCCAGGACGATTCACGATTTTGGAGGATTTCCTCAAGAACTTTTTGATGTTCAATACCCTGCGCTTGGGAGCCCAGGGCTCGCAGAGCAAATTCAAACTCTCGTTCGAACCCCCAAAATACAACTCGACGACACGGAGTGGGGCTTGGATCATGGAGCTTGGGCCGTGCTCAGGAAAATGTATCCCCAAGCGGATGTTCCCGTAGTGCAGCTGAGTTTGGATATGCAGAGGGCTCCCGAGTTTCATTTTCAACTAGGCGAACAGCTCCAGGATCTGCGAAATCAAGGGATCCTGATCCTGGCAAGCGGGAATATTGTACACAATCTCCGTAAAATCGAGTGGGAAGCCGACGCGAAACCTTACGATTGGGCGCTGGAGTTTGACGAGTGGGTCAAACAGAAGCTTCTGGCTCGGGATTCGACCGCATTGATGAAGGATTTTTTAAACTCCAGTGCAGGCAAGCTGAGTGTTCCCACAATGGATCATTGGTTTCCGCTGTACTATGCCATGGGTGCAGCCACGCCTAAAGATGAGGTGTCATTTCCTTTCGAAGGAATCCAGAACGCTTCGATTGCGATGCGGCTGACTCAATGGCAGTGAAACTAGGTTTTATTGCAGCTTCTGAATCTGGACGTACGAACATCGTTCGCTTTCACCAGCGCCAGCCCCAGCGCTATAACCTAGTCCGTAATTCGCAACCGCATTTTGATCATAATATTGCAGTTCAAATGTTTTAGCAGCTGCAATGGAAATTACGCCATCTGCCATACAGGTCAAATTAACACTGGATCCCCCAGGAATATGACCTCGACAAGGAGGACCTAAAACTGATGTGGTGTTATCAGTAGTATTTCTAATTCTTGAATAAAATTGATTCTCAACGCTGCCGCTGAAAAACATTTGATAAGAATGAACCAGATAGACTCCTGCGGGGAGAGTAAACACATTTGCAGCTAAACTGGTAACAATGCTGTTCGGATCATAGATTGTGGACGTTAGATTTCGTTTGGTCCAGGTCGTAGCTACGCTTGTTCCACAGTGCGTTCCTGCAGCCAAGTCTTCGGTAATAATAGCGACTCCCACATAGTTCGCATGATTGTGATTCGCTACGATCTTCCAGTCTGCACCGTCCGACGCCACTTGGAGTGATTCGTACTGTGTTTTAAGTGTGTGTGTGGCTGATCCATCAATGGTTTGACCGCCGGTCGTTGCAATAGTCACCGCCGTTGTCGAAGTATCCGTCTTTTTAATCTTATAAGTTTTTCCGCCGACGCCAACAGCTGTCGGTAACGTCAGTGTAAAAGCACCGCCGCTCGAATCAGCAAGAACAACATCGTCAGTTGTCGCTATAGTATAGTTGGCCGTTTTAATTGGATTTGTCACAGCGTAAATGGCAACTCCCCCCGTAGCACTGACATTCGCCGAGGTAATTGTACTGCTAGCGATCTTTGCAGCAGTCACGTTGGCATCTAGAATCTTTGCCGTAGTCACAGCATCAGAAGCGATGTCGACGGCAGCAATGGTTCCATCAGTGATCTTCGTCGAAGTGACACTGCCATCCGCTACTCCGGCCGAGACCTGAGCATCTACATAAGCTTTTGTCGTGGCATCACTCGCGTTGCTGGGAGTTGCAAGCCCGGTGAGGGACGCACCTCCCATATTCACCGCGCCCGCGAGCGTGCCTCCAGCCAAGGGTAGATAAGCCAGTGAGAGTTTAGCTGGAGTTACGGCTCCATCAGCAAGCTTTGCTGTGGTGATAGAACCATCATCCACGGTGACCGCAGTGGATGATGTGGCCGTATCTGGCGCATTGTCATCGATCGCAGGTCGGCATGCCCCTGTAAAGCTGATGACAAGCAAAAGGTATATGTACACGTACCGCATATAAAAACGCCCTAATGAATATCCTGTGCCCCGGAGAGGTCGCGCGTCAAAATTTGAGGAAGTATTTTTTTGAC
>CAYILR010000014.1:0-83478 GCA_964364175.1 uncultured Bacteriovoracaceae bacterium
CCTGTTTATAAATTATGCAAGTGAATCACTCAAACGGGCTGAACAGTTACAAAAGTTTTTTAATTACAGCCTATTGACTTACTATATCACTCGTTACATACATCGACCCAGTCGAGATGAGAAGTATCTCTCGGAGGTATTATGGAGAGACAATATTCAAATAAGGGGAGTTTCTTTCAAGCCGCACACGGTATGCGAGTGTACCTGTTTCCACGTTCCGGGTTCGCGCTGGCGCTGCTGGCAAATGTGATTTGGGGCACGTCGTTCCTGGCCTCGAAGGTCACGCTGTCGGTCTGGGGACCATTCACGGCGTCTGCGCTTCGTTTTGCGGTTGCAATCGTCGGCATGATCTTGGTGCTACCTGTGCTGAGACTGCCCATTCAGTTCCCGCGCACGCGCACGGCCTGGTGGCGCGTGTTTCTCATCGGACTTTCCGGCTTCGGCCTGCTTTATCCGCTTCAACTCGGTGGCATGACCTGGATTCCGTCGTCTCTATCAGCTTCAATCATGCTGACCTCGCCACTTTTCGTCCTCGTTTTCGCCACTGGCTTTCTAGGAGAACAGCTCCCGCCGACCAAGCTCGTAGCGATCGGGCTCGGAATCGTGGGTGGCATCATTCTGGTGAGCCCTGGCAATGTCACGACCGCGATGTGGTCCGTATCGACGCTTCCAAACCTGCTCAAAGGCTTTCTTCTTACGATTGGGGCTTCATTGAGTCTCGCGGTTTCGGTGGTAGTAACACGGTCGGCCTCCAAGGATCTCGATAGCCGAAGCCTCACATTCTGGTCCATGTGTGTCGGCGAAGCTATGTTGCTCCCGCTTGCACTCCTCGAAAAGCATCGGTCTCCGGTTGGCGCCGCGAGCATGTCGGCAGCGGTGATCGCCCTGATCTTCCTGGCCATCTTTTGCTCAGTCTTCGCATTCCTCATCTGGAATCGGGCTCTGGCCATCACTACGCCGCAAGAAATTGCCTCCACCATGCACATCAAAACACCCGTGGCTGTATTGCTCGGAATCGCTTTGGCGGGTGAACCTCTGACCGTTGCTATCGTCTTTGGCACTGCCATGATTTCGTTCGCCGTCTGGCTTTCGCAATGGAAACCAAAAGCTGCAAACATGCCCTCTACAATTGAGGTGAGGTCGTGACAGGAATCCGGCGCTTTCAACCCGATTTGATTGTCGAGGCCACCTCAACTTGCGATCGACATTGCCCCGGCTGTTACGCGCCTAATGCGATTAACTCGCAAAACGCGCTTCGATTGCTCAAGGAAAAACCCCAGTGGTTCCTTTCCCGCGTGGCCCTAGAAAATGCACTTCAGAGCCTTTCCACCGAAGCAGATCTATCCACTCGGACCATCAGCGTGCGCGGCGGCGAGCCCACAAGACACCCGCACCTCTTTGAGTTGCTGAAAACGCTGAGAGCGCGAACAAAAGGAATGATCTACCTCGAAACGCACGGGAGATGGGTGTCGTCTGCGGAAGACCATACGGTTTTGCTCGATGCCATCGCAGAAACCAAGGCCATCGTAAAAATCTCATTTGACCAAATGCACGGGCTCTCATCGGCAGCACTTCGGGAAATTACGGCTTCGCTCAATCAGCGAGGTATCTCGTGGTGTGTGGCCATCACCGAATCAACCGATGCAGAATTTGCGCGTGCCCGCAGTCAATGCGACTGGGTAACTAACAATCAGATTTTCTTTCAGGAAAAAGCTCGTACATCGGATGGCCTCGTTCGCCCAAAGATTGCCGCTATCTCCGTCGAAGGACGCATTTCGGCAGGTGTTTCAGTACGCACCGATTTTGGGGTAGCGCCGTCCCCGCGCGCCGAGCAAGTCTTAATACAGGTGGGAGCACGCCAATGAAGATTCGCGTTCTTTTTACTTTCTTCATGATTGCAAGCTCCCTTGCAATACCGCTGGCATCCCATGCTGCGCCGGAGTCCGTGCGAATTGGACTTGCTTCCAACTTTTCTGAGCCCAGCTCCAGCACTTCCAATCCGTATGGCGACTATTTTAGAAGTGCCGTCAAACTAGCGCTTCGAGACGCTGCCCCACGGCTAGAAAAGCGGGGTCTCAAGATCGAACTTGAAGAGTTTGACTATGGCACCACGCAGGTTCGCGTCTTGGATGCCGCAAAAAAAGCGGCCGCATCAAACGTCATTGGTGTCCTCGGCTATAATTTTTCCTCTCACGCTCTTCTCGCTGGACCGATTCATCAGCAGGCTAAGCTCCCCATGCTCACCCCGAGCGCCACTGCTGATCGCATCGGCCGCATGGGACCCTATGTTCACACTGCGTGTTTCGACAATGCGTTCATGGGCCAGGCGTTGGCTCGCGTTGCGAAGACCCGGCTTCACGCTTCGCGCGCCGCTGTCGTCGTGGCGGCGGACTGCGCCTATTGCCAAGATCTGAGCCATGCTTTTGAGACTGAGTTCACGCAGCAAGGCGGTATCGTTTCCGTTCGGTCTGAAGTTCTGCAAGGTGACACGGACTTTTCTGCATCCGTCGTCCAACTGAGATCTGCCAACTTCGACGTAGTGCTCGTGCCCGGCCAAGATGCGCTCAATTCAGCGAGGATCATATCGGCAGTGCTCAATGCTGGCATTCACAAGCCCTTTCTCGGTGGTGATGGTTGGGGCGATGTCAGCGACGAATTTTTCTCAGTCTTGGGAAACCAGGGTCTTGAGGGCTATTCCGTTTCTCACTGGCATCCCGAAGTGGAAAATCCAAAGTCACGCAGCTTTGCGCGGGAGTATTTCGCCAAATTCGGAAAACGTCCCAATGACACTGCCGTTTTGGCCTACGATGCCACGCTTCTACTGATTGAGGCGATCTTGAACGCCCGCACGATGACTCGCGAAGGATTGGAAGCGGCGCTAGCCGGAATGAAAACCTTCACTGGCGTTACGGGCGCCTTCCGCTTTCGCGAAGGCACCGCGCCTGCCAAGAGCCTCGTGCTGTTATCGGTAAACAATAAACATTTCAAAATCATTGAAACAATCCCGCCCGCGGCCCAGGACCGTCGTGGACAAAATAAGGTGCGCGGCAATGATTAAAAACAACCGAGTCAAAACCGAAGTCACACTCCGAGATACGCTCAATCGTGTCCTTTTGATCACGCTGGGTCTAGTGGCCGCCGTAACGATGGGGATCTTGTTTGCCTATGGCCAAATCAAGCAAACTGTATCGACACGGGCGCTGGTTTCACTGCTCGAAAAGCAAACCCCCGCGCAAGTTGGGGCGCTGATTCCCTCATTCTTAATTCCCGAGGAACACTCGGGTGCCGCCATCCTCTTGGCCCGTTTTAAGAAAGACGATGAACTCCAGGATATTTTTGTCCTGGGCCCCGGTGAGAAACTCCAGGCGGAGCTCTCGTCTTGTCATCTGACCGCCGCTGCAACCACTTGCCTCGATGATGAAGGCCGCCATCTTGCCTATGTCGCGCCCATTCGCGAAGGCACCCGAGACTTTGGTTATCTCGTCAAGATCAAGCGCATCACCAATCCGCTCGCCAACGATACGGTTCTCCACATGATCGAAGCGGCTTCAGTTTCGCTGGTCCTAGTTTTCCTAGGTCTGTTCCTGGTATCTTCACGCCTTACTGCTCGTCTGATCCCGGATGAACTATCCAACTTAGCAGCATGGGTGGAATCTATTCTTGCGGATCAGTCATCGGCCCAAGCGCCGCGACTCAGATTCAAAGAACTCAACAACCTCGCGGGTCAAATCGCGCAAATTTTGGAAAGACATGAACACGCGCGCGATCAAGCGGTGATCGGTCAGCTTACGAGCGGAATCATGCACGACATTCGGACACCGATCGCACCGATTGTGGCGGCCCACCTCCTGGCCGCAGAACAGACCGAAGGCACGGAAAAGCGCCTCAAACGGCTCGAAAATCTATTCAAAGCGTGTACCACCAATCTCCCCATCATCGGAAATTTGATTGAGTCCGTTCTCGATGGAAGCCGCGAGATCTACGTCGAGCGCCAACCGGCAGACTTGAGAGAGACCATCCAGCAGGCGGTAGAACTCTTGTCTCCGCGAGTTTCAAGTCGCAAGGTCGAACTGAATGTGAACCTCGGCGACAGCCCCATAGTGGTCGCGCATGACCCCTCGCAAATGATCCGCGTCTTTGCGAACGTTCTTCGCAACAGTATTGACGCGATCGACGACGCTCGAAGCAGAGACTCCCAGCACCCAGCACGATTCAATATCTCAGTAGAGTTTGCAAAAGACGGTGGTGCCCATGTCGTAATGGAAGATTCGGGCCGAGGACTCCCCGCTGATCCCGAGAAAGTCTTCCGCGTCTTTAGAAGTTCCAAGCCTCGCGGAAGCGGCCTTGGACTGATGATTTCCAGAAAGATCGTCGAAGCCCATCAGGGCAGCATCACTGCCGGGCGCTCTGAGCGTCTCGATGGGGCACGCTTTGACATACTCATTCCAGCGATAGCGGAGGCGACAAAATGACAGCACTTAACAACGCATTACCCAAGATCCTTGCGATCGACGACGATCCGTCGTGGCTAGAGCAGATCCCACTGATTCTTGAAGATGAGTGCCAGGTGGAGAGCTACACAACGATCGACCAGGGACTCCGTGCGATCGCCATGGACTACTACGATGTACTTCTTCTCGACCTCAACTTTGACGGCGATAGCCGCACAGGGCTCGACGTGTTCCGCAAAATTCAGGCACTGGATCGCGGCGTTGATGTCATTGTGGTGAGCGCCGAAACAAACCCGGGGCGTTTGATCGAACTATTTAACGCGGGTGTAAGCCATTTTATTCCAAAACCCGCTACTCCAAATTCAATCCGTGAGGCAGTAAAAAAGATGATCGAGCAGCGAGAACTACGAGCTCGCGCGGTCAATCGCGAGGTCAGCGGTAAAGAAGGACCCACGCTGATTGGCAGGTCGGCGGCAGCTCAACGTTTGCGTGCGGATATTCACCGAGTGGTGACCGCCAAGGCGAACAATATCTTGCTCCTGGGCGACACCGGATCGGGCAAAGAGGTCGTTGCAAAAATGATTGCGGGATACGCGGATCGGTCGCCCCGTTTTGTCGCGGTTCATTGCGGAGCGATCAATGCGGGCATCGCGGAATCAGAACTGTTTGGCCATGTTCGAGGCGCCTTTACGGGTGCTGACCAGGGGCGCGCCGGGGCGTTTGAGGCCGCGGGCGGTGGCTATGTCTTTTTGGATGAAATCGGCGAAATGCCTCTTGCACAGCAAGCAAAACTTTTGCGGGTGCTCCAAGAGCGAAAAGTCCAGCGTGTGGGTTCAAATGAGGAAAGGCCGTGCAACTTCCGGCTCATCGCTGCAACCAATATCAATCTTGAGAAGGCCGTTCAGGAAAAACGGTTTCGCGAAGACCTCTACTACCGCATTGCGGGCGAGAAGATTATCATTCCGCCGTTAAGCGATCGAATCGAGGACATTCCAGAGTTAGTTTATGATGTGCTTGCGCAAAAGCCCGCTACTCGCAAAATGAAGCTGACCGCCGGGGCAATGGCACTGCTTCAGGCCCACGCGTGGCCGGGCAATGTGCGCGAGTTGTTTCATGCTGTTGAACGTCTGGCGAATCGTTGCACTGATCACGTGATCCGAGAAAAGGATGTCTGCACGGTAATCCCAGAAGTGGCTTCCATATTCAATTCTCGTGCGACCAAGGTGCTCGTCGGTCGGTACGGCGCCCAACTCATCGCCGGGGAACGCAAACGCTTTGAGAAGGCAATCAATGAGGCGCATGGCAACCGTAATAAAGCGGCAATCATTCTTGGAATTTCACGGCCCACTTTTTTCCGGAAAGCAAAGGAGTTGGGACTCGTCAGGGAGCGAATTCGGGACGACGGCCCGACGGAAGGACCCGAGGTTACTCAATGATTGGAGGAATGAGTTCCTGTATGCTTCTACTTATGGCGGTTGCGACTCATAAGTCCGTAATCAAGATCGAGCCCCAGCAATTGACGTTGAGGGACGGCGCAAAGGTGAACGTTCGAGCGGCAACCAAGAAGGATGTTGGCGTAGTAACCGATCTCATCCATCAAGCCTATGGCTACTGGATGGATGAATTTGGGCTAAAACTGAGTCCGCAAACCCAGCCCGCTGAGAAGACCGAAAAACACCTTGTCGGCCTAGGTTTTGTGGCAACGGATGAATCGGGAAAAATTGTGGCCACGTTTAGTTCGGATGAGGTCAAGATCACCGAGACTCCAGAGAATATCGACGTAAAGTTCCGCTTTGCCAACGAGGGAGTGTCTTACACGAAGGTGGAGAACCTCAATACGCCGATCAATGGGCGTTATTTAGAATTTAAGAAATTTGCGACCGATCCGCGCCTCGGCAAGCAGGGACTTGGAAAGCAGCTGTATCTCCTGGCTGAAAACTTTGCCCGCGCCAACGGCTTTGATGGTGTCGAGCTGGAAACAGTCTACGAATGTCGTTGGCTTTATGAATGGTACGTGGAGATGGGCTTTCAGGTCATTGGTCGGCACCAGTATCCAGGCTCGAAGCTGGATACTTTGATTTTGGTGAAGATGTTTTAGAGGATGGCTGAAGTGAGAACTCGAAGGATGAAGCTAAAGAAAAACTTCACGCCCCCAAGTTTCGATGATGGCGACGAATTTTTCCCGAACGGCATCTTTGAATTCAACATCACGAAGCTGCTTTCGTTTATCGGTTCTCATCCGAGCGCATTTCCAGTCGAAAACGTCGACGTTTCCTCGTTGGTTCGCGGAGTCCCCGATCACCTGGACGACAAGACGGTCCAAAAGGCCAATCTAGCGAACCCGATCGTTCTTGCTGAAATCAGCCCTGGCCGCTTCAACGTGGTCGATGGCAATCATCGGCTTGAGAAGGCCATGCGCGACGGACTGAAGTCGATTCCGACGTACCGGGTGGCTGCCGAACAGCATGTACCTTTTATGAAAACAGTCAGGGGTTACCAGGCGTATGTTAAATATTGGAATGAAAAACTGAGAGAGGCACCTGAGCAGAGATGATGACCGCCTTTTTTCCGACTGATCCAAAAAAAATCCGCGATAGAATCAAACGGTACGAGCGCGCATTCAAGGATCCACACCACGATGACGGAGCTGGCAAACGCTTCCTCTTGGGCCCGCTCTACATGCTCATGGGGGACCTTCCAGGCGCATTGAAGTCTTACACCTGGTACAAGAAGACCTTTCCAGACGACTGCTGCGAGGCATTCAATCACCTGTGCTGGACTCTGGCACTTTTGAGGTCGGATGACGAGAAGACTGCGAAGGCGAAACTGCGAGAGCTGATTTTTGACAACCTTTACATCGTACCCATTTTCTTTGGTGAGGCTCCGGCCAATCACGGCTTTCGTCATTTCTCAAACTGGAGCGAAGCCGCTTATATCTTGGAAGGTCCGAAGGACGAACTGTTTGCACTATGGAACGAGGCCGAAGCCTCCTGGCTCAAAGCGCAATGGCATTCGCCAGAACTCCAGGTCGACCTCGCGAAATATATTGAACTCCAACGGAAGCTCGACAAAACGTCGGGAGCAGAGGCTCGAAGCAAAATCATGAAAGAGGCTGATCGAGTAGCACGTGGGCAAAATCATTTGCGCGTCGTGAAGGCATGAAGGCGTTGAGACTCGGTTCTTAGCCAGCTCACCTTACTCCAGTGAGACTCCGCGAGACTCAGTCTCACGCGTGAGACTCCGAGATCGCTGCAGATCCTAGACAAAACAACGCTTTACCCAATACCACCAAAATCCAGGCTCTTGGCACGGCCTTGCATTAACTCCCCGTGAAAGGGGATTTTATGAACCAGGATTTTGGAAACCGGCAGACTTTGCTCTTCATCGCATTCAGTTTGATGGGCGTTCTAATACTTGTTGGATGCCAATCGAAAACGCCCAGCGAAGTCCCTTTGCCTCAGGCGCTACCTAAGAACGCTCCACCGATGGCGTTACCAAAAGACTCGCCCACAGAACCTTCCACGCCGCAAATACAAACAGGTGACTGGGATTTTTCAATTCAAGAATCGACGTACGTCAAAGCAGAAATTCGCAAGCTTCGAAAAGAAGCAGAGGAAGCCGCCCGAAATCAGCTGGATGCTGCTCAAATAGTACCCATTCCCCCGAGCGAAACGAGTTCAAAATACGGAGTGTCGCTCTACCAACTCAAGAATTCTCCTGGCCGTGAGCAAGACGTATTTATTCAGCCAAAAATTTTTGTTCGTAGCAGTGTTTTTGGAGGCCGAGTGTACTCTTCAAAAAATGCGTTTAAACAGGTGACGTTGCGAATTCCCGTTGCCTTGGTCGATGGGTTATCCAGAACAATTTCGTCAGGGCTTTCTACGGTGACTCTACCCGATGAGTACGTCATTCAAGATATCGACGTGTTTCGAGATGCGCTCAGTCGGGAACTCGGATTTAAACCTAATTTGCATCCCACTTCGGCGTGCCCGGCAAATATGGTGCTGGCATTTGGAGATGAGCGCCTTCCTGTCAAATCACTCCTTCCGAGAGGAGTGTGCCCCATCAATCAATTTTTTGACGTCTCGGTCACTGGGAGTGAAAGCCAGATCCAAAAACTCATCGAACAAGAGATGTCCAGTCGTTCCGCTCAATTGGTTGCAGTTCTTGGAAGCGCGCCTCAGCTTTTGAAGGAAATTACGGATATTCAAATTTCCGGATCTCATCTACGCGAACAGATTTACAAAAAATTTGTTGAACTTCCGTACCAGCTCGAATCCGGTGATTTTCTTTTGTATCCAGCTGCGAGTGTCAGACGAGGTGTCGAAGAAGTGCTCACGGATATTTTGGCAGAAGTAGGACTGAGCCTGACTCAAAAAACAGATTGGGTCCCCTGGATCGACGAAATCCTTGCTAACTATTTTGATTCGGAAGTCTGCGGTGAGGATCTGGGAGTTTGTTTGCGGCCTCGCTCGGCTCCAGTGATCAATGAGCCCATCGTCCGCTGGAGTGTTTTTGATACTGAAAATATATCGAAGTCCGCTTTTGTCGTTGGAACGACAACCACGCTTCGAAGCCTAACCACCGACGAAAGCGCATTTACCGCTCCTTTTGAAAACACGGACGATTCGGTTCCGCCAATTCAAGGCAGAGTCGCAGGACTCCTAAGGCCCGTTCATGAGGGAGATTTGGTTGAATTTGAACTCACTGGCATCAGTGCTTTACGTCGGCAACATAGCGCACCGATTTTGGACGAGAGCCTGAGTCATCCTGAAAATCCCGTATGTGTTGCGTGGGGCGACCCACCCACTCGGCCAGAGCCTGATTATTCAGTTTGCTTGGAATGGAACATGGGTTGTTCACGCTCTCACGAAGCTTGCGTTCAAAACGAAACTTATTGTGGATCGGGCCACCGTGAGTGCGTGGAACGCGGAAACGGCATTTGTTTTTTCTGTTGCAAGCACGTGGGCGATATTTGTGATCGTTGGGACGTGCGTTGTGTTCGCACGGAAACGAGGTGCGATGAGTGGACCCCCACGAGTTGCCGAACCTTCGGAACTCGGATGGTGCCTGCAGGACCCGCTCCCTGTATTCAAACGGAAAATCAATGGTCTAAATTCTGGAGAGTGTCTGAAGTCGCATCGATCATCAAGACACCGATTTCCCCAGTGGCCTTCGATTTAGAAAGTCTGTCTCAGGGAATTCAAATTCAGCTCACGCATTGGGAGCCATCAGAGGCCGGTGACTACAGACTGGTGAAAACGGTTTGCCCTTTGTCGGCGTTTCATCCCACGACAGAATTGCGCGAAGACTTAAAAATCCGCTTTCGTCTTGCTAACAATATTTCGGCCAATTGTTTTCCATTTAACTCTTGGAACCGAAAAGAGGGACGCGAGCCTGAGCTCGCCATCATCAATAGTTTGGCCAAGCCAGAGCGATACGAATGTGGATTTCGTGAGGAGTTTTGGAACGGGAAAGTGGTCTACACTTGCCCAAAACTCGAGAGGTCATCCGATCGGCCTATTTTTGACGCCTACTATCCGAGACTGGAGCTTCGAGGAATTTTAAGGCTTCCAGGGACATCGTTTGTTTCAACAGAGAAAGGAATCGAACCATGAGAGTACAGTTCTATGGTCAACTCATCGTTTTTGGGATGAGTAGCATTTTGGTTTCAGGCTGCTCATTTAAAAAAACGTCAGCAGTAACAGATCCAGCACATCCATCACCCGGGATCTCTCAAGGTCCCCAAAGTGGGAACGCAGCCGCTGCGGTAACAGACGGAGCACCGGCGCCCGTTGCTTGGGATGATACCACGCTCTCTGTTCCTGGCGTTGTCCTGCGTGTAAAATCGATGCCCGCCGATTTGCAGATCCAGAATAAAAAATCGTTTCGAGTTCCGGATTTAGAAGAAATCCATTCTGATTTTTCAGGATCTTATACCCTTTATCGAATGAAAAATGCGCCAGCTCAAATCGAAAATCCGCAGAGCATTGTATTCATCCAACCCAAAGTATTTGTCTATGGAACTGCTCAAGGTGGCAACGTCGTACAGCTGACCTCACGAGACAATAAGACTGCGTCACTCACCTTTGCCATGGCGTTTGTGGATGGAACGAGAGCGTCTTTGCCCAGCCACGAAGGAACTCACGCTGTAGTTCTTCCTGATTCGCTCACGATTCCAAGCCTTGAAAAATTGAAGACGGATCTCCGTGCTCAGATCGGAATCGAGCCTAGACTCATGGGGCTTACGACTTGCCCCAGGCAGATGGAGCTTCGTTACCTCCGAGGAGGCAGTACGGAACGCCTTCCTCTTTTGCCGACTGTATCCATTCGTAACCGCTGTCCCATGGATGAATTTTTTACGGTAACAGTGAGATCGACGCGTGAGGAAATCAATGACCTGGTTCAAAACGGAATCGTGGATGGATTAGGCGTTCAGCTCCAGGCTGATTTTCAGGTGCAATACCGAGAGGCGGTTGCTTTTTATTCTTTGGAGCTAGAGCCCATGCAGCTTTACACGGAACTCAGAAAAAAATTCATTGAAACCCCTTTTGGTCAAAGCAGTGATCCCACGATCTATTTTGCCTTTCAGTTAGTGGAGCCCTTGGAAGCGATGCTCAGAGATCGAGTGACGCAAACGGGAGTCACCGATGGATGGATTCCTTATTTCCAAGGAGTTCAAATCCTGATGGATACTTTTTTTGATTCGGTAAAGCCAGAAGAAGGCTGCCAGGCACCAAACCGGTGTTTTCGATTAAAACATGAACTGAGTGTCAAAATGGATGAGCCTGTTGAGCTTCAGTGGATCGAAAACAGTTTACTGGCAGCGTCTCAAAGAATACCCACGGTGACTTTTGTCAAAGGACTCTCCGAAACCTATCCCATTCAAGTCAACAGTACACGTGTATTACCCGTGGCTGGAGTGGTACCTAGCCAGGAAGCTTGTGACGCAGTCAAAGGGAATATTCCGGGGTGCAAAGATTTTAGCTGTGAAAAATTCTCAGAAAATCCCTACTGCCGATTCCCCAAGCACCGAAATCCCATTCATGCGTTTCAGGTGTTTCCTGGGGCCAAAATCAAATTGTCGTTTGACCGAATCACCGAATGGGGTTTTGAGCTGCCTTCGCCCAGGGAAGATACGACGGCTGATCAAAAAAAGGGCACGATCAAATGCGCGGATACAGAGCCCATTCCCGGCGCATGTGTGGAGTACGAAGAGTATTGCCCAGTCGATAAAGTTCCCTTTTGTAAGCATCAAAAGGACGATTGTGTCGAAGAGCATACGATTTTTCAGGACTACTGTCGTAACGAGCGAACGACCGAACGAAGTTGCGGATTTTTAGGGCTGGGTCATTGCAAGGAAGTGCTCAAAGAAAATCGCACGATTTGCGAGCATGTAGAAGCGGGACATGAGTGTTTGCGTTGGAAATCGTCCTGCGATGGCGAAGTCGAGATGGTCTGTCCTCGGACTGAACGACGATGCAAAACTCCAGCAGTCACCTGCAATCAATGGACGACGGAATTTTATTCAAAATATACGTACTCGGAACCTTGGGTCAGACCCCAGACTCTCAATCTCGACAAGGGACAAACCATCGAACAACTTTGGGACGGGCTGGATCTCGAGTTTAGCTGGTTAGAAGAAGATGCGCGGACTTGGCACAGTGTCGCCTGTCCGATCAAGGCGTTTGCTAATCGCGTCGATGGGTATTCGATTACGGTCTTACTCGAAAATCAAGACGATACGAGTTGCCAACCTTTCAATACATGGAACACCCAGCCCGGGCGGTGGCCACAAATTGCAGTGGTTAATCACATCAATTTTGAAAAACCCTACCTTTGCGGAACTTTGGAGTGGACACACTCGATTGCTGCTGACCCAAATGCCAAGGAGCATGTCGTGGATCGCCTGGAGTATCGCTGCTCTGAGCGCCAGGACTTGGGGCCATCCAGTACACCTATCGTCAATACCTACACACCGATTGTGGATCTTGAAGGAACTGTCTCAATTTTGGGCCGAAGCATGGACACCATTAGCTCGATGTCAGGGGGAACATTATGAGAGCGTGGATGTCCATGTTTTTGCTTCTCGCTTCCGGCTGCGCAAGCCTATCGAACCGCGACAAAATACTGATCACCATGGGAGTCGTAGGAGTCGCAGCCGGAACAGCGGGGGCACTTTTGATAGCCCCACCCGAAGATAATAAGCTTCCACACGCGGGACTTTGGGGAGGGCTGGGGGCCGCCACTGCTGGAATCGCGTCACTCTTTATTTTTGACGAAGAAGCCAAACGAAAAGAGGCCGAAGTCAAAATCGCGAAACTTGAAAAAGAAATTGCTTCGATGAAAGAAGAGACAGCGCCCGAACTCATCGCCACGAATCACGTGGGCGCATCCAAGCCGCTCCCAGAAAAGTACCGTTCTCTCGTTACACCGGGACAGTGGAGTTTATATCAAGTCGATCGCTGGGTTTCGTCCTCGGACAGTGAATTAGTGCATCAGGATCTTATTTTTCGATTTCATCAACCCCAACTTAACCCGTCGGGAAAACTCCCGGCACATCCTTGAAAGGAATGATTATGAAAATTTCTCAAACGATAGCTCTGGGTGTGGTGATCGTCGCGGCTGCCACCTTTACTTCCACCTGGTGTTTTGCAGCCAGGGACCTGACCTCGGCAGCAACTACAGCCGTGAGTCAAGCCACTTTGATTGCAAAAGCTGCCAGCGTTTTGGGCGTTCTGGCCGGTGCAGTTTCCTATCAAATTCCAGGCGCTGCGGGCTGGGCACAGCGAGTGCTGACGAGCGGTCTTATTGGTGCTGGACTTGCGTTTGGCGGTCCCAGTTTACTTGGGCTTTTTCGCACGATTTTTGGAGGATGACTCGTGAAGGCAGTCTACGGTTCACGACTTCTTAACGATAACGGAAATGTTCTGGGGCTGAACGCTGCCGATCTCGTCAGTGGTGTTGCTGTATTGATTGTTTCCGCCGAAATTCTCAAGCCTCTCGGTATCGAAGTATTTTCGGTGCCTCTGGCTTGTTTGTCAATCGTGATGCTGATTCCGGTACGCCTCCGTTACCGACGAAAAATCATTCGAGACACCATCCGGGCATATTTGTTTCCGAGAGGATTTAAAAATGGCATTTCTAGGGTACGCAGAATTTCCTGAACTCTCACACATCGAGTTGCCTGCACCAGACGACGCGTATTTTGTAACGGTCGGAGGTCGTGTCGGTACTATTTTTAGAATGCTGCTCGTGGATCTCGAAGAGCCTGAATTTTTGTCACGTTTTGAAGCCTACAGTCATCACCTCGCGCGTCTGAAACCTGGCGTGACCGCCAAATGGATTTTGCGAACCGTTCAAATACACGAGGCTGTTGGGAATGGTTCACGAAAAGAAGCCATCGCGTGTTTGGGTTGGACAAGAAAAGAACTCTGGATTGTGCTCGAAACTTCACCCAGAGTTTCCACTTTCGCTCGGATTCTTAAACAACCGTTTCAGGGCAAAGCTCATTCGAGCTTTGAGAAAGAGATTCTGTTTTTAAAGCAATCGGGCGATTTTGAATTTTTGACTGAACAGGGTGCCAAGCGATGTGGTGAAGACGAAATTCGCGCTTTTTTTCCTCATTCTCAAAGCGAACCCCTTCAAACTCGTACTGGACTTGAGACAGGTACCGATCACGTGGGCGTTGTAAGGCTTTGGCGACAGGGCGTGAACGCTCTTGAACCCAGCACATTGGCGCTGATGTGCGAGCGGATTCCGCCACCTTACGAGATCGTGGTTCAGTTGCGAAAACTCCCCGAGGTGCGCTCCCAATATATTTTGCAGCGAATGCATGGACAAAAGGCACATTCGGTTCAATCCACAGCGGCACGTGGACTTGAGACTGCCGATCGTCTTTTGGAAGAGACACTGCTCTCTGGAAAATCCATGGTCGAGATCGAGTGGCTTTTAGTGCTCAAACGTCCTTCTGAAGAAACCCTTAAAACTGACACGGCCAAATCTCTGCGCATTTTGGAGTCGCTCGGGGATCTTTTGGCCGAAGTGCAAGGTGTGCTTCCCAGCTATGTGGCTACTTTTCCAGGAGCTGAGCCTCACCACCTGTTTTTAGAACTTGATGAAACCGCGACTTACTATTTGCCCGTGTTTACTCGCGGAGAGGCGCAAACCGACACTATGCCTGAGCTCCGTGCGCTTTCGCTCCACCGAAGAGATGGATCGCTCTATCATTTCGATTTATTTCGAAAAGGTTACGACGGCGCCAACTGCTTGATCAATGGCCGTCGAGGCAAAGGAAAAAGCGTTCTTGCAAACTTGATTTCGACAAGTCTTTTACAAGACCCGTCTGTGCGTCTCATCAAAGTCGATGTGGGTGGATCGTATGTCAAAGAATGTGAACTCTATCAGGGCCAACATATTCAGTTTAATTTGTCCGAACCCTCTGGACTGAACCCATTTGCACTTTTGGGACAAACGGAGCTGATGGAGGATGCGTCCGTGATTGTGGCGGGCTTTCTTTCGACTTTGATTTTGGATGGAAAAGAAACGCTGCTTTCCAAGGAAATTCAGAGTGCCGTCGAAAAAGCAGTACTTGCCTATGCCGAGGCTCGCAGGCAACAGGCGTCGCTCGAAGATTTTTTGACCTTTTCGAAGGATTTACCGAGACGGAGTTTGCTGGAGCGGTTTTCTGCGGGCGGAATTTTTTCAAATGTCCTCAAGGATAAAGACAATAACGCCGGAATTTTGGGTAGCCGCTATGTGTATTTCAACTTTGAGCGACTTCAAAATGCTGCCAACGAAGATTTTGCCCAAGCCGTCATGGCCGCAGTCATTGCTTCAGTCAATCTGGAGGTGTTGCGTGCGGGAGATGCAAGGCGAGGTGCTAAAAACCGGGTGGTCTTTTTTGCGGATGAGACGCCATTTTTTATTCAAAGAAACGGCCGGTTTTTTAAGCTCACGACCGCCAATTTTAGAAAATTTGGTCATGGCACCATTCTGATCGCTCAAACTACACAAGACTTTGCGCTCCCAAAAGACGGTGGTGGCGTGGATTATGGGATTTTGATCAACAGTCCGATCCGATTTTTCTATCAAGTGGATGACGAAGTAAATGCGTTTCGAGAGCGCTTTGGGCTTACCAACCAACAAACACAGGAAATTCAAAATCTCAGGCGCTTTGACTCCTATCGTGAGGTTTTTTTGCAAGATGAACTCGGTGGGCGAGTTTTGCAGGTTGCCGTGACCCCCGAAGAGTATTGGCGGGTGACCTCGTCGCGTGCAGACAATGAAAAATTGCAGGCGCTGCTGAGCGCCGTGCCCGGTCTAAGATTAGAGGAGGCGATTCGATGTCTGACTGCCGAGTGAATCGATTACTTGCAACGAGTATGGGAGTAGCGTGCTTGCTTGAAAGCGCGCAAGCTTTTGCAATCGATCCCTTCACCATCTTGGCCGCTGGAAGTGCTGCTACGAGTGCCGTGCAAACGGTCGCAGGTGCTTCTTCGCAAGGAGCCGAAGTTGGGGCTTCGCTCGATGCACTATCGGAGCTTACGTCAGAGCTGGGTCTCGGCGATGACAGCAGCCAAGATCCACAAAAGATTGCTCGGAAAATCCAGGCAATCGAGGCGTTGGCGTTGGACCTTGGGTACACGCATGACGAAGCTCAGGACATTGTGGGCCAGGATCGCGATTCGTCACAAAACTTGTCTCTGACCCTCGGAAAAATCACTCGTTCAGTGAGACTGGGAAAGCATTTGTTGCTTTTGGCCGGAGTTTCGACACAAAAAGCGGCTGAAATTTCTACTTTGGATCAAGGGTTCGGGCAAAATGACGAAAAGAAAATCCTCTCTGACATTTATTCCTATTTGATTCGAAAAGATTTGTCGGCCAAAGAAGCTGAACTTAAAAAGAACAAGCAAGTTGTCGAAGAGATCAAGCTTCTCGGTAAATTTCTTAAATCAGTTGCACCGAGCGGGAATCTCAATTTGTTCCCCGTCCAAAGATCCATTGTCAAAAAAGCCATCGACGTTTTTCGTTCGTACTCAAATCTGATTCTGGGACTCGTAGCAATGGTATTTGTGAGTCGGATTCTTCATTACCAGTTTACTTTTTCTCCTCCAGAAAAATACGGCGATTTGGTCATCGACACGCTTTCCTGCTTTTTTCTGATGATGGTGTTTCCGCTGCTCTACGGGTACATGGCTGAGTATTCCGAGGCATTGTCTCTTAAGCTCAGTCAGCTTTTTCATGTCACTGGCCCCAAGTTTCCGGAATCTCCTAGGTTATTTGGACACGTTTTTCCGTGGTGGCTGCAACCGGCAGTGCTCAAAACGCTGATTTACCTGCTTGTGTACTCGATTTTTAATCTGATTTTGGCGGTTCTCATCGCACTTGGCCCCATCATGATTTTCTCAGGAACGATGTTGGGATTTTCTGGGCAGCTTAGTTCCTATTTTGGTTGGCTACTGATCATTTGGCTTTGGCCCGTGGTGTGGAATGTTGCGGGGTTTTTTGCCAACTCCCTATGGGATGGACGCGATCTGACGGCTGGTGGGATTGCGGAAACTGCTCTGGCTGTTGTTTTCTACGCGTTCCAACTGATTTCGCCCCTCGTGCTGTTGAGACACTTGGAAAAATCATCTCTCGGACAGGCTGTCGGAAATACATTTAAGCGAAAATCAACCAAAACCACCGTGCAAACCTACTCGACAGAAAATCCCGCAACCGCAGGAGGCCAAGGTCTATGAAAATCTCGATTCAACCTTACATTCGATACAAACTTCTCATGGGCATGGTCATTGCCCTGCTGTTTGCCTGGGCAGTGACGGCCACGGTGGTTGCCTTCAAGTTGCAGCCTCAGGTGATCCTGGTAGGCACCGACGAAAACGGTACTCGCCTGATTACAACCCAAACCGATCCCATGCTTTCGCGCGAACGGATCAAGTTTATCAAAGAGTTTCTCTATTCATTCTATAATTATTCCTCAGACGATTATGAAAAAGCCATGAATCAAGCAGGTGGTCTCATGGCCGATTCGCTTTGGATCGAAAAAGAAAAAGAGCTTCATACGACCTTGAATCAAATGAAGCAAACCCCACTGAGCCAAGAGGTGCGGCTTTTGGATCTGCGAGAAGTGGCAGACACGGAGTTTGAAGTCGATCTGGGAGTAAAGATCCAAACGCGCCTTCAGTCCAAAGAAACCAAATACCGGGTTGATGTCAAAATTGGCTCGCGAAAACGAGGGACCGAAAATCCCTATCCTTGGGAGGTGTTGAGTGTTCACGAAACAGAGATCCATTAGGGTTGCAGCTGTCCTGTGTTGGATTGTAGAAATTTCATCAATTTTGGCCGCCGAGCTTCCCGGACGCATCAGCTCGCAGCTTGCGGATTTGGGCGAAGTCCACAAACTCTATTTGGCGCAAGGGTTGGCCTCGGTAGTTCAACTTCCTTATCCGATCACTGAGGTGAAGCTGGGTAATCCAGACGACATTCAGGCCGTCATTTCAAAGACGCTTCCGTCGGAGGTCACTCTGATTCTGAAGAGGTCTACTGTTCAACCCACGAACCTCATCATTCGCTGCGGGGTCAGAACATTTGTTTTTGATGTGATTCCATCCAAGAAAACGCATCAGGATCTTGTGCGGATTTCTGGGAGCTATGGGGCTCCGCAGATGCAGGACATGGGTGCGGTGCTGATTGATTCCAGTCGGGGCAAAGAGGCTGCTAAAGAGAACGCTCCTAAATCCAGCGATATGGTGTTGATTGATTCGAGTGCTGGAGGTCACGAATGATTGCGTGGTTTGGGTTTTTGACGGCACTCGCTTGGGCTGATCCTGCGCCTCCACCGCGGGGGTTGAGTCGTTGCGCCGCTCATCCATCGGAATGCGGTTGGAATCATGATGTAGGGCAACCTAAAGAACGAAACCCTAGTGCTTCGAATACTGCTGCGTCAGCGGACAGCAAATCCAAAAAAACTTCAGTCAAAGTAGCCAAGCCCGTGGCCATTGAAATGCCAGGAAACCTTCCCGCTTATCAAACGGCAAACGCACGGGCTGCTACCGAGGCTTCCGACGAAATCGTGATTGTCGCCGAAAAACCTCTGGGGGCTTTGCTCCCTGGACTCCGAGCCGGAGATATTCTCCAGGCCGAAATTGAGCAGTCCATCAAGGCTTCACCCAGCGTGCCTACACCTGTTCGAGCGCGGGTCACTCAGGGGCGCTTTCGCGGAGCATTTGTTTTGGGGTCCGCAACTTTTGATCGTGAACTCAAACGGGTACTCCTCGTATTTGAGCACATGCGACTACCCGGAAACGAGACCACCTATGCTCTCAAAGCAACAGGCTTGGCGGCCAGTGGGCAAGTGGGTCTCGAAGGTGACTACCACACGCAAGAGGGACTTTTCTTTGCTGCCGAGATTTTGACCGCGGGCGCTGCAGGCTACGCGGACGCGACGACGCAAAGAAATCAGACTCTGCTGGGCACTTACCAGACCGCGCCTACTCTCGCTAATGCGTCGAAACAAGGAGCCGTGACCGCTCTCTCGAAATCAGCAGAACGTTTTGCCGAGCGTGAGCGCACGGCTCCTGAGTACACCGAAATCGAAGGTGGGCGCGAGATTCAAATCATTCTCGAAGCGAGTCCAACAGAGAGTACAGGCACATGAGAGTAATTCGAAATCACTTCAATCCAACCAGAGGAGTCGGTGGAGGAATCATCAGAGGAGAACTCTGCTCTAGCGACTCCTCCACCCCCACTGGGAATTTGTCTTTATTTTCGAATACCTGTGTAAATGTTGCGCGGCGACCGAATCCACACCCCGCCCCCACAACGACATGTGAGCGGGGTGTGGATTCGGTCTGGACAAATTTAACAGTGAAAACAAAGACAAATTCCCAGTGGGGGCGGTTGGGTTCAAGTGGGGTTGAGGGTGGGGTTCTGGGGGTGGAGGGATGGTAATACAAAAACGGGACCAGGAAATCCTAAGAGTCTGCTATGAGCAGCAGTTTCTGACAACAGAGCACGTGATTCAGTATTTTTTTAAAGTGGGTCAGTGGAGGCGTGCGTATGAGAGGATTTCGGAACTGAAGTCAGGTGGCTTTTTACGGGCTGAAAAGAATGTGCTTTTTGATCAGCTTCAGATTTTACGACTGACCTCTTACGGACAACGTCTAGTGCTTTCAAGCGCCCCAATCGAAGTTCCTCAGGTCAGACGCCTAGATCCCAGGACTCTGGTTCACGATACGATTGTGACTTCTGTGAGACTGAGACTTTCCGATTTTTGGGATGGAAGTTGGATTCCCGAGCGGGTGATCAAACAAGACGAATATCCTCAAATTCCAGATGGGCTATTTGTTTTTCAGAGTGGCAAGAAAGTGGCCGTCGAAGTCGAAAATTCTCCCAAAGACAGAGCTCGATTTTTTCAGAATATGGAGCGTTGGCGAAAAACGGACGTCAAGCTCGTGCTTTTTATAGCGACGACGCCGGCGCTTGTTGCGCGTATCGAAGGCTATTTGAAGGAAGGACCGCAAGGTCTTCCGCTGGCTCTGGTCTTTTGGGACGAACTCAAAAAGCGTGCAGTAAAAGTGTGGACCCCATCGGGTTCGGTCGATGTTTTTAATCGGAAGGAATATTAAAATGCTGAAGCATCATTATCAAAGTTGGTATGGAGAAAATTTTCACCTGACAGGCACCCAGTGGAATGCGGTGTTAGTTTTGGTTTTGGGTCTTGCTGCTCTCTCAGCACTGAGGCCCAAGCTGGTTTCGCAGTTACTGATGAGTTTCTTACAAAAGCTGCTCTCCCTGCTCAGAATCAAAAAAGCGGGCCCAGGCATTGAAGTGGCTGGGGAATGGTTGTCCGACGAAGCACGCCTCAGACACACGCAAATTTCTGGAGCGACCGGCACCGGTAAAACTCTGCTCATGGAACAGATCATCTATGGGGATATCGCTAGGGGACATGGCGCGATGATCATTGATCCCAAAGGAGATCGTGAGTTTTATGACCGACTGAAGAAATTCTGCAAATCCATCGGACGCGAAAAGGATCTGCACTTTTTGTCAGCATCCTGGCCTGACGAAAGTGTGCGGTGGAATCCGTGTCGGTTAGGAAATTCGTCAGAGCTGCAAAGCAAGTGGTTTAGATCGGGAGTTTACCGCGAACCGTTTTACGCTACCGCTTGCGAGCTAGCACTCTTGGAAGCATTCAACGCTCTTTTGATTGGAGAGTCCGATGGATTTACGCTTTCGGATCTCGTAAGACAGCTTGAGGTTCAGTCGAAAGCATCCAAAAACCAAAACGTCGAGGGATTGTACAACGAGCTTAAGAACTTTGCGTTCGGTGAATGGGGTCCGATCCTTTGCGCAGCACCCGCCCTTCGCGGACAGCAAGCGAATAGAGAAGTAACGCTGCTTGAGATTACGCAAAAAAATGAAATTCTATTCGTGGATTTACCAACAGAGTCCAAGGCGATTCAGAGCGCGCGGGTAGGAAAATTACTCCTTCAGGAAATCATGCTGATCTCCGGGCTCAGGAAACACTACTCAGAGCTCAAAAGTAAGTCGCCATTTTCAATTTTTGTGGACGAGTTCGATGCGTTTGCCACCGAAAATTTTGTGACATTCCAGAATAAAGGACGGTCGTCCGAGTTCATGATCCACATCGCGCATCAGACGCTAAGTGACTTGGATCGGATCAGCCCTACGTTTAAAGGACAGATCATGGGCAATTGCAACGTTCGGTATATTTTTAGGCAGGACTTCCCCGATGACGCCGAAATGTGGTCGCGGTTTTTGGGAACAAAATCTGTCGTCAAAAAGACGTTTCAAACCAAGGATGGCTTCTGGACTGGAAGTTCTTCCAATCGAGAGACTCAGGAATTTGTGATCCATCCCGATCGCATCAAAAACATGGGCACCGGACAGTGTATTTTTAGCGTCAAAACCGACAGCATACTCAAAGAACTCAAAATTCCGTTTCCTCTCAAACTACCCAAACGAAAAGCAGGTCGGCTTTTGCGGGGTGAAACAAAAGCGTCCCCCGCGCCTGATTTTAACCAAGCCACGAGTGAGCTAGGTGGGATTTTGGAAGAAGCTAGGAAATCAAAAACTGTGATTGGAAAGAGGGGTAACAATGGGTACAATTGAAAATGCGACTGACAGGGAGCCAGATGAAGTGCTGGAGTGCCTCACCTGGTTGGATTCAAAAGAGGCTGCGAAGTATCTTCGTAAAACAGCCAATGCGTTAAGAATCATGGTGTACCGGGGTTATCTCCGGCCCAGGCGATTCCGGCATAGGCTCTATTTTCGAAGAATCGAACTCGATCGACTGTTGGAATCCTCACCATTTTGAAATGGGAGGAATGATGGCGGTCACAAAATACGAAAAAGACGGGAAAGTTTTCTGGCAGGTGTACGTCGGCATGCGCGGGCGCAAGAATTCGCGCGCGCGCGTGCAGAAACGAATCACAGGAATCACTTCAGAGCGCGAGGCCATTTCGACTGAAAAACGTCTCCTGCGCGACCTGTCCGAAGAGCTGACAAAGGTCGAAGCGAAAGGTGCCTTCTGGGGCGAAGTCGTCGAGCGTTGGGCTCGCCACCAAGAGCTTTACCCATCTCGGCGTTACGCGGCGACGACCGTCCAGGACTATGTTGCCATGCTATACAACTGGACGGCGCCTTGGCTCAACCGGGTCGCCAGCGAGATCAATCGCGGCGATGGGCGCGAAATCATGCGGCAGGCCGAGGATGCCGGAAAAAGTGCAAGTCTCCGTAAAAACCTCAAGTACACCATCGGCCAGGTCTATCGCTGGGGAATTGATGAGCGTCTGATCAATGGCGTAACCGAAACCCCGGTACACGGTCTTGAACTTACTCGTGATCGTGAGGAGAAACGCCCTGACATTCTGACGGTCGAAGAAATTCGCGACTTGCTTCGCAAGGCCAAGGAGCAAAAGCATCCTTGGTATCCAGTCTGGGTGGGCGCCGTGCTCACCGGCTGTCGTAGCGGAGAACTCCATCAGATGAGAAGGTCCGATCTCGAAGTGGTCTCACGCGATCAAGCCATAGAGGAAAGCAAAAAGCCGTTCGATAAGCGCCGATTCGGATTCTTGCGCGTCCGCAAAAGCTGGAACACGCGTGCCAAACAAGCTGGTCCGACCAAGGCGGGCTACTGGCGCAATGTGCCCGTGTCGAGCGAATTCTACTGGGTTCTAATTCACGATCTTAGAATCGAAAAGATGTCACCAAACGACTTTATTTTTCCAAGAGCCTGGGAGTGGGACAAGGGCGAACAAGCCCGCGTGCTCCGCACTTTTTGCATTGGGAACGGACTGCCGTCAGTCAGATTCCACGCCTTGCGTGCCTGTTTCGCGACTCAGCTCATTTCGACAGGAATTCCCGCGACAGTGGTGATGAAAATCTGCGGATGGAAGGACTTAAAAACCATGCAAAGATACATCCGTCTGGCTGGTGTTGATGAAGCCGGTGCCACAGAAGTGCTCCGGTTCGTTCCGACCGAGGAAGCGGTCATGGAGAAGGTAGTGAACCTTTATGGACGCCAAGGGGGCAAGGGTAGCAATGACTAGTTATTCTATCTATCTGACTTCATTGAATAATAATTTTAATATTGGCACTACATTTACATTTTATTGTGCCGATATTAAAATAAAGGTCATGAGAAAAAAGGCAGATCTCAAACAACTTAGCCCACTACTCGGCGCACCGAGTTTTACCGCACGCGAGGCAGCCAGCCTCGGCATGCCTGCAGCCAACCTGGCCTATTACGTGAGGCGCGGCGACCTCGAACGTGTCGCCCACGGCGTATACCGCGCAGCCCAGGCACCCACGACAACCGATTTTCGATGGGAAGATCTCGTCACCGCTCTCCAGTCGGTTAAAAACGGCGTCGTTTGCCTGACCACAGCTCTTGCACTTTACGATATCACCGAAGAAATTCCTCGCCAGCACTGGATTGCAATCAAGAATTCGACTCGTCACCGTTGCGGGTCTGATGTACGAGTCGTAAGAATGAGCAACATGAGCCTGGGCCGCACCACTCTGGACGTCGGTGGAATCTCTGTTCCGATCTTCGACCGGGAGCGCACCATCGTGGATTCGTTTCGCTATCTCGGCGCTGAAATTGCTATAAAGGCGCTGAAATTTGCTCTCGCAAAGAAAGATCGGGGGCAAAGGCTCGACCTACGAAAGCTTGCGCAATACGCGGATCGACTCCGATTCGACATCCAACCTTACGTCTTGGCGGTGACGACATGAACGAAACCGCACTCAAAGAACGCCTGAAAGTGGTCGCAAAGGATAAGGACGTCCTATTCAACGTCGTTTGGAAACAACTCCTTCTGGAGCGTTTCCTCGCACGTCTCTCACGTTCCAAACACAACGAACATTTTATTTTTAAAGGCGGCATGCTTCTCTCTCAACGAATCAAGATTGGTCGTGAGACCACGGATCTCGACTTCCTGATGACACGACTCAAAGGCGAAGCTCCCGCCATTGAGTCCGCATTCCGAGAAATTATCACCGTCAGCAACAGCGATGGTTTCACTTTCACTTGGAACGCCGTCTCTGAACTCACCCAGCCTCATATGGAATATCCGGGCTTTCGCGTGAATCTGAACGTCGCGCTCGGAAAAATGAAAGACAAAATCCAGATCGACATTGGCATTGGCGATGCGGTCGAACCCGTCGAGGAACAGTTCCATCCGTTCGAGTATAAGGGCAAGCCACTCTTCGCGGGCGAGATCACGCTTCTCACGTATCCCGTGGAAACGATCTTTGCTGAAAAGCTCGAAGCCATCGTCTCGAAGGGCGGCCCCAATAGCAGGATGAAGGACTACCACGACACGCTGCTGATGCTCCGTGAGCCGGGTTTGATTTCAGCCTCCGCGCTAAGAGCATCCATTGGCGCGACTTTCCGATATCGAAGCACGACTCTTTCTCTTCCGATCGTCTTTACCGCCGAGGAAATCGTGAAACTGGAGGCATCTTGGGTGCAGCACCTGACGCGGATCGCGAAGTTTCGCGAGCAGCTCAGAATGCCCACGACAATCCAAGATGTTCTCGCTGAAATCAACGCGTGGCTCTCCGCGAACAGCGTCGAGGAAGTGAAACTATGAGTGAAAACGCTTGTCACGAAACGAGGTGCTGTCTACAATAGTCAAAAGCGGGCCGCAAGGCGGCGATTTCTTTCGTTTTGGGTCTGTCACCCCATTTTTTTTTCTCAAAGAATAAACGCCCCATTGAGGCAAATAATTAAAAACTTCTCCAGGGGATGAGGGAGAAGGAATGGTTTAATAAAGACAGTTTAAAATAAAAAAATGATTTCAGCGTGTTACGTGTGTTGTTCATACTTCTCTCGAACCTCTCTCGCATATTTTTCAAGATAGGGTTTTCGTTCGGGTCCACGTACGTGGCTCAAGGCCGGGGGAGAAATCAAAGGTAGAAAGCAGACCTCTACTGTCCCTGGCTGAACACCCCAGCTCCTTCCTCTGTTGATGTTGCGAGGAATGCTGAGATACAAAGGCTGGATCGAACATTTGAGTTCCGCAGCGAGGTGAAACGCCCCCTTGTTGAATTTGCCAAATTCGCCTGTGGTGATGCGGGTACCCTCGGGCGTGAGGAAAGCGGATTCTCCAGACTTTTTAAGTTCACGGCACGCTTGGGCAAATTGCCTTTCGCGTTGAACAGGAAAGTCTTGAGTATCTAGATAAAAAACTCTGGCCAAGACCGCCAATGCTGTTACTGGAAAAATGGGTATTGTTTTTTTGGAGAGAAAAAACCGCGTTCGAGGAAGTCCCAAGGCCAATATGACTAGCATATCGAGGCTTGTCGAATGGTTGCTGATAAAAATCAGCTGTTCGGAGGAAAAAACGTCAGGACGATGATGGACTTTCAGTTTGATTCCATGCAGCCCTAAAATCATCTCTGCAAGAATCCGCAATATTTTTTCAGAAAAAAAGTACCTCGCTCGTCCCAATGTAAAAATGAGCGTGATGGCTCCCAGAACAAAAACGACAAAAATCAAAAAGAAAGCCATTGCTAACTTTACTACCGGTAGAAAACTATTTTTCACAGATCACCGTTTGCATAGAAAGATTGAGCCGCCTCTGAAACAAAAAGAAGGGGCTGGTTAAAACCTGCCCCAAAAAGTAGGGCCCGGTCCATAATTTGAGATTCATCCCTCGGCCTCTCAAAATCTTAAATAGCGCTCCGGTAAAAAAATAAAAATAAGGAGGAAAAGCTCCGTAGGGTAGGTAATCTACCACTTTCAAACCAGCAGATTCCACAAACTGGAGCAAATGGGCCTTGTCAAAAATCACCGTGTGTTGAGGAGCCTGAAATCCAGGCCAACGGCTTTGAAAAAGTTGATAACTGAGGCTGTCCAGTCGTGGCACTTCGATCACAATTCGACCGGTTTTACTGAGTGCATCCTTAGCGCTCTGCAAGGTTTTCATCGGGTCGTAGCAGTGCTCAAGAAAATGCCACAGGGTAATGAGGTCGTACTGATTTGACGGAAGATCTTGGTTAAAAAATTCACCGTGATAAAAATCAATGTGTTCAAAATCTGGAAATCCATCAAATCGTTTGAAGTCTACTCCTGCGACTTTTGATCCATAGGTTTTTCTAATCTTGTTTAGAAAAGTCCCTGTGGCACACCCGCCGTCGAGTACGTGACTCTGTGGTCCTAGCTGGACATAATTGTTGATGATTTCTAGTTTTTTCTTGTTGTGTTGATCCATTCCCCACTGAGTGAGAAAAGAAAAAATGCCCCAGTCCTTTTTGTTTCGATGGGCAATGTATTGATCATCGTAAAAAGCACCGATTTGATCAAACGTTAGGCGCGGATTTTGAAAAACTAATCCACATTCTTGGCATTGCCCAAATCGAAAGTTACCCGGTTTGCCAGTCAGGTCTTCCTGGGCAATGGCAAATTCTTGATCATCGGCAAAAGCCCCGCATTGATAACAGGGGACTGTCTCAAATTGATAGTGATTCGGATTTTCCAGGCGTGAGATGTCAATTATTGTATTCATACATGTTTTTCCTTGTCGTGAACGACTTCATAAAAAATAAACAAACCCCAGACGGTGATCATGGTCAGCAAGAGTGGAAAACTCAATTCGAGACCAGGTCGAAAAGCCTCTGCTCCCAAAAATGCAACCAGTGGATATTTCAGCAGAGGAACCGACCAATGAAGCAGATGTGTATGTGTTGCTCGATTCCAATAGGTTTTCCAAAATTCGATAAAAACAAAAAGCCCAAGGAACTTGAGATAGACACCCCATTTAATCCATAGTGAAAGACTGAATAACAAGAACATCAAGACCCATTTAAAGTAAATATCCATTCCTGGAGTAGTGACGATTCGACGTGGTATTTTATCGCGATCTTCTTGGATGCTGAGAAGGTCATCTTGAATACGCAGACAGAGCAAAAACAAAAGTGTGACCCAGAACATTCCCAAAGCATCTGTCCCACGTATGCTGCGAATTCCCTGCGAAGCAAAGAGGATGGAAAGCACCAAAATACAGGCCACAGGAGCAAAGACCCGAAGAGGAAAACGTTCGCGACAGTAGGAGAAAAATGGAAAAAGTCTAATAACGAATTCTCCCTGTATTGCCATCGACTTGGATGGGAGAAGAATTTGTAAATCGCGTGGTGGCGCCTGGGACTCCGACGACTGCTGGGATCCCCAACTCTCTTGCAAGGATGGCGCCGTGAGAGAGCATTCCGCCCCGCTCCAAGACTAGTCCAGAAACTAACGGAAATGCCGCAGCCCAACCCGGATCGGTTTGTCGGGTCACTAGGATTTCTCCCTTGATCAGGCCTGCTGATTCTGCGACCGATTGGAGGACCCGTGCTTGTCCTGACGCAAATCCTCCAGAGACGGGAATTCCAGTGATTTCTGTTTCGCTCTCTTGAATTGCAAATGGATCAGTCGAGGAAACTCCAGACTTAAAATATTCACCAGGTGCTAAAACTAAAGTTTCTGGAGGCTGTAATGCCGAAACCTTTTCAAATTCCGTTTTTCTCAGGTGAGCAAACGGTCGGAGTGTTTCGGGGAGCATGTATGCGCCTTCGAGATACTGGGAGATTTCTTGATGGTGTAAGAAAAAAATATCGTCCCGATTTTCTAAATATCCTTTGTGTTGCATCTCTTGGCCGATTTTGAGAAGAGTTGCCCGAAACTGTGCATAGAGCTGGGCTTGCTTCATTCGTGCTCGTTCCCGAAACGAAATCGCCTTTTCGGTCAAAAAACTGGTGGATTTCAAAATGATAAATTTAAAATACTGAGTTTCTTTGTGGATTTGTTGCCATAGTTTTGCTTTCTCGAACTCTTGCTTTTTAAAGAGTGCTCGAGGTTCCTCGATGGGTTGTAAGACATAGTTTCGTAGAATGGGGATCCACTCCGTGGGCACTTCATTGAAATGAGGAACGGTCAAAAGAAGTTCACCCGAACATCGAAAGCCCCACTGATCGAGATAGGTTTTTATTTCCAAAAAAAGCCCCGAGTACTGAGAGTCGGATTGAATGCGAGACCAGATTTCTTTTTCATTGGATGGACTGGTGATCATAGAAAACCAATTGGGATGGGATTTGATTTTTTCTGCTAGCTCCCAAAGGGCTTGATTGGGTTGATTGCTGATCAGTTGACCTTGTCCTACGAGGAGAGTGTTGCGGACGGAGTCTCCTTTTTCCCCAAACCATCGGCGAGTCAGCATTCCCAAAAATCCATAAGTGACCATGGCAGCGAGATCGGCGATTGAGGCATTTTTCCAAATTTTAAAACGAATTTTAAAAAACTGCTGAAAGGCAGATCGAATGTTCTGAGGATGTTGATCGCAGAAAGCAAGATGACTGTTTACTTCTTTTTCAAAAAACTGAACTCGTGCAGAAAGTCGTAACGCAGTGAAAAAGCTGGTCAGTGTCATTTGGATTAACTCTGTTTTGCGAAGAGGGCTGCAAACAGCTGGAGCTTGAGTAGACGCATCCAAATCTTGATACTGACCCAGAAAATCGTCAAACCATCGAGAGAGCGTAGATCCAAAAGGGAGGTGTCTGATCATGAAATGAAGATTTGAAAAATGGTAATATAACCTAGCGCCGTGACATCCGACTGCGTTGCGAAGGCAGTTCTCTAGAGCCAAGAGAAGTCGGTGGGGAACACCGAGTGATTTCCCTAGATCGCGGTAGTAATAGTAGTATGAATCATAAGCGACCGAGTAAAGCAGCGGCGAGATGGGGACTGGATAGTTTTCATTGAGGTTTACATTGGACCAAACCACCTTGGGTGAGGTCGGAGCTCGGAGGAGCGGAGTAGTGATCGGTCTTGCTTGAACGATAAAAAGTGTGTGATCAGGATCTACGACCCACTCAATGTCCATCGGTCGTCCGGCACGAGATTCAATTTGCTGGGCTAGTGTTGCAAGTTTTTCGATGATAGGCTTGGGCAATTTTTTTGTCGGGTGCTGCTCTGGAGAGCGATGATTGTTGATTCTAAAAACGTTTTTGGTTTCCGACGCGACTTCGAAACTACCTGGGTTGATGTTGCCAGAGACCAGCTCATGCCCTGGCCCAAAGTGATATTCGCAATAGAGAGGCGATGTACCCTGCGTGAAGCACACGCCAGAAGACCAGGGAGTAATTGCTTTTTGTACAATCACTCCCATTCCTCGAAGAGAGACATTCATTCGCTTTTGGTAACTCACGCATCGTGCAGAATAATAGGAGCTCCAGACGTCGATGATTCCATTTGCCAATTGCGAAGACTCGCAAAGGACTGAATCCAACTGGCCCGCGAAGGAATTAGTTTCTGAATCTTCGCCAATGGCAGAGCTTCGCACCATCCAAGGTCCGCTTGGATGGATTTTCTGTTGACAGAAGTCAATGATTTCTTGAGTGAGTGAGTCCAGAAAAGTTTTTGCTGCTTCGTCAGTGAGGAGTGAAAATTTATTAAATACAGAGTGTGGAATAACGCATCCGCCCGGAACTGGCGCATTTTTTTGTATGAGCTGAGAAAGTGAATGAGCTTTTCCGCCTACTTCTTCGATGGGAATTACCTCGGTGAGGGAAAAGAAACGCCTTTGCATTTATAAAATCCATACGACACTTCAATAGCTATTGTAAATCTGGATCAGATGATTCACTGATAGAGGATGACAGGCGACGTTCGACTCTTTGCTGGTTGGCAGATCATTGGGTCATTGGGAGCGGTAACATTTGTTTCAATTCTGCTGATACTATCTCCCTCGGGGTTCAGTTGGGTGATGGGTGAATGTCTTCTGGGTCTTGGGATGTTGCAATGGTTCATAGTGCTTCACGAGGCGGGGCACGGTACTTTGTTTTCATCCAAAAAGTTAAATTTTATTATGGGTCATGTGGCATCGGTTTTCTGTGCAATTCCTTTTACTTCCTGGAGGCATATTCACCGACTTCATCATGTTTGGACGGGATGGAGAAATATTGACCCCACGACGGAAAGTACATTGCCAAAAACACTTTCTCCGATCCAAAAAAAAATCATGAGGCTGGCTTGGACGTCTGGGTTTCCATTGTTTTCGATCATTTATCGTCTCGACACCTATTGGAATTTGTCCAAACTTAAGAGAAGTCTAGAAAGTCGCCCGTTTATTTCGTCGAGAAAAAACATCCTATTCTTGGGAATTTTTTATTTGATGTGTATTTTCTTGCTCAAGGTATTGTTCGTAAAACTTTTCGTTCTTCCGTTTTTGATTTCGCTCGTTCTAGCAGATCCAATTTTGATGAGTCAGCACAACCATGTGACGATGAGATTGGCTCCGGAATCTAACGTAAAGCCTTTTCCCGCGGGAGCTCAAATAGAATTTACTCGGGAGCTCGTTGCTCCTCAGTGGGTTTCTCGATACATTCTTTTGGGGTTTGATCGGCACGCGCTTCATCACAAATATCCTACCGTTCCCGGATACCGCCTTCCTTTCATGAGAGAGAGTGTACCCATCCGATATGGTTTTTTTGATTGGATTCGGCGTGCAAAACAAATTCCAGCTGACCAGTTGGTTTTTAGTCATCGAGCGGAGAGCGGATTGGATATTTAAAGGGATTGATTTATGAAGAGTCATCTAACAAATTTATTACCCGAGCAACGCAGGCCCTTGATTCAGAGGCTCTTGTCGCATTTGGCTGGGAAAAAAGTGATCAAAGCAATTGAGGCGCACCATGGCTTGAGCGCCAGAATTGCGGAAGACGCTGGGTATGATGCAATCTGGGTGAGTTCTTTGACTGAGACGGCCTCGCGCGGGCTTCCGGATATCGAGTTAGAAGGTTATTGGCCGCGGCTCGAGCTCGTTCACGAAATTCTCAATGTCTGTTCGCTCCCTGTGATTGTGGATGGGGATACGGGTGGTACCATCGATCAGTTTTGTCATTTGGTTCAGGAGCTCGAACGGATGGGAGTTTCAGCAGTTGTAGTCGAAGACAAAGTTTTTCCGAAAGCCAATAGTTTTGACGAATCACGAACGCAGGTTCTTGAGGATCCGGATCGCTTTGCGCTGAAGATTCGGAGAGGTCGGCAAGCGCTTCGAACTCAGGACTTTCTACTCATTGCTCGCATCGAGACATTCATTGTGGGCGCGAATCTAGAAGACGCGATTTTTCGCGCAAAATCCTACATCGAAGCGGGAGCTGACGGTATCGTCATTCATTCTAAGTCCGTTTCCCCGGAGGAAGTATTTGAGTTTGCTCAGCAGTATCAGCGCCTCGATCGAAAAGTACCGCTTTTTGCTATTCCAACGACCTATCATGAGGTGAAAACTTCTGAACTTCAGAAGGTGGGATTTCATGGAGTGATCTATGCGAATCATCTTTTGAGGAGTTCTGTTTTTGCTATGAGGCAGGTCGCTGCGTCTATCTTGGAGGAAGACCGCAGTTCAGAAGTGGAAGACTTTTGTGTTCCCGTAAAATCTCTCTTGAACGAGTTAGTCAATGATTACAGGCATTGAACCGACACTTCTATTAGAGGAGTTTAAAAAGCAGGGAATTAAAAACTGCGTGGGAGTTCCTGATTCAACATTGCAAACTCTTGTTGAGGCGATTTCATTAACGCCTGAAATGGATCACCAGATTGCTACCAACGAGGCAGAAGCAATGGCGTTAGCGCTTGGACAATTCTTGGCAACGGGGAAGCCTTCTCTCGTTTATCTTCAAAATTCGGGTCTCGGAAATATTATCAACCCACTGACCTCTCTTTTTCTGGAAGACTCCTATCGGATTCCTGCGATTTTGATGGTGGGTATGCGTGGCGATGTTGAAAGCGGCAGCGATGAACCACAGCACTTGTTGATGGGGCGAATCACTTCGCCGCTTTTGGATTTGGCCGGTGTGACTCACGAGGTACTTTCTCAGGATCCCTCGGATTGGGTCAATCAATGTTCTAAACTTTTTAGGGAAGCCACCGAGAATCGTCTTCCGGTTGCTTTGCTGTTTCCACGAAATCGTTTGCGCAAACCGAGCCATTCCGAAAAGGAAAAGGGAGCATCCGAACTCTATTCTCTTTCGAGGAGGGAGGCGATTGAATCTCTTCGCAAAGAACTTCCTCCTTCAACTTTTTTTGTTTCCTCGATCGGAAAAGCTTCTCGAGAGTTGTTTGAAATCAACGAATCCCAGGGGCATGGACATGCCAGTGCCTTTTATGGAATCGGTGGGATGGGATGTAGTTCTGGAGTGGCTCTGGGCTATGCGCGGAGTATGCCGCAAAGAGATGTTTGTGTTTTCGATACCGATGGCGCAGCGCTCATGCATTTGGGAAATTTGGCCACCATTGGTCATTGTAAGCCTCCTAATTTGTTTCACATTCTTTTGGATAATGAAGCCCACGATTCAACGGGAGGTCAATGGACGGCTTCGAGTTCAACCGACTTAAGTGAAGTAGCTCGAGCGTGTGGCTATCCTTGGGTCCGTCGCGTAGAAACTTTGACCGAATTGCAAACGGCATTGGAGGAAGGGAAAAGAGTAAGCGCCCTTCGATTTTTACATATCAAATGCAGAAGAGATCAAAATGAAAAACTAGGACGTCCAACACACCTGCCACAGAAACAAATAGCCGAGATTTTAGCAGCCCGAGCTCAAAGCGAATTGATTGAGGGGAGAGGAAGCATCAGTCAACTATCCTCGATTCTTGATTGTTTAGAATCCAAACGTTGTCTTTTAGTGAGTCGGAACGAGGATTACTCCCACCATCTATTGAGCAGGAGTCATCGATCGGAAGTGAGATCGTATCGGTTGTCTACTCCGTTGCTTACACTCGAAAATATTGAAGAGGCACAGCGAGTTCTTTTTGATCCAGGAAATTGGGAGCCGGACACCATCGTGAGCATTGGTGGGGGCTCGGTGATCGATCTTGCAAAAATATTGCACCATAGATCCACTAGCATTCGACACCATGTAGCGGTTCCCACCACAGCTGGAACGGGTTCTGAGGTCACTCCGTTTGCCACTTATTATGTGAATGGAAGGAAGGAGAGCCTTGCTGATTCACGAATTTTGCCGGATCGAGTGATCTTGGATTCAAGTCTTCTGGAGAGCCTACCGGAAAGAATAGTCATATCTTGTGCGCTGGATGCTTTTTCTCATGCAGTTGAATCACATTGGTCGATTCAGTCGAATCCAGAATCGCTCTGTTATTCTGCCCGTGCGCTTACACTTTTGCGCGAACACTGGGTCGAGGTCGATCGAGCCCATTTGATGGCAAAAGAGCACTTAGCTGGGCTGCAAAAGGCAGCGTACTGGTCGGGAAAGGCAATTGCAATTTCACAAACTACCTTAGCACATGCATTGTCATATGGATTGTCCGCAGAGGAAGGTGTTCCTCATGGTATTGCTGTTTTTTTAAATCTTCCCACTGTAACAAGATACAACATCGAAACTCATGAGGAGACAGCGTCTGATCCCCGCGGTTTAAATTTCATGAATGCGCGTTTGTCCGAGATTGCCAGGTATTTGGGATGTCGATCTGTTGCCGAGTTGCCGGTCTTAATGGATAATCTGATCCAAAAATTTGGCCTCAGAGAACTGCAACAGTCTCTCGATGGCAAAATCTCCAAGAGAATTGCAACGGCAAAGTTTTTTGGTCGATCCAAAAACAATCCTAGAAAATTTGATGAGGAGGCTCTTCGTGAATATTTTAGATAGCTGTGTCCTTGCAATCATCATTGTTGGAGTTTTCTTGGTGGTGGGAGTACCTCAGGCTTTTTGGCTGAGGTCAAATACCATTCGCAAGTGTCGGATTCCGCTAGATGCCGGGAAAACTTTTCGTGGGAGGAGAATTTTCGGAGAGAACAAAACTCTCGGTGGTCTTGTCGTGATGGTGCCGGGGATTACTCTTGCATTTGGTATGACGGGACTTGCTTTGGCATATTGGGCACCCGAGTGGCTCGAAATCATCGGCTGGCCGGTTCGAAGTGAAGAGTGGTTGCTTTTGGGTTTCGTGACCTCTTGCTGTTATATGTTGGGAGAATTACCCAATTCATTCGTTAAACGACAGTGGGGAGTTCCCGCAGGAGGCATCCCCGACCACAGGCTAGGGAGATTGCTCTGTTTTGTGGCAGACCAAGTGGACTCCGTTTTTGCATTTATGTTGGCCCTGGTTTTTCTCGTACCGACGAGTTGGACGTTGTTTGGATTTATTTTTGTTTTTGGAGCAGTAGCTCATTGGCTTTATAATGTCGTTTTGTTTAAAATGGGATTGAAGTCTCGGGCAGGCTGAATGATTTGGCGAAATTGGACTCTGACAAAAACTGCAGTTTGGTTCATTTATTGGGTCGATTTTACACTGTTTTACTATCTCTGGCCGAGAATATTGGAAATTCTCGGGTTTTCTATGGCAAAAATTTGGACCTACCCGGATCGATTTTCCAAGCGGGCGTGTCGCTTGTTTGGGATTGAACTGAAGGTTCACAAAATGCAGGCGCTCTCGGTGAGGAATGCAATTGTCGTTGCCAATCATCGATCGTGGATGGATCAGATTGTTTTGGTGGCAGCGCTTCGCGGACTGAATCTTCGGTTTATGGCAAAGGCCGACTATTTGAAAATTCCCATCCTCAAGCAGGTCATGGAGCTGTATGGATTTTATTTTGTGCGCGATGGAAAGTTGCTGGAACCCGACAGAGAGAGACTGATTTCGGATTTGAAAAACGGGGCCTCAGTCGTGATTTATCCCGAGGGCACGCGCGGTTCAGGAAATCAGTTGTTGCCCTTCAAATCAGGAGCATTTCGCTTGGCTCAGCAAACCGGTGTTCCGGTGCTACCTGTGTTTATTATCGGCACCGAGGGAATTCTGTCCAAAAAAAATTCTCTGCTTAGCATACATCCGGGCAAGGTCGAGGTTTGGATTGGGGCGCCGGTATGTTTTCAGACTTCTGATGCACATCAGGAATTTGAATTAGAATATCGAAAAAAATTCGAATCCCTGGTGGCTGATCATCGAGAAATCCAACCGTCGTGATGAAAATCTGCGTTTGGAAGGATCTCAAAACCATGCAGCGGTACATTCGGCTCGTCGGAGTCGACGAGGCAGGACAGGGGGTCTGTCACCCCAAAAACCCTAGGGGTTGTTAAACAAAGAGATTTAATGACTGTCCAGGCCACTTTTTGTTTCATAAATAATTGCAATGGATGATTTGGCGTGTTAATGCCCTCGTCGAGGAGAGCTGAGACTTGAGAGTTTTGTTGTGTATTTTTGTACTATTACTTTGCGGGTGGGTGAATGCGGACACTTATTTTAACCATCCAGGGGATCGGTTTCCGACTATTTTCAGCGCTGAACACTTGCTTGCGCCCGAGCTGACCGAACATTTTGACAGTGTCCAGATTTTCTTGCCGCCGTTCGTTGACAGGCCTCAGCTTAAATATCACTACAATAACCGAAACGTTTCGAAGACGATTTTTTTCAATCAAATGGACTTCCTCAAGATTCGTTCTAATGCCTACGGGATCTACGAAGTCCAGTTTCAGTTTTCGGACCCAGATCTCAACGGGTTTGCGGGAGACTTCGGTGAAGAAGTTTTGACTCATAAGATCGAGGTGGTTTTCTTTTTTAAAAAAGATCCCCGCCATTTTGAAAACACTCTTTTGGGTATCGAGGATTACAAACGCTTGCGTTACGAGCACTATGTGACATTGATTCCGCCCAAATCATTCATGAGATTGGATCCCAAAGTGGTAACCGCAAGCTTTCACCATGTCACGGTCGAGAATGCGGTGAAGCGAGATCCTCGCGCGCGTCGTTGCGGAAGATTATTGCATAAGGGCGTGTTTTGAATTTGGCTAAGCGCATTGTTTTATAGTTTTCTAGGTAGCCGATTGCAGATGAGTTGACCCACCTGTTGTAGTTGCTGAAGTTCAGCTTTTGTCGCGCTATAGTTCGCTGCTTCTCAACATGTCTTCCACTGTTACCCCGAGGCCGAGCTTAAGAGCTAAGTTCTGGTCAAACGGGTTCTTAAAGGACTGGATGAAGTCAAGCCATTCACGGCTCAAATGGAGGTAATAGTATTTATAGCTGCTGAGTGGAAAGCGAAGGAGCCGGACATTAATCAATGGATAGTCACTTCCGTAGTAGAAGCGTCCCGGAAACTCGAGTGCGTGCCGGACGTGGTTGAACTTGTTGACCAGTTCGAGCGCCGAGATATCAAACTTGAGCTGAGGATACTTCCTGAGTATTTCTTTCGTTCTTTTGAGGGCAGACTCACCTTTGAATTTTCCTGCAGTTCCCATATGTGCCGCGACGATCTTAACCCCCATCTTCAAAGGTTTTTCCAAACGGCTGGGGTCGCAGAGGTCGTTTTCAGCAAACAGAAAAGAATGCTCAGTTCCGACGTGAGTGATCAGAGTCAGATCCAGTTCAATCAGTTTAGAATAAAAAGCGCTCATTTTTTCATTTTCCGCGGCCGGATCGATTCCCATGATGCTCGGGATCCATTTGATAAAAATAGCGCCGTCCCTCTTGGCATTTTCAAGTTCAGTCAAGGCATCGGTGCGATAGGGGTGTACACTTGCGGCATAGAGCAGGTTTCGGTGTCGTCTGACCTGTTTAAGGACATACGAATTGGGGACCAGAACCTGGGTTCTTTCAAGATCCAAGGTGCCATCGAGGTGATAATATCCGTCTAATGCCAGGACCACCGCCTTCGACAAAAACTCGGATTGGGCGACGAGATCAGACAGTCGGTCCGCAATCAGATCATCGGCGTCAGGAGATTGGGCTTCCTCTTTGCTCAGGCCGAATGCATCAATATAGACGCTGTACTTCCAGTGTTTTAGAAAGGCGGGCAGGATTCGACATCCGTTTTTTTCTGCGGATGTGCAGGCCAAGTGAGTGTGAACGTCGATTACTTTTTTTCTAAGAATCTCATACTGTTCAAATCCCGCCGGAAAAATCCGGTGGTCATTTTCTGCCATTGAAGTTGCGGTGAAAAAAAGTAGGGCGAGAAGGTGAAACATGCCTTGACGTTAGCACAAAAGACACCCGATTGACGATAATTTGAGTTTGAAACGACTGGGGCCTTGCAAACACGTCAACCCGAAGCGCTTTTTTTGAGCAGAGATTTTTTCTATTTACATTCCTCACTCTCGTAGTTAAAAGAGCAAAAATCGATAACAATTATCAATTTTTAAAATTGGGAGTTTTATGAAAAAAATGTGGTTAATTTTTGGGATGATCGCTGCGGCATGTGCCATGAATCCAGCATTCGCTTTCGAGCAGTGCAACGTTAAAAAAATCCGTGTCAATCAACTTGTGTTTCCCGGGGACTACGTTGAGCGACTCGAGACTAAACTCCTGGCCAGTGGGTATACGCTGGACGAGACGCGCTCTGGACTGACTGTGTCTTACTTCCTCACTGCCTCTCATCGGGGAAGCCCTAGTCATCACGGATTCAAAACCACTCTCAGCATCTGGAACGAAAGTGGGGAGAAAGAATGGTCCACCTACACCCGCACCGGCAATCGTCAAAGCTTGATCGACGCCATCCCCCTTTGCACGCAATCAAATCTTTGATTCATCAGGTTGGGGTATGAGACGAACACCGCTTCAGGGCTTTCTTTAGCTCTCACGAGCTATTTTTTAATTGCATAAACCTGAGCAAGACCGGGCGCTGTGCGATAGTGAATCTCGTGAATATTTTGATATCCGGATTCCTTCAACCACGCACCGATTTCACCTGTGGACCAGGTCCCGGATTGGCTAGTGAGGCAGAAGTACAGATCTAAGAAAGCACCCATTTGATTTTTGTCTGAGGGAATGTCGCTTCGTTCAGTCTCGAGAATCGAAAACACTCCACCTGGCTTTAATGCGCGAAAAACCTTTTTGGCCACAGCGATGTTTTGTTCTTTGGAAAAGTGATGCGCAACGTTCGCCATCCAAACAAAGTCATACGCTCCGTCCTCGAGCTGATCCGTCAAAACGTTCCCAGCAACAATCTCAAGGCGCTGACCCAAACCCTGCTTTTGCACAAAAGGGCGTGCATGCTCTACCGCCGAAGGCAGATCTAAAATTCGCGACGAAAGTCCAGGATACTTTTTCAAAAAAGCCGCCGAATAGGTTCCTCCCGAACCCCCAATGTCCAGCATCCGAGTGGCAGATTTAGGAATAGGAGTTCTCGATACGGTTTCTCCCAGTGCCAGCTTGCCGATATCCACCATGCCCGCCTGATACGATGCCCAGAGTTTTGGATCTTCGCTCAAGTGCAAATCCATAGCAGTGCCTGTACGCACGTAATTTTCTAATCGAGACATCACATCCCATTCCATCAACTGGAATTTGAGTTTATTACAAATATTGGCAGGGCTGCTCTGGATCAGCCATTTTTTTGCGACCGGTGCTAAGGTGTATGCCTTTGATTTGGACTGATATTTAACGTATCTGCAACCCACCAAAGCACCCAGTAAAGCACGCGTGGCTTTGGGGTTGGTTTTGCAAAACTGCGCTACTTGCTCGGCAGTTTGAGGACCATTCTCCAGCGCTTCAAAAACATTCAACTCCACAGCAGCCATAATGGAACGAGCCATGGTAAATGCCATTTGTGTGGTCAACAACGGTTCAGGTGCTAGTAGACTTTTCAGAACCAAAACTTCGATGGGGTTAGAAGGTATGACTCCGACTCGCGTAAAAAACTCCCTTTTCCGTCCTGCAGAATTGAAAGATTTTTTAGCTCAACTCACTCACTGAGGAAAGTAAAAATTGGGCCAGGTTACTCATCAGTGCTGATAGCCAGGATTCAAACTCCGAAGCGCGCCCTCCAACAAGCGATCTGCATGGACTGCTGAAGATTTTATGTTTGAATCTCCCAAGACCTCCATCAGTGCCGAAGGTTTAGCCAACTCAACCGAAATACGCCCCTCCGAAATTTCTCGAACCACAGCATTGCATGGCAATAAGCTCGTCACATCTGGATTTTCCAGATAGGCCTCATAAGCCAGATTGGGATTGCAAGCGCCCAAGATCACAACTGGCGCAATGTCCTTGCCGATTTTCTCTTTTATTTTTTTATGCAGATCAATCCGGGTAAGAACACCAAATCCTTCTTTTTTTAAAGCCTCTGTAACGCGCTCGACTGCTTCATCAACTGTGCCAGAAATTTCTGTTTTAAAATTAATCTTCGTCATGATGATGATGCCTGCCTTTTTTCATTCCCATCATCGGGCAACCTTCACCCTTATTATCATTACAGGCTTTTCGCATCTCTTCATGGCAATCCTTCATGGGCTTTTCGGATCGCAAGCAAACGGCCATTTTTTCATGAGCCTCGGCCATCTTGCTTCTTTGTTCTGCTGTCATCGCTGGTTTTCCTTTTGGCTCCTCGGCCGATACGGCGCTACCCACCAAACTTGATAAAAACAATAAAACGAATGCTGCTTGATTCATGATGGTTCTCCTTGTTGTGGCTATCACTGCAACTCCATTGCAAATTACAGTGCAATTGCCATACCACCACAATTGCGCCTCATTCAGCTTGTTTTTCGGTAAAAGAAAGACAGTTTGACTCAAACCAGTGACAATATGTCCAAACTCTCAGAAATCACTTCCGTTGTCGGAATTCCTCATTCCGATAACGGGAAAAACTGGACGTTGAGCTGGTAAACCTCTTGCGATGATCCTTCGGTGAGGAGCTCGGCCATTTCGGTTTTAAACTTCTCAATCTTGTCTTTGGCGATGGCAATCTTGTCTTTGCGGATAGCGAGCGTGGCGGCACTGATCGACCGGCTCTGATAGGCTTCCACTGAGTCGCGACTGAGGTGCTCTCCTGCTTTTTCGATCATTTGGCGGTGATAATTTCGGATGGCGGCTTCGGATTTTGAGTTCTTGAAACTCAGGTGTTGCGAGGTCTTAACCAGTTGACCATTAGGTTGCCTGCTCATGAGTCCGAGCTCGAGGAGTCGCTCGATCGACTCCTTGGCTTGTTCTGGATGGATCTTGAGCCGTCTCGAGATCCAGAGTGGATCCGATTTAAACCCTTCGGTCGTGGCTAGGTCCAAAATCGCCAAGGTATACCAATGGGAGATGAGGTGGAACTCGTCTGTGCCCAGGACACGACAGAGCTTCATAAAATTATTTTTGTTCGAGGCGTTTTTGATTTCGAGTCGAATGGGCTGGAGCTTTTCCACCACTCGTTTGGAGAGTTTGGCATTCTGGGGAAGGTGAGCCAGCGTGAGATTCATCAGATGCTCCGACTGACTCTCCGACAAACCCAGTAGTGCTGCTACGCGAGTCGCCTGGGACAATGTCAGTGATCGCTTGCCGTTGAGGATCAGGCTCAGCAGCGTTTGGCTCATCCCGAGATCTCTTGCGAAAGCTCGAGTCGAGTACTGAGAGCGCCCCTTCTTTTTTTGAAGATAGAGCGCTCTCAGAAAGTCTGATGGAGTATGAGGGATAAGTGAGGAAGACATTTGCATCAGTCCTTTGTAGCTAGAAGAATTCACTTCAAGCAGGTGATGGAGCCGTATGTATAAGATGTCGTATTAATGATCCGGGATTTTGCGAGAAACGCTGAAATCCAGGGACCATAGAACGCCATGTGGGTCTTGTAATAGAGATTCTGGAGGGAGCAAAAGTAACCTCCTCCAGCAGTACCGGTCTCCCCTTCATCGTAACCGTAGTTGGGTGAGTCGCCTACGGGATAAGCGATTTCGTTGATGACCATGATGGGATTGACAAAGGTGACCTCGTTGCCACTGATCAAAACCTGCTCGGCCTTATCCTTGTATTTGAAGTAGGGAGCGAGCTCAAAAACCAATGCCGACATGTCAGGCGACACAGAATACTCTCCCTCGCTCTCGTATTTAGCCAGCACTGCTAACTCATGAGCAACGAGTCGAATCTGGTTATAGAGTTTATTGGTATTCCAGCGTTCCTGATCCAGCCGGGTGGTGACAGTGAGAGGATCACTGATTGCATCTCGGTCAAGGTGAGAAGCAGGAAGGCATTTAAAGGGCTTCTTTTTGATCGCGATGAGTTCGTTGACCTGGATAAAGGGATTGGTTTGATTAATCTTGTCCTGACCGATCACGGCAAGAGCGGCAATCAGCCGGCCCGCGATAGTAGAAAATTCGGCGCATGCCCCTGTTCCGCCGCCAGGAACACTGGTGCTCCCGCCGTTGGCCGATGCCAACCCACTTACCAGTGGAGAAGCTCCCAATGCGACTACAGTCATGAGTGAAAAAACATCTTTTTTAAATTTCTTATTATTCATAGCAATCAACCTTTCAAGTCATGCATTTTTTATGCATTGTTTGTTTTTCGATGATTTATATATAATTAAAGTGAAACAATCAAATCAAAAGTAATCAGCATGATTAAATTTGATTACGTATGTAATCTAAAACTTTGTAAAAAATAAAGGCAGCATATTAAAGGTACGAATCACGATAAAATAGTATCGTTCTTTTGCTTCATTTTTGCCCTATGTTGAGACTTTGCCAACTTCTCTTCGTTGACCAAAAGCGACCTTTCCAACATACTCATACGAATGAGCACGATTCCACTGATTTTGTGCAGTTTTCTCATGTTTTCCAGTTGGGGAGGAGATTCTGCAGAAAATGAAAAAATATGGGGTGACTGGCTCGTAAGGGAAATCGTCGATAAAAAAAATTCTCCTTATCCCGAAGATAACCCTTATGTTGATCTCCACGCACATCTTTTCATGAAACAAGGCATGGGAACTCTTTTTTACGGAGACTTTTTGGAACCCATGAAAGCAAAAAAATGGAGTGATGCGCTTTCTTCTCAGGCAGATCCTGTTTCACTCCAGCGATCAAGGATGCTCAAGAAGCACAAGAAGCTCGCAAAAAAGGCAAAAGGGTCATGATTTTTTCTTTGGAAGGAACCGAAGGGATCATCGAAACTGAGCAAGACATTAAAGAATTTGTGGATCAAGAAGGAATCAGAATCATCACATTTTCGCACCTGAACGATGATCCTGATTTAGGGGGAGCTGCTTTTCTATCTGGCTCCGGAGCTTTTCTTAACTTGGCTCCTTGGATCCACCAACACGTTCTTCCCTCTGGACCCAAATGCGAAGATACTGTTGTAAATCCAAAAGGACTTACCGACGAAGGTAAAAAATTGGCTAGAATGTTGGTGAACCATAAAGTTTGGATCGATTTAACCCATGCTTCGGATGCAACCCAAAGAGACCTGATCCCCATCATGCGCGAAGCAGGACAACCCCTTCTCTATACACACGCTGTTTTAAGAAAACATCATGGAGCAGAACGTGGATTGGCACAGTGGCAAATCGACGAAATTAAAAAAAATCCCAACAGCGGACTAATTGGGCTTTTGCCCAGCGAAAAGTATTTAGAAAATACAAAGGTTCCAAAACCTCAATGTGCTTGTGACGACCCTCCAGGCTGTACAGGAGGAATTCACTATGCTGTAGCCCAATACAACGAAATGGCGAACGAAATAGGAGCTAAAAACATCATGCTGGGCTCGGATACAAACGGAGCAGTCCCTCATCTCAAACCCACCGAATGCTCTTCATCAGGCACTAGTATAGATCGAGAGGGATTTTGGAATATCGGACAAACCCGAGAACTTTGGGAGTCGATGAAATCGGCAGGCGCTAGCATTCCTGTAAATACTAATCCCGGTGAGCATTTCTTGGAAAAATGGTCACTGCTTTGGAAAAAATAATTCTCTTTTTTAATAGAAACCACTGAGATCAGTGATCTGCAATCGTGTAGAGTGCTGCTGCAACCATCTCTAAATCGACTTCTACACCTGACCGAGCCAATTCTGTTTGGAAAAATACAATTTGATCGACGCAATCTTGATGCACTTCTTCTCCTAAAAGAAAGCTTTTATATTCTAATTTTTCCGCCATTACTTGTTGTTTCCTGAGCGGCGACCTAGTAAGAGTGCCGCAATCATCGTTCGCGCATTGAAGAATCTGTTCAATAAGAATCACCACCGAACCTAGTGCTGTCAAACCACCAGCAATCTGTGGATAGCCGCTGGAAAGAGCGAATATTCCACTTCCGGTGCTCATGAATCCAGCATTCATAGTCCCTTCCAGGTATCTTCCATCGATTGCGAATGTCGTCTGTGAGGAAAACGAAACGAGTAAAGTCAAAACAGCCTGATATTTATAATTCATTTCAAAACAACCTTTCATGTCATTCATTGTTTGTTTTCGAGAATTTATATACAATTAAAGTAAAACAATCAATTCAAAAGTAATCAGGATGATTAAATTTGATTACGTATGTAATCTGAGTGGTGATCCGCATCAACCCATAGCCTCTCAAGGAAGGATTTTGATCCCAGGTGCATGTTTCTAACGGTGAATGTGATTCGTTACTTTTTCTTTGTGTCGCTGGATTTGTTTTTCGATTTTACTCAAAGCATCGTCGATGGCCAGATAGAGATTATGGTGTTCAGCGTTTGCTTCACCGAAATAGTCCATTTGGTTGCCCAAAAGATGGCAATGGGCGATGGCGTCCTGTTTGTCAGTTGAAAAGGTCCATGTCACGTGAATTTTACCATCGAAGTATTTTTTTAGTTTTTCAGTCTTTTCTGTTGCATGGGTTTTAACTGCATCTGAAGGATCTAGGTTTTTAAAGGTAATTTGAATTTGCATACTAAGCTGCTTTTTTGCCTTCACTCCACCACCAGTTTTTTGCCCAAGTGGTTTCGGTGGACTCGACCCATTTGTTGTTTCTGACTTCTTTCCAAACAAATTTCTCGAGTTCGTCGGGGCCGCTGACGTCTAACCAAACCGAGCAGTCCCAAGCACCTGTGGTGGACCATACGCCCTTAACCCACTTGTGCTTTGCCCAGCCTTTCCATGCGCTGTCCGGTGCTCCTGGTTTCCATCGAATGTTGACCCATGCTTGCCACTTTTTCATGAATATCTCCCCCGAGTTTTCGTATCGGTGTTTGGTTGAAAAACATAAGCCTCGGCGCAGGCTCCATTATCGAACTTTGGGCTCCTAGATAAAAACGGCAGTGATTTCAAGGTTTTGTGTTTAAATAAACAAATTTTAAAAAATATGATTCAATCCAATTTTGTGATAAAATGCGCTCACTTGTGAGCTCCCAAAAAAGAATTTTCATCATTGGCATCTGGATCGCATCTGTTTGTGGATGGATGAATTATGGATGGGCAGAAGATCGCGCCAAGCTCCTGGAAACGCGCTCGGACATCGCTGATGCAGGAATTGCACTGACCGAGCGTTCGCAGCACAGCTTGGATATGGCATTTTTCCACTTCGCCGAAGATCGAACGGGATGGGTAGCTATCCACCAAATGCTCAGAGCTGCTCAAAGAGGAGCAAAAGTTCGCCTCATCATCGATGGAGGAATTCGACAAAGAGAGCTAAAACGCTCGACCATCGCCTATTTGCAGGAAAATGGTGTTGAAATCCGAATTTTTCACGAACGTAAGCTTTTTAAGCCCTTCTCCTGGCACAACCAAAGATTGCACGACAAGATGGTTCTTTCGGACGGGCGCGCTGCAATTTTCCCCACCGGAAACATCAAGGACAACTACTATACACACAAGCCATTGATTCCAGGAATGGCTCATCACCGCTTCAATGACGTTGCGCTTTATGTTGAAGGAGATGTTGTCCAAGAGGCGCAAAGCTACTTTGAGGAACTTTGGAAAAGCGGCGAAGTCGAGTCCCCAACGTCCAGAAAAATTTCTGTTTCAGAAAGGCAAAATATTACAAAGCAACTCGAGCTTTACAGCCGCGTGAGCCGCGCTTGGATTCATGGCGGACGGACCGCGCGAGACATTCAAAAGGCGCTCGATGATCTGATTCCCGTTGAGGAAGCAAGGTTTTTTCATGACCCGATTGGGCAAAAAGGAAAAATCGCTGGAGCCGAAGTGCCTATTTTGGAGCTGATTCGAACTGCAAAAACGGAGTTGTTGATCGAGAATCCTTACGTCGTTTTGACTCCTCCGTTTGAAAAGGCGTTTCAAGAAGCAGCGGATAAAAAGGTTCAGACCACTCTGATGACGAATTCGCCACATGGCTCTGACCAAATGACAACTGCTTATCGATATGAAGCAGAAAGGCACAAATTCCCAGGCATGGGTGAATCAGCAATGATTGTTGAACGCAACGCCAGCGAGGGTATGCAGCACGCCAAGGTTTTTGCAAAAGACGGCGAGTACATGATTGTTACTTCCATGAATCTCGACCCGAGATCGCTTAATCTCAACAACGAAATCGGGATTAGTTTCAGATCGCGTCAACTCGTGACTCAATTGAGAGATCGAATTGAGAAACTGAAAGAAACCTCAACGATTTACAGGGGAGAAAATAATGCAAAATTGGATGCAAAGCTCTCCATTCCCAGATCAATTCAGCGTTGCTCATTGCTTCTTTTGGGAGCCGTGACCAGATCACAGCTTTAAAGATAAAAATTATTTGGTTCTTGCTCGTAAATGATACAGTTTCTGGTAGACATGTAGTTATGACTAAAAACCAATTTAAGAATTTTATGAGTAAGAATTTTGTAAAGATTGCTTTGTTTGCACTTTGCGTGAGTGGGATGACCAGCCTCAATTCGCAGGACGCCTCCGCGCGAGCGGGAGGTGGGCGGTCTTTCGGAATGCGTGGTTCTCGCAGCTACAGCACGCCCATGAGGCCTTCTTCTCCATTCCAGCAGCAAGCCCGACCTCAACAGCCGAATATGCCGACACAACCCTATTCCCAACCGATGGGTGGGGGGGGTGGATTTTTGCGAAACATGGCAGGAGGACTGGCAGGCGGGTTTTTGGGAAGTATGCTCTTTCGATCCCTAGGTTTTGGTGGCGATATGGGGACCGGCCTGGGCGGTGGCGGCGGATCTGGATGGATGGGAATTTTGCTGATGGCTGCGCTTGGATTCTTTGCTTTCAAAATGTTCTCGGGGCGTCGTCGCGAGGTTTCTCCTCGTGAAACGACTGCAGAAGATCTCATGGCTAGGACTCAGCCTCAAAATCAATCTGCTTCATTCGATCAGGAGCGATTTAAAGAAACAGCGCAAGACATCTTCTTTAAAGTTCAAGGGGCATGGACTCGTGGAGATCTAGGGCTGGTTCGAAATGCAGTGAGCCCAGACACGCTTGGAATTCTTCAGCAGGATTTAGATCAATTAAAAAAACGCCGCGAAGTAAATCGCCTGGAGAATATCTCGGTTCGAGGCGTGGATCTGACCGAAGTTTGGAATGAGTCGGGCGTGGATTATGCCACGGTGTGTTTTCGTGCCAACCTTTTGGATTACAACACGGACGAAACTGGAAAAATAGTTTCGGGAAGTGATGCTGAGCCTGTCAAGTTTGAGGAATTTTGGACGTTTCAGCGGCCGACAGCCTCCAGCTCGTGGATTTTGTCAGCGGTACAGCAAGCCTAGCCTGCACTCAAGCTAGTGAGTTCCTGTGTCGAAGAGTACCCTGGAACGGGGTGCTCTTATGTGGAGTGGCAATTTTCTGTCATGGGGTAACGCGAGAAATCGTGAGGCTAGCCGCGATCAAGGGAAAATCAGAAAAAAAAGGCTTCAGATTGAGATGCGGCGAGTCTCTGCGGAAATACAGATTGCGCGCGGTCTGGGTGAACCTACATGGGTAGCTCGGTCTCGGGTGGTTTTGTCAGATTTTTCGGCCCATGGGGTCGCCATGTTCACCTCGCAGCGCTTTCAAGAGTACCAGCAAGTTGCTGTCAGTATTGATCTTCCTAGGCAGTTTTTTTGTCGAGGTCGAGTTCGCTGGTGTCACGACGCCCCGACGGGAAGAATCATCACCGCCGAGGGAAACCCGGAATTCAAGTATCGCGTCAGTATCGAGTTTATGTTTGATTCCGCTGAAGAGCGGACGCAGGTCTTGGAATATTGCAAAGACTTAGCCCGTCAACAAATGTTGGTTTTGTCTCGTCCAGATTTAAAACTGTAGCTACTTTTTATCGGACTCAGTATTTTTATCAGCATCGCCCGAGCCGTGCTCGTAGGGGCATTCACCGTGCTTCTTTTCCCCACATTCGCTGCTATGGCCACGTCCCATACCGCAGTGATGTCGTCTTTTCATCGCGCAGGGTGCGCAAAGAACGCAGATCGTTGCTAGCACAAGCGCGGGTTGCCAAAACTTCACCCGTTTCATGGAGCTGAGTTTGCAGACCACTTCGTTCCACGCGAAGTAGAGAAGTGCTGAGGAGGCTAAAAACCACCCCAGACAGAGCAGAATACAACTGACCCAACAAGTTCCACCGAATGGACATGAATTATGCATGGTTATGATGATCTCCAACGAATCGGGCAAACACAAGCGGCAAAAAATGAGATTTGAGGGTCTATGCCTTGACACGCCCTCTGTGGCGCGTTAGACGGCCTCCGGGGGTAAAAATGAATATCAAAAAATTTCTGACTGTTGTTTTGGGTGTGAGTGTTTTGGGTATCGCCGCATGCGATCCGATTCCGAGGAGGACATTGTCTCTTGAGGAAAAAAAGGCGGATCTCTTCTGGATCTATTCACAGTTTGGCGAAAACTACGCTCCGATGGAGTACAAACAGACTCGTTACAAATTTGACTATACTGCTCTGAAAGATAGCTATCTCCAGCTGGCAGAAACCACTACAACAAACGAAGAGTTTTATGTTTTGATGTACCGTTTTGTTGCAGAATTCAAAGATGCACACACTTCCGGCACTTTGACAGCATCTTCGCTGCCCAGCCGGACTGAAATTGCATACTTGGGTTTTACAGGAGTTCGACGAGGAGATCACCTGGTGGTGACCAAGCTTCTTCCCACGATTTCAAAAGACTCAATTTACCCGATTAAAGTGGGGCAAACGATCACTCAGTTGGACGGTGTTTCTCTGAAAGATGTAGTCCTCAACGAGATGGTTCAGTATCGTAATCTGGGAAGCGATGAAGCGAACCTGACTTATCACATGTCCAAAATTTTCAATCGTGTGACGACTTCGCAAAAACTGCCCACGAAGTCGAATGCAGTGCTGACTGTGTTGAAGAGCGATGGGGTGAGCACCACTCAATTGCTGGTTCCTTGGATCCGCAAAGACCTAAAGGTTTTTCGCGAAGAGCAAATGGCGGCGACTCCGACAACAGATCTCAACGGTCGCACTCAAATTCCATCCGACAATCTCAATTTTCAGATCAGCTTAATGGCGTTGGCTGGACAGGTGGACTTGCTGGCAGATTGGAAACAGATTCTGGACAAAACTCAGGACGGCTACAATCCATGGAACTCGTTTGTGTTTGTGGATAGCTCTCCAGACTGGAATTCTAATTTCTACAAAAATACTTTAAAGCGCATGATCGCGAAAAAGAAAACCGAAGTTGGAAAGGATCTGATTTCTTTCGAAGACGATCCTAAAAAAATTCTTCAGGAAGATCGCAATGTACCAGAACCTGCATTGATGATTCCAACTGCAAAAATCTATCCATCTTACATTACCTCGACAGTGGCCAGGGATAAGGACGGCAAGGAAGTCGGGAAAAAATTCAATGTGGGATACATCCACCTGGATACTTTCTCTCCTGCAGCGTCTGAAGACGACACGATCAAAGAAGTGTCAGCGACTCTGGATGCGTTTGCACTGGTCGGTGTAAAAGACGTCGTCATCGACATGATCAATAACGGCGGAGGCTCGTTGAGCTTAGGAGTCAAACTGGCTCAGCTTTTTTCGAAAGAAAAAATCCTGGTTTCCGAGATTCAATTTCGCCTCAGCGACTCTTGGCTGGATGATTTTGAATCTATGAGTTTGCGGGCCGGATCCGATGCAGAAAGAGAACTCTACCGACGAGTTTTTGTTGGCCTGAAGGACGAGCGCCTGCAGGGCAAATGGTTGTCACACCCGATGAGCATCGAATCGCTCTTTCCGTTTGAGCTGAAGGGCAACGAGAATTTGAACCAAAAACTCAATGTGGTTCTCTTGGTGAACGAGATGTGCGCATCCATGTGCGATATTTTTTCGGGCATCATGAAGGATAATGCGCTTGCAACTGTGGTGGGGACAAAAACCATGGGAGCAGGGGGCAACGTTGTGAATCATACTCAATCGCCGAACAGTCACTTTGATGTTCGTCAGACCGAGTCCCTGATTTTGAGAAAAGACGGTTCGTACGTCGAGAACAATGGTGTGGATCCTGATGTAGCCTATGCTGTGAACGAAGATGCCATCAGCAAGTATGATGGTGCTCGCGCCAAGGCATTTGATTACATTGCGACTCAAAAACTCAGCCAGTAATTCATATCAAATAACGACAACGCCCCACCTGTTTCCAGGTGGGGCGTTGCAAGTTACTGACCGGCTTCGATGATTGCAGCCAGTTGCTCGCGCATCGATTCCCAGTCATCCGGATTCGTGGACCAGCTGATGTCGGTACGAGTCCAGGTAGGATCAGACTGCATGGTCACGTCGTTCTCCCACATGATTTTCGGAACCATCTGATTCACGATTGCATCTACCGCAGTAGGATTGATCGCACGCGCTAAGGTCAGATAGTCGACGTCTTGAACACCTCGTCTCCAATGTTTCAATCGGAGGCTGGCGACTGGGCCATTCAAGCCGAGTGAGTCAGCTGGGAACACCATGTCGGTTCCGGGGTAGAAAAGTACTCCGTCGCCGTTGCAGTGGTTCCAGCCCGTTTCACCCGTGCTGGAGCTGATTCCAGTTTTTCCGCCGAAGGTCTGAGCATCATGGAAGAGGTTATTCTGGCCTCGACCGCTCTGGTAGTCTTTGTAGTAAGTCGACTCCCAGAAGAACCAACGAGAGATTTTCTTTTTAAACTGAGTCCAAGGCACCACTCGGAGAGCGACACCATCGTCTTCAGTTGCATAAGAACCTGTCGCAGGTCTTTTTCCGTTGTAGCTGTAGAACTTCTTATTTGAAGAAGCCAATACAGTTTGGTTGGCGTTTTCGTATTCAGCCTTCTTAGCCACGGCGAACCAACTCGCCATGATGTTCAGAGAAGGCGTGTAGGTCAGGGCACTCGGCAACGGGATGGTTGCAAAGGTCGGCAGCGATCCACCGATTCCGGTGTTGCTAGCGGCCCAACCAGCCCACATTTCGGTTTGGGCGTAGTTCGTGCTCTCATCAATGAGGTACACGAAACGCTCAGTCGAAGGGCTGTTGGTTCTGAACCACTGTTCCCAGTTGTTCATATGGGATTGCATGGAGTCCTGAGTGGTCCACTGCGACCGCCACGATCCATAGGTATGAATCGAGTAGACGTTGTTTCCAGTGCCAACGCCTGGGCCATCATAGCCGTTAGCGCCAGTGTACAGCGAACCGTTCAAGCGACTGACCCATTCTGCTCGAGGACGATCTTGGGTCCAGGAGTCTGAACCAGGGTTCGAGTCGATCATCGAGAGTTTATGTCGATGAGCGAGCAAGAAGTGCTTGTCTCTGATTTGCACAGCAGACGAGCTGGCTGCAGTTCCGGGGTTAGGATATGGATTTCCTAAATATCGTTCGTTGATATCGGGGAAACCCGCATAGACCATGGTTTTTGAGCTAGGCTCGTCTGGGAGAGCAAAGTTCTTCACCTTCAGCTCGACTGGAACAGTGCGAACCACTGTGCCGTTCAAGGAGATGGAGATGTTCCCAGTGTAGAGTCCAGCCGGAGCATTTTTTGGGACATAGACGTCTACCCAAATGCTTTGGTTTTTAGCCGCTGCGATATTGAAAGCTCCGTTAGCTTCCATCGGCACAGCGATTTCTGGGTAGAACTTGTCATGGTCCGGACGTTGAGCCCAGGTACCCGAACCGATGCCTTCACCGGTATAAGGTCTGCGCATACGTTTTGGAACATGGCGCTCGTCATAAGTATCGTATGACAAGGCGCTCAAGCCTTTGATTTGTAAATAACGAACGTGGAAGAGTTCGATATTACGATTGACCCAGTTAAACACACCGTTGCCGGTAGTAGGTGCAGAACTGATAACTGCACCATTGGGGCCTGTGAGTTGATTAAAGCTCACATTCACCAAATTGGCGGACTGACTTGCGGCTTCGAGGACTAGGTTGAAGCCCACGACTTCGTTCTTAGCTCCGAAGGCGGAAATTTTCGTTCCGTTCCAGAGTTTGTTGACGACAGAAGCCGGTGCAGAGCTGGCACGCAATTCGTCTTGAGTGACCTTGTTGCCACCATCGTTCGCCCAAATTGCACTGATTGCGATCGGGCTAGGAGTTGGAGTTGGGGTCGGAGTGGGCGTCGGTGTTGGAGTAGGCGACGGACTCGGACTTGGGCTCGGAGAAGGGGATGGTGATGGACTAGGTGACGGTGAGGGGCTCGGACTTGGCGTCGGGCTTGGAGTAGGCGACGGAGTCGGAGTGGGTGTAGGGGTTGGAGTGGGTGTCACGCTTGGAACTGGCGCAGGCACATTGAGGTAAGTGATTTCTGCTGTTACATTATCAACGAGATAAGTGACGGCAGTGGAGCCTTGAAGAGTAATGCGCATATTCACTGTCGAAATCACTCTCTTGGAATCCAGAGGCAAAATGGTTGAAACAGTGCCAACAGTACCGGCAATTTTACTGACAGGCGAACATTGCTCAACCATCGCGTTTGCATTGGTGTAAAGCACGTCGGCGCATATCATCACTTGCGATGAAGCACTGGTCGTTATGCCTTTGAAAGTTCCAGCTACCCGGAGTTGAGTAGCGTACTTAGATTGAAGAGAAGATGCTGGCAGACTCCACCAGGCATTGCTGCCCCAGCGTGACATCCTGACACGCAAGCTGCCTGAACCCGAAATAGGTCCTGATGTAGTTCTCGTAGCAGAGTCGGTAGAGAGCTGAACATAATATCCAGCGTTACTTGATTCGAATCCCGGGTCAGAAATAAGATTTCCTGACGTACCGCTAATATGTGCGACACTGGATTCGAATCCCGGTTCTTTTGAATTACCGCAAGCAGCCAAGGCTGTTGCAATTGCTGAAGCAAGAAACACACGTCCATAGGACGTAAAAATATGCGTTTTCACGACACACTCTCCTTATTGTTGATAAGTTCGGACTTGAGAGCAGGTAAAATACGTCCCGCGACCTGGTGGAATAAGTCCGGCTAGTTTTTCTGGATCAATATACTTATCGGCTGATTGGATGGCCGAGTAAGGCCATTAACAATGCAACGCAATTCGTTGAGATCAATGAATCTTGATTGCATGCTGTGATGCAGGAGGTTAGATTTTGAGGGCGGGGAACAGTAGAAATGTCAAAGTATCAGATTCAGCATGAAATCGAGCGCCTGGACTGGAGCGGGTGCTGGAAAAACGGAAAGTCAGTGCTGGATGTTCAGATAAAAAGTGCTGGATTTTGGGCAAAAAAAGACAATCTTCACACAGTGATTGAATCCCAAGTTTTAGAAAAAGAACCCGAACTAAAAAATTTCCTAGAACTCAAGAATCAAGTCAGAAGATTCTCGTCGGATTTTGATGAAGTGAATCTCACAGCGCAAAGTGTAAAAAAAACTCTGCGGATGAGCATGCATCCCAAACACACGGTTCAAAGAGAGTACTTCGAGCTGCACATTCGAAAGGGCGCTCAAACCTGGAAGTTGGTTTCTCCTTTGAATCATGATTGCAACCAGACGGTACAAAATTGGGTCATGAGATTGAGAGAGTTTTTTTCCACCCAAGCTGATTTGGGGCATTTTGCGTTCCGCCAAGTTGAGTTTATGAAGCCAGCTTTCGCACAAGTCCTTTATTATGCTTTGGGAAAAAGACTAAATGAGAGATTTTCCACCCAACCCATCCAGTGGCCAAAAGATTGGAAGTCCTTCCCGGTTTGTAACTTTGATGTTTGGGATGTGCCAGGAGAGAGTGATTGGCTGGGGTACGCTCCCTATGGAGATGATGGTGTCCAGGGTAAGCGGGTTAAGATCTATGATGGAAAGAACGGGGAACAAAACTTCGTTTCTGCACGAACGGGTAATTCGCGTTGTTTGGATTTTCAGCAGTCCCCAGAAGTTCACACCCGGAGTTTATTGGTGAAGAGCACAGACGAAAAACCTCCCAAAGATAGGCAATCCACACTGATTGTAGAAAATTGCGAAAGCGTAGTGTTGCGAGGTGACGTGGTTGAAGTCATCACAAACATGCAGTGGATGATGAGCCCCTACAAAAAAATGCTCAGCCTGCCGCCACTCAAAATTTTGGTGCCTCTGAGCGCAATCCCACGTTTTCAAGTTTTTGAGGACAGCAAGCCATTCCATTTCATCGACGGCAACGACGGACGGTTGTCCCATGGGATTGGAATCACCGTGAAGTGTCCGTCGGGCTGGGCGCGGAGCCGTCTCTGCGGGATTTCGTTTGAGCCTTTGTGAGTAAGTTCGAAATCGTCACACTTAAAACGGGCATCAAAAGCCTACGTTCTTTGGAGTATCAAGAAACGTTCCATCCCGTCACGGGACCCTGGGCAGAAGCTCAGATTTTACATGTCGATCAGCAGGGGTTGCGCGAGAGAAGTCAGGAGTTCGAAAAATTCGTGATTTGGGACGTCGGGTTTGGAGCAGCGGCTAATTCTCTCGCTGCTGTTGCGGCTCTTCAAAATCTTTCTGGGAATGTGACCATTCATAGTTTTGAGAAGGATCTGTCTTCACTTCAGTTTGCTCTCAGTTATGCGGGTGAACTGGGATATCTGGAAGAGTTCCGACCTTTGCTCGAGAAGCTTCTTGAATCAGGGGTTGCTCAAATCCGAGAAGATTTTTTGTGGAAGCTACATGTGGGTGATTTTCGAAAGCAGCTTGAGAACTCCGGTTTGCCTTCGCCTCACGCAATTCTGTATGACCCATATTCGCCCCAGAGTAATCCGGAAGTGTGGAATCTCGAGCATTTTGAGGCGCTCTACCTGCGATTGGATTCTAATGTTCCTTGTTTACTCACCAATTACACACGCTCAACAGCGGTCAGGGTGACATTATTGATGGCGGGATTCTTTGTCGGCCGGGGTTGTGAAGTCGGGGAGAAGGCCGAGACCACAGTAGTGAGCAATCGATTGGATTTATTGCAGGATCCCTTGGGTCCGATTTGGTTGGATCGAGTTCGAGTTTCTGGGAATGCGGCTCCGATGCGTGGGGATGTTTATTCTCAAGGTCGAATTTCGCCTCAGGATTTCGAGAGGCTGTGCGCACACCCACAGTTTTGTACCGCCTAGAACGCCAAAGGCCCCACCCGGTGAAGAGTGAGGCCTTTGGATAATACCTAGTTTTAAAAAGAAATTGTTCGCACAATTTCAAACAAGTCAGTAGCGTCGGCCGCCGCGACCGCCACCGCCGCCGCCACGATCACGGTCACCACCGCGTCCGCCGCCACCGCCGCCGTATCCGCCACCACCACCGCCGCCGTATCCGCCGCGACCACCGCCGCCGCCTTCACGAGGAACCATAGGTTTAGCTTCGTTCACGGTCATTGCACGACCTTCGAGGTCTGCGCCATTAAACTTGCTGATCGCTGCTTGAGCTTCTGCATCCGAACCCATTTCCACGAATCCGAAGCCTTTGCTTCGACCCGTGTCACGGTCGGTGATGATTTTAACAGACTCAACAGTTCCGCACTGTGCGAAAGTATCTGTGAGGAGCTGTTCGGTTGCTGAGAATGGCAAATTGCCAACGTATAGTTTCTTACCCATGTAGACCTCCTTAAGGCCGGGAGCCACTAAAGAGGACATTGGGCACTATGCCCGCAAACTCAATAGAAGCGAATCAACTGATAAGAATAGTTATACCATAGCTTGATTTGTTTTGAACACTAGATTTTGGGTGGGTTCAGTGAAAACGAAAAAGCCCCGGTTTCATTGAAGAAACCAGGGCTTTTAGATTTTTCAATCTCTTACTAATCAGCTTTGATTAGAAACGAGATTAGAAGCCTACGAAACCTGCGCCGACGTCAGTTCCGTACAAGCCAGTGCCTGCAGACATGAACACACCGTTGCTTAAAACCCAATAGACCACAACAACAACGCCCACTGCGATCGCAACGTTGCGAAGGATGGTGTAGTTTGCGCCGTGCAAGCTGCTGCCAGTGCTTTTTTGCAATTGCACAGAAGCGACGATGCCGTCGATGTCTTGTTTCAAGGTGCCTGCGAAATAAGAATCTTGCATTGCTTGAGCAATACGAGCGTATTCAGCAGCAGAAATGTGTGCTTGCAGGTATTCTGCAGCAGCTTCAGAAGACAATTGGGCAGCAACCAATTGATCAGCGGTTTCGCGAACGATGCTAGCGGTGTCGCTAGCAAATGCTACTTGGCTCATCATGGCAAATGCCAATACTAAACTCATGATTTTTTTCATAACAACTACTCCTTCTTCTTCCTTTCGGAAGTTTGTTATGTCCTCAATACGTCGGTAACTGAGCGGTGAATTATAGTCGTAGTGCGTCAAAGTCAAGTGCTTATGTAAAAAATATTGTGATTTGCTCACCCCTCGTGATAGATGCATTGTGTCAAACGTATTGGCGGCCGTTAGAATGTCTTTATCTAAAATGAAGGAGTTCTTGTGGTCTTAGCATGCATTGTTTTTTTGATGGGTGTGGCTTCTGCAGCAGAAAATATTGAACGTCAGTGGGATGTCGTCGATTGGGATTCTGCAAAAAAATCATTTGTGGATCGCACGGTGAGTCAAAGCGCGTTGCTCCTCAATTCTGAGCAGCAGTTCTCTACAAAAAATTTTTCGATTCACAAGAATTTTTCAGATGAAGTTTTTCAAATCCCTGAACGGGGGAAAAAACTCTCGAGTGATGCAAAGCTCGAATTGAAGCGAGCCTCAACTCTCGCGTTCCAACTCAATAAAATCGAGGCCTATTTTACACAACGTCTTCGTGAGGCAGGGCTGAACGAGCAAGTCATTCAATATGCGGACCCGGTGAAAATCCGATTTGATGCGGCTCACGAATTCTCGCCCACGCACTACTATGACCCAAAAGAAAAAAGAAGAAATACGGCCCTGAGCATCCCTCCATCGGATGCCAACGATGCCAAGGAGTATATTGAGAAAAATGGCCATGGCTGGAAGAGCGAAATCTGGTTTGCTCCCATGCTCTCGATCCCTTTGCTGGCAAGATACTCTCCTGATCGGGTTCTGGATGTGGCTCTTTGTCCTGACGTGATTTACCACGAGTATGCTCATTTAGTGACCGGGGCTTTCATTGGCAAAAATGTAATTGGCAGTGCATTGAGTGAAGGATTGTCGGATTATTTTGCGGCTTCTATGATCGATCATCCTGCTCTGTATGGCAGCAAGACTTGCCCGTCCGTCAAATGGCAGTTGTTCGTCAATGCATTTCGTTTCGATAAAAATACATCAGAATATAGTCCGGCAATCGAGGAAAATTTCAAATCCAATCTTCATTTCGTGCCTTCTGTCTTGTGGCAGTACCGCAAGTATTTGAGAGCTGACCTGGCGGATAAGGTCATTCTCAGAGCAGTTTCGAAAAGCAGCCCAAAAACCCGGATTTATCCAGAGTTTGTGCAAATTCTTTCGGATGTGATTTTCGAAGAAATTAAATCGACGGATGGAGAAGAAACTGCCTTGGCTCTGTTGAACACCATTGAACAGAACGTGATTCGCCCTCGCGCGTTGATGACTTCCTTTGGTGAGAACGACACGATCTTTCCTGACCTTCCTCGTTATCAAATTGAAGTGCAAAATCCGGACAACAGATCATCTCAGGTCTGCAAGAATGAAAACCGGATGGTGTTTTATTGGGATCGGTTTTCGCGCGTCAATCCCAAGCTTTACGTCGAGTGGTTTTGTGATGGACTGAGAGTCCCCATGAAAGTCCAATTCCCCTTGAGTCCTTTTGCCTACCTAACCAGCAAGTTCCAAAAAGCGGGCGCTCTTGAAGGACGGATTTCAATGGCAAGTCCTGCAGCAAAAATCCCGAGCAAAAATTTGTCAGCTGCAGATCAAGCCCGGTACGCAAGGCTGATCAAGTACACCCAAGAGTATTACATAGGTGGGAGCGAAACAGCAGGCTCGATCAGTTTGAAACCTGCGCCAGCGAATGATCCATTGAATCGGCTTTTCGTCCTCAAGATGTATTATGGACGGCTGAGCGGTGACAGGACCTTTGAACTAGTGTTTTGAAGGGCGGCCTTCCACGCTGAGGGCAAACCTCGTGAGGCCGTTCTGGCGAAGCACATCCATCAGGCGAATGACGTTGCCATGTGTGGCTGAAGTGTCTGCACTGAGATAGACGGTCTGCTCGGCGGCCTTTGCGCCCAAGGCCTTCAGTCTGACTTCGATTTCTTCCCAGGCCATGACCTTGCCATTCCATAGGACGCTACCTTCTTGAGTCACCGTGAATGTCAGAGGCGAGGTTTGGCCGCTAGTGCTCTCTCCTGATTTCGCGTCAGGGAGTTTGACCTTGATGGCGGATTGATACATTACCGGCGCTGTTACCATGAAAACCACAAGGAGTACCAAAACAACATCGACGAGAGGTGTGACATTGATTCCTACGATGGAGTCGTCGTCGCCGGATGAGCTTGAGGTGGATGCCATGGGCTATTCTCCCAGTTTACCGATCATGAAGCTCTTGATCGCATCCGCATCGGTCAGGGCAGTTTTAACGCGTCTTTGAAAAAGATTGTAGGCGGCTACGGCAGGGATGGCAACCAAGATGCCCACCGCAGTGGCGATGAGCGCTTCGGAGATTCCCGACATAACGGTTTGTGGGCCAGCGCCCGTGCTTTCCTGCGCGAGGTGATGAAAGGCTTTGATGATGCCGAGGACGGTCCCAAAAAGCCCCACGAAGGGTGCGTTGTTGCCAATGGTGCCCAGGAAAACCAAGTTCTGGTCCCAGCGGGACTTGCTGCGCAAAATAGAGTCTTGGGCGATTTCTGAGAGGATATCGGGGGATTTTTTTGTGTCTGAACCGCTTCGGCAGTGTTGAAGCAGATCGGAGATCATCGTGGTTTCCAGATCTCCGGCGGTGGTTCCCATGTTGCGAGCACGTTCGTCCACGATTCGTGTGGCATCGTCGATGCGCTTAGCGGTCACTGCGTCACGAATTCGAGTTCTGAATTCTGGAAGGCCAGCCGTTGCTTTTTTGTAGAAGCGCGCGCGTTCCAACATGACGGCGACCGACATGACAGAAAGCAAAATCAGCAAATAGAGGACCCATTCCGCACCGACGAGAGATATTCCTAGAAAAAGACTTGAGATCATATAATAATTTCGTATCTGGAGTAGAGTGAATTTACAAGGGGGATGAATGGCCTACAATATTGTTACGGTGAACAAGATTCGAGATCGGTTTGTTTCGCATCCAAAACCTGATTATTGGAAAGATACTCCGCAGTCCGATTGGGACAACTGGATTTGGCAGCAGCAGAAGCGGATCAAGTCGATGGACACTTTGGAAAAAGTCATCCACGTCACCCAAGAAGAGAGGGATGCATTTGCTCAATCGCACGAGATGTTCAATATGGGGATTACTCCTTACTACGCATCGTTGATTGATCCGAACGATCCCAACTGTCCGATCCGATTGCAGTCGGTGCCCAAAGCGGGCGAGTTGAATATTTCTGCGCACGATATGGAAGACCCGCTCGCGGAAGAGCGAGACATGCCAGTTCCCGGCATCACGCATCGTTATCCGGATCGCGTGCTTTTTTACACCACTCACAATTGCCCCGTTTATTGCCGTCACTGCACGCGCAAACGCAAAGTTTCGGATCCTTCAAGTTCTGCCGCGAATAAGCAGCTGGAAGAAAGCTTGGAGTACATCATGGCCCACAAAGAAATCCGGGACGTCGTTATTTCTGGGGGGGACCCGTTGTCCAACTCGGATGATCGTCTGGAATATATTTTGTCACGCTTGCGGGCGATGGAGCATATTCAGGTTTTTCGTTTGGGAACACGCAACCTGGTGACATTGCCTCAGCGGATTACGGATTCTTTTGCGCAGATGTTGCGTAAATACCATCCTGTTTTCGTGCATACGCATTTCAACCATCCCAAAGAAGTGACCAAAGAGACCTTCGACGCTTGTGCGAAGCTGGCGGATGCAGGTTGTGTGATCAACAACCAGATGGTTTTGCTCAAAGGAGTCAACGACAAACCCGAAATCGTCATGGAGTTGAATCACAAGCTTCTGATGATGCGAGTTCGACCCTATTATATTTTCCAATGCGATATGTCTCAGGGGATCAGCCACTTCAGGACACCGATCGAAACGGGCTTGAACATTATTGAGAAGCTGCGGGGCTGGACGAGTGGGATGGCTGTTCCTCACTACGTGGTGGATGCGCCGGGTGGTGGAGGCAAGATCCCGATGCTGCCGAATTACGTGGTGAAGCACGAAGGCAAGAAGTGGATTTTGCGCAATTACAAAAATAAACAATACGAGTATAACGAACCGTAGATGGAACGCCGAACTTGGATTTTTGGCTTGGGTGGAGCTGCCGTGGTTGCCGTTGCGATTGCCTGTTCTACGTTGCCCAAACACAAACATAAAAAATACATCTTCCCCAAAGAAGCGCACCTCGGGATTGATCCCGGCTATCCTTTCGAGGTGATGGGCCCTGTCAAAGATAAGCAAGTCTGGGCCTCGCTCGACATGGAAAACGAGGAGAAGGATCTTTGTAAGAACTACTTCAATCATGCTGCTGGTGAATTGCTGAAGTACGCGAAGAAGGCGGGTGGGGATGGTGTTATCGAGGTTCGTTCGGTCGTGTTTTTGATGGATGGTCGCACGGAAACTTATGAGACGCCCGAGTGTTCGGATGATGGGGAAGAGGGGCAGGTTCTGGTGCAGGGAGTTGCTATCAAGCGCAAACGGCCGGGTGCTAGTCCGAGTCCAAGTCCATCGCCATCTGTTTCTCCGTCAGCTGAGCCATCGCCGGAAGCATCCCAGTCAGCCACTCGTGGGACTTGGAATGGAGTTCCGCTGAGACCGCGTCCACGCCCGTCTCGCTTGATGCGGAATCGGCAGCGAGATGCCGAAAAAAGACAACCCAAGTTCGATCCCGAGCTGGACGGCGAGTCTACCGAGACACACTGACACGGTCAGTTTGTGCTGAGACACAGCTCAGCGATTTGCTAAACCCCTAATTTTACATAAAACCTGTGTTGGCACGCCTCGTGCTTTATCAAGTCCCATGAACCTTAACCCCCGTAGAAAGGAGGTTCAGCTTATGGGTCACGAGCCAATCACTACTCACTTGAAGGAGATTCGTACTCTCCTCTCTCTCCTCCGTAACGAAGTCGCTCTTTTTCAAGAGAGATATGATCAAACGCTCGCGGCCATCTCGCGGTTGGAGCGCCGGTCAGATCGAGATGATTTGACCGGTCTCCTCCGTCGAAATGCGTTTTTTGAACGCTGGAAAGAGGTATTAAATGCGTGCGAAAAAATGGAAGAAAATTGTGGGCTACTGTTTGTGGACGTGGACCACTTTAAATCTATTAATGATACTCATGGCCACGCTGTGGGTGATGAAGTCTTGAAAGGTTTGGGAGTTTTGTTGAAGCAGTTTGAATCGCCCGATGTGTTCAGCGGTCGCTACGGAGGTGAAGAGTTCCTCGTTGCAGTGAAGGGTGATGAGCAGAAAATCCGTGCGACCGCCGAGTGGATCCGGAAGCGGGTGGAGAACTCGCTGACTGGAGTGAAGCATACAGTCAGTGTGGGGGTGGCCAATGCGCGAGATGAAAAATATGATGCTCAACGTTTGTTGAAAAAGGCAGATCAGGCCCTCTACTGTGCAAAGAAGCGTGGGAGGAACCAAATCAAAGTTGCTTAGGCGGCTGGATTTCGCTAAACGCGAAATCCAAGGCATGCTCGGCGCGTTAATTTGGCTCAGATTTCGCATTTAGCGAAATCCAGCGTTAGGCAGCTTTTTTGTCTGCTGGAACGGCGGTATTCGCTGCTGGTTTGCGGTAGCCCTTGGCTTGGATTCCGTGTCGACGTAGGAGTCGCAGGAAGTTGCTGCGATCGATTTTTGCTTCTCTTGCGGCGTAGGTTACGTTGCCGTGATGTTTCTCGAGCAGTTTGCGGAGAAAGTCTGTCTCAAAAGATTGGGCGAGTTTTTTCTTCATCCGAGTGTAGTTCTCTGGGCTTCCAGTTCCTGTACCGCTGCTGTCTGGTCCCATGGAGGGGAGTCCCGAGCTTCCACCTCCCACGAGTTGCAAGCTCGGGACTCCCTTTACAGAGGGTGCCGTGGCTCTCAAAGGAATCGACAGCGTTCCAAGATCGATTGAGTAGTCCCCATCAAAAACCAGCGCCGCGCGTTCAATCAAGTTCAGCATTTCGCGGACGTTGCCGGGCCAGTTGTAATTCTGGATTCCGGTTTCGGCATCGGTCGAAAATCCTCGGAATCTTTTTCCTCGAGCTTTGAATGCGCGTTCGGCAAAGTGATTGGCCATCAAAATCATGTCTTGTTTGCGATCACGCAGAGGAGGCATGTCGATCACGACTTTGGCCAAGCGATGATAGAGGTCATCCCTGAATTCGCCGCGCGTGCATCGCATCTGGAGATCTGCATTGGTAGCAGCAATGATTCGTACATCCGATTGGGTGTCTGCTGTGGCTCCGACACGACGAAATGTTTTTTCCTGAAGAACACGGAGTAATTTAGACTGCAGCTTGACATCCATTTCTCCAATTTCATCCAGGAACAATGTCCCGCCTTTTGCGATTTCAAAGAGCCCTCTTTTCATGGATGTAGCTCCAGAGAACGATCCTTTTTCGTGCCCGAAAAGTTCGGATTCCAAAAGCTGTTCACTGAAATTCGCACAGTTGACTGCAACCCAAGGGCCGCGGGCTCGTTTGGATCCGGCGTGCACCATTCGTGCGATGCCTTCTTTGCCTGTGCCGCTTTCTCCTAAAATTAAAACCGTGGGTTCTTCAGCTCCGCCGCGCATGGATTCGCGTCTGAGTACGGTCAGCCAATGATTGACGCCGCCCATAGCGGCGTCCTTGGAGACAAACCAAACGCTGTCCTCGGATTGTCCTTCCGCACGACTGACTCGGACTTGGAGTCGATCCATCAAGTCGCGATTCTCTCTTTCCAGCGCGCACTCACGAGCGCAGCGCTTGACGGAGTGGGAGAGTTCGTCGAGGTCAAAAGGTTTTTCAAGATAATCTGAGGCTCCGGCTTTGAGCGCTTTGACAGCAATTTCTTTTTCCCCATGGCCCGTGATGACAATCACGCGCAGGGTGCTGTATTTTTCTTTCACAGCAGCGGTGAGAGCGATTCCGTCCCGACCCGGCATTTTGATGTCAGTGATCATGACGGAGGTCGTGGGGAAGTTCGACAAAAGAGTTTCAGCTTCATCGGCGCTCGATGCGACTTCGACATCGTAACCATCGCGTTCTAGGCGTCCTTTGAGCAATTTTCGGATGGTGTCTTCGTCGTCCACAACGATTACTTTGCTTTTGGTATTCATAGTCTAAGCGACCTCCCTAAAGTCCTTTGGTATTCGAATTTTAAACGTCGTTCCTTTGCCTAGTTCACTCTCGATCACGACCGAGGCATGCAGCTTGGTCAAAATGCCGTAACTCAAGCTCAGCCCCAGCCCCATGCCCTTGCCGACTTCTTTGGTGGTGAAAAATGGATTGAATATTTTTTGCCGGGTTTTCTCGTTCATTCCAGCTCCGTTATCGCTAAATAGAACTTCGATAAAATCTCCGTCCTTCTTGGCTTCGATCCGGATGATGCCCGAGCCGCGCCCTGTTTCTTCGATGGCGTCGCGGGCGTTGCTGATGAGGTTGATGAAGACTTGTTCGAGCTGGAGCGGATTGCCGTAGATAGCAGGAATGTCGTCTGCGAACTGGGTTTCGATTCGAATGCCGCGAGATGACAGTTGCCGGGAAAACATTTTAATAGATTCATTGACGCGCTGGTTGAGGTGAGTGAGCTCGTATTGCTCCACGGACTTGCGGGTGAAAGTCCTGAGATAATCAATGATGGTCGCCATCTTGTCCACGTTGCTGACGACTTCTTTGAGATAGGTTTCGATGTCAGATGCATTCGTGCAATCGGGGCGCAGGGCAGGGGCGATGAGGCTTTGCAGCTCTTGAGCATAGCCGCGAATTCCTTGCAATGGTTGGTTCAGCTCGTGAGCAATCCCTGCTGCAAGTTCTCCGAGAGCTGCCATTTTGCCCGCTTGCACCAGAGTTTGCTGCATGGCCTGGAGCTCAGCGTTTTTGCGCTCCAGTTCCAGGTAAGCATCCTTGAGTTCGGTGTGCTTGGTGATCAGCTCGCGATCCATTTTTTTCTTTTCAGTCACATTGCGAAGGACGGCGAGGGCGAGTTTTGCAGAGGAATCACTGCCTTCGACCCAGCGTACGGTCAGTTCTGCCAAGCTCACATAGTCATCGTTTCGCTTGATCGCGATGTCTTCGTAGGTTCCCGGGGTTTTGAACATTTCAAAGGTCAGAGGCCGGCTGCGCTCGGGGACTCGAGAATTATTTGTGTTGGGAATGAGGACTTCGATTGAGGATCCAATCAATTCAGATTTTAGATAGCCCGTGAGTTCTTCAGCAGCCTGATTGGCAGAATCGATTTTTCCGTTCTCTGTGACCGCAAGAATGGCATCGGATGCTTGGTCAAAGAGGACCTGATATTTGTTTTTGAATGAAGCTACCTCTCGTATGGGTATGATTGCGGCCTGCGTAGTCACGGGAGCGGTAGCTGATTTTTTGTGCTTCATTTCTGATTTCATTTTTTACCTGTACGCACTCAAAAAAGCGGACGCCTTGTCCATGTCCTTTTCCATTTGTTTTTCTATTTCTTTTACGTCGTCTTCAGTCATTTTCATGGGAGCCAACATGTCTTCGGTGATCTGTCCGTCGGAGCAATCCCCTGAGTGACCAAATTTGTTTTTTACACAAATTGCGTTGGCCAATCGGACCGTATGAACGACGGGTTTGACAGAAGGCAAAATGCTGCTCATCTGGGTCACATCAAAGTGGTGGTAGCGAATCGCCATACGGATGGATTGCGGCAGTCCCCACTTGATCGCGATCAGTTCGCCCAAGTAAGAATGAGAGGGCATTTCCCACTCTTTTTCGACGTCGACAAAGCTGCAGTTTTTGTTTTTTGTTTCTTCGTAGATCGCCAATAGCATCGTGCGATCGACTTCGTGCAAGCCGAGTTTCCCGATGTCATGCAAGAGGCCGCAGGTAAAGGCTTCTTCAGGCTTGGGGTATTTGATTCGCTTGGCCAGCATCTCGCTGCAGATCGCAGTTCCCAGGGCATGTCTCCAGAACTCATTCATCGAGAACCCATTGACTTGCTTGTCTTCGAAGACAGAAAAAACCGAAACGCCCAAGACAAGCTGAGCTAGTGTGTTGAAACCCAAGAACGCCAGAGCGCGCTGCACATCAGTGACGCCGCCTGGGATGGAGTAGTAGGAGGAGTTCACCAGGCGCAGGACTTTTGCCGTAAGAACTTGGTCTTTTTTGAGAACTTCAGCAATCTGAGCCCCCGTAGAATTGGGGTTGTTGATCAGGTCGTTCACGCGAATAGCAACCACAGGAAGCGTAGGAATGTCCTTGAGCTTCGTGATTAAGTCAGTGTAATCCGCGTGAGTTTTCGTTTTCCTGACCGCAGTCGGCATCTTTTACCTATCCCCAGATGTCCTATCGGACACATAGCAGAGGACGTTGAGGCTTTTTTGATTTCGTTGAAAAAAACAGCTTATTGTAATTCATTAAATATTAACAGTATTCGTAACTGATTGATTTTATAAATATTATTAGCGAACAAATAAATTGATTAATTTAGTACAATATAAGACAATCGAGAGTGAAGGATTTATGAGGAACGTATACCTGAGATTTCACACGAGCTGGCTTGCTTGTAGTGCTTTAGCACTGAGTGCGACCCGCGATCGATGACAATGGACTCACCTCTGAAACCAGCAGCAGCGAGTTGGTGGATGATTCGGTGACAACAACAAAAATTAAGGATGGAGCTGTGACTCCTGCTAAACTATCCCAGGCGTATCTCCCGCTCGCAGGTGGAACGATGAGTGGCGCACTCGTTCTTTCAGGCGCTCCTTCAGCGGCACTTCATGCCACGACCAAAACGTATGTGGATAGCTCTCTGGGTGGGTACTCCATCAGTGCACTCAGCTCCATCACGAACGGACAAGTTTTGGCTTGGAATAGCACAACCTCCCAATGGGAGCCCGCAACAGTGGCAGGGGGGGGAGCTTCAACCAGTATCATTGGCAAAACCATCGATACCACTGCTCCCACCACGACGGGGCAGACCTTGACCTACAATTCCGGCACGGGGAAATGGGAGGTCGGAAGCGTTTCGGGATCTTACATTTCAGGGGGAACATTCGGAGCCGTGAATGGTTCCGCTCTCACCAGTTTGAACGGCAGCAACGTTGCCAGCGGCACTGTTCCCGTTGCCTACGGAGGAACCGGGACTGCCACGGGCTCCATCACAGGAACGGGCGCTCTGACTTTCACTGCCGGTGGTGCTAACTCCAACGTCAACTTAGCTCCCACAGGAACGGGCACGGTCGATGCGGCTTCCAAAAGAATCACCAATCTCGCCACTCCTACTGCTAGCACAGATGCATCCACCAAAGGTTATGTAGACGCTGCAAGCGCAACCGTTGCGCCAGACGCAGTTTTTAGCATCACTTCTATCGCTGGTTTGTATAATAATCTGATCGCAACAATTACCCCGTCTCTGGACTATACGGAAGTTTGTTTCAAAAGTGGCGTAACAAAATATGACATCCACGCTGGCGGAGAGGCCACCACGGCTGCAGCTAGTGTGGGCGGATCGGGCGGCGTAGGCAGCAATGACTGTGTACCTGGAGATGTGGGGTTCATTATTGAAAGGGACGAAAGGGTCACTCAGCAATGGCATTTAGCTAAAGAAATTTGTGTGCAAAACAATATGCGTCTCCCTGAACCCTTTGAGTGGAAGTTGGCATGCACCTACTCAGCGACTTGGAGCATGATTAATATGACCGGTGCCCAAGAGTGGGCGAGCAATCACCCTGATACTTTTTATGAAGCTGCTCACTACACCGGGGTTGTTTCTTTTGGAGCTACGGGATGTAATTATAGTGCACACGGTTATCTGGGGAGTACCAGCAGCGATATCAGTACTTCTCCATTTCGATGTGTGCGCTAGCAGACTAGCACCCCACAAACAATAAAGGATCCGAAGGAGCAAGCCTTAGGATCCTTTATCGCCACGGGGCCCATAGGTGTGTGGGGGGGGGGAAATGGGGACCCGTGAAGCATGATTGTGGAGCGCTTATATCTGGATATTTTCGAAAGATCAATAGAAAAATGAAAGTTAAATGCTAAAAAAATCAAATCTCCCGGGCGTGCCCTAGAAAACTCGCTTTTTCTGCAAATTCAAAGCACATTTTCACGTCCTCGGCGGTTAGGCCCATCCTTTTTTGGCTGATTTCGACCTCTCCCGGCAGTGTTACAGCGAAAATCCCCGGGTCGTCGGTGTTGATCGTCGCTCGAACCCCGAGCCGCAGCAGCTCCTTCAGAGGGTGTTTTTCCAGGGTAGGGACGCATTGGGTGATCCAGTTGCTGGTGGGGCAGACTTCGAGGGTGACCTGGCGTTTGAGCAGCTCCGTAATCAACTTTGGGTCCTGAAGGGCAGCAATTCCATGTCCGATCCTTTCAGCCCCCAGATCGTCGATTGCTTCCCAAATATTTTCAGGCCCACAGGATTCTCCAGCGTGTACCGTAATCCGGGCCCCAGCTTTTTTGGCCTTCTGAAAAGAAGACCTAAAAAGACGACAAGGAAAGTCTTTTTCGTTACCCGCCAAATCTAAACCCACAAACGAGTTCCGATTTTGCGAAAAAAAATCGACCGTTTTTTCAACCGAATCGATTCCAAAATCTCGGCTTCCAATGCAAATCAAACCCACCTGGATTTGGGGATATTGAATGAGAGCGCGGGCAATTCCTTTTTCGAAGTGAAGTAGGATCTCCTCCCAAGAAAGAGAGCTTTTTTCACAAGCCCATGCAGGAGAAAATCGAAGCTCCACTTTACGAATTCCCTCATTCCAACAATCTTCGACGGCTTCGAAAGCCAGGCGTTCCAGAAAATCCCGACGCACCAGGACTCTTTGGAAAAACTCAAAACGAGTGAGAACGTCCTCGAGAGATTGCCCCGGAGTGGTGATCAGAATTCGATTTCGAAAACTTTCAAGAGAAGTGCTTTGCCCCTCGATCCCGAGAATCTGAGCGAGCTCCAGCAAAGTCGAGATTCGTGCAGAAACATCCAGGTGACGGTGAAGCTCAATCATAGCGTCAAGCGCCCATGATGTGAGCGCCGCTGTCCACGTATAGGGTGGATCCAGTGATGTGTTTGCCGCCGGGTCCGCACAGAAACGCAGCGAGGTCGCCCACGTCTTCCGCCGAGATATTTTCCTTGAGCGGATTTTTCTGCTCCGCCATCGCCAGCATGTCTCGAAATCCCTTGATTCCCGCAGCAGCCAAAGTTTTCACAGGCCCAGCTGAAATCGCATTCACGCGGATTTTTTTCGGCCCCAAATCGTGTGCCAAGTAACGAACGGATGCCTCGAGAGCAGCCTTGGCGACACCCATGACATTGTAGTTAGGAATCACTTTCACAGCGCCGTAGTAAGAAAGGGTGAGAACCGTGCCACCACCTCGTCCTTCCATTAGAGGTTCCGCCAACCGAGTCATAGGAAGCAGAGAATACGCGCTGATATCCAGCGCAACCCGGAATCCTTCGCGCGAGGTTTCGACAAAACGTTTGTCCAGGTCTTCTCGATTAGCAAAAGCAACGGCGTGAATCAAAATATCCAGAACGCCCCATTTTTCCTTCACAGCAGCGAATGTGCTTTCGATATCGCTGTCGCGAGCCACATCGCAGGGGAGAATCAGAGGCGCCCCCAGACTCTCAGCCAGCGGTCGCATGCGTTTTTCGATCGCCTCGTTTGGGTAGGTGAAGGCTAACTCTGCGCCGCCTTCTGACAGGCGTTGCGCGATCGCCCAAGCCAGGGATCTTTCGTTGGCAAGTCCAAAAATCAGCGCCTTTTTACCTTCAAAAATTTTTGTGCTCATCCCCCAAGAGCTATCAAATTCTGGCGGACTTACAAGCTCAAGCTGGCCAGGTTGATCCCGAAAAAGATCTCCGGCTTGCCGCCAGAAGCTTTTTGGAAGCCCTGGTGGACTTCCACTGCAAATATAATGGGCACGTGTAGAAAAAATTCTGTATTCACGCGAACACCCGCCCCAGCGGAGGGGAGAAAGTAGTTTTTGGGTTCCTTGTTCGGGAAGTAGCCGCCCTCTACGAATCCAACTCCGTAGATGTTTTCAAAAAAGAAAGGATTGGTTCCCCATCCTCGGAATATCCTCTCAATCGGAAACCGTAAGTCCAGTGATGCGATAGCAGCGCTTTTCGCCCTGAAAACTTTGCCCGAGTACCCACGCAAAACCATTTGATCGAGGCTGGAGGATTCGAATGGGTTCACGATTTGTTTTTGCCTGCTGGCAACCCGCACAGAGGAGTCGTTTTCTCCTGCTTTTCGTCGACTGATCCAGGATCCCTGGAACGAGGGTGTCAAAATGGAGTGTCCTCCTCCGAGAGGGATGTATTTTTGTAGGCTGACAAAGGGTTGATAAGCCGTTGAAGCTCCTGCCAAATGAGTGCGGCTTCCGAGTTGAGCTGACATTCCGCGCTCAGATCCGATAGCCATGCGGGAACTCTGTGCGTTCGAATATCGGGTCATCGCATCGATGCGGGGTGAGTAGCTCGAGGCGCTTTCTCGATGGACAGTCGGGAAATAATTATAAATCAAGTCCCGCTGCCATTGAAAACCCAGTCCGACCTTGAAGGCCGACCAAGTTTGCAAAAATGGGTGAATGATTGAAAAGGTATGGGTCTGTGATCGCAAAAAATCTCCAGGATGATCGTCCAGAAAGCCCAGAGTGGTCATCGAGGTATCAAAAGAAATCTGAGGACCGAAAGAACGATTGGTGTAGCTCAGATCCCATTCGCCCAGTTTCGTTCGATTGTGAATGGAGCCGCTGAGAAAATACCGATGTCGATCGACGGCGTCGAATCCCAAAATTTGGCCACCGAGCGAATATCCGGTGATGGATGAAAACGACGCAAGAGGAGCCCATTGACGAGGCAAGATGCTGGGGTAGAGCGAGTAGTTCTCAATTTTGCTCTCAGCAACCGGTGAGGGTTGTGGTGCAGGTTCGGGTAGGGGTGGCTGGTGCGATTTTTGGATTTCGCGAATCGAGGGGAGAGGAAACGCATTGACTGACGCCGCGGTGAGATCGAGTTTGGAAACTTCCCAACCTCGCAGATTGAACACGCTGGCGTAAAGCCCTTGAGGCCCCCAAGCGGGAAACCAAATTCCTGTTGTGGTGTGAGCGACGCTTTCTGTTTTTCCGCTGGCTGAGATTCGATAAATCGTATCCACACCCGTGCGATCCGAAATGAAATAAAGCAAACCCTGGGGAGAAAATGCAGCGTGACGATTGAACGATCCGTCCGAGACTAAAGTTTTTGCCTTGCCGCTACTCAATTCAATTTCAATCAAATTTTCTTGCAGGAGGCCGTTCGGATGAGTGGAAAATACGACGCGGTTTCCGCTCGGATCGAATTTGGGTTGTTGAACTGAATCCAGAGTCTTGCCTTCGTAAATCACCTGAGGATGAGCGACGCTGAGTTTTCCATTAGACAGAATCAAATCCGCGACCACAATTTGCTGACTCTGATTGAGGGTTCGGACGTAGGCGATTTTTTTCCCGTCTGCGGAAACATTGGGATCTTTTGCGCGCTCGTCAGATAACAACGACTGAAATCGACCGGATGGAACGTGATAAGCCACAAGAGTGCTGAAGGAGTAATACTGCCGTTGCTGTTCGAGCTGACTTCCCACGAGCCACTCGGAGTCAGGTGTAAAAGACAGGCCGACTCCCATGAGCTTGTCACCCAGGTGTTCGATTTTTCCTGTGGAGAGATTCTTGAGGTATAAACCAAATCGGCGATCTGCTGAATCTTGTGTCCAAGCCAGCCATTTTCCATCGGGGGAAGCAGCCGCTCCAATGGCTTCAAACGAGCCTTTGCTCTCGGCATGAGAAGGGGTGATCGGATTTTTTTTGAGAAGCTTCAATTCCTCGTCAGCTTGTTTTTCAGCAGCACTCACCCAGTCTACCCAGTGATCATACCATTCCAAGCCTGTGATGTTTTCGACGTTCCCATTGATAAAATAGGGAACACGTCCTCCCGATCTCGAGGACATTTCCCCCAATGCATTCGGGAATTTTGATTTCGAAACCTGTTGGTTCAAATAATACCCAAACAGATAAGGCGTTTCGCCACCCGGAAACGTGGGTCTACGGCCATTGATTTGATCGAGTGTGATGTAGTCAGAATGGTTGAGTCTTTTTTCCTGCACTGCGGTTCGAATGATCATGTCATAGTAAGGACTGCGGCCACGCCCTCCACGGGTGTTTCGGGTTTCCATGTAAACCGCGAGACCCTCGAGCATCCAAGTCGGCAGCATCGCATTCGGCAGAAATACATCCCCGACCAGATAACGGAGAGCACCATAAAAAGCTCCACTCGTATTATCCATATTCAACATATGTGTATATTCGTGGATGATGAGGAAGCGCAGCCAGTTGTCGTAATAATAGGTACTAAACCAATTTTCGGGGGGCGTGATAATGAGCACGATCCCGAATCGTCCGATCGGAGCTGTCATTCCGTTGGCTGAGTCGCTGTTTGCGACAATCAAAATCGGGACTTTGTAATGCACTTCCCATTTCAGTGCCGGAGACAGAATCTGATGCGCTTCTTCCAAATAGCCAGCGGACGAGAGAGCTGTTTTGGAAAGCTCTTCGGGAAAATAAATTCTGAAATGATCGGTCTCGATTTGCTTTATTTTCCAAAAAGGTGAAAGCCCCATTTGGTTTCCCAAATCAAGATCTCCGAGGGAAAAAATATCGGCTTGAGCTAATGACATAGAAAAGAGCGAAATTAAAAAAACGAAGAGATTAGAACTGCTCCATTTATTCCGCTGGATTTTCATAGTGAGAGACCTTCTCGACAGGGACTGCGTTTCCGGATTTTGTTTTTAGGATCTGAGAAATATTCGCATGAGTTTTTCTGAGCAAACCCAGGGAGAGTTCGTTCGATGTGCGACAGATAGTGCCTACTTCGGATGAAGAATTGGGATCAAAAAGATTTCCAGATTCGGACGTCTTAATCAGGCAAAGCCTTTTTGCTGGTGAACCCAACGAAATGATTTTCTCGATGACTTCCTGCCCAGGATAGCATCCTTTGTCAGAGGCGATGGCATGAGCCAATCCAAGTTCAAGGGGATTGCTGTCCGGAAGGATTTCGGCATGGGTCCAAGCGCTGAGGGATTGAACTTGCCAGGAGTTGAGAAGGTCTATTGTGGCTAACTTGCTATTTGGAAATGATTTTTCTAATTCAGCTTGGATTGAGTTTTTGGTTCCCCAGAGTGTCAGCCAAGGACGACCAAAGCTTTGGGTGGGTTGCGAGATCACTGAGAGTGAGGGGGAGAGTAGTGCGGAGGGCGGAAATACCCAGCATGGAATCCAATCCGAGGGCGTTGGTTCCCACTTCACTTTTTCCTGAAAAGTGTACAAGTCGATCCAGTCCGTGAGTTTTTTCTTAAAAATCCCGTCAGGTCCAGGATCAAACTCAAAAACATAAGTCTGCGGGCCCGTGTTGCTCAAATGAAAGTAAGCCTGAGTTTTTCCTTGAGCATTCAAAAGGAGCCCCGCGTACGCAGATCTCAGTTCCATTTTTTTCACAGCCACTGTAGTGAGGCGGTTTAATAAATCTTGAGCATCATTATTTTGAGTGCCAACGCCCGAAAATACCATCCGTTCCCATCGAAACGGCGTGTCCTGATTCGGCCAAAAAATCGTGTTGGTTTGAGACCCCATTTGCGTTTGACTCTATCAGGTTTAGGATGGACTCCCAAGGGTCTTCAAGCTAGGCTGCGTTCCCATGATCGCAAAAAATCATTTTGTCAAAGACCTGCAGGAAAAAGACGGAATCAAGTCGCCGTTTTTAGTCAAATACAGTGCCGTTCTCATCGGAAAAACAGGCAAACCGTATATGAATTTGGTCCTGATGGACAAAACAGGCGAAATCGAAGCCCGGGTTTGGGACGATGTCGCATCCTACAGCGGACAGGCTGTCAAAGATGTTTTTGTTCAAGTCGACGCCAAGTGCCAGGTCTTTCAGGGGCGCAAGCAATTGGTGATCAATTCCATGCAAGTCCTTCGTGAGGACCAGGTGGATCACAAAGATTTCATCCCCGAGAGCCGCTTGAATCCAGCTGCGCTCTATCAGCAGCTTCTCGGCTACATCGAGAGCATGCAAGATCCCTATTACAAGGCGCTCGCACAGGCAGTCTTGGTCGAAGATCCCGAGATCGTAGATTGCGTTCAGCGTGCCCCGGCTGCCAAGGGCATGCACCACGCCTATCGTACGGGTTTGCTGGAGCACATGGTGTCCATCGCAGGAGTTCTCGATCGACTTTCTGAGCATTATGGAGAGGTGATGGATCGTGACCTGCTTTTGATCGGCGGATTTTTCCACGATATCGGCAAAATCTGGGAGCTTTCTTACGATCGAGTTACGGATTACACGACCGAAGGAAAACTGATTGGCCATCTTGTTATGGGCGTCGAGCTCATCGAACGCAAAGTTCAGGAGTTGAATGCCCAGTCGGGACGTCTGCCAACTCCATTTCCTGAGGGAAAGAAACTTTTGGCCAAACACATGATCCTCGCTCACCACGGCAAGCTGGAGTATGGATCACCCAAGGAGCCTCATTGCCTGGAAGCACTGGTTGTGCACTACGTGGATGATCTGGATTCCAAAATCAACGCCATACAAATGTTCGTCGAGCAGGACCAGACTCCAGGCGATTGGACAGCATTGCATCGCAATTTCAATCGGTATTTTTTCAAAGGCTGAAGTTCAAAACTCAGAAATTGAATATGCGCCTGGCGTTTTCGGTTGTGATTCGTGCGACTTCCTCAACTGGCAGTCCTTTTAGCTCAGCAATTTTTTCGCCAGTATGCCGCACCATCGAGGGCTCGCATTTTTTTCCACGAAAAGGAATAGGAGCCAAATACGGCGAATCTGTTTCTACGAGCATTTTCTCCAACGGAAAGAGCTTAGCCGACTCATGCAGATCTTTCGCGTTTTTGAAGGTCACAATTCCCGAAAATGACAAATAGAATCCTAGCTGCAAACATGCTTCTCCAAACACACGCGTGCCCGAGAAACAATGAATGATTCCAGGGATTCTTGAACCTTGAATCGTGTTCGCGTAATCCTCCAAAATCGCGAGTGTATCGTCTTCTGCATCACGACAATGAATCACGACAGGCAGCTTGCATTCTTGAGCAAGGATCAGTTGAGCGCGAAAAATCTGTTTTTGTTCGTCGGGAGAAGAATGCTTGTAATAATAGTCGAGTCCAATTTCGCCAATTCCTTTGCATTTGGGATGAATGCTCGCAGCTTTGAGTGCACCCAGAGATGGCAAATCTGTGGTGGTTGCGTCGTGAGGATGAACGCCTACGGTGTGATAAACATTCGGAAATCGTTCTGAGATACTCTGCAGCTGAAGTGAAGTTTGAACTTGCGTGCCGATGGTGACGAGGTGAGAAACTCCAGCAGCTTCTGCTTCACGAACAAGATCTTCCACTGTCTTCGGAGAATAATCATAGTCCAAATGGCAGTGGGTATCGATCCAGTTCATGGTTTATTTTGTTCGTTCAGGAGCGCCTCTACAAGTTTGACCCAAGCTTTGAGTGGGTAAGCGCCATCCACCATGTGCCCATTTGCAAAAAAAGTGGGGGTCGATTGAACGGCATGCTTTTTCCCTTCGAGAATGTCTTTTTGAATTGCTGCACGAGTGGATTCACTCCCCATGCAGGATTTGAGAGCGTTTACATCTAGATTTAAACCCTTCAAGAAATCGACTGTTTTTCCGGGTGCAAGATCATCCTGGGCATCGAAGATCGTCTGGTAGGCTTTTTCAAACTGACCTTGTTGAGCCGCGCAATAGATCGCCTGAGCTGCTTCGCAGGCGGCATTGTGGCCTCGTCCGGCAGGAACATCCGGGTGGCAGGCTGAGTCCATGGGGTAGTTTCGAAGCACAATCCGGATTTTCCCCGGAAAACGATCTTTCAGGGCATTGAGAATATATGCTCCCTTGCGGCAGTGCGGACATTGCATGTCGCTGAATTCCACAATCGTGACAGGAGCATTGGCCGGACCGATGCTGTTGAATTCCGGTCCGGATTCAACTGGAATTACAGGTCTTCCCATCCATGCGTTGACCAATTGCTCATCTGAATACTGAGCAGGAGTGGGGACAGCCTCGACCAAAGCCAAAGTAGGGATAGTAATCGCTGACGCCGCAGCAATGATCCAAGTCGACTTGAGTTTGCCACCGGCTCCTTCTTTGCGAAAACTCCAAGCCAATCCCAACATAGCAAACACCAGCGCATCGACACTGAGGCAAAGGACACAAAGTGTTTTCACCGCCAAAACCATGATCAAAAAATAGATTACAGAAAACGCCGCGCTGATTTGGGTCAAAAGCAGTATTCCACGAAGACTGTCCTTACGAGCATCCGCAAGATGAGCAAATGCGATCAAAATCAGCAAGGCTACAAACGCAGAGGCACCGAGGCTGGACAACGGAATTCCCCATGCCAATTCCGCAAACCGGCTGCTCATGACCGTGTTGCAGTTCATCGCATCGTTGATGTTGCAAAAGGTGTGAAACTGAGCAGATCCTTCGCGAATGAGATAAAAATGCCTCGTCTGATAGGCAGAGATTCCAAATGCGATGACAGCAAAAAGCCCGAGTAGTTTGAGTCGAATGGAAAGAGAGCGAGTCATATTTAAGAAATTCCTCCCAAGGTGCCTGCACGATAAATTAAATATTCAGAAAACAACAAAAGTAATAATCCGCTAGACAGCTTTACAAGACGCATCCAATTGCCAGATCGCGGTAAAATCTGCAGTGCTCCTGTAAAGAATCCAATCAGTAGCAACAGAGTTCCCAGACCCAACGAAAAAGCACTCATGAGCGCCAGACCCAAAACGACCGATTGAGTTTTTGCGATAAAAGCCAAAATAGAAGTGAGAACTGGGGTCGTGCAGGGCGATGCGATGAATCCCGATGTTGCACCGAGAGTGAAAGCCCCCAACCAAGTCAATTCCTTGTGTTCCGAAGGAGGGCGGGGTTTGTGAGGACGGCCGCTCAGATGCAAAAGTTTTCGTTTTGTCCGATCGATCCAAGCTGCCGGATCAAATGGAATCACCTCGAGCATGATGAGCGATCCCAGTGTCATCACGATTCCCAGGGTCATGTACCATCCGGAGGTGTTGGTGAGCGTTCCAAATACCTTCCCGCTCAAGCCGGCAATTACACCCAGGATCGAAAAAACCATCCCCATTCCCGCAATATAAAGCATCCCTCGGGTCAACGCTGCGCCGAGTGGCTTACGGGGTGAAGCCGCATCCAGATGGGATTTTTGCATTCCCCCAATCACGCTGACTGTGACAGGAATCAGTGGATAGACGCATGGAGTCAGGCTGGAGAGGATTCCTCCGAGGTAGGCAATCGCAACAGCAGAAATAGCCTGCATGCCCGTGAGGGAATCGCCCTGAATATTGAGAAGCTGTTCGAGAAGCTCAGTAATTCCATGCATAGTGCTTTTTTATTGGTTAGCATGACTCCTATGAAAAAACGAGGTTTGATGCTGGGCTTTGTTTTACTTTTCAGCGCGTGCACTTCCTCGCCCCCGGACAACTCCAAAACTTTGGCGGTTCAGCTCGCCAACGAGCCCGTTTCTCTTGATCCTGCGTTGGTCGAAGATGGTGTTTCAATCCGTGTGCTCATGAATGTGGTCGAAGGTCTCTATGCGTATGACTCGGACGGCAAGTTGCAGCCTCGTCTTTTTGATCAAATGGAAGTGGATTCGAGTCATCAAAAATATTCGTTCACACTCAAGAAAAACGCACGCTGGTCCAACGGGACATTGATTGAAGAGGAGGATTGGATCCGAGGGCTCAAAAATGCCTTGTCGCCACAAACTCCAGCCAAGCTGGGTGAGCTATTATTTGTCATCCGTGGAGCGCGCGAATTCAAGGCAGGAAAAGTAGGTTGGGAAAAGGTGGGGATCAAACTTTCTCAAGGGCGATTGATTTTTGAGCTCAAAGAGCCAGCACCGTGGTTCCCACATGTTTTGGTTTTACCAGTCGCTTTTCCGAGGAAAGAGAAATTAACCAATGCCATTTATCGAATTGCGTCCTATGAGCGAGGAAAAATAATTCGATTGGAGAAAAATCCGCATCATGATTTTTGGAAGGGTGTCGTAGCTCAAGGAACTCCAGAAAAAATTGACCTTTGGATAGTCCCCGATGAAACCACGGCGCAAAAATTGCTCGAGCAGGGAAAATTAGACGTCCTGACTCGAATTTCTCCTTTTGAACTCAAGAGACTGAAGACTCGTGTACGAGTTCAGGCCTATCCGATTCTAGCTACTTACTATATTGGCTTGAATGTGCGTGACCCATGGTTCAAAAATCCGGTGGTTCGCCGCGCGTTTGCAGCCTCCATTCAAAAAGATGAAATCGTCCAAGCGATTGGGGGATCGGACTTGCCAGCGAAGGGCTGGATTCCAGAGGGACTCGAGGGCTATCAGGAATACGAACAGACTTCTTCTGCTGAGAGGACTCGGCTCTGTAACGAAGCAAAAAAAATTCTGGCTCGCTCATCTCCAAAAACACCGATGACACTGATTTATGATCAAAGTTCAATCAACCAGATCGTTCTGGAAAAAATTCAGCAGGATATAAAAAAGCATCTGGGTATTTCAGTAAAACTTCAAGCCGCCGATTGGAAAACACATGTGAGAAATATACGGAGTTTTCAGGGATCTGGATTTCGTTTTGGATGGCTTTCACCTTTTATCGATCCCGTGGCACATCTCAAAGCGTTTACAAAAGAGAGTGTGAATAATTTCACAGGCTGGTCGAATCCTCAGTTTGATGCATGGATAGATCAGGTTTCTCGGTTGTCTCCAGGATCTACGCGCAGAGATGCTATTTTAAAGGCTCAAAAAATGCTTTTAGAGGACGAGGCTGTCGTGGTTCCCGTTTTTCACTATCGTCTCAATCACGCGTTTTCTGCGCGAGTCAAGCAAGCGAAAGTGAATCCTCTTTCGGTTTTGCTTTTTAACGAGGTTAGGATTGGATCATCAGAATAGAGTATTGTCGCCCGGATTTTTCAGCATCCCTGCGAAAGCTGTTGAACAAAAATCCGTTTGAGGTTTTGCTTTCGAATGTGCATAAGGCCAGATTTTCGACATCAGTAAATCCCAGGTGCCTAAAATGCGCTTCATGAAGTGCTCCCAAATCTAAATGTCTATAGCTAGGTGAAATCAGCTGGGGAGAAAGATGTGAAAATATTTTTTGAAAATCTGCAATCATGCTTTCGGTGACTTGATATTGAGCGCCAGAAATGCAAGGTCCAATCACGGCATTCCAATCCAACGGTGACTCCCCTGATGAAGCAAAATGATTCCAAAGAGCATCTGCGATTTTAGCCAGCGTGCCACGCCATCCTGCATGAATGACAGCGGCCTTAGAGCCATCTTTTTTACACAGGAGTATGGGAACGCAATCGGCTGTGGCAACAGCGATGGGTAGTCCAGGAGTCTGGGTCCACATGGCATCGACATCGCCGCAAACTTGCTGAGGCTTTGTGATTTCAGCAAATGCAATACCGTGAACTTGCTTCCACTGAGGACGATGATCCCATGCGGTCTTGAGTGTAGCTGGAACGGGCTCCGTGAGTGAGCCGAAGCCATAGAGGATCTTTGGTGTAGCAGAAAGCAGTTTGCTGGCAATCATTCCGACAGCGCCTCCAAAAGCTTTTGAAAAGCAGGAGGAGGATTGCCTTCGAAGTGCAGTTGCTGGAGCGTGACCGGATGTTGAAAAGCCAACGAACGCGCGTGGAGAGCTTGTCCCGGCATTGCCAGCACGGCCTCCTGAACTCGTTTGGGAAGCATTAACCACTTATGTGTTTTCGAAGTAGGGACGCCGTAGGTCGGGTCGGCCAACAAAGAGTGGCCGATGGAGTGAAGGTGAACGCGAACCTGATGAGTTCTCCCTGTTTCAAGTGTCGCTTCAATCCAGGAAGAGTGAGGATTTTTTTTACCAAATTTTTGTAGAACACGAATATGTGTGATCGCTGGTTTTCCGCCTTTTGTGATCACTGCCATTTTTTTTCGATCCATCGGATTTCTTCCGATTCTGTTTTCTATTTTTAGATTTTTTTCTATTTTAGGCTCGCCGTAACAAAGAGCCCAGTATTTTCTCTCGATCTGATGCTTTGAAAAAATCTGGATCAATTTTTCGTGTGCACGATCGGACTTGCTTACGACCATCACACCGCTCGTATTTTTGTCGAGGCGATGAACGATTCCAGGTCTCAAGGGTCCACCCATTGAACTCAGTCGTGATATTTGTCCAATCAGCGCGTGTACGAGAGTGTTTTCTGTTTGAGTTGGTGACGGATGAACGGTCAGTCCCGCTGGTTTATTGAGGACCAACAAATCTTCATCCTCAAAAAGAATTTCAAATTTCGTAGTGGTGTCAGCGGTCAGGGTGCTCTTCGTTTCTTGAAAAATGAGTGACACTTGGGCGCCTGGAATGAGAGTCTGTCCAGGCTTGATGAGGGCAGAGTTGACTTTTAAATTTCCATTCTCGATCCAATTTTGAAGTTTGCTGCGTGTAAAAACTACATTGGGAATTTCCGGAATCCAATTTCCCTCATTATTTTTTAAAGCAGATAAGATGAGCTGATCAGCACGTGTCGAGTTTGTGCCATCCGAAATTGAATGAGGAATAATCCAGGACCATGTTGAAATCATAGAAATATTGATCGCCTAATCAAGCTGCGTAATTGTCTACGCGTTGTTTCAATTATCATGAAAACATTTTCATAACCATAACCGATTAAAACAGTCTTAACCGACCGTATTTAAATATGCTCTTGAAAAATTCCAAAAAATGCTCAAGATCCGATCTAAGCATGATGAAAAAAACATTGAATTCGTTTCCAAAGCTCCGCAGTCGAACTGATCTTCACCTCGCAAGGAAGGCCTGGCACTGCGGGATGGGATTTTTCATAGCTTCTGTTTATTATTTCACGGGCATGTCGCGGGCCACGGGTGTGGCAACACTGGGAATCGCTCTTTTGACTTTTTTGATCCTAGAGACGATTCGTATGAAGTCGCCTGCGTTTAACCGAGCAGCAGTGAAGCTCTGGGGACCAGTCATGAGGGCCGAAGAGGCTCATCAGTTTAGTACTACTCATTTTTATATTGGCTCTTCTTTGCTGAGTGTTGCTATTTTTCCAAAGACGGTTGCCTGTTTGTCTATTCTGTATTTAGCGATTGGTGATCCGGCCGCTTCATTTTTTGGCATTTTATTTGGCAATAAAAGTATTCGATTTTCGAACGGTAAATCACTGGTGGGTACATTGGCTGGTGTGGTTGCCTGTTTTGCCACAACCTGGTTTTTGGGTCCTATGTTCGGGGTTCAATCCATTCCTCAATTGTTGATTTTGAGTGTTTTTGGCGGACTTGCTGGAGGTGCAGCGGAGCTCTTGCCTCTTGAGGTCGATGACAATTTTTCGATTCCGGTGGTTTCAGGCTTTGTCCTTTGGTTCGTCTATATCATTTTAGGGCTCAACTAAGTTCGTTGAGCTCATTTTTGAAGTATGTATTTTTTAGTGAGTTGTTCAGTTCTTGGACACTCTTTAATTGATAAACTTGGAAAGTGTTAATAATAGGCTCTAGGGGGCTGATATTACATGCTTTTTATAACTAAAATTGGCCCGAAAATTGCTAGATTATAGTGTGTATGAAGGGTGGCATTCGAACTACGGTTTTTCTGCTGATTTTTGGGCTCAGTCAGCCTGCGCTGGCGCGAGATGATCAGCGGGAGTACATGACGACGGTTGTGAGGGAAAAAACCTATTCGAAAACATCGATTCAAAAGCCTGTGCCTGCTCCGTCGAGCCGGTTGTGGAGCATTGATCATTCTCAAAATCTATCCTTTGAGCAAAATGCTAATTCAACTTATCTGCGCGATACTAAGAACCTGCCCCAAAAGACAATTATTGATGATCTTTTTGATTCAAAAAGAATTCCACAAATTCAACAGCAGTATCAAGATATGAATAGGCAATACGAAATGCGAAGAAATTTTGGATTGCTGACAGTTCAGGAGCAGCAGGCCTACCAGAAGAGGAACCAAGAATTCTTGGATTCATTGCGAAATGAAGCTCAGAAATATCAGGAGAAACAGGGAAGGGCAAAGCTGGAAGGAACTCGTGAGTACAAGGATTTTCAGCAATCGGCTAAAGAAAATTGGTATGTCGGTGGGCCTTTTGGTGTGGCTATGCTGGGCTACAAAATTTATGCAAACCAGGACATGGGCGTACGATTTTTGAGGAACACCTGGATGGAGTCCCGTTTTTTAGCTCGAGTGGATGGTAAAAGCATGACCGATTCAAAAGCTCGAAAACATCAGGGCAAAGTTTCTTTGGAGAATAAAGCTTTTGGAACCAGTGCAATGGATTATTATCATCAAGCCCGAGTGAGCAATGCCGAAGATCGGTACTTACTGTCCCATCAGCGCAGCATTCCTGTGGTGGATATTGGAAGCTCCGTTCGATATGGCGCAGATACCTCGTTGGTCACAGCAGAGGTCAGTCGCCCGGTTCCTGTGATCCCTCATGTCACTGCTGTCGTGGATACGACGCGTGCGGTAAATTCTCCTGCGTTCAAACCGATTCAGGATCGTGTGCAGCACACGGTGCAACTGAAATACGGCATCAACTTCTAGTTTTGATCGTGTGGATTCCATACTCCTTGAGTTTGGAATGCAAGTGGGAGCGGTCCATTTTTAAAGCAGAGGCCATTTTGCTGATGTTGCCATCATTTTTTGAATATTCATCCGATAAAATAGATTTTTCATATTCAGAAACCTGCGCGTAAAAACCTCTATCTGATGGGTTGCCTGAAGTGAGGACAGTGGCTTTCTGGCTGTCCTGAATTCTAGGTGGAAGGTCGTAAGCTTCGGCTTCGTTTCCATCCATCAGGGTAGAAACGTAGGCGATGACATTTGCGAGTTCTCGAATATTTCCGGGCCAGTCGTATACTTGAAGCGTTTGAATAGCTGCGTCAGAAAACCGGATGAGATTTTTTGGATGAGGAAGCTTAGAAATGAAGTGCTCGACCAACAGAGGAATATCTTCTGCGCGTTCTTTAAGAGAAATAGTTTGAATCGGAATCACGTTGAGTCTTTGCAGTAAATCATCTTTAAACAAGCCTTCTCTGGCCAGAACATCCAAATTTTTGTTGGTAGCCGCGACAATCCTGAAATCCAGCTGAATCGTTTTTTGTGAACCTAAACGCGTAATTTCTTTTTCTTGAAGTACTCGCAGGAGTTTTGCCTGAATCTCCAGTGGCATGTTCGCGATTTCGTCAAAATACACAATCCCGCCATTCGCCTGTTCAAAAATCCCCTGTGTGCTTTTTTCTGCACCAGTGAAAGCCCCTTTTTCATGACCAAAAAGAATGCTCTCCGCCATTGTGTTTTGAATCGTCGAAGAGTCGATTGCCACGAATGGCTCCAGGGAACTGTCCTGGAATGTTTTTCGCAGTAATCTCGCGATAACTTCCTTGCCTGTTCCTGTTTCCCCCAAAATCAACACATGAGCGTCGCTGTTTTTTATTTTATCGATTTTGTGGAGCAGTTGGCGGACCCATTGGCTTTTTCCGATCAGAAGGTGTTTTTTTTGCTCAGTGGAAAGTTCGAAATTTTGCTGGTCAGATTTTTTTCGGCTGCTGATTTTTTCTGCAGCTTGTTCGAGAGTGTGAATCAGTTCGAAGGACTCCATGTCCTTGGAGATGTAATCATTCGCACCCTGCTTTAAGGCTTCGCGCACGGTCTCTAGCTGAGTGTTGCCGCTGTTCACAATGATTTCGAGCTCAGGATTCAATTCTTTGAATTTTGGAATGTACCTGAGGCCTTCGTCAGGCGTCCTCATCTGGATATCAAGAATTAGGATGTCGATCGGAGTCTGCTTCAAAATATGAAGCGCCTCATCTGCGTGATAGGCAGATTTTACCGGAAAACGGTTTTTCAGCCGCATTTTGATAGAAGAATGAATCGCGGCGTCGTCATCGCAAATCAGGATTGGGCTGATCTTCATAATGTGCGTTCTCCGTTCTTGATTATAGTGGCCTAGTAGTTTTTTCTGCAAGCCTGTGCTGCTTCACTTTTCGTTTCAGGGTACTGCAGCTGATCTTTAGAGAACGTGCCGCACGGTGGATTCTCCAGTTACTTTTAACGAGCGCACCAAGAACAAGATCTTTTTCGAATTTCTTAAGTGCCCCATGGTAATCAGCAATGTTAGACTCACTTTCAGCCGTTTTTTGACTCATAAATAACAAAGGTAGATTTTCGATTTTGATCCTTCCGTTCTGTGAAGAAAGAACGCTGTATTCCAGGATGTTCCTCAGCTCCCTTATGTTTCCTGGCCACGAATAGGTTTCCAAAACCTGTGCTACCTCTTCGGAGATTGAAATGATTTTTTTGCCATGTTCTTGCCCGATTGCCTCTAGGCAACTGTGTAGGATGTCGTTGAACTCGTCTGTCCGTGTGGACAACGGCTCTAGGCGAATGGGAATGATGTTCATTCGATGAAACAAGTCCGCCCGGAAATGCTTATTCTCTACTTGTTGAACAATATTTTGATGGGTGGCCGCAATGATCCTGACGTTGAGTTGGAGAGTTTTGTTGGATCCAACAGGTTTGATGCTTTTGTTCTGTAGGAAATCGAGGAGTTTTTGCTGCGCCGTAATGGGTAATTCGGCAATTTCGTCGAGAAACGCCGTCCCTCCCTGCGCAGATTCGAGCAGCCCTTTTTTCTTTTCGGTGGCTCCTGTGAAAGCCCCTCTTTCGTGACCAAAGAGCTCTGATTCAATCAAATGGGGGTGCAAACAGGCCAGGTTGATTGAAACGAAGGGCATTTTTGAACGCTCACTTTGCTCGTGAATGTATTGAGCTAACGTGGATTTCCCAGAGCCAGTGGGACCAGTGATCAAAACATTCGCTTTGGTTTGGCTGGCGAGTTTAATTTCTTTTGTTTGTTGAAAAAAGATGTTTTTTTTATCTTGAGTGTCCATATTCAAACCGAATAAAGCAAATTCAATGCCTGTGTAAAAACGGCCAGGTTGAGGATTGAGGGATTGAAAGCAATCCGATGTAGTTGGTCAACTACAGTTCTTGTGGCAAAAACCGCCAGTCAACGCTTTGAGTTAAGTTCTTTATTTGAATTCAGATTCTCCTTTTGAAAAAGTTGTTGCTTTTTGGATTCGAGCAAGGCACTAACAGCACTCGCGCGTCTTTTTAAGAATGGCGCGAGCCATTGTTGGCGATGTTCTTTGAAAACTAGGATGAAATAATTGG
>CAYILR010000015.1:0-73383 GCA_964364175.1 uncultured Bacteriovoracaceae bacterium
ATCCGTTCAAACCAAACACGATATTGATGCCTGGTCGGAACTCGATCTTGGTCTTGCCCTTGAGCCACTCGACCTTGTCCCAGTGCTTCACAGGACTCAGCTTGGGAGAACGGACGATAAGCTCATAGATCATCGGCGGTTATCCTCGGTAGCGAAGCCCACGGTAGACAATCTCGCCGAAGTAGTCAACGATTTTAGGTACTTCTACCCATACTGCTTGACGTTCAAGCTCGTTTGAAGAGCGGCTGCGGCGGGAGAAACTGCGGAGGGGTGGTTGGGGCTTCCTTACCCCAGCTAAACCAGCCGGCTACGGCTTCACGAGCGAACAGTTCGATGCGTGGCCGGTCACCATACAAAGCGACAATCCGGTCTCTCACTTCTCGCGGTTTTTCTGAATGTCGGCCACGAGGAGCAAACACGGTTTGCCGGACAGCGGCGTCCAAGAGCGGAAATGGCCGCCCTCGCTTGCAGGTGGTCGCCAGGAGGCAAAGCTCCGTTAAGGGCTTCGTCCCCGTCGGCGGAACACCCTGCGCGCCAATCGGTTCCCCGCTTTTCTTACTGGTCTTCACCCAAACAAAGGCAACACCCCTATAAGCCAAGCCCCAAGATCGAATCGCATCGACAGCCAGATCGAGCCTCGGGCACGTAGCCCAAACAAAGGCCGCTCCTTCAGCTTTGAACATGCCCTTGATAGGCATGGCGGTGATCTCGTCCATCGTCATCAGGTCGTAGTGCTTGCCTGCCGCGGCGTCTTTATCGGGGCTACCATAGTGTGGCCACGGGGGGTCCATGTATACTATGTCATAGCGGCCTAGCAGCTTGTCGTAGATACGGGAACTTGGCTGCGAAGTAGTCACCTTGCCGCAGAGTAGCGCGAGGCGAGTTGTCGTCAAGATGCCAGGTTGGGTTCTAAGGCTTCGAGACGGGCTTGCCGTCTGGCACCGTGTCTGGCGGTGTCGCGATCCCGTTTGGCGGCGTATGGGCGATGGACTCGGCGGCGAGAGCTTCTTCCCCCGCCTTGGCTTCTCGTGCTTCCTTGAACAGGTCCTGCCACTCATGAGTAACGACGGCGCCGCCAAGACCTGTGAGCGCCGAGCCAATGGCGAGGTACCAAGGCTGGCCGAAGCCGATAGCGTCGGCTGTTCCGAGGGCCGCGGTGGCAGCCAGAAGCATCGTCGGCTTGGCCCACCAGGGCAACTTGGTCCAAACCTCCCGGAACAGCGGCGTCCGCATGATGGCGACGAGGCTGCGAATGATACCAGCGATGGCAGCCGCAGCCCCCATCGTATGGGCGATCTCAGGAGGAAGGGCTGCCGGGTCCATCAGAGGTAGGCTTCAAGGTTGGCACGTGTCAACGGCACCCCAGGAGCCGCATCATTCTCAATGATGATGTACGTCGCCTCGATGTGGTCAGCCAAGTTGCCGACCAAAGCCGCCTGGCCTGCGAGGTCCACTGACGTGAAGCGTGCACGTCCGTAGGAGGTCACGGCGATGCTGCCGGGGATGTTGGGATTGTTGAGATTGTAGGCGTACTGGCCCACCGCACCGTTGCGCGGGATGTTGCCAAAGCTAGTGTTCGCTACGCTGTTGCCTGTGTAGACGAACATCCGGCGTTGATTCGCCAGGGTGTTTGGCAACGCAGTCGTGCCGATGTTGACGCGGACGTTGAGGATAGCCATGCGGTGCTCCTAGCTAGTGCTTTCCTAGGATGCCTTCATCGCCTCACGACCGCCCCGACAATCCGGACGGGCTCGAAGCACATGCAGTAACACGGCGTCTCCTGACAGACGCACATGCACTCGGGAGCCGAAGTCGGCGCCTCGTGATCCTGCGCAAACCACCAGATGGCGATAGCTGTTACACCAATGATGGCTGCCTTCCGCAGCCAAGAACCCCACCACACGGCGAACCTCGAAGTTGAAAGTCGAGGCTCTGTGGCACGGTTGTCGTCACCTGGCAACTAGGTTCCAAGGCCGCTGAAATTGGTGTAAGCTGCTTCTACTGCTCGATGCTCGGCATTCGCCCTGGTGGACAAGGTCTCTTTGGCGTCTGATTGCCAAACCACACCAGCCTGAAAGGCATCCCGCACGATGTTGGGAATTCGACGCCACGTATCGACGAACCCCAGTTGAAGCTTGTCCCGCTCGGCTTGGAGCGCAGCTTTCTCGACGAGCAATTGGGCCAACTGTCGTTCATAGTCCTCGAACTTCGGTTGAGGACAACCCTGGCGATGCTGAGGCCGCATTCCCAGATCGCAGTATGGGCACGGCATACGGTCCAGTAGGTCCGGTGGCGCAGCCTTTGGGTCAGGCCCAGGTGCCGGACTCATCTTGTAGAGGCATCCGCATGTTTCGCACACGCCAGTGTTGGGGTTCCAGCGTCGGTCTCGAATATCACACTCGCAGGGCATCACTTCTTCTCCGGTACGGGCAGACCGAGCACGGCCTGGTCATACAACACCAGTTCGTCAATGATGTCCTCGAACAGGGTGCCAGGTGGGGAACTACGGATGATCTCGGCGTCGTACAAGGCGCGCTTCAATGACTTCTCCGTAAGGTCAAAGTCTGCCATGCAACCCCAGTTCACCCCAACATCGAAATCCACGGCGAGTGGGACGGTAGCGGTGACGCCGAAGTCCTTTTCGATCAGGTTCACGTCAGTGAAGATGTCACGGGCTAGCGTGGCGTAGGCCATGATGACCTCTGGGATGGCCGGAAGCTCAGCTACGAGGCTGTCGTGGACCGTGTTGATGAGCTTGGTGCCCACGCGCAGGCGGGCATCAGGGTGAGTACGGAGCGCTCGACGGAGCTTACAGGCCGCGTAGATGCAGAAGTCCGAGGCTGCTGACTGGATCGGCGTGTTGCGGGCCTGGCGCTTGGCCCGGTTCGCTACCGCCGTGTCCGCAGCCGCAGCCTCCGGCAACCTACGCCAGCGACCGAACGGCGAATGAGCGACGCACGATTTCTCAATCGTGTTGTCGACGTTTTCGAGCCACTTGGCGGCATCAGGAAACTGCTTCATCCACAGATCGACGGCTTCCTCGGCTTCGTCCTCTTTTATCTTGAGGTCCTTGGCAAGTGACTTGTAATGCTTGCCGTAAATGAGCCCGAAGCAGATCACTTTCGCGGCCTGTCGTGCCTTCTTTGCGGCTTTCTCGTCCGTGAATGGTAGATCCAATGGTAGCTTATACATAGCCAGCGCTGTGGCCATATGAAGGTCACCGTCGACCTTGAGGCGGCGTTTCAGGTCGACGTTCTTCGGGTCTTTGAGGAGAGCTTCTTGAAGCTCGGCTGCGAGGGCGTACTTGGCGGCCAGAGCCCTGTCACCGGAAAGGATACCAAGCCACCGGACTTCGGCCTGAGAAAAGTCCAACTGCACCAAGATCTTGTTCATCGCAGCCCGGAACATGGCCTTGATCTGCTTCTTGTCTCGCGTGTCTCCTCGTGGAAGATTTTGGCTGTTCGGGTCCGAGCCTGACAATCTGCCTGACGTGGTATTGATCAAGTTGAAACGAGGTCGGATGCGACCATCGGCCGACTGGAGTTTTTGCAGCCACTCAGCCATCGGCTCCAGGTACGAGGAGTCGAGCTTGGAAAGCTGTTGGTACTCCTGGTAGAGCGCAACCAGCGGCTCGGCCTTCTTGTGCCGCTCTTGCCATGCCTTGTCGACAGACTCGTTGGCACCGTCGAGTTGCATCACGTCCCAGAACAACGCTCGGCGGTGATCGTGGGAGGCGAGAGAGAAGCCCTGCGTAGTCGTGGCTGAACCTTTGAACAAGGGGCGGACACCACCTGCGCCTTGCTTGGCCTGGTTGACGACGCGCATGGCGTTTCGCACTTCGGGGGCCTTGGCGAAGTGCTCCTCAATCTCAGCGAGACGATGGACGATGGAGGAGTCAGAAGCCCGGAGCTTCCGGAGCAAATCGACGTCGATCAGTTGCCCCGTCATCGTCAGATCGCTCGTGTACCGGATGGCTTCCGAGTAGAGCTTCGCGGCTATTCGCATCAGATCGTGCAGCGAACCTTCCTCCTCCATCCGATCCATCTGGACCAGGACCAGGCGAGCCGTGACCGAGGCGTCGATGCCCACGTACTCGTTGACTGTCTCGATGTTCTCCTGCGACAACGACGCACGCCGGGCCTTCATCGCTGTCTCGGCGTACCAGCGAAAGCCCAACATCTCGGTTGCCTGCGTCTCCAAGCTGTACGGCTTGGTGATGCCCACGTCCTTGCGGTTCTCGTCCATCAGGTACGCGATGACCTGGGTATCGAGGATAACCTTGTTGCCTTCTTCGCCAAGGAACACGTCGAAGAACAGCTTGATCATCTGCGTTTCAAACTGCGCATTGTGGGCGAGGAAGGCGTAGAACCTGGCTCCCTTGGCCTGGAACAGCCGCTTGAGGTGGCCGAACACCTCCTCCAACTCCTCCGGCGAAAACGGCGTCTCTGGGTGCGCCAACGGGATGACGAACGCTGAGTCTGGGGCACTCTTGAAAGCAAAGCCGACGTTGAGAAGCCGGTTGGTGACAATGGACAGTTCGAGGCTCTCGGTCTCGAAGTCCAGCGCCAGGAAGTCGTCCTTTTGGATCTCCTCCGATGTGAAGCAGTAGTCCACGAACTTCTTGACGCCAGCTACGGTATCGAGGACCGTGATGTCGATGGTGCTTCTGTCCCCATCAGGTGAAGCGAAACCGGTCTTCAAGAGGTTCGGAAGCCTCTCCCTCAGGTCGCGCAGCATGTCCCGCCTGGCCCACTGGGAGGTCCGGGCAAAGGACCGGTCGTAGGTGACCATCGTGCCCTCTCGCTTGGATGCGAGGGCAAGGCCCGGTTTCGGGTGTAGCGGCAGTACCCGCAGAGCAGGCACCGAGGAGCCCATATCGAGCGCCTTGGCCGCGAGCGGTCCCATCGCGACCACGACCTTGGGCTTGAGCGTGTTGACCGCCCGGATCACGTAGTCCTTGCACTTTGTGACCGCCTTCTCGGCCTCCTCCAGCGGAGTCAGGTACTTCCGCTTGAAGCTGTTGCCTTTGTACTTCTTCTTGAGGACGAAGTGGCTGACCTCGCCGCAGGGATAGCACCTGACAGCGGGGACGATGGCGAACGACTGGAGCCCAGCGTCACCGATGGCGCTCTTGAGCATTTCGAGGATGCGCTTGCCGTCCTGGTCGCTCAGGAAGCCGCCTTCACCTTTGTTGTCAAAGTAGGTCGGCGCGTCCCCCACGACGAGAACATCCACCGGGTCCAAAGGCTGTGCGATCGACTCCGAGGTCGAGTACCGCACGATGTCGGCCTGCTTGACCTGGATGTTCGCCTTCTTGTCCTGCCAACGAACAGCCAAAGAACAACCGGAACACGGCTCGTGGTCCGCATCCCCTATCCGTGCGGCCTTGAAAATGGGAAGCGCGTGATTGGCCATGTAGAAGCTAACTATCCGTTCCGTTGTTCAGGTCGCCGGGGGTACTCGATCCAAGACCAGTGGAGCCGAATCCGTCTTCACCTCGGGCAGTGTCCGACAGAACCTTGACCTCGACAAGCTCCGTCGGCAAAACGCTGGCGATGACCATCTGGGCAATGCGGTCTCCGCGTTTCACCTCGAAGTCTGGGGTCTCAGAGGCATTGTGAAGGATGACCTTCACTTCGCCGCGAAAATCGGCGTCGATAGTGCCAAACAAAGCAACAATACCCTTAGCATTCAAGCCAGACCGACCTCGGATCTGTGCTTCCGTGCCCTCCGGAAGCTCTAGCGCGAAGCCGACCGGAATCATCGCGGTCTGGCCTTTGTAGAGGAACACCGGCTCTCGTGCCACGAGATCGTAGCCCACGGCCCCGCTGGTCTTGCGCTGCGGCTTGCAGGCCGGGTCGAGGAGCTTGATTTTGATGGTTGTAGGCTCAGGATTCGTCGAGGTCGGCGTAGCCATCGTTGGGTAGCTCCAGCTTGCGTGGGTTCATATCACCCGCCAGCGCGGCATCCAAGATGGGTTTTTCGTCGGGCACGACCAACGGCTTCTCCTTCTTTCTGAAGGTAGAAATAGGAGGGGCGTTCTCAATAGCAACGTCCAGTTCATCCTTGACGTGGAGCTTCTTCTTGCCGAGCTTGCGCACCTTCGGTTTGGGTACGTCGGCCGTCGATAGGCTCTCGAACCGGCAGTAGTGTAGGGCGATCCCCACAGGGAAATCGAAGGGCTCGTATTGCCGAGCCTTGAGGTGACGGAGCCAGACTCTACCTTCTGCCTCAGCTTCTTTCGTCTTGAGCCACACGATGACAACATCTGCGTCTTCACGCATTGCTTTCGCGTACCGTACCTCGACCTCTCCAGTCTCTTTGTCAACATTTATTTGAACCGCCAGCACAATGCAGATGCCGTACTTCTTCGCAAGGCGCTTGAACTGCTTGGTGATGGTGGACAGGCGCTCCCAACCTTGGAGCTTGTCGTTGTCTCCGGTCAGCAGGTTCACATAGTCTATGAACCAGACGTCGTACTTGAATTGCTTGAACACCATCTCGCAGCCAGCAACCGTCTGCTCGCTGGGAGCGTAGAAAGTGCAGCGCGACTGCGCCGTGACGCACTCCTCGTGGAACTCGTCCCACGCCTCGTCGATGCGCTGCTGGAGCTTTGGTGTGACACCGCCCGACCGGAGAACATCAGAGTTGATATTAGCGAGGCTAGAAGATAGACGCTCATCAATCTGCTCAAGGGAAAGCTCAAGCTGAAGCATAGCGACGCTGGTGCCCATGCGCGCCATGTTCAACATCAGCGATAGCTCCATCGCGGTGTTGTGCTGAACGAGGCCGTTTGCACAGAACGAGTGCGTCCCTGGGACCACGAAGTCATAGACCGTGACCTCGGTCTCGATGGTTTCTATCGAAGTGATAAGATCACAGACGACCTCCGCACTGGTCAAGAACCTCAGGGTGTCAACCTCAGGACCGGTCACGCCAAGGTGGTCTGCGAAATCCAACAGAGTGCTGCAATTGATATTGGTTGGTCTTCCTTTGTAGACAGCGTTACGAACGCAATTACTGGCCTTTTCCCCGCCAGGAAGGGCCGCGAAGGATGTCTTAACCTCAATCATCTTCTGTCGGACAGCGCGCCAGGCTGATTGCAGAGCTTTGTTAGCGCCGTGCAGGTACTCGGTCTTGCGTCCCACGGCTTGGCTCTGTCCGCGTCGGAGGCATTCGACAAGCTCGGCCTTCTTCCGAGAAGACAAGAACCCGATCCTCTCCGCGAAGACGTCCACGTATTTATGGCCGATGATGAGTGTATAAGCGTGGCTGATGTTACCAGGCGTTCCGTTCGTAGCTGTCTTGTCTTGCTCGACGGTATTGGTCACAATACCGAGGTTCAACAACAAGAGCTTCACTTGTCGATGAAGCTCTGACGACGTTGTGGTGTAGAGCACCTGCTTTTTATCGTCCTGCTGGATATAACCGTCCCCCTCGAACAGAGCTTGAAGGAAGGCAACGACAAACGGTTCTGGAGCAACGCGGATGCAACGTGGAACTTCGCGGTCTGCGGAGAGGCCGCGCAGCAGGCCGATCTCCTCCCACCACGCTACGAACTGAGGCCGCACGCTGTGACACAAGCCGACGACACGACCGTCCTCTGTTGTCTCATCCTCTCTGGCGGCCTCCTCGGGGAACACAGCCTTAAAGGTTTTGACGTAATCGTCCATGATCTCTTGATCGTGATTCGAGAAGCTCAGCTTCGTGCCTCCGGTCGTGTTGAAGTGGCCCTCTGACACGAGGTAGCCGAGAATCTTGGCGAGGCCGAGGCTCATTGTAGGCTGAGTGCAGACGCCAACAGCCGTCGGAAGCTGGATGGTAGACCCCCACAAGCGCTGACCACTCATGATGACCACGGCGTCACCTGGTGTCAGATCCTTCTGAAAGGACCAATCCACAACACCCTCCCGCACCGTCAGGACACGATGCGCGGCTGTCGCCTGGTTGTTGAAACCGAGGGCTGTGCTGACTTTGAACGTCTTAGTCACGGCCTCTTTGTAGATGTGCGAGATCGACTCGCGGCCTTCCCGTCCATGAACCTCGAAGGCCGCTTCCGTGTACCCACACGGTAGGTGGCTGGCGATCTCCCCCATGGATAGGAGCCCGCAGCTTGTGAGTGTAAGGGCTTCATCAGTCAAACACTTTCCACCGCCGCTTGTGCTACCCAGCAACACAACTTCGCCGGGTTGGAAGCCGCCAGCCTTCTCATCGTAGGCCGCGAAGCCGGTCTTGAACCTGGGGCGGTCTGTTGCCCCCATTTTGCGGACTTCTTCTTTGCGCTTGGCCTTGTCAGTGTCGGTGGTCTGGTAGCCGAAGTGCATGAGCACGTCGGCGATCGACTCCTGCCCCCGGATGGAGAGCACATCTGACGCCGCCTTCTCGACGATGCTGGGACCGAGGAGGGGATCGAACGTCTCGGCGTCGGCGATCTGCGCGATGGCGTCGACGTAGTGCTCGGCCGCCTTCCGCGTGATGCGGTACGACTCCAACAGATCGAATACCAAGCCCTCGAAGTCGGCGTTCGACTCCAAAGCCACTTCTTTGTCGCTGGAGAGCTTCAAGGTGCCGTGGATGAGCGGCTTGCCCCGGTCTGCCCTAGCAAGCACGGTCTCCAACTGGAGCTTCGTGGATGCAGGCAGCGCCGGGTCTTTCGAGAGGACGGCGAGCTTCGGCCAGTCCCGACCAGCTTGGTGCAGGGTCTTGAGCCGCTGAAACAGTGCCCTGGTCGGGTCGGCCGCGAAGTGCTCCTCGGTCAGTCGAGGCCACAGACGCCCCTGAAGCTCAGGGTCCATCACGACCCGGACCAGCGTCAGAAACTCCAACTGTCCGTTGTGGAGCCGTGAAGACTCGAACTCTGGCGCGGCGATCTCTGTGAGAGGAGCCCGCGATTTCTGCGGCGGCTCGTCGTCCTCGACGACCGTCGGCTTCTTACCCGCCTTGGGCTTGGGCTTCTGACTTTGAGGCTCGTCCTCCTCGGGCACGACCCCTATGTCACGGAGGCGCTTCGCCATCAGGCCACACCGAAGACCAGTGGAAAGCCAGAGCGTCGGGCTACGTCGGCCAGGACCGCGCCGTCGACACCTCGCGGCGGCACGGCTTCGTACAGCAAGAAGCCCTTGAACATCGACCGCACCGCGCCGAGGTACGAGAAGGTCTGGTACAAGGTGTCGGCGTCCAGGAAACCACCGTGGACGATGAGGACGTCTGTGGTCGATCCGAGGTTCGTGAAAAAGTGGTTCATGGCTTCTGGGCTCATCAAGGACACGAGACTGATGCGTCGGAACACCGGCAACCGCTGCTCCGGTAGCTGCCCCAGGTTGGCCCACAGGTCACGCAAGAACAAGGCCGATGCTGCCTCGACTGAAACTTGGTTTAGCGCCAGTAGCACCAATGATTTTTCACCATAAGAAGAAGCCGTCCACCAAGGGAACAAGGTGAGCGACTTCCACGTCTCTTGCAACCAGATGCTGGGTTTTTGTTTGGTCTTCTTGACAGGATCGACTTTCAACCCAAGCTTGCGAAGGCTGGTCGCCAGGGCACCTAGGTCGGGGCTGCTTTTGGTACTCTCGGCCGTGATGTCGAACAGCCGCTGTCGGATCATGGTGATGTTGGCGGACTCGATCACGTCGTGGTTCCAACCCGCGGTAGCGAGGAGCATACGGAAGTGCTCTTGGGTGCCCCAGTTGGGGGCTCGACCTGCCAGCGCTGTATCGCGTGCGCTTGCCTCTTCTCCTGCCCAGGTAGGGCGGGTCAACCATGTTCTTGGAAGCGGCAGAGTTATCGGTTTCCGGCGTTGCCGCATGGGAGCGGCGTAGCACGCGCGAACCGGCGCCTACAAGGCAGGACGGACACAGAGCCAAAGTGTCACCCTTGCGTGTGCAGGTCCGTTTCGATTCCGGGAGTGCGCTGTGAAGCTGACGATCATCTTGAAAAAGCTCGACGCAGACGGCCTGGGCGGGCAAATCCTGGAAGCCATGGGCATGAAGCGCAGCGCCTACGAGCCTGCGGTCTTCGTCACACAGCACATTCAGGACCCACGCATCGTGGCTCCAGTCGACGTGCTGGAATCCATGTGGCCGGTCATGTATGTCGAGGCCCTGATGGACGAGGGTATTCGTCCGCTGCGCGTCTTCCAAAAGACCGACTCCACCGTGGGCCTCACGCCGTTGTTCGCGTCGGCGAAGCCCGACAAGCTCGCGGTCGCCAACATCCTCGAAGCTGCCGCCAACGCATTGGAAGGTGGCACTTGTGTTTGTGGCGAAAGCTGCAAGGCGAGCGCAGACGGCGCGACCTGTGAGGCGTGTGGCCTCCCGATGGCTGCTGCCGAAGAAGCTTCCGAGACCATGGCCGCTGCCGTCGACGCCCTGGCTGAACTGGCTGAGATCATGGCTGAGAGCGCGGTGTGTCCAGACTGCGGCGCTGAGATGGTCTACGACGACGGCCGGGATGCGTACACCTGTCCCGAGTGTGGCTACATCGGTCCGAATGGCCCTATTGAGGTGCGCGGCGATGATGTCCCAAACGAGATCATCCAGACCGCGCCGCTGAACGCCAGCAAGGGCGTCATCGACAAGAAGACCTGGAAGATGATCCGGGAGAAGGCGAACGACGCGCTGGAGAAGGCCGGCTTCGACGGCAACGGCCGCTTCAAGACCATCGGCCAAGCCAACAGCAAGCTCGCTGATGTGCTCTCCAACTTCGGCCTTCAGCTTGGTGACGTGATGAGCGCCGACCTGTTCCGTGAGGACTCGCGCACCCAGAACTTCAGCCTGGAGTTCGTGAACCCGCAGGACTCGTTCTCGCCGGTGGCGTTCGACGATTCCATGGTCCACTACAGCTACGCCAAGCTGAGCCCCGATCGCATCGAGGTCGTTGCGTATCTCTCGTAGAGAGCCTAAAAGCGGGCCATGAAGCTGGCGGACAAGCTCGACGACATCACCCGCAAGTTCTGGACTGCATGGCGTACCTGGCGCATGGGCCAAGATTGGACGTTCGGTACCGACCTCCCAAGCCAGAAGCTGAGCCCGTGGTTGGTCGCCAACTTCGACCAACTACCCCCTGAGGGTAGTGCTTGGTTCCGTCAGCACACGGCGCTCTTGTTGTGGGCGCTGGACGACCTGCCGCTCGAAGCTTGGGGCTTCGCACCCAAAGCCCCGGTGACGGCCCCGGTGGACCCGGCTGAGCCTCGTCTGCGCGCCGAGGTCGAGAAGCTCCGGGCTGACGCCAACGAGCTTCGGAGCTTGGCTCATCGGCGCGAGCTTGAGCGCGACCAAGAGACGCAGAAGATCGAGATTGAGCGGCAGCTTCGCGCCAAGTGTGAAGGCGACACGATGATGGCTGAGGAGAAGCTGGCCAAGCTGGAGCCCGTCATCAATGAGTTGAAGGCAACGGTGCTGCCTACCACAGAGGCCGTTGAAGCGGCCCTCAAAGCCCTCAAGGCGGGCGAGACCGTGAGGGTGGCTGCGAACCTGGTCAAGGCCCTGACGCTCCTCACGGGCGAGCCTGTTGAGGCTGAGGAGGAAGCTCCAGAGCCAGAGACCGAGCCCGAGCCCGAGGCTCCGTCGCCCAGACCGAAGCGGCCCCAGAAGCCCAAGGCCGAGCCCAAGGCCAAGAAGAAGCAGCCCAATTGGGGCTGAGGCTCAGCCTTTCGGAAACATCCGAGGTGCGTAGCCGAAGGTTTGGTGCTTGGCCAGGTCGCGCTGCTTGCGCACCTTGACCTCCGTCTCCGAGTAGTGCTTGAGCGCGTCATATGGACCCTCGAACAGCACGGCGGCGACCTCGCTGCGTGAGACTGGGATGTCCTTCTTCTGAAGCTCCTCTAGCACGAGGGCCGAGGTGGGGGCGCCCACCACGACCGTCTCACCGGACCGAAGACCGCCATAGATGACTGGGAAATAAGCAGGCAAGAGGCCAGAGCGGTCCTTGAGGACCTGGAGCGTATCGCTCTTGGGCTCATCTGTGATGACCAAGCTGGCGGCGTACATCGCTCGACGAGCTTGGACTACCAAAACGCTGGGAGCGTTCACGTAGATAACAACCGTCAAACGCTCTCGCGCGGCAGCGTGACGCCAAGAGTCCATCTCTTCTTCACTGGGCATCTCCGTCATCTCGAAGAAGCGGACACTGCTCGATCTGTTCAAGAACTGAAGGAGCGTGCGCAGGGCGCGCGGGTCGTCATCACAAGACCGGAAGGCCAGCACCACCGGGCATGACGCCAAGTGACTATGGAAGAAGTCGACCACGAACTGCGGAAGGTGAAGCCCCTTGGCCGAAGGAAGGCCGTCAGTGATTGGGTTGTGCCGCTGGTCTTTGTCCAGCAGGTATTCCCTGACCTGCGTGTCTCGAATGGAGGACGACTTCAAGCTGTCGATCAAGCCGTCGATGGCCTTGTTGCTGCTGAGGGTACCGAGGTCGCTGACTTCCTCAGGCTTGAGGCCGAAGGCTGCGAGCTTGGCTTCAACGAGGAACTTCATCTCGTCGGCGAAATCCCAGATCTCTCTGGAGTCGGCGTAGAACAAGGCCCTGGCCTGTTCACGAGCCTCCTGGCGCGCGGCCTGGTCGACGGTGGGGTAGCGGCCATGCTTGAGGCAATGGTCACGACGCAGACGCAGCAAGACAGCCACACGGTCTACGGGCGTGCGCTTCGGCGGAGCCATCTCCTTCGGAGTGACATCGATGCAGTCCTCGATGTGAAGCTCTTTCAGGTTGGACCAACGCTTCTTCTGTTCATCCGGGTAGGACTCCAGGTGGTCTTCGATGGTGACCGTGTGCGCTGGAGTCCAAGGCTTGCCGTTCCGCATCCCCATAGGACCCGGAGGGTCTTTCGCGCGCGTGACCAAGTACGGCGTTTCGGGCTTGAGGCCCGAAACCCGGCAGGTGCTCGGCTTCACCTTCACGTAGCTGCCAGTCTTGATCTTCATCGTGCGAACTTCCTCTCCAGGTGGACGTAGCTCCAAGGGTACCGCATCATCGACCGCCGCGTCTGGCATCGTTGCTTGGGCTTGGCTCCGCATCGTGGACACTTGCGCTTGCCGTACTTGCGCTGATTCTCTTTCTCAAGCTCGCGCGTCTTCTTGACCACCTGCTGCATTCCCTCTTCACCAAGTCTGCGACGGAGGCGAGCTTGGGCTGCCAGCCTCCGTCGCCGCTTCATCCGTTTGCTATGGGCGAAGCACCGGCGCTTACCGTCTTTGTCCTTGCCACGAATGGCGTGAGCCGAGCATCGACGCCCCTCGTTCCAGAACTTCGGCTTCCAGACGTGGGCGCACTGGGTCATGCGTCGATGACCAGCACATTCTCTGCGTGTTCCTTGAGCCAGTCCGGAGTCAAATGACTGTGAAGCGAGATGCAGACGAACACCCGATCCGCCATCGCCATGATGCCCTTCGCGACCTCCTCAGGCTCAGGGCTCCGACGCAGACAGACGGCGTGCGACAGATACCCGGTAGCCGACCTGAAGCCTTCAGGAGACGTGACCAGCACCTCGGCCTCGTCGTCGAGTTGTGCGATCAGTTCTTTGAGGTCCTGCACTTTCACTTGGCGTTCTCCAGGAAGCACTGGCCTTCCTCTTCTGTCATGTACTTCGGGTAGCGGGCCACCTTGGCATAGCGTTTGACAGCTTCAAGCTGAAGCTCGGGGCGCACGCCGAGTTGCTCCATCCGCACGACAACTTTGTGGAGCGTCTCCTTGGAGATGGGAGGAGACGACGGCACCGTCGTCTCCTCGTCGTCCATGTACCACTTGGCGGTTCCCGGAAGCATCACCATGGCTCTCCTACGCCGCCATCCGGCGCTTCAGGCTCTCGTGGCCAGGCTTGGACCAGTGGCTGTTGGCGAGCCCGATGAAGCGGCGCTCGTCGTACTTCAGGTACATCATCTGGGCCACGGCCGTGTCCTCATCGGGCACGCTCTGGGCCGGGTGAGCACAGAAGCGCTCCAACGGCTCGTTGGTCTGCGGGTCGACAAGCTCGACGTTGCCGGAACGGCCGCGCTTAATGCGGTACTTCCGGTCCTCGACGTGGAGGTAGAAGTGCCCGTGCGCCGCCCAGTCGCGCTTCTGCTCCTCGTTGAGGACGGAGAGCAAGAGCTTCTTGGCGTTCTCGTTGGCGAGCTTCTGCTCGGCGTTGCGGACCTCGTACTCGGCCTGACGACGACGGTCCTCCTCCTCGCGCGCAGCGCGCTCCTCGGGCGTGAGTTCGCGGTGAACAGCCGGGAAGCCGTAGACACGGGCCGGCGTGTTGACGAAGCCATGGTTCCATGAGGCCCAGACGTTGTCCGAGGTGACCCAACCGGCCTCACCATGCAGACGGATGACGTTGTGGACGGTGGTGACCGTGTTGGTGGAACACGTACCGGTCCCGTAGTCCTGGTTCCACGACGACCAGATCAGATTGCCGTCTGTTGATGCCGTCGCCGAGCAGCCGGTGATCGTGTACTGCTGGTTCCACGAGTACCACACCGTATCGACGCCGCTGTTCGTCACAGGCGTCGACCATGCCTCGATGTTGGCTCGACGAGCCGTCATTCCTGATGGCATGGTCAGCCTCCCGCCATCGGGCTGACCATGATGATTCGCTCTGCCTTGGCATCGAACTTCGTGATCTTCTCGCCCTTGTTCCCATCGTTGTCCTTGACGAGGAATGCGGCATACCCCTTCTTGATGAGCTTGTCGAAGGTGGCCTGAGCAGCTTCAACTTCATCGGTCTTGGTACGGTCCCACATGATCTTCACGTCACCGGCGCGGTGGTCGATGACCTCGAAGACGCTCATGACCTTCGGATCGAAACCCTCGGGCTTGTTGTCGCCTTTGTAGAAGGGGAGTGTCGTCACGGACTTGACGTAGTCGTCCTTGAGGAGCGAGTCGTGGCGGGCGTCGTGGTTGTCAACTTGCGTTGTCGTCATGGGTAGGTAGTCCCTTCGTTGTTGTCGTCAGCGACCGTCCACCATGGCCAGGCGCTTGCCGATTTCGATCCGCGAACCTCGCTCATCTCGCTCGACCTGCCAAACAGAATCGAAGCTGTCGTTGGCGGCCTGAAGCACCTCGGCATCGTGTGCGATTGTGAAAACGCTGTCAAGGTCCGGGCAGCGCTCCATGAGGGTCGGGATCAGCCGCTGGACGAACAAGAGCTTGCCGTCGGACTCAAGGTCGGCGAACGGCTCATCGAAGAACATGAGATTGGCCTTGCGGGGGCTAACCTCTCGTAGTGCCGCGATGATGGCCATGGTGAACCGGCGCCGCTGGCCGCCTGAGGCTTGGATGGCGGAGATCCAGGGCGCGTGTCCCCCGGTCCGCAGCATCAGGTCGACGTCCTTGAGGTCGTCCGACACCGACAGCTTCACCTCCGCTCCCGTGTACTGGTGCGACGACATCGCCGACACATACACCGGCAGCACACCCTCCAAGACCGAAACACACGACCGTACTTTGGAGGCCCGCAGCGCCGTGAAGTACGGCACTAGCGTCTCCTCGTAGTGCTGGACCCGCACGGCTGTGTCTGCGTGTTCCTGTATGGCTGTGTTGACAAGATTGAGACGCTTCTTCAGGTGCTTGAGCGTCGAAACCGCTTGGTCACACGCGGACTTGATCTTGAGAGCTTCACTCAAGGATGTCTTGGCTTTCTCGCGCTTGGCTCCGAGGGCGGCTAGTTGGGCCTGGACCTCCTCTTGGGTGGTGAGGCCGTCGATGAGCTTTCGAGCCGCGTCGTACTGCTTGTGCAGCGAGACCAGAACCGTCAGCTTCTTCACCGCGGCCTTGAAGCCGCCAAGCTCGGCTTCCAAGGTCTTCTTCTGCTCGACCAGCTTCTCGGGGCTCTGAGGCTTCTTGAGGGCCTTGAGCGCGACCTGGGCCTTGGTGAGTGCCTCTTGGTGAGTGGCCTGAGCCTCCTCCAAGCGGGCCAGGCGGTCGTGCGCTTCCCTATGGTTGATGACCTTGTCCGTGACCTCCCCTACAGTAGCGTCATCGAACGACCACAACGACCACCAGTCCGCATCAAGCTCCCCGTCGAGCTTGAGGAGGGCCGCCTTCAAGGCTCCGAGTGCCAGCGCCCGGCTTGCCGTCGCCTGTTTCTGAAGGGCGGCCACAGAAGCCTTGAGCCCAGCCTCATCGAGAGCCGAGTCGCAAGTGGGGCATGTGGAGGCGTGGGACTTGGCCAGCTTCTCCAGTTTCGCAATCGTCAAAACGGCTTGGTCTGCCTCCTTGGCGTGGTCTTGCCACCGGACACTATTCTTGATCTTGACCTTCGCGCTGTCAGAGAAGTTCGCCACCCGACCCAACAGCGTCTCGGCCTCCTGCATGAGCGCCTGAAGCTTCTCAAGAACGTCGTCCGAGGGTACTTCCTGTAGAGCCTCAGCAATGGGAGCGATGCGCTCCTGGTTCTTGGTGAGGGCCGTCAGGACCTCTTGCACCCGCTGGTTGGCGGCGTCGTAGGCCGTGTGCTGGTGGAACATGGACCGAAGCTGGGCCTCGATCTCGGTGAGGGAGGTGGCGCAGGTGTCCTGCTCCTCCTGGGCGGCTTCCAGGGCTTCCTGGGTCGCGTCAGCGTCGTGCTTGAGACGTTCGTGGAGGTCGACCGTGGCGGACTCGATCTGGTCTTTAAGCTCAGAGAGAGCGTCGAAGGCGTCGTCGGCCGCTTCCAGCTTGCCGAGGTCATTCGAGAGCTTCTGGAGCCGTTCAGAGAGCTTGGTGACCCCGGCCTCGACGGCGGCAACCCCACCAGGTACCTCGTCCAGCACCGCCTGGGCTTCACGCTGTTCCTCTTCCAGGTTTGCAAGTTCTTGTTGCAAGTCACCGCCAGCCATGGATTTCTTGGCCAGGGCCTTGAGTTCTTCTTGCGCCGTGGTGAGGAGGTCGTCGTAGAAGTCGAGCCCGAAGACCGAGGTCAGGTACTCGCGCTTCTCGGTCGGTGAGCCAGCCAAGAGGTCGTGGATACCACCCTGGTGCAGGTACACGACGCCCAGCCATTCTTCATAAGAAAGAGGGGCCAGGCGCTTCACGAGCTTCTTCTGTTGCGGCTTGGTGTCGGGCTCTTCGCGCACACCATCGACGGTGATGATGTAGCGGGACTTCATCCGCTTGTGCTTGAACGCCTGCGTGATGCTGACGTGCCGGGTCGAGGCTCCGTGGCCCGAGTCGAAGGCCAACGTGCCCTGGTAGCCATGGGCCTCGTTGACGATGGAGGACTCGACGAGCCCGGACTTCCGAACCCGAGGACTGCCCTTGCCGTACAGGACCAGAGTCATGACCTCGGGGATCATGGACTTCCCGGACCCTTCGGGTCCACAGATCAGCACTCTCCCCTGCTTCGCCAAAGGCAAAGGCGCGCTCAAGGTACGGTAGGTACCCGCGCCCTCGAACGACAGGCTCTTGATGCGGAGGAGAGCTTCTGTCATTTCTTGGCGGCGATCTCAGTCGTCTCGAAGGTGAAGTTGCCATAGTCAGCGACGTAGAAGCCGTCTGCGTTGGGAACGGCCATGAAAGAGCCGTAAGCATCGGTGAAGGTGCGGCCTGTGTCCAGGCTCTTGAACGGCACGAGGCTCCAGGTGTTCGGGAAGCCTTCGATGAGCGCGCCCGGCTTCAACTTCGGGAAGAACTCCTGAGCGAACCAGCCGTTGATGGCCTGTTGGCCACCAGACCCGTAGTTCTCTTGCGTGAAGATGTCCTTGTAGAAGTCCGAGGGACCTCCACGCAAGCTGTCGAGGATCATCTGCCCGCGGGCCGCGATAGGAGTGAGCCACTGCTGGTCGGCTTCTCCGAGAGCCTTGCCGACCTCCTTGGCGCTGTGGACGAACAACTCCCAGTCCTCGATGGTGCCCCGGATCTCCACCTTCGGAAGCCCGCACAGCATGACGGAGTAGCTGTAGAAGCTTTTGACGGCGTCTGCGAACGCCGCCATGCAGGCGACCTCTGAGGTTGGGGTCAGGGTGGAGAAGCGCGGCAGGAAGAGCCCGAGGTCCACAGGGACCAGTTCACGGAGCTTCTGCGTCACTGCCTCCAGAGGCAGGTAGGTGGGGTCGCCGCTGAAGACGGTGATCTGGATCTTCTCCGGGCTCTTGGTGAAGATGCACCGGTACGAGTCCGGCGTCTCGTTCACACGGCGCGCGACCTCGGTGAGCACGAGGTACCAGAGGTCGTGTGGAGCGATCGAGATGGGTTGATGAGCGCTGTAGGCGCCCTGCATGAGGTGCAGGAAGCTGCCGGTGACGACGGAGCCCTCAGGGGCCGTTGGCATCCGAACCGCCTTGCTGGGGATCGGGGTCCGGTAGTCCTTGGGTCGCGGCGACGGGGCGATGATGTGCTGCAAGCCAGGGGCGAGGTCGCCGACTGTCTTGTAGGTCTGGAATGGATATGGCTTGAGCTTGTCGTCGAGAACGAACTGCATTTCTATTTCTCCGTTTTTGTGAAGTGTCCCAGCGCGGTCTTTGCCAACTCGTTGTCGGCGGCGCTGCCTTTGCCCATGACGGCACGGGCGACGGCGGCGATGCTGTCGTCGTAGGCCAGGAGCGCCTCCAACTCTTTCTCGGCCTTCAGCTTCTCTGGCAACCGAAGCTCCTTGCGGACCTCAACGGCGAGACGGAGGGTGGCCTCGGCGAGCTTGCGTGTTGTTGGGTCTGTCATCAGAGCCGCCTCCGTCTTATGGGGATCATGGGGAGGGAGTTTCACTCGTCCAAGCTTCGAGGGCTTTCATTCCCGCCTTTGCGAAAGCAGCTTTTGATTGCGACGGACTTCCCCCTTCAGCGATGACATTCGTCATCGCCACGGTCCCAGCCTGGCTGAAGACCGAGAGGCGTGCCTGGCACCATGCGATGGTTTTGTCGATGGCCTCAAGGGTGTCTTCACTGGGTAGCCCGCTAACGATGGCACAACGGGTGATCTCCAGATGCCTGTCTACATCCAAGAACCGCTGGCCTTCGACCACAAAAGCCGCGTGCCTGATAGCACGTTCTTTTGCTGTCTTCTGGCAAAGAATCTCAAACTCGTGGTGGTGCGTCATCATCCCTCACCCAGTAGAAGCTCGCGGTGGAGGTCCATACCACGAGACGAAAGGTCGCTGACGATGTCCTCGATCTCGTCGACGTTTTCGTCAGGAAACAGAGCCTCGAACTCCGCCGTGGTCTTGTCGGCCTTCATGGTGCCGCGCCAAGTGCCGGGGCCGTCCTTCATCATCGTCGACGCCACCGACCGGCCGTCATCCCGAGAGACCGTCACCGTGACCTGTCCCGGCCAAACGTCGACGGTGAGGGACACGCTCGGTTTCCCCGTGGCGGCTTTCAGCTTCTTTTTCTTCGCCGTCATGAGGACCTCAGAAGCCGAAGCGGACTTTGCCGTCGGGCTTCAGCTTGGGGAGCTTGTAGACCGCGTGCCAGAGCAAGCCAATGGCTTCCTCCTTTGTCGCGCAGATACCCTGGACCCCGAGCTTGGCTGCGACGTCGCCGTCGGCCGTGATGAGGGTGATTTGGGCGCCGCCGAACTTGCCCTTGCCCTTCGGCTTGGTGTCCTGGATGGTGATCAGGCACCGCCCTGCCGAGCACATGATGAGGACCTTGAAGTCCTTGGTCTGCCCCGAGAGCCCAGCCCGCGCCTTGTAGACCCGGTCGCAGAGCCCGCCCATCCAGTGACGACGGCGGAACTCGCCGATCAACTCGTCGAGCGCCTTCATGGTCCGCATGATGTCGGACCGGTCCATGCTATCGACGAGCGCGTCCTCAGGCTTGAGAATGCGGTCTCTCTCCAGGCGATGCAGATCGAGGCTGCAATCCATCCACAGCGAGGTTGTGATCTCCTTCGACGTTGCGTACTCGTCGTTGCGCTCCTTGATCGCGCACTTTCGGCAGATGGAGACGTCGGGTTTCCCCTTCGTGTAGATGGTTGTGTAGCCGTTTTCGAGGTTCCGGCCACAGGCGCGTGCGCACGGCTTCTTGTACGGGTCGTCCTCGGCCTTGGGCGGATCGACGTAGTGCGAGGGCGGGTGGTCGGCTGCGGGAATGGGCTGGGGGTCTCGGTTGTTCATGTGGCCTTTCGCTTCTTGATTTCTTTGTCGATGATCGTGAGCTTCTTGTCGAGGGCGATGCACTCCTCCCAAGCCGCGTCGTTCGCCTCCGGGGAGCCGAGGTCATCGAGCGACTGCATCGCAAGCGCACCGTCGAAGACCGTCTCCCGCAGCGACTGCAACTGCGAGAGCGTGAGCTTGGCGAGGTCGTTGGGTGGGACAGCCGAGGCTTTTTCTCCATCACGGAGACGACGACGATCGATGGCTGTTGGCATTATCGGCCTGCCTTTCTTGCACGAGAGCGCAAAATGTCCCGGCTCACTTTGAGGATGTCCGAAGCGTACTCTCGACCCAGGTCCGTGCCGTTCTCGACTTCAACAGCCATCTCTTCGTGGGTCCAGGCGCGACCGTAGAAGGCGAGGACGGCATCTGGTGAAGCTGAGTCTCGGATGAGCCCGGCCACGATGTCCCGTGAAATGGTCCGAGGCATCTACTCCTCCGGCCCTTTGTACATGTGACGATTCATGATCCAGTTCATGAACCGACCGAACCAGGTCATCTCGATATGATTGAGGGTGTGGCCGTCTCTGACGTGGAGGACGAGGGCTTGGAGGTCCGCGTCAGTCGGCTCGACAGGCGCTTGGTTTGGGACCCACTGTTGGTGCAGCACCTCGTTCCCGATGAGCAGGAACTTGTCGAGGGTGAGATCGCAGTACGCATCTTCCCAGTCCTTAATGAAGTAGTAGCGGTCCGGGAAGGCCCGGATGACGCCGAACAAGATCGGGTCTCGGTCCTTCACCTTCTCGCCCCGAGGGTTGGTGAAGACGATCATGAACTGCGAAAAGATGTCCTTGAGCTTCGTGATGGTCCCTTGGACGTCGTTGGGGATGATTCGAGGGAACTCCGAAAGGCGGCAGAGGGAGAGTCGATGTTGCGGCGCCGTTTGTCTCACAACCTCGGTCACGGTCTGTTCGTCGAGCCAGCGGCCGTAGCCAAGGGCCAGAGCTTGTTGCTCGACGATGAGGCCCGCGGCAGCTTCCATCAGGTCGCGGCTCAATCCGGTCTGCCCGATACGAGCGGACTCGTTGGCGCGAGCCACGATCTTGGCGATGCGAGCCTTGAGGTTGTCGACGGCTTCGACGTCCTTGAGCCCTTCACGGATGGCTGCGAAGGCTTCGGTGACCTCCTCATACAAAATCACGCGCTGGCGCTGAGACTCCTTCTCCGAAGGCTCCTCGCTCATGCTTTCTTCAGCGTCCCAGAGGCGAACGCCCCCGGCGTTGATGACGAGGCTGTCGGAGGTGAATAAGGCAGAGTTGCGCTTCTTCGGCTTCGACTTCATGAGGCCCCTGGAGCCGTCGGCCGCTGATTGGGAGGGAAACTCGAACTCCTCGCTCATGGCTTCAACCCCAGGGCCTTGCGGAGCGGCTCGTTGCCCTCAGTCCACTGGAGGAGCTTGGCGTCCTCTCCGTTGAGGAGAAGCTCCAAGGTCTCGCCGATGCTGGTACAGGCCGCGTGCGAGCCTGCATCCCACAGCGGACCAATCGACGCTGAGCCTGGAGGCGGAGGCGGCGGGTTCTTGAGGAACGCAGCGTAGGCCCGCAAGCGCTCCAGAAGCTCGATCGTGTCGTCATCTCTACGATGACCGGAGTCATCCCACGTCATGACAGCGCCCCGACCGACTGCTTGAGGGCCTGGACCCACTCCGTGCGCTCCTTGGCGCGCTTCACGTCTTCGTCGTAGTGCTTGGAGTGGTACTCGACGTTGTACTCGCAGTGCTCAAGCTGATCCTTGAGCCACTGCTCCGGGGTATCTGGCTCGTAGACCTTCGGCTCGTCGGGTTTGCGGCAATCGTGCTCAAGCTGCTCCAGCATGAACTTCTTGAGGTTCTCGTGATTCGGCGTCGGAGACGTCCAGGCCCGGACCCGCTCGCGCATCTCAATGAAGCGCTGGTAGCGGGGAAGCTCGGCCTCGTAGGAGCGGTGGCTCTCCTCAGTGAGGCGCTTGGCTGCTTCCTCGGTGGCGGCGACGATCTGGGCCTGCGTCATCGCCATCACCTTGGCCCGGCGCTCGACGGCTCGGTTCAACTGCTCCAGGTGGTAGAGGCCCGGCTCCACGACGTCGGGGATGGGTTTGTCGAGGGGGTCGTCCCTCATCTCGATGAGGGCACCGAAGGCGCGGGCGCACTTCAGAACGAACTTGTCGAACTCCTCGGGACCGTCGTAGAGATCAGCGGTATAGCCCGTAGGCATGGGTCACTCTCCTGTGTCTTGCTGCTTCTCGAAGTAGTCGCAGTCCTTGGTGTCGCAGAACCAGTAGGTGCCCATCCCGCCGCCCGCGAGTCCGTAGCTCGTCATCAACGTCTGACGCTTGCACTTCGGGCACTCGCTGGGCTTGAACGTCTCCTCGGGAGGGACCGAGGCGAACGGGTCCACCGGAGTGCCGTCCGGTTCTGTGACGTCTGTGGGCGTCAAGTCAACCCTTGTTTTTCGGCATCTTGGATAGCCCGCTCTTCCTCGATGGCCTCAGCCAACGTGGTGTCGTTGTCGGCACCGTAGACGAGGGCGTCATCCTCCCAGCCATCGGGCTTCATGGCGAGCTTCTGGTCGCTGCCGGGGAACTTGTGGAAGCCAATGATCGTGGCGTCGGCGCAGTCGCCCATCATGCTCATGTCTCTGATGGCATCGTCCGTGAAGCGGCACGCCTCCTGTGCGCTGTCAGCCAGGGCTGCGAACTCGAACTCGACCCTGACGACGTACAAGCGCTTGGTCATGGCTTCCTCGGAAAGTAGCGATGGAACAAGAGGAGGTTCCGAAGTTGGGCCTCGGGGTCGGGTGACGTGGCGACCAAGATCGACTCCCGCAACGTCAGACGATGCCGAAAGAAACACCTCACGGTCCAGTACAGAACGCGCCCCATCCCCTATCGCTACGCCTTTGTTACAATGGTGTCAAACGGGATTGACGAAGTGACGGTGTAGTGACTGGCCCGCCACAAGGCTTCGACGTTGACGAGGCCGACGTGGCCTTCCAAGCGGTCGAGCATAGAGGCGCCCCACTCCCAGCGCTTGATCTCCTCTTGGAGCAGAGCGGCTCCTGCTGCGCTCAGCACCGTGCTCACAAAGGCACGGGCGTCCTGGATCGACTTGGTGTCGTCCCGCTCGTCCAGCGTCCCGGCCGTGATGTCTTGCCGCAGAGCCAGGATGGCAGCTTGTCCACCTTGACCCAGGTCTGGCCGCATGAGCCGGCCGAGGATGACGAGCGCCCGGTTCTTGAGCAGCTTCTGATCCGAGCCTTCCATGCCTTCGAGAGCCGCAAGCGCTTCTTTCAGGGCTGGTACAGCCGATTCAGCCCGCTTCTTCAGTAGCGGGATCGTTTGAAGCGTCGCGTCTTGCTGTGCTTCCACAAGGCGGTTCTTGATGGTCCTCAGCAGCGCCGGCTGTGAGTACCGCTGCTTGGTCTGGAGCTTCACGCTTTTGCGTCCAAGACTGCGCGCAGCACGGACTCCGCGTCGCAGCCAGCGCACGGTCCATGAAAATCACGATCTGGATGCCGGTTCCCACACGGGTGCCGTTTGACGATGGTCATTACTTGCGCTGCTTCCTCCCTCGTCAGCACGACGCACCCCGCGCCGGGGTGGGGAGAGGCGAGGGCGGCGCGCAGACGGGGTGCAGCGTCGCGCGCGTGCTCCATCGCGGACTGGACCAACTCCCAGCCGTGCCCGTCATAGTCGTGTCGGTGGAGCAGTGCGTCCGCGACTTCCGCGAACCGCTCCAACAGGTCCGGCACCGGGTACGGTGTGTCATTCCGACAAGCTGCCCGCAGCGCCGCGTTGTCGGCGAGGGCATCCAGCGGCCCGGCCACCACCACCACGCCGGCCCCGAGCGCGCGCTTGTGCGCGGCGAGGTCGGCGCATAGCTCGTCATTGCGCTCTTTGCCCCATCGACGCAGTTGCGCCACCTCCGCCTTGAGCCGCGCGATCTCGTCTGCTTGCGCACGCACCTTTGCCGTCGTGACTTGCGCCAGCGCTTCTTCAGCGCCGCCCTGCTTCTGATCTTCGAGCAGGGCGCGGATTTCCGCGTCCGACAGCGTCACCGACTCGCCTGGATGTCGCATCATGCACTTACGCACGGCTACGCGCAGAGGAGTACCCATCACCCACCACCTTTCAGCGCGCGCTCCTGCGCGGCCTTGACGAGCGCGATCCCGAGGCGCAGGGCGTGCGCACACTCACCGACCGCACCGCCAGGGGCGTTGCCTTTCGTGATCATACGGTTGGCCTCTTCTTGCAGCGCCGCCGGCCCGGCCGCGAGGGCGCGCTTGTGCTCGGCGAGAGCGGCGCGGAGGCGTTTGATCCCGACATGGTTCTCGTCGCCGGGGTGTGCCGGGCAGAACGGCAACTCAAGATCAGCACACAGACAATCCATCACCCACCACCCTTCGGCCTCGGGATTGGCACCAGTGTGACGCGCGTTCCTGCGCGGCCTCGACGATGTCGGCCGCAAAACCAGGCGAGCAGGCGGCGCTCGTCACGTCCCCACCTTCCCACGCAGCAAGTCGCGCACCTTGTTGATCACCCAGTCAGGATCGCGTGACTCCATCGCGGTCAGCATGTCTCGCACCTCCTCCGCGCTGAGTACAACATACCCGGCGCCTGGATGGAGAGCATCTACTACGCACCGGTCGTGCAGGGTGCGTGTGCCGCTGCACAGATTGCAGTCGCCGTGTACGTCGATAGCCGCCTCCCGCAGCGCTGCCACGTCGGCGATGGCCGCGTCCTTCTCGCGTTCTACTTCCCGCAGCAGTTTGATGAGGTCGTCGATGAAAGCCATCACGTACTCCCAAGCTCCTCGACCCAGGCTTCAGCCTCGGCTCTGGTTTTCTTCGGCGCATACCAGACGTCGTGGATGACCCGGATCTTCCCGTCGAGGTGACCCCCGGCTTCCAGCTTCCACTCGCCGTTCGGTTGCAGGACAGCTTCACGGTACGCGCCCTGGTTCGGCTGCTGCTTGAAGATGCGGCTCTCCGCATTGATGAACACGGTTTGCCCTGTGATGAAAACACCTTGTTGGCTCATGCTTCGTCCTCCAGGTGCTTGTTGACGACCTCTTGCCCTCGGCCGACGTCGCTCGGGCGTCCGAACAGTGGGCGCAGAACCTGGGGTGGCGCCAGGACTTTGAGCTTCGGCGGCTCGGCTTCCTGTACGGGCTCAGGATCGACTTCCTGGACCGGGGGTGCCTCGTAGGCGGGGATCTTGCCCTCGGAGAGCTTGGAGAGGCGTTCGCGCGTCCGACGGACGGCCTCGGGGGTGATGTCGATGCCCAGGAACCGGCAGCCGTTGACGAGAGCGGCCTCACCCGTGGAACCAGACCCGCAGAACGGGTCCAGGACAAGCTCACCAGGCAAAGCCGATTGCTGGACCAAGGTCCCGAGCACCTGGCACGGTTTTTCTGTGGGGTATAAAGCATCTCCCTTAAGGCGCTTGCAGCGAAGAATGTCGCTCACTCCGAGGTTGGCCAGTCGTCGCTTTTCACCACCAGGACGGACGAAGAACAAGATGTCCTCATAGGTACGACGAAAGTGGTAACCCATGCCTATGGTGACCTTATCCCATATGAGCCGATTGCCCCACTTGAACCCGAGTGCCAAGGCAACCGGGACCAGGGCATAGGAGGTCTCAGGATCGCAGAACATGTAGAAGTGGCGACCTGGCTTGAGGACACGCAAGAACTCCGTGAAGTAGTCCTTAAACATCGCATTCTCGATGACCGGGAACCAGACGTTGGAGGACGACTTCGACACCTTGAGCCGGGTCGTGGTGCCGGTCTTGCGGTGCTTCTCCAAGCTGGCGTAGGGCGGATCGCTACAGATCAGATCGACAGAAGCCGAGGGGACGCGCTCTCGCAGGTACGAAAGTGCGTCACCCTCGTGGAGGTCGAACGTCGGTAGCGTCATGCCGCCGACGTAGCACAAAAGGACCGGGCTTCACAGCCCGAACCGTCATCCTGCTTTCTTGCACGCCGTGAGGCGGTCGGCAGCGAAGCGGACGGTGATCAACTGCCCCTTCTTCACCTCCAAGACGCCGAGCGGCAGACGAATGAAGGCTTCGTTGCCGCCGATCTTCTGCGCCTTGTAGTCGCGCTCATCACCGATCTTCGCCGCCACGCGACCACGACCACGATCCGCGGGTGCCACGCTGTCGGCGTACTTCGTCAGCAGATCGGCGCGGTCGGGGAACTGCGCCTTGAGGTCTTCGGCAGCGCGATGCACCGCCGAAGACGACACCTTGCCGGTCTCGACGAGCTTCTGCACGAGGCCAAGGCCCTCAGCGAGGAACATGATGACCACGTCCTTGTATGTGATCTTCTCCTTCTTGCCATTGCCCTTCGTGCCTTTGCCGTTCTTCGCTTCCTTCTTCTTCTTCGTTCCGTAGCGCATTTCCATCTCCGGTGCTCCCTTGTGGGAGGTTATCGTTTGCTGCCCAACCATAAAACTGGTCGGCCTCAATGATGGTATGCGCACCGGATCGAATCGGTCAAGTAACCCATCGCTCTTTTTTCGACGGATCCCAGCGAACATTGGAAACAAGGTCCACCGGCTGTCGAGCGAACCACCGCACGCAAAGCGCCCGAGGATCCTCACCACACTAGACCAGATGGCCGATGTCATCTTCCCGATATACTTGAGCTTTTTTCACGATCCAGGTAGCCCAGGCATAACCGGGGATACCACCTGGGCGGTCTGATTGCCTAGCAGGAGACGACGCCCAAGGCACAAAAAACAGCCTCTGCGGCTTTTTTTGTAACCGCTTGAGGGTCCACGAGTGGAAGGCATCTGGTTCCTTTCAGGCGGCTTCCTTAGAAGCCTTCTTGTCTTCGGCCGGAGTGGCCTTCTTGATGAACTTCTGGCAAAGCAGTGAAGCACGGGCGATGGGCTCGCCGATGACCTCGCCGACCGGGACCTGATGGTTTGAAGTCTCGATGCGGAGCCTGGTGAAGCAAGCGTAGGCGTCAAGCACCACCTGGCGGGCTTCGATGTGTAGCGGATGGGATGCGGTTGTGAAAGCGAACAGGCCCAGGTTGTCGAACACGTCCTTGTAGTAGGCATCCATGAGCTTCGGGTTGGTGGACAAGAGCATGGCTTGACGCATCATCTCGGTGAGCTTGGCCAGGAGGATATCAGCCTCGGCGCGGGCGTCCTCGGCGCGCTTGAGGGCACCACCAGGCTTGCCCTCCAGAACGCCGCGGATGATGGCCCCAGCGATGGTTTCGACATCCGCGACAGAGACCTGTTGGATGAAGCCGTTGACGACGGCGGTGTCGATGGTCTGCCCCGCTTGTTGGGCGTCGAGCACCATCGTGTAGACCTGCTCCAGGGCGTGCAGGGCATTGCGTGGGTGCGAACCCGTGACCTTGGCGATGCGGACCAAGTGCTCCTTCATGAGCCCGGCCTTCGCGAGACCCTTCTTCTGCGCCACCGAGACCAGAAGCTCGGTGCATTCCTCGACGGAGACGGCCTGGAGTTTGAGCGCCGAGCAGCGTCCGATGATGGTCTGCGGGAGCTTCTCTGGGTTCGTGGTCAAGATCATGAACACGACGTGGAGAGGCGGTTCTTCCAAGGTCTTCAACATAGCTTGCCAGGCTTGCGGCGTAAGCTGATGCGCCTCGTCGAGAATCACGACTTTCTTCTTACCAAACATCGGCAACATCGTGACCCGTTGTGTGAGGGTACGGATCGCGTCGATGCCGCGGTCGGAGGCGGCGTCGATCTCGATGTAGTCGGGGTGGTTGCCGGCGTCGAACGATTTGCACGCTCTGCACTCACCGCAAGCAGTCCCGTTCTTGGGCTCGGCACACAGCGCTGCACGGCCGATGATCCGCGCCGAAGTCGTCTTCCCGCTGCTGGTAGAACCTGCGATCAGGATCGACCGTGGAATGCGGCCAGTGCGGAGCCACGAACCTACGACTCTCTTCGTCTTGTCCTGGCCGATGATGTCGTCGAGGTGGTAGGGACGGTACGCCTCGGTCAACATGAGGCTGTCGGTAACTTCGGGCATCGGTAATTGCTCCTTGTAGGGACCAGTTAGGTAGTGCTGGTTCGGTTTCTCGTCAATCGTCTGATGCTGGAGCCTTCCCTGTGCGGCGGTCTTCAGACCAGAAGCGCATGAGCGCCCTTCGGGAAAACTCAGTACCGGCCTCCTGGCCTCGAAGCTCTTGTAGGAGGCTGAGAGGCACGCGAGCGCACGGCTCGGGCATAGCCTTCAGGATGTCCGGGGTCAGGGCGATCTCGGGAGCCTGGTTCTCAGCTACTCCGTCGAGTGCCTTTTCGGCGTCGGCCAGCGGGATCGAAACCCGGAACAAGATGCCAGGATGGATCGACAGGTGGGGGACCAAAGGCCCGCTGTAGGCGATGTTGAGCACCAGGCCGGTGAGCGCCTTCTCGGCTGGTACCTGGGCCACGACCCGCACGATGCGGGCCTTGATACGCCAGTGTTGCTTCCGGTCGACGTGGCGGCGTGCAGCGTCGATGATGACGGCCACGACGTCGACCACATTGGGAGGGACCGCATTAGGAATGTCGGATCGACTTCCACTCACAACGTGACCTGAAGGACCGCGCCGTCGCGACCGGACCGCGACTGGTGGTCGTGCGCCTTGCCTGCTTTGTTGGGGACGTAGGAGACCTCGATGGCCTTCTTGTCCTTTGACAGCGAGACAACAAGGACGACCTCACCAGCTTTGATGCTGATGGCCTCGCTCGACAACGGGGGGAGGGGACAGGGCTTTCCCTCCTTGTCGAATACCGGGGCCTCTGGTTCCAGGCCGACGACCTGGAAGCTGCTCACTCGTTGGCGGAAAAGCGTCATGGGGCCAGGACCTCGTAGTCCAGGTATGCCTTGGGAAGCATCATCTCGGGCTTCCACTCCGCCAGAAGCTGCTCGTGGGTTTTGCCCTTCACATCCGATGATTGGTACTTGCCGCCCTGATGGTAGGCGTCCTGCGGCTCGATGCCCGTCGTCGGGATGAAGACGATCTGGCCGATGCGGCGTCCAGAGACCAGCAGCACATCTCGTTTGGTATTGTTCACGACCTCCAAAGTCCATCTTTGAGCCCACGAGATATCGCCCCATCCTGCACAGGCGCAGACCTGGATGCCAGAGCGGCCGGTGGTGGAGCGGGCCTTGATCATGGTCGTGTGGACCAGGTCGGTAGTCCCGATGAACTCCTCGGTGTGACAGAGGAGGAAGCCGCCTCTTGGCACCTGGATGACAGGAGTGCCTTTGGGGATGCCGGGCAGGTCCCGGTCGAGGGGCTGTGCTTTCTTCGGCTCACCCCACATGGCCGCGACGGAGTCCTTGTCGTAAGGGTTCAGGAGGTTCGAGTGGTTCCAGGCCGCGCCGGGCTGCTCCTCGTAGTACCACTCGCCGAGCCGGACGTCGTAGGATGAGTTCTTCACTTGCCGTTCATTGAACGGTGAAATGAAGATGTCGCCGCGTTGATAGGCGGCCAGGATTGCGGGCTTGGCAAGTACGGGAGCGGAGGTGTTCATGCCCCGTCGTTTTCGTCGAGCCCGGAGGTGAAGTCAAGCTCAGTGAAGCGGGCCTCAGCGTCGACCGCCGGAGGATCATTTTCTTCGCTTCAGCCGCGGAGGTGGCGAGATCTCGACGCCCATCGAATCGAGTTGGCTGAAGAGATTGTCCGCCGCCGCGGACGCTCTTAGAGCATCATTCGCTTCAAGGGCCTTGCCGAAATAGCCGAGAAGCTCGTCTGTCTGAGGGGTGAGTTCTTCGTCGTCGACCTGCAACGTGGCTTTCGAGGCCACGCTGTACCACGCCCAAAGTTCATCCAATAGTGCGTCGCCTTGCTTCGAACGGCGGGCCGCGGACACGAGAGCTTTTGCCGCAGCTTCGTGGGCGCCACCTTCGTTGATCTTGCGGAACGCGGCCAGGATGAGCTTCAACTGATGTTCAGCATCCGCCAGCGCATCGTGCTCGTTTTCATTCTTGTCGGTGACGCCCAGGAACTCGGCTGCTTCCTTGTCCCCTGGATCGTATTCACCCATGAGGGCCATGATGAGGCCCTTCAGATCGATGGCGGAGTAGTGGACCAACTCGTAGTCTTCATGAAGAAGCCTCAACAAATATGAGACATCAGAACCTAGGCACCACCCCGCTGGGATCACCGGCGCACCGTAGAGGTCCGTGGCGCGCTTCAGGAGCTTGATGAGCCCGTCCCGGCTGGTCTTGTAGACGCCCGAGTCCAGGGCCTTACAGCGCTCCAGGAGGGCCTTCTGGTTCTCCCGCACCCAGTCCGTGACCTGGTGCTCCGGCCCCTCGGTGATGGGGAAGTCGGCCTTGTACTTGAGGCCCGGCACCTCGTGCTTCACGACTCGCATCGTCTTTGGGTCCCAAGGCACGATGACACAGCCAAGCTGCATCAAACCCCCGATTGTGCTCACGGGGTGCGTGAATTCCGTGTCAAACGACAGCAAGGCGGGCATCTTTGTCCTTCAGATTCAGACGTCGACAGCACCCTCGTACTCCGGCAAGGTCTTGAGGTAGTTGTATGCTTGCGTGTGAACGTTCTGCGCTGCTGCGGGATCAAAGCCCGTCATCTTGTTGAAGGTGCGCCGCTCCACGGGCGGCGTCACGCCATCCTGTGACTTGGTAAGATCGACGAAGACACCGATCTCGATGTAGAGCCCATTGGGCGCATTGAACGCCACACAGAGGATCTTGTGGACGGCGTTGGCCGCGACGAGGGTGCTGCTGAACGTGGTGGACTTTTGCAGGGACATGAGGACCTCAGTTGGAGAGGACGTGCCAGTTGGCTCCGTCAGAGTAACAGTGCACGCGACCTCGTGCAGTTGTAACGGTATAGGCGCCTACGCCGTCGATCGTTTCGGCTCCGCTTGGGTCGACGGTGATCGTATTCACCACTGACGCCGAGCCACTTTCGTCCTTCACGACAATGGTGCGGCCTGTGCGGCCCACGGCGGTTGGTAGATTGACAGTGCGAGCCGCCGCGATCGACGTGTACGCGATGAGATAGTCGGTGTCGAGGACCGTGTAGTCGGTATCGGCCACCGTGGTGCGCTTGAGGCCCTGCGAGGTCTGCACGTCAAGACCAGAGACCGGCGTACCGGTGGACAGGCCGATGGCTCCTGTTGTGCCAAGCACACCGTTGTTCGCATCGAGGAAGAACGCATTGGCGTTGCCATTGCTTTCGATTCGTGTGTCTGCGTTGGCGCCCGTCTCGTTCACAACCAGCGCCGCGATGCCGGTGACACCACGGATCTCAAGCATCGCAGTAGCGGTGACCAACCCTCCCGACGTGTCCCCGTTGGAGCCAATGACGACGTTGTTAACGGGGTCCACAATGACACCGAAACGCGCTCCCCCTGCGTTATTCCCGATGAATATCCTACCGCCGCCACCGCTGTTACGCAATACCATCGGCCCAGGCGAGCCGCCGGGGTCGTATGTTTGTATCAGCGTGGTTTGGCCCATGTTTAGTAGACCATTATACGTGCTCCCAGACCACGCCGCTCCCGCCTGTAGTGCGCCCAACCAAAGGCCGGGGCTATACGCCGTGAGGTCGATTACCGCCGCAAGCTGCGAGCCTGTGCTCCCGAAAGAGCCATTTTTAATGTCAAACTTAGACTGTGTGGCAGGATACCCGCCAATTATAGTCAAGGCCGCAGTGGACGCGGGAAACGGCGGCCCGTAGGCTGTAGGCTGAATCACGAGTCTTGAGTTTACGTCATCGTAGACTAGACCGTTCGTGGCTCCAAGCACGCCCCCATTATTGTATTGCAACTGTGTGTCGCTGCCTGCGGCGGCAGGAGTCGCGGTGTCGACGTAGCCCTTAGTGGCTGCATCGGTGGTCACCGTTGGGGTAGCGAGATTCGTGATCTTGAAACCGCCCATCGACTGAGCAGCAGTGAAGGCGCGTGTACCATCAGCAGCGACCAACTCGGTCGTAGTCTTTACCTTGACGATCGTGTTGTCTTGTAGCTGCTTCCCGTTGATTGATGACATACATTCTCCTCCCAACAACAGAAATCACGCAACCCCGGTGATCTGTCGCCATCTTGAAGTGGTTGCGTCGTACATGAAGAACGCAGCGTCGTCGGCCGTTAGTATGACAGCTACTCCAGTGGAGGTTATCACACGATTCGCAGCCGCTGACCCGAGATCCTGATGGTTGATTGTGATCGTGTTGGCGCTGATGTTTACAACAACCAAGAAGCGACCATCGACGCCACCCGCTATTCCGGTGACCGTGGACCCACCACCGGCTCCAGACAAACGAGCAAAGCTAAAGCCTGCCGCGCCCGCGTAGTCGTTTTCTGTCGCAGCCAGCGCTGCCGGAGAGGCTGCGCGAGTAGCCAAGTCTCCGTTAACATCGGCCTTGGCGGCAGGAGTTCCTCCGATGCCCAGACCTGTAGTCGTCAGCCGCATTCCTTCGCTACCACCAACGGACCAAGCCTGAGTGTTCGCTGCTGGATGAAGCCAACCAGTATCAGGGTCAGCCGTCGCACCCAGCGTTACGGCGGGAGTTGAAGCCGAGCCGTCTATACCAACAGCTACCGCCCCACCATCAGCGATGGTGAAGACAGCAGTACCGTTGTCTCGTGCGAGGAAGATCGGCGACGTTTCGTTGTCGTTATCTGCTATGAGCGCGGCGCTAGTGAATGTCGGAATAGCCGCGCTAGTCGCACGCAAGGAGAAGTAACCACCGATTTGCATCGTGGTACTCTCTGCGTTTCCCATCACGCCAATGCGAGGAAGACTCGCACTGAATCCGTGCGTCGGGGCCGAACCAAACATACCAATGTTTAGGCTGCTCGATGCGTTACCTACGCCGTAAACGCCAACGTTGTATCCAGTACCGGCTCCAACTGCCGCACCCCAAAATCCCGCGTTGAAATTTGCCGTATCAACATACAATGAAGTACCGGAACCTGGGACACTGTTGTAACCAGACAGACCCAGCGTGGAACCAGTACCCGTGTAAGTTCCGTGGAGGTAGCCCTCGGCTGCTACTCGCGCTCCGGTATCCGCGCCGGTGACGGTAGAATCAAACTCGGCCCCAATCAACCCGTTGGCTGTAGTGACCAAGTGGAGCGGGAAGCTCGGGGTTAACGTGCCGGAGCCAATACGATCAGTAGATGCGTCGATGAAGAAGAGGTTAGCGTTGGTATCCCCTTCTACGCGGAAATCGATGTTAGATCCGCCATCATTGAACACAACTTCTGAAGAACCGAAGCTATTGATACCGCTGCCGTCAGCAACGGTGAAGACGGTAGTGCCGTTGTCTCGACCCAGGAAGATTGGGGACGCAACTGCACCGTTGTCGGCTATGAGGGCTGCGTTGACCAGCGGCGGCGCTGTGCCATACAATCCAAAAAACCCGGCTGTGTTGTTTGCACCATTTAGGGCACAGGCGACTAAGCCAACATTTCTTCCGGCTGACGCAACCTTCGCCGCTGCTTGCACCCCAACGTTCATTGTGGATGAGTTGCGTGCGTCAAACAGACCTGCTGCGTTGTGGCCCACGGTCGTACCGTTGGCGTAACCTCCAATGCCGATATTGCCGAACGAGACAAATATATCCGCGCCGGTGCCGGCTGACGAGTTTACAAACTCAAGCGCTTGGCTATTTATACTTCCTGTGTATCCAGCCGCCAAGTACACACCAAGGCCGAAGTTCTGGCCGGCTCCTGCTCCGGCACCTGTAGCATTTATGATCGCCGCGTACTGTGCGCCAACCGTCGAACTCAAAGTGGCTGAGACGCCTAATGCCGGTATCGTGCTCGGCAACGTGCCGCCTACAATGTCTACTTTTGCAGCCGGTAAGTTGGTGCCGAAACCCGCACGATCAGTGCTGGCGTCAACAAAGAATAGATTTGGATCAGTGTCTCCTCCAATCCGTGTGTCGCCGGTGGCGGACCCTGCCGCATTTACAACGAGCGCAGGCAGCACACCATTATCGCCGCGAATCTCAAGCTGTGCTATGGCGTCGACAGCGCCCGTGGCCTCGCCCATCAGGACGTTGTTGTTCCGGTCGACGTTGATTCCCCACACGCCGGTCCCCGCGGTGGAGTTTGAGCCAATAAGAACCCAGCCAGGCGACAGAGTCCCTCGACTCGTTATCACAAACTGTCGTCCCCCGGCGGGGTTGCTCGCGCGGATGCCGGCGGTCGCGGCCAGGGCGAGATACCCATTCCACGTCGACAGACCGGAATAGGAGTCTTGGAAGGACTGCCCGTAGAGCCCCGTGCTACCACCGATGATGTCCAGGTGCGCGTAAGTGTTCCCTACTGTGGCCTGCTCGACGCGAATCGACGCCGCAGTGTTGTCCGCGCCGTACACGTGCAGGCCGGCAAGCGGCACCTGCGTTGACCCCGCATACCGGATGGCTATGCGCCCATTTGTCTTGTCAACGACAAGTTTGTCCGACGCGCCGAAGGAGCCAGCGTCATTATACTGAAGCCATGTGTCGCTACCAGCGACAGCAGCCGTCAGGTTGTACTCTGTGCCAGCGTCGTTCTTGAAGTAGAGTAGGCCATCCGTCTTAGCGTAGACGTGACCATAACCCGACGCTGGGGTTCCTGGCGCCGCGATCTCGGAGACTTGTATGCTGGGGATTTTGAGTACGTCAGTGGACTGCATCTGCTGATGCCGACCACCGGATATGACTAGAGGCGCTAGCGTTGCCATGTTCTACCCCAAAGGGGTCGTGCGCAGCCCAACAGGCGACCACGCACGACCATCCCTAGGCGACTCCAATCAACGACGGGTGAACGTGCCCGTCTTGATGTCGAAGTGATAGCCAGCGCCGTCACCACCAAAGAGCCCATGCTTCTTGCCGATGGTGGTAACCAGCATGTTTAGGTCCTTGGTAGCCTTATCGATCAAGTCAAGGATGACCGTCTCGTCTGCCTTCCACGCCGCATAGCGAGCACCCAACACCTTCTGGTGATTGACTACGGCCTCCTCGGCCATCGTGACGGTGGCGAGGTCGTCTTTGCTCACCTCGACCTTAGCCGGTGGCCCGCTGGCCGTCTCCACAGCCGTCTCCACAGCCGCCTCCACAGCCGCCTCATTAGCGGCCGTCTGTAGAGGTGCCTCCATCTTACCGTTGGGCTTAGAACGCGGAATGTCTGGTTGCATGTTGTGTCTCCTGCTCAGTTCTTCATCGTGGTCGTGTTGTCACTATTCAGAGTAAGGCTCACAGCAGGACGCCATCGCCGACCTGAACGGCTACCTTTACCGCCCCCGTGCCTCCGAAGGTTACTACACCAACCTTCTGCACGGTGTCACCAGTGGTCGACGGCGCCGTCAGAGTGACGTTACCTGCCGTCGCGCTCATGTAGACGACCTTGCCCACGTCGCCAACCGCAGGGACCGAATCCCACACAGCGTCGGGTACGGCGACCTCACCAGCCACCGTGATGTTGCCGCTGCTGCCGCTGGAGATGCCGGCTCCCGCAATGCCTACGGCGTTGACCAACTCGCCAGCACCATTGGCGTCGGCCTTGAAGATTCGGGGGTTGCCCGCCGAGTCATCCCACACCACAATGTTACCAGCGACCAGTGTCTCGCCAGCGGTTCCATTGATGAACGCGGTCGCCACGCCCGCATGGGTGTGGAGCGCGTCGGCGTTGCTGGCGTTGGTCAGTGTCGTCAGGTTGGCGGCGGTGACGGTGGCCGTGGTCGCCACACCCTCAATCTTGAACCGCGCCGAGGCGTTCTGTGGCAGGTCGATGTTACCTGTCGAGGTCGTCGCCAGCGTCGCGCCCGCCTGCACGGTGATTGCCGTGCCGGTGGAGTTGACGATAGCCGCCGTGGTGGCGCCACCTTGGAGGTTGATGCCGCCAGTACCGTTGATGGTCAGGGCACCCGCAGCCGTGCTCCATGTGGCGGCGGCAGCCGAGGTCAGCGTAAGCGCGCCAGCCGAAGTCGACCACGTGGACGCGGCACCAGCCGTCAAGGTAATGGCGCCAGATGGGGTGATCGAGAAGCTGGTCATGCCAGTCTCGCCCACCGCGCCAGCACCATTGAAGTCCAGCGTGGCAACGTCGTCACCGAAGGTGCCGGAGGCACCGCCACGCAAGGTGGCTGCGCCTGTGGTCTGGAGATTGAAGGCGCCAGTGGCGGCCGTCCACGAGAAACCACCCGTAGACGTGAACGCCAGATCCACTGAGTCGCTGACAATGAAGTCTTCAGTACCAGCGATGTTTACCGTGCCTTCGCCCGCCGACGTAGTGAGGGTGTTGCCCGCTACATAGGCCGACTGCAAGGTGCTGGAACCCGCAGCTAGATCGGTGAACGTGATGCCGGTCGATGCGCCAGAGCCGACTTCCCATGCTCCGTCAGTGCCCGCGCGCAAGATCGACACGTTGACACGCCGGATGGCTGCGCCATCAGAGGCCACCGCGGTGAACTGGTTTTGCGTGAAGTCTTCGACGGTAGCGGTCAGACCGATACCGCGAATGGTCAGCGTCGTACCAACGTGCGAAAGCACCTCGTACAGACCGGGGTTCGCAGTACCCGTGATCTGAATGATTTGGCCGACGGCGAACGTCGCCGATGCAGTCGTGGTCACTGTCGGGTTGCTGGTCGCGGCTACGCCTGCCACGTAGGCGCCAGCGACAGTGTCCGCGGTGGCCGTCGGCAGATAGTTGACGATCAGGCCGCCACTCTGTGCACTGACGGTGTTGTAGCCGTAGTTCAGGTGCAGGTGGTTGTCGGCGATGAGGACGGTCTCTGAGCTTGTCGTGGTTGTTGAACCACTGATGATCAGATTTCCAGTCACCGACAAGTTGCCACCAACGGAGGCGTTGTTGGTAACCGCCAGTGCCGTACCTGCGGCAGAGAACGTCGCGGCACCGGAGACGGCTACCGCTCCTGGCCCAACGGTGACAGCGCCTGTCGTGGTCTTGAACGCGCCAGAACCACCAGACAGATCGACAGAGGCGGTGCCGGCTCCGGTCATTGTCGTGCCGGTAGCCAGGGTCACCGAACCTGCGACCGAGATCGCACCCGGTCCGATGGTGACGGCACCTGTCGTGGTCTTGAAGATGCCAGAACCACCGGACAGGTCGACGATGGCCGTGCCTGCCGCCGCCAACGTCGTGCCTGTGGCCAACGTCGCCGAACCGGAGACGGAAATTGCACCGGGTCCGAGGGTGACAACGCCAGCGGATGTCTTGAAGATGCCTGTAGCATTTGAGAAGTCGAGGGTACCAGCACCCACGGCAGCGACGATAGACTTGCCTGCGGCGATGCTGACGTTGGAACCGGCGGGGGTGATGGTGAGGTCACCCGTGCCTGTCTTGATTCCAGAACCGACGATCAGCGCGTCAGTGTCCTGAACCCGCTTTTGCCGTCCAGACTCAAGTACCAAAGAACGAAGATCAGCCATGACTTTCTACTCCTTGTTTGCGTAACCGAACAGACCGCAATCGCGCCTACAGCAAGATTGGTGGTTGGGGGTTAAACTCCACCCGACATGTCTTGAGTGCCGCGTAGTTGGTGTTGTCGATGCAGGTCCCCACGATCACCAGATAGGAGCCTGGTGTGGTCGGAGGAGTCGCTGAGAGCTTTCCCAGCCCTGTACCACCATCGTCTGTTGACGCGGCGAGATAGACCACATCCCCAGAAATGGGGAGGCCGCCAACTGTGGTGAATTTTGCGCTCTCAGACACGCTACCGGACAAGAGCATCGTGCCGGCCGTGCCGGCGTTATGGCCGATGCAAGTCGCTTGGAGCAGCGAGCCATCATTCCGCGCCTTACCCCAAGTGTTATTGGCGAAAACGTATGCGAAGTCGCCGTTCGCCAGGCCAGCCGTAGATTGGCCGGTGATGACGTTACCGCCTCCACCTCCACCTCCTCCTGGTTGGTAACTTGGAACAGTGATTGGACCATTGCTGGTAAGCACGTATCCAGCAGTTGTGGGAGACAGCAGAACCCACGCGGCACCATTCCATACCATCAGGTCGCCAATGCCAGGATCTTCTGGTTGAACGACGTACTGGATGACCTCTGCTATTTGCGGAGCAGGGCTAGGAGTAGGCTGGCCGCCATCGTCTGGGATATGTATCCACAAATGCTCTACAGCAAATACGAGAGTTGTAGAAGCTACCCACCATAGCTGTGGTGCATAGTCCAGTAAATTGTATTGTTTTCCAGGCTCTACGGTGAGGACAACCCGGTCCAAGGTCCCTGGGCCGAGGGCGATGACCTGGACTTCGCCCGAGGTACGGTTCACAGCAGGCAAGTTCGTCAATGCGGGCTGGTTCAACAGCCGCATCAACCGAGCTAGGTCCTGACTGGGCGTCGCCATCCGTCCTCCGGCTAAGGAGAGGATGCGGGCCTACTGAGGGTACGAGGCTACTTCATCTCTTGACGCTATGCCCGGCTACCGGCATTCTGCGCCCCCTACCAAGAGGAGCTACCATGCGGTTTGAAGCGAAGAAGAAGGCGCTCACTAGCGCCATTTCAGACGTCCGCAGCATCACCGAGACCTTGGAGCTAGCGGAAGGATCGACTACCGCGCTGCGCCTCAAGACCGACGGGAAGATCATCAAGGTATCGTCTCTCTACGCCGAGGCCACCGTCTCCGAGGTGGTCGTCGAGGAAGCCGGCGACATCGTCGTGGACGTCGCTTCCCTTCTGCAAGCCTTGTCCGTCTCGGGCAACGAGTTCAAGCTCACCACCAAGGGCAAGAATGTCAACTATGCCTGCGGACGTGTGAATGGCTCCATCACGCTTCAGGCCGTGGACTTGGACGAGAGCATCCTTCTCAACGCTCCAAAGCCGACGATCCACGTCTTGAACCTCAAGGAGCTTCTGTCCTCCTTGGCGCTCAAAGCCCAAGGCCGGGCGACAGATCGAACCTTACACTTCGACGCCAAGGGGAAGAAAATCCGAGGTGAGTCCACCGACAGCTTCCGTGGTGTGGTGGTCACGATCGGTGTGGACAAGGACTCGAAGATCCCGAGCAACGCGGCTCTCAGTCTGCCGCAGAAGTCAGCCGATGTCCTGGCCAAGTTGGCGGCGGACTCGATGGTGGGCTTCAACGAATCGTTCTTCACCGTGAAGCTGCCTGGCTTTATTACCACCATTCCGTTGTCGGCGGTTGAGCCGCTTCAGATCCAAAACCAGCTTGCTGACTTACTGGGCAGCCAAAAGCCGTTCGGAGAAGCCGTCTTCAACGTCTCCGAGTTGAAGGACGCTCTATCGGACGCTATCTCCGCCGTCGGGAAGGCCAACTCCCCAGCGCTGGCCTTGGTCCTCAACAAGGGCAACACGGATTGTCTGTTCACTGGCGAGGCGTCGTCTGGTGAAGCTCAGATCGCGTTCAAGGCTGAGAGCGTGTCTCTCAACGTCAAGAGCGTGTCCCTCGGGCTCACTGCGCTGTACCTCCAGGAATGCTTGAACTTCTACAGCGCCGACAAGGTCAAATGTACGGTGTACCAACAAGCCGTCGTCCTGGACCTGACGGATACGACTGAATTCCTCCTTGGGCAAACGACTCTCGTGCCACTCATCTCCTTGGTGGAAGACCAAACTGCCCCCAAGGCAGATGACGAAGGCGAGGAAGAGAAAGCTCCGCCGCCGAAGGCCAAGGCGAAGCCCGCTTCCAAGGCGGCAGCGGCAGCCGAGGAAGACGAGAAGCCGGCCGCCCCGAAGAAGGAAAAGCTCGCATCCGCACAGCCTACTGAAGAGGACTCGGAGACCGAGGACGAAGACTTCGACGACGAGGAATGAGGATGTCGGTCCTACCGCCACGCTTCCTAGATCCGAGTCTCTGGCTTGGCCTTCAGGTCGACACCTTCTATGTCGTCTACGCCGATGGGCAGCTTCATCCTCGATCCACCGACAGCGCGGATGCGGTGTACCAACCTGCTGGTTGCATCCCTGAGTTCATCTTCTGTCGTATTTCTGACAGCGAGAAGCGCTTGGAACACGCCTTGGAGAGCCGTCTAGCTGTGGGAGGCTCCTGGGGCGCGCTATACGAGGTGCTGGGCCAAGGGAGTGTCATCGGGACAGCGCTCTCTGTGCGGACATCGGCTTTTTCCTCCACTCACGTTCTACCGGACATGGTGCATCTCGTGTGCATGGTCGATGACGTTCCACATGACTCAGTCATGAAAGCCCTCTATGACTTCAAGACCTTTCGGTCCTTTCGTCTTGGCCCGATGACAGACGACGACCACCCTCACGATCTCTTGGTCACCACCAAGGCTCGCTGGTTCCGCAACCGGAACAACCCGAAGTTTCTGGGCTTCAGCAAGGACGACAAGCTGTGAGCAAGACAGTTGCCAAGGCCGCGGAGGAGGTCGTAGAGGCCACGTCAGTGGTCCAAGACCTTCGTGGTGAGGTCGTCATCAATAAGCTCATTGCCGCCTTCCAATTGGCGAAGTTTGCCAAGTTCGATCCGGAGGCCCTGCTAGAGGAATTGACCGACATCGCCAACGACGCAGCCTTCGACAGCGAGGGCTTTGAACTCGACAGCACCGATGGCATCGCCGATGCGGTCAAGCATCGGTTCAAGCTGCAAGCTCTCCGGGACAGGTTGGTGAAGATCAACCAGAGGCTGCGCGAGAGTATGTCGAAAATCGGGCGCACCTATCGCCTGGCCCTCGTCTATCTGCGCCAGCATGACATGGTGAGGTCTCTCACGGTCAAAGCTCAGGACGAGATCGCGTTCGCTGCGCTGCGGGAGATCGCCGATGCCCAAGACAACATGAAGCTCGTCATGGACTCTGTCAGAGACACCCTTCAGAGCATTGATGACAAAACCAGGACGTTGGACGCTTGGTTCTCGCTCCATAAGCAGTACGTCTTTTTAGCTCTCAACCGAGGTCCGAGGTCCGATGGCGACGAAGAAAACTCCAAGGCCCCAAAGCGGCTCGGCAAAAGCCGCGTCTGAGGCACTTCAGATCATCACCAGCATCACAAAGCTGAGCCACGAGCAGCAGGCGCGTGTGGATGTCCTATTGCCACAAGCGGCGATCTTGGTGGAGGACATCGAAGACCGCATGATCGCACTGGCCTCGATCGCGGTGAAGCGCTGGAATCCAGATGCCTCACTCCACGATGTAGACGAGGACGGTACTCCGGTCTTCAACCTCGACGAGTTCTTGGAGACGATCGATGAGATCGGCGAATGCGCCATGATTCGATCCATTGCCCAGTTCTTCAAACTGCCTGAAGCCGTCGTGGATCCGCTCATCACCGAGAAGCTGAAATCGGCCTACGTGTCTTTGCCAGCGCCACCCAAGCGAGACGACAAGGGGTTCACCATCAAGCGCGCCCGGAGAGCGCAATGACGGAACCGGCTCTGGAGCCATCGGAGCCGGCTACTGCGCCAGGTGTCCCGCCAGTGGTGTACGGGCTGGCGCTCTCGGAGGACGAAGTCCCTCCGCTTCAGCACCTCATCCAACCACACGCCTATCTGGTGACCTCGCTGGGGGTTTGCCAGGAGACGATCGCAGAACAGATCGCCGAGGAGCGCTGGGACCGCCTGGAAGCCGCTGGGGTGCTCGTAGCGCCCTTAGTTCGGGCTCGGTTCGGCCTCTGGCCGAGGAATGCCCGAGAGGCTGCCCAGGTGATGGCCCACAAGCCTGAGGGCCTGAAGCTGTGGCACCTCCGCAACTTGCTCTGGGTTGCCGCCACCCGGTCGCTTGTGTTCATGGTTGACCCGCTGTCATCGAAGTCTCTCGACTTGACGATGCACCTCACTGCGGCCAAGGTGCTCGGCGCCACCAGCATCGGCGTCATGCCGTCCGAGCTTCGGGTGGCCATGGACACCACCCAGTTGACCATGGTGGACGTCATCGTCGGAGAGGCAGACGCCCGCTCTCTTTCCCTCCTGTTGCTGAGCCTGTCCCTAGAGCCTTCTGCCCACGCTACCGAGGGTGCAAAGGAGGCCAAGACAGAAGGATAGGCTCACATGGTGGAACGGAGAAAAGACGTTGGTGCTACTCCCAAGCCCACCAAGAGCAGTATCGTCAAGGGTCTCCAAGATAGCTCTCTCAGTGAGCCGGAGGCATCGGAGCAGCTTCAGGAGCTTGGACAGACGGCTGAAAATGCCGCAGAGACCATTTCGGAAGCGCTTGGGAAAGACCCGCGTTCGCAGCAGATCGCTTTCGATACCGCTCTTAGCTTCGTCAACAGTGCGGCAGAAGGCCGTACCTTCGTTGACCAATTGAAGGCGCTCCTGGCCTCGGATGGGAAATCGACATCCCAGATCGACGCTGCTACCGACACCGTTGTCCGGCAGAACCCGACGTTTGCCCAGCCTGGCAACGAAACGAAGTTGATGCAGGCGCTCATCGACGCAGAGATCAAGACCAGCCCTAGTCTTGCCGCACCTGAAAACGTCGAGGCATTAGAGGAGTTCCGGGCCTTCGCAGCCGCGCAAGCCGCGGCCGTGGTCGCAAGAACGACTACAAAAGCCGCCAACTCCAACGGCTCGGCTCGCTACCCGAAGGTCGCCTACCACGACGTGTTGTCAAATTCGGTGGTGCAGGAGCCCGAGCAGCTTGTGGCTCTGCCGGCGAAGCGCGAACCAGGGGCAACCGGCAAACCTCTCCTGCCCGGTGGCAAGCTCGTCCGTTACGCCGACAACATCGATCATGAGAGCGATAATCCGGTCTTCATCATCGACGCGGTCATCTACATCCAAGGTGTCGAAGTCAGTCAGTACCTCAAAGGCCAGGTGACCATCAGCCTGAACGGCACCGACGGCAACAACACCGCCAGCTTCACTCTCGACAACTCGAACGACCGCTTCGTCTGGACCGAGCGGAATCTCATGACGTTCTACGGTGCTTCAGCAGCCTTGGCCCAAGCACCAGTCTACGCAAACTTGATTGAGCAGATCAAAACACAAACTGGCGTGACGTCCAACGCTTTGGCCGCAGACTTCTTGGAGCAGTTTGCCTTCACCCAGGATGAGGACCTGAAAGCCCAGATGTACGCCTACAAGGCGGACCCTGGACGCAACCCGAAGATCCGAAACCCGAAGAACTCGATCTGCTTCGCACGCTTTGACCTGGCCCCAAACCGCTCCATCTTCAACCGTCAAGACCCCGTCCGCATCTTCTCCCTCTATCCGTTCCGGGTACCCGGCAAACAATACGAGGAGGGCAGCCGTTACGAGCTTTGGATGCCGGAGTTCACGGGCTATATCGACAACGTGTCATTGGAGGACGATGACATCCGCGGGGTTAGCACCCTCACGATCGACTGCTATGACTTCAAAGAAGCTGTCCTCAATCGGATGCGGATTTCCGCCGACTTGACCAGTGGTCTGCTCGTTCCGCTCGACGCCCTTGGCTTCCGCTCTGGTCCCATCAGCACAGAGAAGGGCGGTGCTCCTCCCACTGTGTATGACCAAGCCAATCAGCAGCAGTTCAAGGATAACACTGAAGGCTTCTACGACATCAAGAACACGTTGTACTACGACGACATCTCGGTCACGCCGTTCGCCCAGCAGATCAGCCCCAACAGCAGTTTGGAAGAAGCGGTCTACGATCTGCTGGTGGCGAAGGAGCCGATCACCGTCGAGAAGAACAACCGTGGTGTTCGAGGCGTAAGCCTTGGAGGCAACTTCTACTACGACTCCATGCAGACGGACGCGACCAAAGCGCGGAAGTTCCTAGAGGATTGGCACAAGTTCTGTTTGTTTGGTCCCAAGCGGCGGCCATGGACACGCGAGGAGATGGAGGCGGTCGGGGCTGAGACCACGACGGACGGTGCCTACGCGCCCAATAAGATCCGGTTGTGGTTCATGCTCCCCAAAGAGGGCACCGGGCCAAAGAACTTGGCCGACCTCTCCAACGTCTCGATCGCGATGAGCCACGAGGTCAACTGGACCTCTCGGTTGGAGGTCATCAAGAACTTCGTCGCGGCGCTCGACTACAACTTCATGATATCACCCTACGGTGACGTCATCGTCGAGTTTCCGATGATGGACTTCCGGCCGGAGGACTTCGGCGAGTTCAAGGCTTCGCTCCGTGTTGACAAGGGGCTGATTAGCACATCGATCGGGGACGAACAGGCATCACCACCGGCGGGCATGATCGTCCAGACCGGCTTCGCCGCAGGTGCTGACGTTCCAGGTAACGTAGCCGCCAACCTGGCCCGCATCTTCGTCTACAGCCCGTACATCGCAGCACGCTACGGCATCGAGATCATCAACGAGTCCATCCCGTTCTTGCAGTTGAAGGACAAGAATGTGGCGCAGCAGCGCTCGGTCGTGTTGTACCAGAAGGCTCTAGCCCGGTCTCACGTCCTGACCGCGAACTTCTCCTACCGGCCCTTCTTGCTCCCCAACCGTCCACTTCATCACATCCGGCGTTCACGCATCGGGAACATTGTCACGGTGGACAAGACCATCTCGTTGGGCGTCGCTCCGATGGGGAATGTTTCCGTCGGCCTCGACAACATCCGTATGTTCTCCGGCTACTATCGCAATCCGAACGACCTAGCCAAGCTCCACGACCTCCAGAAGGCGGACCTCAGCAACAGCGGCATCGATCCGGCCAACACGGCTCTACTCACAGGCATCGATGTGACCGAGAGCGCAGACCCCATCGAGCTTCAGGTGTTCAACACCGTGGCTGCCGGTGAGTCCACACCGTCATCGGCGCGTGTTGGTTGGGGACCAGAGGCCATCTTGGCGCCTGCTTCAGGCATCTACGTCCTGGACCTTGACAAGGCTCGGCCGAAGGTTGGAGCAGAGAGCGTCGAGACGGCACACGAACCGGCCTCAGTGGTAGGTGACACCACTACTCCAATTGTGAGCGAGGAGCCACCAAACAAGGACAAGTTCCGCTCTAACCCACTTGCTGCAACGCCGCTCGTGGTGATGTCGCCCTTCGGCCAGCGAACCCATCCCGTCACTGGGAAGCCGGACTTTCACGCCGCAGTTGACTTCGTGGCGGATCAAGGAACTGCCCTCTTTGCCGTGGAGGATGGTTTCGTCGCTACAGTCAGTGAGAAAGACAAGAAGTCTGGGTATACCGTCATCATCAACACAGCCAACGGTTTTGGTGTCCGTTATCAACACATGGACGCAGACAAGATCCGAGCTTCTGGTCCGGTCCTTCAGGTGAAGCAGCCGGTGAAGGCAGGCCAACTCATTGGGTACTCGGGAGGTACCAAAGGAACCGCTGGAGCCGGCCAAACCTCTGGTCCGCACCTGCACATTCAAGTGTTCGAGCTAGGGAAACAAGGAAACCCGAGGAGAGACATCACTCAGATGTGCCCGGGTCCTTTCTCTGGTAAGACGGCTCCCAAGTCGCCAAACAAGAGCACCTCATGAAGTTGGACCGTGGCTTTCACTTCTCAGTAGAGGCACGCGCGGGGCGCATGAACGCGAATCGCGCGAACAAGCCCTACACAGGTGCGATCTTTGCCAAGGTGCTGAATTCCTACGGCGACACCGAACGTGCGGTTGTGTCGTCTGTAGTAGGCGACAAAACCATCAACTTCTCGTATCCGTTCGCCTCGGCCAGCGGTTGGATTCGAGGACAGCCGGAGCCTACCACCACGATGGTGGCGGTCATTGGCGGCGACACCGGCGATCTTCAGCCGATCGGCTACTACGATCCACTCAAGTCGGCGGCGGCCTCCTTCTACGCAACAGTGGCTGCTGGTATCAGGCAGACTGGCTCTACGGGCGGCACCGTTCCCACGACGGTACAGCCCTACCGAGTGCTGAATCCTGGGGAGATCGACTCCGGTTCTGAGTTCGCCCAGACCTTCATGGGCCTTCGAGATGTCCACCAGAGCCGAGGTGGTCTCTCCCACACGACCATGACGTCGCTCTACACGAGCGTCGAGACGCCGTTGTACACCATCAAGGGACCAGGGCACCAAACTGGGCCGGTGCTCAAGGACGAGACGCGCTTTGGTACCGTTCGGCGTGCTGTGCCAGGAACCTCCACATCGACACAGCCAGGCTTGGTGAAGAAGGCAGGCATCAACGTCCGTGACTCGACGGCTCCTGTGTTCGCCAAGGAGCATACCGTCGTTCTTGACTGGTTCGGCAATGTCCTTCAGTCGAAGCTCATCGACCATCGCCAGGGTCACGTCTACGAGGACGCCGGGCAGGCGGCAATCAGTGGCCGGAATGGCAAGAACCTCAGAGCCCGCTTCCAGTGGTTCACGTTAGCCAGCAACACTAATGCCGAGATCGACGAGAACGGCAACTTCGTCGTTACGACCGCGGCTGAGGCCACTGATGGTGGTGTGGTGAACATCGCCACCGGCAACTTCCTGATGAACGCGCTTCAGAAGCTGACGTTCCAGTCGAAAACCAACGACATCGAATTCAGCACCGGACCACTCAGCCGCTTCGTCGTGAGCGCTGGTTCTGCCGGAGTCCGGATCGCCACACCTGGTCGCTACGAAGTTGACGCTACTACCTCCGTAGGGATCAATAGCCTTGGGCAGATTAGCCTCAATACTCCGACTCCTTCTGGGATCTCCCTCGGAGTTCCTGGCGGAGTGAAATACCCTGTTCTGGTTGCCAACAAAACCTACTTGACTACCCACGAGGGGTGGTTGACGGCTGAAGGCGCTATGTTGGGGATGCTTCAGGCATATGCAACGGCTGCCGCCGCTGCTTGGGGAGCAGTTGGGCCTTTGATGATCGCCCTAGACCCCACAGGCTCCGTATCTGCGCTATGCGCGGCAGCAGGTAGTGCAGCGTTTGCACTTTCCCCGACAGTGTCAGCCGCGAACGCCGCTCTCGGTCTCTACGTTCCCACCTTGACTCCGATGCCGGGAGGCTACGTCTCCATGCGCACAGTCTCCGAGTAACACCATGACATTTTTCATCTACAGGTCATGCGACATCACGGGTACGGGTGCTAGGAGAACCATTCAGCGAAATCAGGACATCCTGAACCGCGGTATCGCGCTCATCACCGAGCCAAGTGGTGTTCCAACCGACGACACACCAGGCTCCGACAATCCGGATCTCCCGATCATCTCGGCTGAGTGGGCAGACCCTATCGCGGGCGCTGGAGAGCTTCCGCCCGGCACTTACGACTACAAGATCATCCCCGTCAACACCTGCACCGGTCGCACTGGACCAGCGCAGACGCTACCCCCACTGACCATCTCCGCTCTGGGAGAGGTGGCGATGCTGCGGATGAAGTTGTCTTCCAAGACGCGCGACTGCAACAGCGCAATCATCCAACGCAATGGCGTGGTGGTCGGTGCGGCTTTCCCGACGTCGAACAACGTCCTAGACAACGTCCCGATCATCACGGCCCCGAACCTGATCGGCAACTTCGTCAATGGGACGGCATCTACCTTTGACCGAACGACTGGAGCCGATCTCCAATTCGGCGACCTTGTGTCGTATCAAGGTAAAGCTGTCAAGGTCGTTGGTGTAGTTGGCCCAACCGTCACGTTCGAGCCTCCAATCGAAGCTGTGCCTCCCCCGGCTCCTGCGGGCTTCTTCGACATGGGTCAGCGTACCGGCATCTACTTCAGTGACCTCGTCAGCATTCCGTTCCCTGTGGTGTTGTTTGCCAGTCTTCTTGGCCTTCCGTTTCCGATGCCGTGGATGGCGTTCAAGATGCTTTCGGTTCCGGGGCTTCTTGCGACGCCACAAGTAGGCGACCTCATCCTCTACGGCAGTAAGACAGCCATCGTAGTTGTCGTGGAACCAGACATCGCGATACCACCGACGATCAAGGTCGGCGTGATTCCTTTTGGGCTGCTCCCCATCCCGCCGCTGCCGGCGGGCCTGTTCCAACTGATCGCTCGGCCGCTTGCGGGCTTTGTGCCTAGCGTTGGTCTCTATTTCAACTTGGACAGCCCAGCGTATGGTGCTCCTGGGACTTCCGCCTACGACAAGTTCGAGGTGCTTGGTAATGGTGTCGACGGCGCTCCCGTAGATCCCAACATCACTCTAGGAAGCTACCTGGGAGTGAACGGACAGTTCGTCCAGATCACCAATGTTGAAAACGGCACCGACATCTCTGGTGCTGGCGATCTGACCAAGGCGCGTGTGACGGTGTCTCCTAACTGGAGCACCGATGTCCAAGTGAAGTTCCCGGCTCCGACGCCTGGGTTCCCGGCTCCGACGCCTGGGACTGCTGTCAATCAGCCCGGTATCATCGGTGGTTACGGCTTGCCAACTGGTCCTTACGTCGCGCTGCCTGCGTCATTGGCTGGGATGTTCCTGACCACACCTTCCATCACGCCGACCGGCAGCTACACCAGGCTGTCGCGGGTCATCTCGATCACACAAGATGACAACATCCTCCAGTTCCAGGAGACAGGCAAAGACCAGGAACGTTCGGGCACGGTCGACGGCACCGGAGCCAAGGTAGCGATCGATCAACTGTTCAGCCAGAACAACTACCCAGGTGGTTTACCTGGCCTGATCGACAAGGTCCGAGGGCCACGGGCCACGACACCTTCCTCAGTGTTCGTGAAGACCAACGGAGCCTTGACTCAGATCGGCCAGAAGCTCAAAGCCGTAAACAAGCTTGCGACGAAAGGCACAGGTACAACCATCAGCCTCACCAAGCTCCGCGAAATGCGAGAGAGCCTGTGCGGCTCGTGGGCCAACGTAGAAACCATGAACGCAATGCTTCAAGACCAAGGCTTCGCGGCTGCGCGTTTCGAGGCCCGTGAGATCTTCGTTGACCCAGCCAAGTGCCCACCAGGACAACCAAACGCCCGTGAAGTGCAATTGTTCTGCGTGGGTCTTGCGACACCGCAGGTGAAGGTCAAGGACGGCGAGCAGATCCGATTCTTCTGGGCCGAGGGTCGACGGGCGATCCCAGGAAACAAGAAGAAGCTCATGGCGCTCGGGCTCACTGCCGACGAAGCAGACTCGGCAACACAGTTGGAGACATCCGGGCGACTGCTATCTGTCGTTGAGGTCACCACCGCAGAAGGTGCCGACATCATCGATTTCACCGCGATCGACTCTTCGGCCACAGACGATCTCGATGACGTGCTCGATGATACCCGCATCGTCGACATCAACACCGGCCCCATCACCAGAGACATCATCAAGGCCATCCTCGATGCGCGCGGCAGCAAGGGCATCGTCAAGCGCCCACCAGGGACAGACCCGACTTCTGTAGAGGAAGAAGGCTACCGGCCCATCGACGACTTCTCGTTACCTGTCCACAACCTGGCGGCGCTGACGTTCCAGCTTCAGTTGTCCTTCGATGTCTGCGACTTCGAGGCGGCGTTGGCCTCGCTGCCTCCGGGTCAGTTGCGGGACAACCTAGCCGCGCTTTTTGCGATCATTGAGGCTTCGCTTAGTGGGCTTGTTCGGGCAGGACGAGCGATCACAACCTTTCTCACCGAAGGGCCGTTCGCTGACGCTGTGGATGCCCTCACCTCGCTCGTCATGGCGCTAGCAACGGACCCGACGTTGTCTTGTCTCATCGGTCCTTTCGGCTCGGCTCCGCTTTCTGGGCTTAACGGTATCCCGCAGATCGATGTCCTGCTTCAGGGCTTCGCGTTCCCCTTTCAGACCCGGTTTGATCTGTCTCAGCTTCTCGGGGAGGCCATCGCATCAGTGCTCTGCACTCTCATTGGTGCCCTCGTCAAGGTCATCGGCAACTACGGCGGCGCAGATACGGCGGCCTTCGCTCAACGGGCGATCGGCTGTGTAGCCACCCTCGATATCCCTGGCCTTGAGTTTCCCTCGCTCGATGTTCAGATCGCCTTGGAGTGTGGTTTGGATCAGTTGCAACTGCTGCTCGACATCATCCAAGAGTTGATCGCAGAGGCCAACGAGGTCGTTAACTTCATCAACGACATCGGTAGCGGCTTCATGGCCCGTGCCGTTGAAGCTCGGAACAACGCCTGCTCGTCTGGCGCCGACCTCCAAAGCTTGGTCGGGGGTCTGTCGGTGCTTGGTGTTGGTGGGGCGCTCTGATGGCCGGTACACCATTCATCGACATCTTGACACCAGCGCAGCAACAGACTGTGGCGCAAAAGAGCCGCGGGGGGCAGCGGCCATCCTACTACGACGGGACACTGGCCGAGGTGAACGCGCGCCTCAAGGGCACGGGTGACCAAGCAGAGTCCACCGGTGCCGAAGTTCAGATCAGTGAAGACCTAGAAGCTGTGTTCATTCTCATGTCTACAGCGGACAAAGATGGGCTCTTGGCTTTCTTGAACAGCGCCATCAAAATCGCCAGCAGCGCCAGCAGCGACGACTTCGCGCTCATGTCGGAGGTGGTGGCGGTCAGAAAAACCGGCTACGCGCAGGTCTACACCGATGTGGGAAGGGCAGTTAGCGACTATGACAACGTGCGGAAGAACCTCCTCAGCTTCATCGACCGGATCGCACACCAAAAAGGTAGCAGGCAACAAGACCCGGTCTCGGTAGTGGTGCCAGACCTTGGTGCGTTGTTCGCGTCGCTGTCAGATGCTTACCGGTCTTTGGCGGCGCCGGACATCCTTGCAGTCCACGACCGGATCGCCGACACGGGCACCCTGTACGCCTATCAGAACGCCGCAACCAACCGCACAAAGGAACTCTCTAGCTGGGTGGCCGTGGTGACCTTGTACCAAATTTGACCCGGAGTCGTTGTGTCTTACACCGTGCGGTTCTCAGACGGTGACCTCGAAGTCGGGAGCACCGGCGAACAACTGCTCATCACTGGGTCAGAAAAGGCGGCTCAGGACCTCTTGGATGAGATCTTATTGCCATACAACGTGATTCTTGATCGCGGTAACGAATTGTTCGAGCCTGACGGCCGCTTGACCGCCATCGCCGGCCATGCCGGGATTGGGGCACAGGCCATCCGCACCATGATCAAGTCCGCCGTGCAGCGGCTTCAACGGCTTCAGCAGCAAGACGCCGCCACCTCACGTCAAGAACTGGTCCGTCGCATCAAGAGCCTCGCGGTCCAACCGATCAACAACGACGTCACCGCCTACGCATTCTTTCTGGCTGTGGAGGTGGCGGACGAGAACATCGCCATCGCTCGTGCGATCCGAATGGGACATCTTGGTGATACCCCCACGCCGCTGGTTGGCGGCTACGATCCGTGAGGCTAAGCGATGGTGCTGCGAACTCGGACTGAGATCCTCTCGTCCATCAAGACCACGCTCAACACGTTGAGCCCTCAGCTTCGTATCGATGCAGCCAAGGGTCCGTTCTTCTATTTGGCCGGGCAGGCTGTCGCCCAGCCTCTTGCGGATGCCTCTGGGGATGTCGAGCGTGTGGCTCTACTGTCGACGCTCCAGTTCCCGACGGTGGCAACGGACCAAGAAGCCTTGGCCTTGGCCCGTGCCTTCGGCCTCACGTTGGGGGACGGAGGGTTCGCGCGCGGCATCGCCTACGTGTTCACGACTCGGCCGCCGAGTGGCTCTGATAGCTTCAACATCTCCGAAGGAGACACGTTCTCGACAGCGGCTTCTGGTGGGCAGGTGTTTGAGGCTCTGGAGGACCGCTCCCTTACAGCCACGAACTCGGCGGTCTTCTACAACCCCTCCACGCGGCGCTACGAGGTCCCTGTGCTCGTCCAGGCCGTGTCCGCGGGTGAGGGCGGCAACATCGCGGCTCGGACGCTCACGACCATCGTAGGCGGCGCCGCGGACTTCTCCGGGGCCACCAACCTCATAGCTTTCACCGGAGGTACCGAGGCCCAGAGCATAGGAGCGTTGTACGAGCGTGTTCAGCAGCGATTGCTTGGTCTCGACAACTTCTCACGCGGTGGCTTGCTCTCGCGTGTCCAGAACGTCGACGTTGATCGCATCTTGGCCACTGCACTCACGTATTCTACTGAGTACCCGCATCTGTTCTATCGCTTGCCCGACACCCAGTCCATCGACGTTTGGGTCTACAACACCATCCAGGACACGCTGACCACGGACACCTTCACGGCCAGCGCGGCTCAGACCCAGTTCATCCTCACGAAGAAGCCAGCCATCTACCTGGCCTCCGTGTTCGTAAACGGCGCTTCTGCCACGGCGACGTTGGTGTATGACGACAGCCTGGCTCTCGGGCGATCGACACAGGAGAACAGCTACGTCTCCCTGGCCGTGGCGGCAACCGTGGGTGACATTGTGGACATCACCTACGGCTACGATGGGGTGCTCGACACCGTGCAGGCCGAGATCGATGGCTACTTGCAAGCTGACACAGGTGCTTTGTTCGCCACCGACGTCCTGGTCCGCTATTCCAAGCTGACGCCCGTGACCGTCACAGTGACGGGTACCGTGCTCGGCACCTTCGACCCCACGACGGTGGAGACCGAGGTTGCGACCGCAGTGGGCAACTACATCAGCAATGGTATGTCGGACGCGCCGCTGCTTGGTGGTTCGAGAAGCCCGGCTGAGCTTCGAGACTACATCCGGTCAACGGTGCCTGGGATCTCCGGCCTTAGTATCCCGATCTTCTGTCGCAAGACCGTGACACCGCTGGTGGAGAACATCGACATACCCCGCAACGCGCGCATCACGTTCGAGGACTCCGAGGACCTGGTCGTCAACTTCACCTAAAGAAAAGATCAGAAGGCGCTGTAGAGCGCGTCGCGGGCTTCCTTGCCCCACTTGCTCTCAGCCTGCTTGAGAAGGTCATCTCGAATGACCTGGCGGATCTTGTCCGCGCCGGGAGGCGCTTCGCCAAAGGCACCTTGAAGCTCGATCAGACCAGCAATGCCCCGCTGCCACTTCCGATTTGGGAGCTTGGAGGCTAGGCTGTGTAGACCCGAGTTGTGGTCGTTTTCCTGCGTGAACTGTGCAATGTCACTGACGAGCTTGGCAACCCCTTCCGGCATGGTGCTGTCAGCAGCCTGGAGCTTGGCGGCAGCAGCGCGGAGGGAGGTGGCGACGGTCTTGCGGGTCTTTTGGTCCATGGTGGCCTCAAAGGAGGATGCGACCGATGCCTTCCTCACGCCTTCGAGTGAGGCGATGAGGTCGTCCAGCGGTTGCAGATCGATCTTCTTGCCGGCTGCGATGAGCAGCCGCAGGCCGTCGATCTTCTTGGGGTCCAAGTCTTCCCAACCGTGGACCCGGAGGTCATGGAGGACTTCCTTGTAGATGTCCTCGATGTCGATCGGCGGCGTCAAGTTCTCCCTGAACCATTTGTAGAGCCCGAGGCGCTCTTTCTTGCTCTTGGCCATAGTTGGTCCTGTCGGTCCTCAGTGAGAGAGTGTGCCTAACCTAAAAAAAGAATACCGGGGGCGGGACTCGAACCCACACGATCGCTTCTGCGTCCGTTGGCCTTCCGGCGCAGCCGGCTTCGCTTCACTTTGGCCGTTTGCAACCAGCCTCTCGTTCCGCTCAGCTTCACGACCCGGTGCCCTCAGTTCCGGCCGCTAAGCCGGCGAATTGCACCGATGTCTACCGTTCCATCACCCCGGCGTATTCAGTAGTCCAGGCCAGCTTCCTTTCGCTCCCACATCGCCTCGCTCGCCAACTCCATCTCCAAGCCGCACGAGAACCCCTAGGCGCGGGCCGACACCTCGCGTGCCTCGTACTCCGCGCGCTCGGTCACGCGCTCGACCGCGTCCACGAAGTCCTGGGGCGTGCTCCCCGTGCGCTCGCGCTTCACCGCCGCCTGGACCGCCGCCTTGTCGCCCGCTGCCAGAACCAGGGCGAGGTTGGCGAAGTACAGGAAGGCCCCGCGGAGGTTCGCCAGCTTGTGCGCCGCGAAGTCGAAGTCCGAGGGCTCCTCCATCTCGCTCTCCGGGTCAGGCATCCCGACGCCGTGCTGTGGGCAGCGGTGCCAGGTGTCGAAGTCCGAGAGCAGGAAGCCACGACCACCACAGGGGCACTTCGACGGATTCACCTCGGCCCAGCGTCCACTGCAAAGCTCGCGGTACTCGTTTGCCATCGACATTTCGTACTCCTGTCAGCGGGTTTCCGCCGTTCACACATCATAGACAGGCCCTCGAAACCGTCAATCTCCCTTGGCAAGTCAGGCATAAACCGTAGAGATCCGGGTAGTTAGCCGCGTGCCGTTGTCACATTCAGGTACGCCTGTGTAGGCAAAGTTCAGCGGTTCCAGTACGCCTTGGGGTCGAGGCCCAGGTCGTGCCGGAGCCAGAACAGGTTGCCGGGCGCCAAGGCGTGACACCAGGCTCAGCGGTTCGACCGCCTTTTGTCTGTTCTATCAATATGGTGCTGCCGACACACTACTTCACATTTGGCTATTTCTGCGCAGATTTTAACCCTGCTGTACGAGAGCATACAGGACACAGCCATGACTTTTTCGCCTATGACGTGGTCGAATTCTAGAGCGTCAGTAGCCCCACACTCAATGCACTTAACTTTATGTGATGTAATAAATGCCTTATTGGCTTCTCGTCGCTTTATACTTCGTATTTCACTACATTGTTTACAACAATGAAGACGGCCATTTTTTGACCCATGACCTTTCCCAGATTTACTGAAAAAGCATAGATCTTTTGTTTGGCCACAAGAGCCAGTGCAACGTGCGTATAGACCTGTCGCCGCCTCAATTCCAGCAGGCCGACCGCGCCGGACCCGCCCAGTCGCGATGTCGTCTTGTGTTTTAATTAGATGGCATGTTCGACATAAAAGATGGCATTTGAGAGCTTCCGCGACAATACTCTCACGACTCCTAGTCGCTGCCTTTGTGTTAACGCCGAAGCGCCTGGTTGTTGGATCTATATGATCGAATTCCAATGCTTTCGTAAGCCCACATTGCGCGCAGCGGCCACCAGCAGCTTCACGCATAGCGGTCAATTCCTGACGAAAAGCAGCATATCGGATGCGGCCGATACGACTGTTTTGTCGATTTAGACAGTCCCTACACTGCGTCTGCTTCCCATCTGCGCGGCTGGAGTTATTCTGAAACGATGCCAAGGGGAGATCTCGACTACACGCGCCGCAATGCTTGACCATGCCGTAGTATACGACTCTGTCAATGCAAAATCTACTCCAACGCAGCCGCAGATCTGGGAAAGAAAAAAACGCAACAACCGGCCAGATCTGGCCCCCTCATAGATGGAGGGTCACACCATGCTCTGTCCTGAATGCGGTTAGTCTGGTGCTCGGCTGGAACGCCGACACCTTGAGTGTTTCATGTGCGGCTTCAGGGCGAAGCAAAGACCGAGGAAGGCCAGGTGCGCGAAGGCACCACAACCGAAGCTTCGGCTTCTAGTTTTCAACGACTTCTACGACGTCGATGGCAGCTTCGCGAAGCGGTGGGGTCTCAGCCAGGAGGCTCTCGATGAGTTGAAGAACTTGACAGACACTTGACAGCCATGATCCCGATGCCTATCTTGGCCGTTCCCACGGGTTCGCTCGTGGCGTTCGCAGGAGAGTCCGATGACAAATAGTTCGCCCCTCATAGGCAACTAGCGCCTCCGTGCTCAAAAGCGCGGGTCTGTGCTCTCATGGTGAGGGCGCGGTCCTGTCGCGGCATGGAGGAGGTCATCGGAGTCCTCCATGCGTTCTGACATGGTTCAGGTCATCACCGAACGCGGTCGGTCTGGTCGTGCGGGTGCCGTCCTCCTCACCCGCCGTAACCGTCGCCGCTTCAACGACTCCCGGTCCTTCGATGAGGCGCCGAGCCACGGCCCGATGAGCGACATATCCTCTTGGTATACCAAAGCGGAGGGTTGGAGCCTTCGTCCTCTCAAGCGCTTCATCGCCGCGAACGTCGGTCGGTGCTGGGATGACGTCTACTCGGAGTTACGGGCCTCCCTTCACGGGAAGGCATCCTACCTCGTTCTTCGGTACCTTCACTGGGTTGTGGAGCGTAAGGCCGTTCTCAACAAGGACGGCGTTGCTTGCTACGCCTTCTCGTGGAGATCGCGCGACGAGCTTTGCCCGATCAATGCGTCGTCATTCTACGTCCATCCCGAGACTGGGGTCCTCAGCCGCGGTTCGGTGAACGTCAAACCTCGCAGAAAGGAGCCCCGGATCCGGGACTACGAAGCTCGCTCGGCGAGCCAGAGCACCTTTGAGGCCGTGGGTATCATCCGCGGTGACGTCTACATCAAGGACGCCGGCATCTGGTACGCCGCCGACATGCGCCCGCTCCCCGAGGACATCGGCTGGGGCCGACCCGTGCGCCGGACGCGCCAAGAGCGCCGCTACGGGCCGATCAAGGGCGTGTTGGTGGTGGAGACGCCCTACCTCGACGCAGGCCCTCTGGACGTGCTCCTGGGCCGCAAGGTGGGCTATGTCCAGGCGAGCCGGTTCGTGGCTGGTGACCTCACCAAGTACATCCTCAACGACGTCCAGCGCTACTACGGCCGCCTCGACCGCTACTGCGCCGGCAAAGGCCACCAACTCGACACCCGGACCCTCCGTCGTCTCGGGCTCAAGAACGAGCCGATGTCCTGATGCTGGAGGACTCTGCCTTCTCGCGTCGTTCAAGCTTCCGGCCGAGCTTGCAAAACCAACACGGGACACACTCTGTCTTGGTCTGGTCGAAGTCGTGGCTGACGGTGAGGTAGCCGTGATCTCGACACTCAGAACAAATCGGCTTTCGCGTTGTAGCCACGGGCGGTTTGGTGATCATGCAGGAGACATAGCTACAAACGCCCGGCAGGTCAACCCGAACCTCGTCGGTGCTGGGCTTTGTACTGGCGCCATGCCTGTTCGACTTGCTCGACGGTCCAAGGTGCTGGCCCCAGGGCGAGGACACTACGACCTGAAACCGAGCCACTGATGGAGCCACCGACACCTCCGCCAGGTTTCTTGGGCAGCCAGCAAACTTCGCTACAAAACGCCTTACCCGCCTTCGACATTGCCATCGGAGCGCTGCACTTCCCACAGCGTTCGACCTCGTTCGCGCGCTTGTAGGCGTCTCGTGCGCGCTCGACGGTGCGCTCCACGATGTCATCGATGTCGCCCGTGCGATGAACCCGGCACTCCGAACCCAGGTCGTACTGCCGAGCTTCTGGGTTCTCGGTTCCAGTCTGCTTCGCCTTGTTCTTGTAGATGAGGCAGACACGGATGGCATCCGCGCCTTTCGAGCGCACAGACCCGCCTTGGGTGATGGAGGTGAAGACCTGGACCTCAAGGCCAGGGTCCTTCCGATGCTGGAAGACCCAGACCTCCTCCTTACCCTTCCAACCGCCGCCGTATTGGCGCCCAGGATCGAGGGTACGGTCCGTCGAGAGCTTGAAGCCCGCAGCCCCGAGCTTCGCCTTCATCTTGTTCGCAAGCTCCTCACGATGAGCCGGGTTCTCGGGGTCGTACTTCACGCCCGCCGACAACACGAGGCAGCCATCGAGGCGGGCCGCGGTAGCGCGGAGGGTTCGAGCTACCGCTTTTCGATCAACCGGCATGGCTTTCCTCTCATCAACACGCTGCTTCAGCTTCTCACGCAAAGCCGTGGCCTTCCACCTTGGAGACTTGGTCTTCTCGACCAGGATCTTCCATCCCTCGGCGACGGCTCGCTTCCATAGCCGCTGGTCGTGCTTCTTCAGCACCGTATAGAACAACGCTGGCTCGACGCCTTTGGCCAAGGCTGCGTCGTGCGGCAGACCGACCCACGCTTTCCACTTGTGCATCGTTGGGCTGTCGGGGCCGGGGACCCAGACGTCGGGGGCGTGGCCGTACTGGATGAAACGGTTGACCCAGGTGGTGATCTGGGGGAAGAACTCGATGGGGTCGAGGTAGTAGCGCTCTTTCTCGGTGGCCTTGCGGTAGGCGGCCTTCTCGGCGGCGTTGCCCTCGCGTTTCGGGATCGCATGACGAGGACCGAAAGGTGTGCCCGCACGCTCAGCGCTCTTGGGCTGCGGCACGATCGTGGTCGGCGTGAGCTTGCCTTCTTTGGCGAGGCGGTCACGAGCCCGGAGCTTCAGGCTGTCCCTGATGATCCATTGGATTAAGTGTTGAGCCTCGTGTTCGATGGTGGTTCGGATCCTGGACTTCAGCCCACGAAACTGCGCCTCCGTCATCGCTTCCATGGTCTGCGGCGCCACCAGTTCGATGGTCTTGTCCGTGGAGTTCCACCGGCCGCCAAACGAGCGGTTACGCTTGCTGATCATCAAGATGACGTCGAGCTTCTTGTAGCCGTCCTTCGTGGCGTCGAGCGGGTAGCTCTTGGGCAAGTCCGAGACGTCGATGGGCATCGACCACTCACGACGGATGGACTTCGCCGGCTTGGCTCCGAAGCTCTTGTAGAAGGCGGAGAGCTTCTCCAGAGCCTCCAGTTCTTCTTGGAACCTCTTGACCGAGCGCTCACGAATCTCGATGGTCTGTGGGCTCGTAGCTGGAAGCTTGCGACGCTCCAAAGATTCCACGGCTCGAAGGTGCTGCCACACGTCGTGGCCGGCTTTGTCGATGGTTGTGCCCCCGACGTCACCGCGTACCTTGACTTCAAGGAGCATCCGCCAGATCAGGTTCAACCATGAGGTGCTGAGATCTTCGAGGCTCTTGAGGCTTCGGATTTTGGGAAGGACGTCGCCTTGGGCGAAATCACCGAACGTGATGGGATCCGGACCCCGCCAGCCCTTCGTCGCCCTATCGAACCACTCCTCCAACTGATCGTGGTCTTCGTCCTGCATCTGGCCGGCGAGGTTACGCAGGGCCGTCATGACAGGTGACGAGAGCTTCGGAGGCTTGAGCTTGGTCTCCGCTGTCGGCATGGCCGAGGCGAGGTTTTCCTGGAGCTTCTCCATCTGCTGTCGGATCAACGACAAGTTCCAAGCGGCAAGCTCCTTCTCGACGCGCGCCGTGATCTCGTCCGCCATCTTCGCGGGATAGGCGATGATGCCCGCTGAGAGGGTGGACGCAGTCATGTATCACTTCTCTGCATGGTCATGGTGATAAGTCTTAGGAAAGCGTAGCGTCGTATGCGCGAAGCGCGTTGAAGACCTCGTCCCGAATCTTCAACGAGACGAAACGCACCACAGGCTTCTCCTGGACCGTCTTCTGCCACTCCTGGACGTCGAACAAGTGACCCGTAGGCTCTACAATACCTCGCTTGCCTAAGGACTTCGCCATCGCCGCAGGCAGGGCATAGGTATCAGCGCCGGAGCGTGACCATGCGCGCAGATGGGCGCGTTCTGTCTTTGACAACTTTGTGATGTCGAAATCTTTGCTTTTGTTAGATGTAGCGACGCGGATACGCTGGCCAAGCCCAGTCTGCTCACGAACCGCCGTGATCAAGTCGTCAAGGTCCATCCTGATGCGCGTGCCGAGGTTCTGAAGTCGCTCGATGTTCTCGCCGGGGTGGCGCCCTTCCATCAAGTCGTTCCCAGCCTGAGCGTAGACGTCGAGGAACTCGCGCATGTAGCGCATGATCTCGGCTTGGTTCGGCTTGCTGCCGTAGCGGAAGATCGCCTGCGGGCTCTGCGGCCCTCGGCCTTCCAAGGCGGAGGCAGCGGCGCGAAGCGCATGGGCAATCCGGTGCTTCTGGACCTTCATGTCACAGGGTGCGCAGGCGCGCATCCTAGCGTATGGCTCTCCCGTCCTCCATCGATGTTGCAACCCTGAAGATCGAAGACTTCCTTCATTGGTACAAGGCGATTTTCGCCGGTGACAACTACGACGGAGACACAGCGAAATTTGAGATCGATTTAGGTTATCACTTAGCCGACCGCTTGAGGACCTACCGGCTCTTGGGCATCAACGCGCCGGAGGTCAACAAGACCGAGACTCGCGCCGCGGGTCTGAAGGCTCGGGACTATCTCAAGTTCCTCCTCGAAGGAAAGCCCCTCATCATCGACTCCATCAAAGACAAGGCCGACAAGTATGGCGGTCGATGGCTCGGTGAAATCTGGGCGCTCCAAGGCGATGGCACCTGGCTCAACGTGAACCAGGAGATGATCAACGCCGGTCACGCCGTTCCATACAATCCATGAAAGGAAGTGCAACATGGCAGATGCAGTGAACCCACTGAGCGCTCTCGCGGAGAAGATGAAGAAGGGCATGAGCCCAGATGAGCAGAAGCTCCTCGACAAGCTCATGTCCGACGCCGAGGCGTTCGCCAAGGCCGCGGACAGCGACGGAGACGGCAAGCCAGACGCCGCTGGCATAAAGGCGTTGTTCCACAAGAACGGCGAGTTCAGCAAGACCTCACTCATCCTCGTGTTGTCGTGGCTCGGTGGCCTCGGCATGTGGCTCGTTCAGGGTTTGGCCCACGGCATGACGATCCCAGGCATCGGCCTTACCATCCCGCCGTTTGACTCCAGCGCCGCGCTTGCGATGCTCGGTGCTTCGTCGTCGCTCTACATGGCGACGCACAACATCAAGCTCAACATCGGTGGCGCTCAGCCATCCGAGGCTGAGAAGGCCGGGGGCTGAGCTTCATGACGCCCGACCACCCGACCTGGCTTCCGGTCCCGAGTCCGAACAAGCACTCGGGACGAAATCCCAAGTGGCCTGTCAACGGTCTCGTGATTCACTTCACGGCAGCCGGGTCGGGCAAAGGCACGGCCGACTACTTCTCGAAGCGGGAGGTCTCGTGGGTAGAAGCAGGGGTCACCAAGACGGCCAAAGTCTCGGCCTCTGCTCACCTCACGATCGACCGAGATGGGACCGTGTACCAGAGCGTGAACTTCGCTGACCGAGCATGGCACGCTGGCCCTGCTACATTGTGGAAGGGCGCCAAGACGCCGACGAACGTCAACGACTTCACCATCGGCATCGAGATCGCCAACTGGGGGCAGTTGCTCACCAGCAACAACGGCTACCTCAACTACCTGAAGAAGCCGTACAAGGGACCAGCGCCGTTTTTGAGCACGAAGGACGGCAGCTACTGGGAGCCATACCCTGAAGCTCAGGTGAACGCGGTCATCCAGGCGACCAAGATCATCATCTCCAAGTTCCCGGCTATCACGCGCGCAGACGTGACTGGGCACGAGAACATCCAGAGCAACAAGAAGGACCCCGGCCCAGCGTGGCCGTGGGAGCACTTCCTGGACTCGGTCTTTGGTGACGACGACGAGCAGGTGGCTCACCTGAACGCGGCCGAGGACGACGACCGGGCCGGCGTCTACTACGACGAGAAGAACGAGATCTGCCTCGACCCGAATCAGGCCCAGAGCACCGAGAAGGGCTGAGGCTTACGAGCCTTGCGGGTCTCCCAGATGTCGGCGAGGTCGAACTTCACAATGTTGCTTGCGTGACGACGAACGCCGGGGTCTTTGGGCCGACCCAGGCACCCACGATATTGAAGTCGAAGAACTCCAAGGCATCAAGGTAGCTCATCCCGTCGCGGTCTTGCAGGATCTTGAGCACCTGATCCGTGTCGTAGACAACGAACCACTCCGATGGCCCACGCTGAGCAACACCAATGATGGCCTCGTCGTAGCCGTCGGCGAAGAGGAGCTTCTCTTCGCCAGAGGCGTGGACGCACTCCTCTCTGGTCATGGTCACTTGGCCCGACGCTTCTGGGCGGCCTGTGCGCGCCGCTGGTGCCGGTTGAGAGGCGCTGGCTGTCTCGGGCCGGTGTTCAGGTTCGGACCCGCTGTGGACGGTATGGAGACCGACAAGGACCACTCGATGCCATTCTCGTCGGTGTAGACGATGGGCTCCGAGGCCGTGGCCGTCGGGTCACCTCCTCGAACGCGACCCGTCGCCTTCAGGGCGAGGTAGCGATCGTAAGGAACCATCATCGTGTTGCCGGTCATCAGTTTTTTCTCCTTTGGCTGCGTCATTGTGCCGTCGCTGGTCGCCTCCGGCCATTCCGAGAAGTCGTCGAAGGTAATCGCGTTGGTGGTCATGCCGCGGAGTCGGCCGGGCTCCTTCATCGCCCCTGTTCCTTGCGGTACTGCTCACAACAACGAGTGATGGCGTCTGCCTGCTCGACGGTCGAGGCGCCGATGTGGATCTCACCGATGACACACATCGCAGAGGCCAACCAGCGGTAAGCAGCACCTCGCGTCTCGAACAGGCCGTCCTTCCACAGCGGGTCGAACGCAGCGTGCGCCTTCGAGCGTGCCGCACGAGTCTCTGCGTCCGCAGGGAAGCCGAGTGGATGCCCAGAGGCGTGCGTTCCGACGTAGCGCCCGCAGTCACAGAGGAAAAACTGCTTGGCGTAGAGGTCTGGGCGATGCGGGTAGATCTTCTCGCCGCCGACGGGCGTCGCAGCCTTCCCACAGACGCACGAGACGCTTGGTGGTGGCGCCCCCTCATGTGAGGGCCGAACATAGGCGGAAGGACCGTTATCGTTCGTCGTCATCGCATCAACTCCTTGAACAAAGGTTCGACTTGAGCCAACAAGGACTCACACTCGAACTCGACCAGCGTGTCGAGGGCACCGGCGACGTTGCCGGTCTCGACCTTGAGGGGATTCGATCCGACTGGAATCTGGGCGAGGTCCAGGTTCACGACCCGGAAGTTGTTGAGCATGTCCTGGCGCTCGGCCATGAGCGCGTCTTGGAACGGCTCAGGGACAGGCAAGTGGTCCTTCGTGATGTTGTTCTGGTAGGCGTCGAAGTAGATGTCAGAGAGTTCGTCTTCGGCGAAGCCGCGTAGCACGTCCTTCTTGCCTGGACGGATGGCCCCACGGAGGCCGTGGATCTCATCCGAGGCGTCGCCGAGCAGGGCCTTGAGCTTGGCCAGCGCCCTCGGGCTCACCCCGAACTCCTCCTTCACCATCTCCTCTCGAACCCAGATGTTCTTGCTCTTGGCGCGCGGACCCTTTGGCTTCTTGGTCACCAAGGCTGCAATCTTGGCTTTGTCATCAACGAGCGCCCAAAGATCTCTGTCGCCCGAGTAGATGAGGATCGATCCCTTGACGTCCAACGGCGCGTGGCGGGTGAACCAGCACGCCATGTCATCAGCCTCGAAGTCATCGAGGCTGAGGTGGTAGCCGGGGAACGACCGCAGCAGGCGCTCGACCTCGGGGCCAGGTGACCACTGCTTCGGGGCTCCATCAGGAGGGCGACGGCTCTGCTTGTAGGAAGGCACCAAGGCTCGACGCCACGGACAACCACGGTCGTAGACGAAGGCCAGACGCCGGGGATGGAAGGTCCCGATGAAACTCTTGATCTGTTTGAAGGCACCGAAGATGTGCCCGACCATCCGACCATCGGAGGTCTGGAGTCGCTGGCCCATCGCATGGGCGTGGCGATGGGCCATGAACGACACGTCCAGAAGGAGCGTGTCTACGCTCTCGTCCTTCTCGTCATCGTCTTTGAGGTTGTTGCCTAACCAAGGTTGTTGCATCCGCGCGTCACCGTCCGCCCCATGGGTTCCCAGTCACTTTTCGAGCGGCGACGACTTGGGACACGGTTGGAGCGGCGGGAGTGTGCGCTGAAGCTACGGGAGCGTCAACAGGAGGTTGGCCCTCAAACACCATCGAAGCCTCACCGACGAGGTCAGCGATGTCGGCATACGGCTGCGCGAGAAGACCGTTCTCCTCCGGGTTCTGGTCGTAGATAGCCTCGGCCTTCTCGGAGAAGGCGTCCGCGACACGCGCCAACACTTCCCTGAGTTCGGTGGGCTCCGAGTTTTGGAAGTAGGCCAGGACTTCTTCACGTGTCGTCATTCAGCGAACCTTTCTAGCAAGGAAGTCCACGTAGCCGGCTTTGGTCTTCATGGCTCCATCTCGTAGTCACTCTGGCCCTCCAGAGCTTCAATGAGGTACCTCCTGGCCTTCATGATCTGAACCTGGTCGCTGAGTAGAAGCACCGCCTTGGCAGTGCCTTCCACAGGTGTCTCTTCCACCGCCTCCGCGGCTTCCTCCTCAACCTCGTCTGCGGTAGACGCCTCGCCGGTGTTCTCGTCCAAGTCGCCTTCGGCTTCCTCGGCCTGGGACTCTTCGATCTCGGCCACTTCCTGCGCGTCGGCGGCTTCAGCGGCCTCCTCCTCCGCCTTCTTGGCGACCTTCTTTACCTCGCGGAGCAGCTTCTTGGCCTTGCTCTGGGCGTCGCCTTTGCGCTTGAACAGCCCGACGATAGAAGACTGTTCGAGGCCGTTCTTCACCTTGTCCATGAACTCGGCGAACGACACCTCGACGGCGACGTTCTCAAGCTCCTGCTCGGCCGTTGGTTGGATCACGACCCAGAACTTCTTGGGCAGCCCCGAAACCTTGAGATCGGCTGCGCCTTCCTCTCCCTCAGCTTCAGCAGCCAGGAGGCGAGTAGCGGACAAGATCTGAGCAGTGGCTTTGACGAGTTGGTGACTCATGGTTTCCTCAATGAAATCATGTACTTAGACCTAATAGCGGAATAACTCTGTGCCAGCCCAACCCATATCCGTACCACCGGCTCCAGCACCTTGGGCGTCTGAGGTGTCTGGGGGAGCTTTTGGCAGCACAGGAACAAGGGGGTTGATGAACTCGGAGTAGTCGTCCGGATCTTCCTCAACAGGCAACGGACGCGGGTAGCCGTTCGGAGTGCGGAGCATCTGCACCACCAGATCGGCCAGACGTGCACCACCCACCGCGATGGTAGCTCCACCAGGAGACAAGTACGGAGCCGTGATGGAACCACTGCTCTTGGTGGCCAGCCACCACTCCTCAGGCTTGAGCTTCACGTCTGGGCAGTACATCGGCATCTTCGTCGGCACGACGCCGACCGCGTAGACGTCGTCGAAGGTGAGGACGCGCTTGCCGCCAGGGCCGGGCTGGTTCGGGTCCTCACCTTCCTTCTTGAGCTTCGCTGGGTTCTTGATCCCAAGCTTCACGGCCAGCTTCGGGAGTCCCTCACGACGGAAGACGATGACGTAGCCGAGCCGAAGGAAGTCAGGAGCCCAGGCCGGGCGAGCTTCGTCTTGGAACTTCGCCCAGAATGGGTTTTTCTTGTCGGCGACGAGCTTGTCCTCATCGTCCACCATCCGACCTGTAGCGTCGACGCTCTTGCCCAGCATATGCGCCACATGCTGGCCTACGAGAGGCCAGCCCGTCGGGGGGATCTTCTTCCCCTTTGGGCGGATGTGGAGCATGTACCAGGAAGCGTCCATGATGGTTTCAGTTCTCCCGGATGGTCTCGACGAAGTCGGAGATGGCCTTCTCCAAGGCTGCGTCGTCCGCACCCTCGGCAATGGCCTTTTCCCCGACCTTGAAGATTTTTGGGATGTTCATCATATCGATCTGCACGCCTTGGGCGACCTTGTAGTAAGCCTTCTCGACGCGCTTTTCGTCGAGCTTCTTCTGCTGGTTGGGCGTCAGCTTGCGGGCCGCACTCATGGACGATCCATAGGCGACATACTTCCCGTCATCCGTTTTGTGGAGCTTTGAGAAGCGGGCCAAGGTATCGAAGACGTCTTCGATATCTTCATCCGTTGTGCCGGGGTTGTGCCTCTTCAGAACCTTGGCCACTTGAGATGGCCGCACTGGGGCCTTCGACATCTGCATCAACTCTTGAATATCCTTCACGAGCTTTGGTGAAACCCCTTCTGGGAGGTTCATCTGCTTCGCCGCGTTGAGGCCGCCGACCTTGCTCTTGGTGGTGGAGGACGGAGCCGGTCCTTTGGACATGGCGTTGCGCAGCTTCTCGTTCCAGTACGAGACGGCCTTGCTGTCGCCGCGCTTGGCAGCCGCAGCGCGCTTCTCCCGAATGTTCGCGATGGGGTTGTCAGCGGCCTTGATGGCCGCCTCCGCAGCCGCCAGTGCCTTGGCTGCACCCTTGAGCGGGAGCTTCTGCTGGCGGGCGTCGTAGCCGCCTTCGAGGGCCGAGGCGATGGCGCCGGACAGCTTGTCGAGACCGGGGATGTCCTTCATCATCGTGTCGACGACGTCTTCGACCGATTCGTCGCTGTCGCTGGCGTAGGTCTGGATACACTCGGCGATCTCGCCGGGGTCCATCTGCAAGACGTTCTCGACGAAGAACTCGTCGAAGACGTCCTTGTCCATGTCGGCGTTGCTGAGGTCGGTGTCCTCGATGTTCTTGACCTCGCTGCTGAACTCCTCCTTGAGGTAGGCCGCGAGGTCGCCAGCCAGCGATTGGGCTCCATAGCCCTCGTCCACATTCAGGGGGCTCGTGATTCGCAGGTCGGCGAGAGGACCATTGTTGAGGTGCAGAGGCTCGTCGACGGTGATTTTGATGTACGGATCGGAGTAGATACCGTCGACATCGCCAGTCTCCTTGGCCGTGACCGAGTAGTTCTGCTTCACGACGGCAGGCTCACCGTTGGAGTCCTCGCCCTCGTAGTCGGCGGTGCCGTTCACCTCGTTGAGGAGATTGATGACACCTTCAGAGTAGCTTTTGGCCAGATAGGCTTCGACGCCGCTCTCCATGGCTGTCATGTACGCATGACGGGCTGCATCGGGGAAGCAGGTGATGGCCTCGGACGAGGTCTTCTCGCCGTAGTCCGTAAGCTCTCGCGCAGATGGAGCGTCGGAGACCTCGTAGCTCCCATCCTTTGCCCACTTCGCGGCGTACTTGAGGCCGAGGTCGTCGAGGATCTCGGAGAGGGAGACGGTGAAGCTGATGGACTCACCCTCCCAGATGCCGTCCTTGAGTTGTCCTTGCTTTTCGACTTTCACACCAGCGGCAGCCTTGACCGTCGCCTTGGCAGGCAGGGACTGGCCGCCTTGACGGATGGCGATCTGCTTCCAGTTCTTGGCCGACCCGGAAGGGAGAATCAGCAGGTTGGTATACTGGTCGAACGACACCCAAGCGACGTCGACCGGGCCTTCGGGCGCCTGACGCTGCTCGACCTTCACCTTCGGCTTGTTCTCGGGGAGCGAAAGATCGAACTGCGGATCGACGACGAGCTTGAGGGCCTGTTGCACCGCGCGCTTGGCGTCGGGGCCGGGGACTTCAGCCAAGGTCTCGGCGGTGCCGGCCTTCTCACCCAAGAGCAAGACCGTGAACTTGGCGCTGACCGTGCTGGCCTTGACGGCGGCCTGCTCCTTTTCGAGAAGCAGCGAGGCTGATGATACCCGGCCATACGCCTTGTGGATCTGCTTCAGGGCCTCAGCCTGGTCTTTCGCGGCCAGCTTCACGCCCATCTTCACCATTTGCTGCGCCGTATCGAGTAGGTCTTTGACCTTGTACATCACGTCCGTGTCCAAGGACTCGGTCGGGTAGTGCTTCTTGAAGGCAGCGACGACACGGTCAAGGTGGTTTGCGATTTGTGCCGCCTCCTTTGCGTCAACAGCCGACTTCTTGGCGAAGTTGTACGACTGAAGGAAGCTCTCAAGCTCTCCAGCGACCTCTCCTTTGACCTTCGCCGGAAGCACGGCTCCGAGCTTCTGCGCCGCTGCACGAAGCTGTTTGGCGATCTGGAGGCGGCGGGTCTTGTCCATGGGAAGCTCCTGACCAGAGGATGTGAAGAAGCGCTCACGCCTGGACACAACAATGATATCCAATTTGCATCTCGGCGAACTTGGCGAGCGCTACATGATGTGCATGAGCGTATAGGATGCTTGTGCCAACCAAGAGTGGCACAGACGGGGCGCGGAGCACTCGGCCGAAGATGCCGACCTCGCCAAGCTCCAGGCCATCGACGGTCGCGTCGGGGGCCATGATGTTGCCGTGATAGTCCACGGCTCGTGGGTTCGGGTTCATGGCGACAGCTTCTCGAAGCTCCCAGGACAGAGGGCCGGCGTCGGCAGTCGTGACCATGGGGTTGCTGATGAGGATGGACGTGGCCGAGACACGAGCCGACACGACCCAGGTGCCATTCAGGAGTGGGTTGGCGGAGCCAGACAGCCGGAGCCACTTCCTAGCCATAGATGTCGTGCTCGACGTGAGGCCGTTGACCTGGAGGAAGCCGGGCGTGGCAGTGAGTGCTACCGAAGCTCCGAAGCCGGAGTCGAGGACGCGACCCAGGTATCTGGTGCCGCCTACCGGGCTGTTGAGCGCCTGCAACGCGAAGTCGACATCGAACACCTCGTCAGGGTTGAGGGGATCGAAGCCGTAGGTGCCGACCTGGAAGCTCCAGTCGCCGAGCAAGACAGCCTCGGCCAGACCACGGGCGAGAAGCTCTCTCGCGTAGTCCGTGAGACCGGCGCTGACAGACTGGATAAGGGTCATACTTCAAGTCTTCCGCGGGATGGGGCTCAAGGCCAGGGTCTTGGTGGTCCCGTCTGGCATCGTCAGCATGACGTGGCGAACATCGAAGTAGAAGCCGTCTTTGAACCGGTCCGCCACAGCCGCGTTCATGCGATGGCGATCCTGCTCGGCCTGGTCGTTCGGGACATAGGCCCAGGTGACATGCGGCTTGAACGAATCGTGTGCGCCGACCTCGACGCCTTCCTGCTCCAGGACCAGCCGCATCATCCGGTACAGACGCTCGACCTCGCCACGAGGCTCTGCGCGCGCTGGCAGCCACAATGCCTTCTCGCCCTGCTCCTCGTTCGGACCGAAGTCCTGGAGGCCGCTGTTGGGGTCCACGTAGAGCCTAAACGGCGGTACCTTCCGGCAGGCCGCACGCAGGAGCGATGTGATCGTCGAAAGCTCGCCTGGCTGATACTCTTTGTTCCCCACGAACAGAAGCGTCAGGTGTGGAGCGTAACCATGGTTGGCCGTCACCGGGTCCGGGAACCTCCGGGCGTACTTGTCTGGGATCGGGATGGTGACCACGACGGCGCTGTCGCGGTCCCCGGCCGCAGACACGACCGCGGCGTCCAGGTCGTCCAGAGCCACCACACCATCGAAGTAGACATCGTCGTAGATAGGCGCGGTCGGTGAGTTGGCGATGCGCTCGTAAGCCTGGATGGCGAGCGTAGCCTGCAAGCTTGCGCGAATGGCGCGCTTGGCGTCGTTCAGGTCCACACCAGCGAACCGGCGGACGCCCTTCTCCACCAACTCGGCCTTCTTCTTCGAGATGGCTGCGAACTCCTCGACGCCTTGCTTCGTGAGCTTGAGCTTGCCGCCCTTGGTCTCGTGGACCGAGCCACGGTCCTTCAAGTCTTGGATTGCACGCTTCTTGCCGTCAGGTGAAAGCTCCTTGCCGTGCTTGCCAGACCAGAACAACTCGGTGAGCACCTTGTTGCGCTTGCCCTTCTTTGACGCGGCTTCTGCGAGGTAGCCGGCGGCGGCTTCCAGTGCAAGCGTCGTTGAAGTCGGGAGACCATAGGCGGTCAGACGCTCCACGAGTGTATCCAGGCGGGCAGACAGGAGATACGAGGAAGTCATGCACCAGATTGGCTTGCCGCCCGCATTCGTTCAATGAAGTGGCGTATCCACCACGGGCTTGGCAACTGTTCGGCTGCTGCTGCCATCACTCGTAGCTCAGTAGACTCAGCCCCAAACACGTCTTCAACCAACAACAGGAAGCTGAACACGGTTTGATCGTTCGGGTGCTCGTAGGGTCTAGGGTCCATCTTGATGTACTGAGCTACTCGATCGAGTAAAATCGGAAGAGCGAGCGCGCGGTTGTTCACCAGCACCGCCAGAGCATCCGCGTAGGCTTGATGCTGGCGGACTATGGTGCTGGCGAGTCGAAACCCACTAGCGACAGAGGTTCCAAACTGGGCGGCTTCGAGGTTACTCACCACACGCTCGACCGAAGCAATGTGCTCGGTCATCGTGTCACGGTGCGAAGGGCGTCCCTACCGTCGCTGGCTCGGTACAATTCCACCCAACCCTTGTTGACGATGCGGTCCAAGATAGGCTTTCGAGCGTCTACACCATGAGGAAGGAGAACGGACTTCCAGGAGGTCAAAAAGTAGCCGAGGCCAACGTAGCCGGTTCCGGCGAAATGCTCCTCGCAGCGCTTCACTTCGGCGTAAAACACCTCTTCTTCACTGCCTGGACCGGTTGAGGCGGCTACAGAACCGCGAATGACAATCGGGTCACGGCGCTCGCGGCGTTCTCCACGTTCTCCAGTGGAGCGCGGCTTGATCACCAAGGTTCCGCGGTTCTCTCCATCGCGTGGATGGAAGATAAGGAACACGACTTTGGACAGATCGACCGTGGCCGGAAGCTCCGGCGTTGCGACGTAGTATTCGTCGTTGTTGCTATCGATCTTGATGGTAGTCGGAATTTCAAACTGATCAGAGGGCATCTTCATCTCGAATGGCGGACAGCGGCGTGTAGACCAGTAACCGCAAAGTGAAGCTCCTGAATGGTCAATAGACCTCGTCGGCGAATCCGATAGCGGTGCCCGGTCCAAGCACCAGGCACAGCCGCCGTACACCATATATCCAACTGTAGCACCGGGCAATGACCAACTTGGATGATCTCCACGTACTCGTCTTTTGTATTGACAAGCACGGCACCTTTCACCCAATCTGGCAGAGAGGTGAGGCGCGTAGCCCCTCGGGCGGCAAAGAGGCCAATGTCTCCGCTCCGGCAGACGAGCGACTTGGCGGTGCGTTCGAGCGCCTCCTCAAGCTCGGCCTTAGCGTTCTCGGCGGGCTGGCTAATGACCTTCAAGGCGTTCTTGACGGCGGCTGTGACATCGGTCGGTTCTACGGCCGGGAGAGGTGGCTTCGTCTGAACGAAGTAATTGTGCCAGGCAGCGCGGAGGTCGAGGTTCAAGGCCGCTGGTCCGCGCTGGCGAAGAATAGTCGCGGAGTCGATCATAGCCGTCGGTACAGCCGGTTTGGGGAAATCCGCAGCCAAGTCCACGATGTCCCATGGCTCCAGGCCGTGGACGAAACGGACACCAGGAGAAGGTTCGACAGGGGTGCTGGTAAGGAGGACCTTCATGGCCCCACCTCACACGCAATACGTTGTTTTGTCAAGCGCGATCAGCTAGTCGGGCCAGTAGCGGACCACAGCAGCGAGGACCGTACCCTCAATACTGATCTTGGCAACGAAATGGTCGGTGGCGCGGCCAACGCTGTCGAGCACGAACACCGGGGTCCGTTCCATATCGTTCGGACAGCCGAATAAGGAATAGCGGTCCATGATGTTGCGAAGAGATCGCGCACACGCCTCTAGGTCAGCGCGCACTTCGGCTCTGGACTTTTGTAGCCCAAGCTCCTCGATGAAACGGACGGCCACAACATCCAGAACGTTATGACTCATATGTGTCAGTTGCCAGTTGCCGGGATGTCATTGGTCTTCGATTGCTTCAATCTCGTCTCGGCCCCAAAGCGGTCATCGAAGGCGCCTGACAAGGCGAGCCCTGTCCACGCTGGGTCGCGCTCTACCACCACGCAACCGCCAATGACCTGATGAGTTTCCTCGAAAGCTGGTAGACGTCGAGTCGTGTAGACGATCTGTATGTTGTCGATGTAGTGGTTGGCCATAATAGGTCCTTGCTGTCGGCGCCTGGCTGTGTTGAAAAGATTGTGCGCTCAGCCGAGGACGTGACGCCTAATCACTTGACGGGGCAGCCTCCAGCACACTCAATCTCGATAGTCGTGACTTGCTTTGGTCCTTGGTGCGCGTCGAACTGCGCCTTCGTGAGTGGCTGAATCGGCGTGTTCTTGCGACTCTTCTCTGGAAAGACCGTCGTCCCTTTCAGCCGGGGCAGGTATTTCATCAGCATTTCCTCCATCGCATCCTCACTCGGCATGTCCTCAGGCCGGAGGTTGATGGTGAAGCTGATGGCGTTGTCGACGTAGTGCTCTTGGAACATGGCCTGGGTCGCCAGGCTGTCCTCCATCGACACCTCGTACTGACTCTCCAACACCTCGGCCGGATCGAATCCGATCGCCCGAACCTTGGTGACCAAAGGGTCTTCGCACCAGAAGACCGCGATGCTCGTATCCTTGGCGTCATCGTCGCGGAAGACCTCGATGCCATCAGTGCGCAGCTTGGTGAGGCTCGTGTCCATGTCCGAGTAGCGGACCAGGCGCTTGTACCAGGGGGCCATCATAGACTGCCCGCTACCGGTGGTACCGGGGAGTGTCACGATCGTGCCTGTGGGCGCAAGCGTCGTGAACTTCACCGGAATCGGAATCCCCATCTTTTGGGCGTAGGAGGTCGCGGACTCGATCACGGCCTGCTTCATCTCCTTGAGCGTGTTGATGACCCACGAGTTTTTGTAGCTGTCGGAGTAGCGGATGCCATGGAGCGCGAGCCAGGCGTGGTAGCCGAAGAAGCCGACGCCGATGCGGCGGTTCTGATCTACGATTTTGCGTTGGCGAGGCTGGGGAATGTCACTGAAAGTGGCGCGTACCAACCAACGCGCCATGAGGCGGAAGGCTTCCTTCATCGCCATCACCGGACGGTAGCCACTAGGCGATGGCGCGAAATACTCCATATTGATATGGCCGAGGTTACACGCTTCCCAAGGATTGAGTGAAATTTCGCCGCAAGGGTTGCTACATACAACATCAGGATCGTTCTTCCTAGCTAAACTGATGTTCCACAGTCCAGGTTCTCCGTTCTCGCGCTTACCAAGTACCACCGCGCGAGCTACTTGATGCGCGTGCTTGTATAACTCGTTGTATGGATTGTTGTAGGCGGCCTGGAACTCGTCATCGACCTCGACCGAGATGTTGGTCGTCCAGTGGAGACCGTCCTGCGACTTGCAGTTGATGAACTCGAAGATGTCGTGGTCCTTCCAGTTCTTCACCGACATGCGCGAAGAGCGACGCTTGCCGCCAGCGATGACGCACGCTGCGAGATCATGGTCGAGGGCCATGGTATCGAGGCTGGTGAGACGACGGCCGTAGCAGCCATTGAGGCGCTTGGTGAAGGCGATCAGCGTCTCAACCAGCGGTCCTGGACCGCAGGCGATACCACCAGAGGTCTTGAGCGGCGTCCCACGAGGACGGACCGGGGTAACATCGATGGTCAGGACGACCTCAGACGCCTCAGGATCGACTTCCGCGAAGCCAGCGTCCTCACCGAAGGCCAAGCGCAAGGGGGTTCCCACGGCGTCCACCCAGCCCTCACGGGAATCCGGTACGACGAAGGTGTGACCAGGCTCGGAGCCGTCGTGCTTCGACAACAGGTGCTCGAACTCACCGATGTTCGGATGGTCCGGATCACAGATCACATGGAGGTGAATCATGCGTTTCACCTCAGGTTGAAGCTCCATGTAGCGGTTGGAGTAGTTGGCTCCTACGCCGCCACCCTGCATCAGTTCGTCGAACAGAAAGGTGTAGTGCGCCGAGGGCTCGTTCTCGTCAATGTGACTGACATGACAGTTGAATATGAACTGTCGGCCCTTTCTGCCGCTGGCGGAGAGGTGGCGGCCAGCAGGGAGGGCACCCATGTCGAACAGGAGCTTGATCAGGGCTTCGCGTTCGTCAGGCTCGACGTAGCGACTGTCCACGAGGCCCAAGTTGCCGTCGACGACTCGGACTACCGTCTCGGCCCAGGTTTCTTTGGTATCAGCAGGAGTGATTTGTGCGTATGTACGGTTGAAGACTTCAAGGCCAATGGGTCCCCAGTTGACGGGCTTGGCCAGGAAGGTGTCTAGGTCGGTTGGCGAAGCTGCCTTGCGACGAAAAGTAAAGGAGCCAATGGGAGACGCTTGTGCGATGTCCAACATATATCCTCGGTGTTGCTTGTCGTCGCCGGTCCCGTGGCGACGTAAGGACAGGGTGGCCTTCAACCGACGGACCTGTCTACCACCGACTCCGGGCCTTCTTCACCCCTTTCTTCTTACCCTGGGGCGGGGGCGGGGGCGGGGGTGGTTTGAA
>CAYILR010000015.1:73393-80886 GCA_964364175.1 uncultured Bacteriovoracaceae bacterium
CCCCCCCCCCCCCCCCCCCCCCCCCCCCCCCCCCCCCCCCGCCCCCCCCCCCCCGGCGGTTTGAATCTTGGTATCACTGGCTTGGGCTCTTTCATCTTATCGCGAAGCTCGTCGAGGAAATCAGCACCTCTATGTGGCGGCAAGATTGACGTGAAGTAAAGGAAGTCCCCTGAGTACGGCTTGAGCCCAAAATCGGCCACGGCGTGACCTGTTCGATAGTCAACGTCCTTGCTTTGACAGAGCTTCTGGTAGGCTCGCGCCATGCTGAGCCCTACTTCGGATTCGGCGAAGGTCAGTGCATCCTGCCATATCTCCTTCACATCCAAAGGCAGCTTCTTGGTGACCGCGGTCGTGACGGTAGACCTCGGCACCATGCGGAACAGGAAGCGTAGGAAGACGTCCAGCACGACGGGAAACGTGATGGTCGATGTCTCTGCTTCCAACGCGGTCTTCATGTCCAACAGGAGGCGCTGAGCACCAGACTCGGGCACGGCCTCTGGCAACGGCATCCTGCTCGTCGTCTCCAGCACAGATGGCCGGCGGCGGCCGAGGGACGAAGTCAGTTGGGCAAGAAAGTTCGGTTGGATAGCCGGAACGCCAGCGCGCTCGACGATCAAAGCGACTTCGGCAGGAGCCAGGTGCTTGGGAATAGCGCCACCGTTGGCTTGTGGGACAATGTCGACGATCTCAAAGTCCGAAATCGTCGTTCGTAGTTGGTGCAGATTCTGTAGGTCGTCGAACACTAGGACTGAGAAGAATTTATCCTGGTCCTTGAGCACCTTGCTGAGATTCGCTGCTCCGAAGATAAGCAAGATGTTCTTGCGGGCGTCTTGCTTCGAGGAGTTGGTGAAGCTGGTGTAACGCCCGATGGTCCGAGGCGTATCCGCCCACACCACGGCTCGCCATCGTCCGACGTCGAGCATCGACATCACTGCAAGCGGATTGGTTACAGCAAAGCCAACAAACGCCATGTGTAGTAGTCCTCTACGTGCGAATCACAGCCAGGTCGATCATCTTCGAGATGAAACGAGCCCGGAAGCTAGCGTCTCCGAGGGAGAAGGCCAAGCCCTCATGACGAGCAGCTTGATTCGTTCGCAGGACCACTACTACATGAGTCGGTTGTTTGTAGGAACCATCTATCAAATGCTTCGCATAGCGCCCTTCCTCCCTCAAAGAAGGATTCGGGAACGTCACGAGCCCCTTATCAAGGGCGGGCTCATCGCCGATGGCGGCACGAATGAGAGTTTGGGAAGCACGTTGGATACCGCGGTAGCGCAAGATCAAGAGGCGCCACCACCACTCCAAAGGTCCGTCCACCTCGGTAAGCTCGCGGTGTTTCATCGCGGTCCAGAAAACGCCGTGCTGCGGGGCTCGTGCTCCGAGGTAGATTGGCATCTGTCGGCGTTCGTCAGCGTTAGGAGGCACGCCGAGCACATCGCAGAACTGGCGCCAGGTCTCCTGGACACGAGGCCGTGCCAACAACTGTACCTGAGTTGCAATCGGCCCGTCGTCGGCCTTGCGCATCTCGAACGTGGCCCGGTCCAGGTCCGGGATCCCCGTCCATTGCAGCCACAACTGCGTCAGCGCAGGATGGGCTCGCTGCATCGCACCGATGACGCCGACCTGCACGATCTTCGGTTTCGTCACAGAGCCTCGCTGGGAGGTCTGTGTAGCGGGCGGTCGGGGTGCTCGTCAACCGGCTAGTCGGCAACGAGGTTGAACGCCTTGATGAAGACGCCAGCCGTGAGCGCCGGAATGGACACCGTCACGCCCAATGACACCGGCGGGTTCACATCGGCGTCGTAGTTCCCAAGGACGAAGGTGCCGGCCGGAGTCGATCCTAGGGCCGTGATGGGGCCGTTGATGATCGAAGGAGTAGCGCTAAGGACCGCGCCCAGCGAGTCGTAGACCTGATACGGAGCCGTGGTGAGGCTGATAGCCCCTAGGCTCGGGATGTCAGCAAAGACTTCGATCTGTCGAGGACGAAGCAGGGGCAAGGGCAGCCGAAACTGGTACGTCTGGATGCCGCTGGCCGCCGAGTTGTAGAGGAGCAGGCCCAAGTTCTGCGCACCAGACGAGTGCTTGGTCTGAGAATCCGTGATGTTCGGCCCCTTCACCACGTCACAGCGTTGAGGGAACGGGCCAGGGATAACACCATCTTCGATAACGCTAAGAAGCGAACCCGCCTGCAAGACGGGCGGTTGACTCAGCATCGACGTAGCGAGCGGCGTAGCTCCTGTGTGCCTGATCCAGAGCACAGCCAGGGAATTCGGGTTGGGATCGCCAGAACGGGCCAGGATACCGTTGCGCAGCGTGTAGTAAGCCGGGCTACCACCGATGCCTTGTATATCATCATGATCGGCCGTGACTGTGTAGTCCTCAGGTATCGCGGGCGTTGGCACCGTGACCTGAACGCCTGCTGACTCGTGAGCCAGCACACCGTTGGGTAGCAGATACGTGCCTGGATCGAACTCCAGCAGCGTGGGAGTCAAGATCGAAGGCGCGAATCCCTCATAGAGCCCAGGTGTGAACAACCGCGACGCGAAGCTCTTAAAGCGGTTCTGGGTTAGAAGCGCGCCAAAGTCCCAAACTCTTCCTTGTGCCATCAGTTCACTTCACACTGTCGAGGAGTTGTGCCAGCTTCCCAGCGACAGCCGAAAGCTCGTTGGCTAGGATCTGAGCATCCTCCATCTTCATCCCAGAAGACTTCGCTCGCCGCAAAAGCGCGATGCTCTGGCCGCCGGTGCCCATCACTTTCTTCAGAGCCTCCACGATCGCCTTGCTGTCCTCCGGGAGGTCTTCGTCCTGGCCTTTCTTGGCCTTCTTCTTCCTGGCTTCAAGGATGTGCTCAACACGAGCAAGAGCGAACACCATCTGTTCGTCGACGGGCTGATCCGGTTTCATGAACGAGGACTTGAGGATGGACTGCGCAATGTGAGTGACGAGGCCCCAATCCTTATCGTTAAAGGCATCTTCCTTCTTCTTGCGCTGACGACGCACGATGCCCTTGGCCTTCTTCCAAGCCTTCTCCTCAGAAGCTGTGTCGACCCAGCCGGGCATGGTGGCCTCCCTCCTCAGAGTGCGTCGGTGAGGATACCGCTACTTGGGCTTTGGTGTGGCCTTTCCGCGCGAGGGGACGACCATGACCCCAGGATCTGAGAAATCCCCAGGAAGGAGAACGGACCCGCCAACAGATGCAAGTTGCCAGGCTGTTTCTGGAGGAGTGCCCAAGGCTGAAAACTGCAAGTCGAACAGAACGTCCCCACCATCCCAAACCGTGGAATGCTGGTCGCTGGTTACGATGCGCCACGGCTTCGTGGGCTCCGACAAAACGGCGAGCCGAAGCGCAAAGTTCACCAGCCAGTGACAAGCTGAGTGCCTGACATAACGCCAGTACCTCGGTGCTGGACCACGATGGCCCTCTTGCCAGTAACAGGACTCGAAGTCCGCTGGGTACATGCCCCTCTTGAACACTTGAGGGGTGTACCCGTTGACCCGGCCGCGCTCTCGGAGAAAGAGCCCGAAGTCTTGTTCCAAGACGTCGAGCAGGAGCGGGTCCTCCAGGTGAGGTTCTACTTTCCGGGTCCAGTGCTTCTTGAAGTCGTAGTACCGCATGGTCAATGTCCGTCAGCAGCGACGGGCTGCTCGCGCGGCCGTCTCGTTGACGGGCCTGGCGCCAGGCCACGCTTTTGAAGCGGATGCCTTCCACCGACGATCAGCTTGACGGTGCCTGGGTGCAGCCCAACGGCACCGGCAATGTCCTTGAGCTTCTTACCACCCGTGCGTAGCTCCAGGATGCGCGTGACCAGGTCGGCCGTCACGACAAGACGGTCTGTTTCTTCAGGCTTGTCGAACTTTGGGCCAGTCTTTGGTGGCTGAGAGTCAGGACCCGTGACCCAAGCGTAGGTTCGCCCGTCGCGGACAGCCATGACCGTGTAGAGGTTCAAGTTGAAGCGATCAGCGACGACTTGCGCAGGTTCGCTCTTGAGCGCAGCACGAAGGGCGAGCACCGTGGCCACATCAAGCCGTTCCGTTGAGGTCCGTTTGGGTCGTTGAAGCCGCATGGCCTTGACCGCAGCACGTTGGTCAGCGTCTCGGGCTCGATACCTTATGGCCGCTTGTTGCTTCGCAAGCGTTGCAACAGCGGGATCTGTTGGCAACGGCGGCAGACTGGCATCGTAATCCGTCTCACCCAGGACTGCTCGTGTTGCGGACTGCCGGCTTACACCGAGGTGCTGTGCGATACGCTCAAACGGCCATTCACCGGAGGCATAGAGCGCCCGTGCTTCGGTGACCTGCTCGTCGGTGAGCTTTGCGTTGTGATGGCTAGAACCAGATGGCAACAAGCCAGTCTCGGCTGCGTGGACAGCCTGTTCCCGTGGCGTCGCCCATTCGCAGTTCCATACGGCGTTATTGTTGGGGTTGCCGTCCTTGTGATTTACAGTGTCACGTTCCGGAGTCCGGCCGGGGACGAACGCTTCGCCGACGAGACGGTGGAGGAAGAAGTGACCGAGCCCTCTCAGGCCGGTGCGCCAATATCCAGTTTCTTCTCGGTGCGCCCGAATCAGTTTCATGCTTTTGGCGGAGAAGACACGCGCGAGCGTTGACACGTAGTATTGCGAGCCGCGGAAGCGAGCCCAGCGTTCTTGATGAGACTCTCCTGACGGCTCTCGACAAGAGATGGGCTCAACGAGCGGTACCCAATCGTCGCCCTGGTTGACGCCTTGGTTCGGGAGTGTCCAAACCAAGTTGGTGGCGACGTTATTCTTCACGTCGCCGTCCAGGTGCTTGACGCGCGGGTGCTTGCCTGCAAGATCGGGCGGCACGGGTACGAAGGCTTCGGCGACGAGACGCGAGATGAGGCTGAACTTTTGGCCGCCTGTTACGTCCGTGTTGACACCCAGATGGCCTTTGCCATAGTCCCCACCACGCATGAAGCGCGTGGTGCGGACGTTGAAGACGCGGCCTTGTGACGAGACTGCGATCAAGGACAAGGCAGAGAACTTCCAGATCTCCGGCTGACCGTTGAAACTCGTTGGCAACCAATCAGGAACCGTGACGCTCATGAAACACCTCGGGCGGAGTCGATGGCCGAAACCATCATACTCCGCCCGAGTCACGTCGTCAAGCTAGAGTCTGACTACAGGTCAGACGCTACACACGGGTCCCGATACTGACCGGGCGGTCTTGCACATGCAAACTTTCGATCCCCATGAGGTAGAAGCCGCGACGCGGGGCTCCCAAGGGGTAATGATTGATCTCCGTGCTCTGGATCTCGCGACGGACACCGCGCTGGCCGAGCGCGATCGGAGTACCGAGCACGAAGACCTCGCCGGGCTCCAGGACGCGGAGCGTCTGGTAGCGGAAGCCGTCGGTGATCAACTTCATGTTGAGCAGGGAGCCGAGGCGGCCTTCCATGATCAACTGGTACTTGTGAACAGGCTCCCACCAGGTCGTGAACGCCGCATCGGCGATCATGTCATCCCAGATGTCGAAGCTGAACAGCATGTGCGCAGCCGGGATGCCGTTCGACGCGACCTGCGTGCGCAGAGCGGTGAGCGACTGCGGGCTGAACGTCGCGAACGACACCGGAGCGTTGAACACGCCGGCCGTGGCCAGGAGCAGCGAGCGAAGGATGCGGTCCTGACGGACCATCACCGCTTCAAGCGCGTCCTGGAACTTCTCGTCCAGGAACTCAGGACCAGCCTGGGCCAGGTCACGCTCTTCAACGAGCACCTGGCACTGGAGGTAGTAGTCCTGCGGGTAGATGTACGCCTGCTCGACGATCTGCGCGATTCCCTCACCGTCGTTGATCACCTGGAAGGCGGTGATGTCCTTGCGACGGATACGGATGCGGTTGTCGGTGCCATCCACGACGTCCTTGCGGGCGACGAGTTGGCTGGTGAAGCCCTGACGGTTCAGGGTCTCCCACACGTCTTCTGCGAAGACCTCGCCCATCACCTTCATGCGGTCATCACCGCTGGAGAAGGCGGAGAGAAGCTCCTCGTGACGCTCCTTCTGGGCCTTGAGCTTGGCGCCGGAGGTGTCTTCACCCCCATCGGCACCAATCTCGCCCGACTGCACCATCGCATGGATGGCGTTGATCTTCTGGGACAGATCCTTCAGATCGTAGGCGTTGATGTCGCCTGCATCGTTCGTGAGACGGCCTCCGGCGGCCTCGACCTTCTGACCAGGCTTCTTCGCAAAGGCGGGCATTCCGCCGACCACGGGCTCCCGCGACTTGCGATAGAAGTCCTGACGTGGCATCACCAATGTCATGGACAACTCCTGTTTGGGGCCTATTCCTCGTCTCGGTTTGGGCGGCCCCAATTTGAGACAGAATGAAACGAGGAAAGTTGTTCGGACGTGGGCGGGGAGCCCCTGTTATCTTTGAGTGTTGAAAAGACGAGCTTCTCAGCACTCAGGGAAAGAGTGCGTAGGTGAATCAGTACATGACTGGATTCACCTACGCGGCGTGAGCGCTGTGCTCACTTCTTGGGAAGACGACGCTTGCCCTTCACGCCCTTGCGGCGCGTGTGCTTGGCGACGGTCTTCTTGCGATCGTACTTCTTGACGGAAACACGCTTCTTCTTAGAGGCCATTTTCTTCTCCTGTGGTGGTTTCGACGGACGGCAGGAACTGAACTTTCAGCCCCCTAGTGCAGCACCTCACGGCACCGACTTCTGTTCAAGATCACTTCTTCTTGGCCGCGAACGGCGACTCCTTGACCATCTTCGCCTTGGCGAGCACGTTGTGCTTCGCGATGCGCTGTTGGACAGCCTTCGATGCACCGGACGGTGCCTTGAGCTTCTTGAAGACGGGCTTCTTCTTGTAGAAGAGGTTGTAGGAGCCGGTAAGGTTGCCCTTCTTCCGGTACACTGTGACGTAGAACTTGCCCTTCTTGGTACGCTTGGCCATCGAACGGCCGACGACCTTGGCACCCTTCCACTTCTTCGCCGAGGCTGCCTTCTGCGCCTTGGTGGCCTTCTTGCGCTTCTTCGCCGCCCACAGGACGTTGGATGAAGCGATGATCAGGCTGGATGCCTCCAGGCCGATGCCCATCTCCTCCAACAGGGCGATCTCCTCAGGGGTGAGGTCTTCCTCCTCCTCCTCATCAAGAAGGGCCATGTCGTCCCCACCGAGCGGGGCTTCATCGAGCGGAGCCTCCAGGTCGTCCTCGACGACCTCCTCGACCATCTCCTCACCGTCCATGGCGAGCAGGGTGTTGAGACGAGACTGGACGCGCGCGAGGCGAGCCTCGACGCTGGTAGCGCGCACCGGGGCCTTCGGCTCTGGCTTGCGAATGAGAGGACGACGAGCCGGGCGCTTGAACACGGCCGAGCCTTCGAGCAGGCCCTCCGCCTCCAGAGCGGCGATCTCCTCGTCGGTCAGGGCGTCCACGTCCGAGCCGGCTTCCTCCTCCTCAGCAGGCTCCTCCTCCTCCTCCTCAGCAGGCTCCTCCTCCTCCTCCTCAGCAGGCTCCTCCTCCTCCT